>DHUL01000090.1:0-1588 GCA_002409145.1 Bacteroidales bacterium UBA5235
CATTCAGCAGTTGAATATTTTGAGACCGGAAAACTGATCCTGTGCCAGGTAAGCCTGGAATAGGCACCCATCTTCTTTATTCTTAACGGGACCGAGAGAGAGGCTTTGATTTCATCAAGGTAATTATATGAAATGGCTTTCTGATTTCTTTCATACCAGATGTAATTCAGGTCCAGCTGGATGTTTGACGGCATGCGGTATGACATGGTTCCCTTTGCCCTGACGCCGTGAGTATAGTCGCCGGAAACAAGGAGGTTATTGGTAATCCTTACAGAAGCATTCACAAAAGGCATCGCCGGAGATGAAGTTATCGATGAGAGATATTCGAGTCCTCCGCCCAGGGTGATGTGTTTGGTGGCGCCATATCGCAGATCAGCCCTGGAGAAACGGCTCCAGGATGAATCTTCCACAAATCCGGCGCTGACAGTATATTCAAACTCCTTGTGCGGCATGAAATTGAACGGGATGGTGATATTCTGTTCCCTGGTTCTCTCTTCGCCCCATGGCCCGTAATACTTCAGTTTAACGAGGGTGTTTCCGTAGACCAGCGGAACTTCAAAAGTGAAAAATCCGGAAGCATCAGCCTTCAGATAATCAACAAGCACATTATTGACATAAAGTTCCACCGTCCACCCCGGTTCGGTCCGGTCAGTCAGAGAGTATGTTCCGAAAGAACGACGGAAGGTGGTGGGTGTATTTGTAACCTGCACTCCGACAACAGGGTTGAACAGGGAGGCGGTAGCGCCGGTATTGATCTTTCCGAGCATTACCTGCCGCATCCAGCTCCTGTCATTATTGACATGCCTCCACATGTAGTACTGTTGCTTTTCACTGAACGCGGCTCCGGTATACAATGTAAGTGATGCGGAAGCTTCACCGCCCGCAATAACCGAACCGAGGGCAAGATTAAACCGGCCGTCTGACTTGCCGCCGGGCTGCTGACTGGCATAGACTGACCAGTCAGCCATGCCGAAACGGAACCCGGGATAGCTTCGGCCAATTGTGGTGTCTGCCTGAATGTCTCCCTTCAGCCGGGTAATATTTCTCCTCATCTCCTCCTGGCGCATCTCACGGATCACCGGAAGCTCAATCTTGGTGTCAATGTTGACTGTCAGATCCCTGAAACTGAAATGGCAATCAAGCCCGAATACCCGGCCATAATAAATTGACTTCAGGTAAAGATTGGTCTCCGTTCTTATAAGCGCATCCGGCTCAAGCTGATAACTTTTGCCGTCAAATTCAATCTGATTGCTTTCATGACTGATTGTATAAGTATCCTCATCAGACTGAAAAAAACCGGTGACAGTCTCAAGATCATCGGAGATGAAATTTCTGATCCTGAGAAAATTAAACAGATCCCTGACCGGCAGATATACTTCCTCTCCCCTGATAAGGGCATCTATTTCACGCAGTCCGATATAAGGGATCTTTATATAAACTGAAATCTCGTCATATTCCGGTGTTTCCTGTGGCAGCGCCCTGATTGAGAAGGGCAGAAGACACAATATCAATATTAAAACCCTCACTCCGGGTGACAGAACATGCATAAAGTCCGGAAACTGTATGGATTTATATGCATTTTTTTCTG
>DHUL01000090.1:1846-34846 GCA_002409145.1 Bacteroidales bacterium UBA5235
GTAAGGGTTCCTCCCACGAGAACCGTTGTCTGTTGCTGGTATGGAACCATAGTCACCAACGGCGAAGCCGGATAGGTATCATCGAGCTGAAGGTAGAGGGTGCCGCCGTTACTTCCCGAAATGGGTGACGGAGGCCCGGCAAGAAGCGATATTACTGTTCCCGGATTTGCCTTTATATAAAACATTGCGGGCGTATGCATCATGCCGAGATTCAGGGGAATTACCGTGCCAGAGGTTGTTCTTGAAGAACCATCCGGCGGCACTGTGATGGTCCCCCCTGCTGCTCCCGGAGTAAAAGCGCCAAACGCAAGTGGCTGCGACGGATTGGCCGTTATGATAACCGGCCTGGGAGGCGGCTCCTGGGCCATCAGGGGAAGAACGCTTCCGAAAAGGACAACCATCATGATCAATGGCAGCCACCCGGATGCTGACTTTGTTGTGTTAATTTTTTTTCCGATCATAATCCGATTACCAGTTTAATTGTTGCCTTACGCGTTCCTGAAGAGTAGTTCACGAGGTAAATTCCCTGCTTCAGATTCACATCAAGATTGTAATGACCGGCTTCAAACACTTTCCTTGCAAAGACAGGCCTGCCACCCAGATCGAAAATGGTAATCAATCCCTCTGTACCATCAATAGCTCCTACCGTCGCCCTTACCTGCTGCCCGGAGATGAATGCGCTGAACAATGTCTCATCATCATATATTACACCGGCGTCAGTCGTACTTTTCAGGATCCCCAGTGCAAACCTGTCATTGTAATCACCTGCCGCGAGGCTAACCGCATATGTTTCTGAACCTGCGAGGTCAGTTTCCTTTCCGGCTGCTGCATCACGGAACATTATGCGGGCATTATCGGGCAGATTTTCCAGGTCCTGCAACCTGAAGGCAACTTCTCCGTCACGGTAAGTGATCAGTCCCAGTGGAACCCAGAGAATACTGTCAGCCTGAGGCGGCAGGGCGTTGACAGAAAGACGTGCACCTCCGGGAAGAACGGAATAGAGGTTGGTCACCATCATATCCGTGTTAAAGAGCTTAAGGGCATCAAGGTCAGGGTCAAAAGAGGGTGCAGCATCACTGTCAAAATACACTACCGCCGGATCAGCAGACAGAGTGTCATCAGTGAAGGCGGCTGCCAGCCTGATAAGCAAACGCTCTCTGGATTCAGCAGATTTGAAGAATATGTGTGTCTGATCATTGACCCTGACGCTGTTTGTTGCTCCCAGGGTTCCGGTCACCGGGAAAGTACCGTCTGTTACGTGCACAAAGAAACCCTGCATTGAAGGAATGATATTGTCTGCCACCCCGTCACTTGAGATACCGTTAACATAGCTGCTATAGGTGCCACTGTACTCATCGGTGGTACTTGCACGGAAAAAGTACAGGGCATTGTCAATATTGGTCTTTGTCCACCCTGCATCATTCCAGTTGACTGGTGAAGGGTATGGGTTGCCAACCAGGTTAAATCCTTTTGTGAAGTTATTATTATGATTATACAGGGTTACAGCCACGTTTCCGTTGGTAACCTCTCCTGTAATATCAACCGTACCCGGCACGGCAACTGACCCGAAATTGACGGTATATCCTGCCATCTGGCTAAGTAATGCGGTACCTGTGGTATAGGGTACCCATCCCGAGGAGGTGCGGCTTTCATCATAACGGTACAGCAGCGGGAAGGATGAAGCAAGATCCATATCATCGGCAAACTCATTTACTGAAGAAGCAACAAAGGGAGAGCTGAAATACCTGTAACCGAACCTTGAGGGGAGATATCTCTGCATGGTAACATTACCTGTTACCGAACCTGCTCCCGACCCATCGATAAGAGCTGTACGTAACGCATCAGAAACGAGGGTCAGATGTCCTCCCGAGGCCAGTTCTCCGTTTTGAACAAGAACAACGCCGGTTACGTTCAGCGGACCGCTAAGGCTGACGCCGGCCGGATTATTTATAGTCAGGTTCATTACGGTATTTCCGGCGAACAGCCCGTCAACCATCAATTGGGGATCGATTCCGCGAAACTCAACTGTGCCTGACGAAGCATTAAATGAGCTGCTGCCCGACACTGATCCGTAAATCTTCATCGTTCCGCCGGTGAGAGAAAGAGAAGCTCCGGGGTCAATGACAAGGTTACCCGCTTCACCGGTTACTCCCGAAGCAATGACCGGATCAACAGCCACGTCAGGAATCATGACATCGGTCACCGGGTATGGTACGAAACCACATGACCAGTTTGCCGGATTATCCCATGAACTGTTAACGGAACCATTCCAGAGCTGGCCCGCTATTGTTACTGTCGCTGTTGCAGACAGTCCGGTACAGACAGAAGCATCTGCCAGGTTGGTAACAGTGTAGACGCCAGATTTGCTTGCGGATACATCTATCTGACCGGTGGCGGTGTTGATGAAAACGAGTCCGGGGGTTGACGAGAAGGTTCCTGCAACTCCTCCCGGATTAAAGACAGGCAGCGGATCGGCACCGCTCTGGCAATATGGCGAATCCGGATAGGTAAATGAAGCAGTTCGTATAGTTATATTCACTGACCTTGCCGGACTTGTGCCGCAGGCATTGGTTGCTGTCACGCTCAGAGTGCCGCCTGTTGCATCTGCACTAAAATCTACCGTGACGGAGTTGCCGTTGCCGTTTATAGTATGACCTGTGCCGCTATATGACCAATTATAAGTAACCCCGGAAACAAACGGTACAGTATAGACATAGCCTGTACCACCAGGGCATACACTGGTTTCAGAAACAGTAAAATCTCCGGGCCTTGAAGCAACCACAGGGAAGGATATCACCACCTCATCAAGGGAAGAGCAGGGACCGTTGCTTATAGTCCACCGGAGGGTGTAACTTACTCCCAGCACTCCGTTAAATACCGTGTTGTAAAGAGTGCTGTTATCAAATGATCCGCCTGCACCGCTGACAACAGTCCAGAGACCTGAACAGGATCCTGGATTGTTACCTGCAAGAGTAGTGGTGGAAAGACCGCAGAGTGATTGGTCGGTACCTGCATCAGAGGCAGGAGGCAGCTCATATACGGTCACGGTATTTGCATCCACCACACCGGTGCCTGTTCCGCTGTTGAACCTGAATCCCGTAAGGCGGTATACCCCCGGAACATTTGCCGGTAAGGTGAAAGGCAGGGAGGTGACCGTCACATCAGGCTGCGGCACACTGTCAATTGTATAACTTAATATATATGTGAGACTTATTGGAGTGAATGAGATGAAGCTGACGGGTATTCCGCCTGAGCCGCAGATGGGAGTAAACGAAGAGAATGATGCCCTTGCAATAGTACCGGAGATACTGGCTGTAGTAAATTCAGATGGAGTGGCTGAAACTGATACAGCGCCAGCAGTAGACACCTCTCCATTGTTGGCTGTCCCTGAAGCTGTTGAAGGCTGTTGAGTCCACAACCCGGAGATAAACCGTGCTACTCTCATATCTGCAAGTCCGTTTTCGGTGACCAGAGGAGTGAGGTCGCTTTGCGGATCCCATCCGATCTTTATCCTGGCCGATACAGGAGATATTGATGAAACGCTCCAGTATTCAAGGGTGTTTGTCACCTCCAGTGGCGGGGCAATGGATGTTGCAGTGGTATTGGGCGAGAAAAACTCAGCCGTAAAGGATGTGGTAGTCCCTGCAGCAGAAGTGATGGTAAACCTGTGACCCATGACCGGGCCTTTTCCAATCGGGAATACAAAAAGATCTCCGTTGATTATTTGTTTAGTAAGAGGACCGCTCACATATGATGTGGAGCTCCCGCCAACAGGTACCACAGCAGATGGAGATGTGCTTAGAAGAACAAGCCTTCCGGTTGCAGATGTGGTGATGACTCCGTTCGTAAGCTTCAGCTGGTTGCCTGCCTCTATCAGGCCTCCTTCACTGATTGTCAGTCCGGCCGGATTGTTAATCTCAACGTTCCAGAATCTGTCTGTGCCGCTGAAATTACCTGTAGCGCCTCCCAGGCTCTGGACTTCTGACCCTGAGAATGATACGGTTGCTGCAGGATAAGCACCGGTACCGGCTCTGAATGCTCCGGAATTAAATCTTTCAAATGTGCCCTGAATAGTTATTTTTCTGTTGTTGACACTGTTGTCAAGAACAGGGCCGTCAATAACAAGTCGTTTGCAGACAGTCAGATCAACATCCGGCAGTATCCTTCGTCCTGTTCCCGAGAAGATCAGGTTGGGGACCGAGGTATATACACCTGAAACAATTATATAAGTCCCGCTTCCTCCGTATTCAATGGTTCCGTTGCCCGAACAGTCAGTAAAGCCGGTATATGTACCTGCCGGAAGGTTTCCTCCTTCAACATATATCTTGCCATTACCTGTTACGTCGCCAATATTGTGTCCGTAGGTAGGTGAAACCAGTCGCAGTTCTCCGTTGATGACAGTGTTAAGTACTGAAATGTAGTTAATGTCGGCTGTGATCACATGATCAATTATGACATTGCATCCTCCCGGGCCACCTGCCGGACAGGGAGGAGAGGCTCCCACGGGTGTCCATATTGCCGGGTCTGACCAGTTGCCACTGCTGTTTGTGATGTACTCCGGAACTTCGTCAGGAATGGCAGCGTCATTCCCGGCAGTGTAGTCTCCGTCTATATTGTTGCTGCCGGAAAAATAGAAAGAAATGGTATTTGCATCTTCATTCACATTGTCGGTTGCAGCTCCGGGTGCAGCCTTGTCCCATGTGCCTCCCGGCATGACAAGGCGAGCGGCAACATATGCCGGTTCGATACCGGAGACATCAGCCGTCAGGTAATTGAAAACCAGGCTTGCATTAAGTCCTGAAATACCCGAACTCTCTGCCTGCCAGTAATATGCCAGGGCATTAAGCGGATTCAGGAGGGTCGGATGGTAGTCATTTACCGGGTTTATCCGGACTGATCCTACAGTTGAGCTTGCTGTTGCCGTGAAGAGGGCAGGCGTGTATTTACCAGCCACACCTACCGGGAAGGTAAAAGTCTGAGCCCCTGCCGGGAAGAATTTTGTAAGTCCCCTGCTGCTGGCCACGCCGTCTGACCTGATCATTTTCGAAGAGGAGAAGCCGGTACCGTGGATTATGCTGTTCTGGCTGAGAGTGAGCTGGTATTTATTGATGTCAAGTACTCCCCTGCTCAGCACAAGGTCATGCTGAAGGGCAACATCGTTGTTCAGTTTTGCTCCGGCATTATTGTCAAGCAGAAGCCTGGCAAATGAACCTGTTCCGGACATAGTTTGCTGTGTACTGCCGCCAAGACTTACTCCGCCTGTTAAATTATCGTCGGTATATGCGCCATTATTATTGAGATTGCCCTTAAGCGTCAGCAGACCCGGTCCAAGAACCAGGTTGCCGGATACTATATCCAGGTCGTGATTTACTGAGAAGTTACCATTGACAGTGAGAGATGTCAGGGAAGAGACCTCCAGATCATAAAAGTCAGTAGCAGATGCGCCCGTGATAATCTGTACTCCGCCATCAAATACTGTCCGGTTTGTTCCGAAGGTATAAGTTCCGTTGTTGATAAGGTTGCCCCTGATTGTAATGTTCCGGTTGTTTGATGCCAGAAAGCTCATGTTGCTGACAAGAGAAAGGTTGCCGTTCAGAACCAGCGGACTGATCATCAGGGCAAGGTTGGCGTTGCGGCTGATGGCAGAGGTTTTGCCGGTTATTGTAAGGTTGTTGAGAGGAATGTTGGCATCAAGCTGGTAAGACTGATCTGCATCTATTACCGGACCTGCTGATGGTACCTGGGAAAAGATCACGGTTCCGCCGGTCACTGATCCGGATGCCGGTCTCAGGTACAGATCCCCGAAGGTTGTTCCTCCACCGCGAATAATTGTAAGGTTGCCACCTGACATTGTAAACTCACTGTCATCATTAAGAACTTCCAGTTTGGCTTTTGCCTGATTTGCATTATTTCCGAAAATGAAGACATTGCCCCCGCTTTGCCTGTATGTCAGAATGCCGTTGGTTGAAGCCAACGGCCTTCTGATCTGGCCATTGACAAACAGGTTTCCGCTCTGTACCTCGAGAAGTGATGCCCCGCCGCCGGAATATTCAATATCAGCATTGTTCACGGAGTTTCCCGGGGGCCCGATGTAGATATTTCCCCCTCCGGCCAGAATCCGCAGCCTGCCATTAAGGTACAGGGTCTCCGGGCTGGCTGAATTTGAAATATAAACATTTGATGGAGTATTGATAGTGAGTCCTGCTGTGGCGGGAATCGTGAAATCAGTTGTGGTTGAAATATTAAATGTCCCGGTCCTGTCATAAACCAGGGTACCGTTAACCATGGTCAGCCAGTTGTTGACAGGGGTGGTCAGGTTTCCGCCGATGTTCCATGTAATGGTTGTATCAGGGGAGTTCCCTTTGTCTATGGTTACAGTGTTGAATACAGTTACAGGTGCAGAGCTGAGGGCGGGATTGTTTGCGACAACGGCAGACCTGCTGCCGGTGAAGATAAGGTCACACCTGCTGCTGCCGCTTATCAGGCGAAACAGGCTGGGGGTACCGTAATATGCTGTGCTATTATCACTGTTGTTATAGATAGAACCACCCACAGACATCCTGTTATTGGTTGAGCTGGCCCAGACATCGATCCCTGCACCAGGGAAAAGCAATACATCTCCATCAATCTGGATGCTCTGCAACCGCGTGCCGTTGTAAATAAAGCCGAAAGAACCGCCGGCAACATTGAGGTTCCCTTTGACATAGACTGTTTTCTCAACAACTGAACCGTATTCGCCATCCCATGACATGGCCAGCCATGCATCTGCATCAGAGCCATTGCATATTAAATCTCCGTTGATGATAACAGAGGGTATGTTAGGCAGGATAATGTTTGATCCTTTAAGAGGAGTAAGAATAACGGTGCCGTATTCACTGGCGTTCGAAGGCAATATATAATAGGTACCGGATTGTGGATTGATGGTGTAAAACTCAGAAATACCCTCATTTATGCTAAACTCAGAGAAGTCTCCGAAGGGATAGACAAAGGATTCCGGTGAATCAAAAGATGAGGCATCCCTGGTTGTAATTCTCATTTTCCCGTTTCCGTTGGGGTGGCTTAAGACTGAAGCGAACGTACTTCCCGGATTGTTCTGGATATCCAGAACTGCCCCGGCCTCTATCTGTAGAGTAGCACAGTTTACAACCGCCTTATTCAGACGATAATAAGATGTGTTTGGATTTCCTGTACCTGTTGGGAACGGGGGGTATTCGTCTGCCAGCCAGATTGAATCATTTCCGCCAATGATTACAATATCATTCGCACCAGGAACCGTTGAAGGCGGATTTGTTACATTATGTCCGCTAAGCGACCAGGTTGAGGTTGAACTCCAGAGACCATTCTGGTGGCTGTAGAATATTCTGGGCAGTCCAAAACATCCGGCGCTGCCGGCAGTGTAATCACCATCCAGAAAATTGGTGCCGTTGGTAGGGACCAACCAGTCAGAAATGGTGTTGGTGACGGTGTTAATATCAGATGTCTGTCCGATATACCAGCTACGTGAAACATTGTCATAAAGGGCGGGCACATAATTGCTTTCCGTTCCGGAGACATCTGTCTGATCGTAATTAAATGCGTGGCTGACTGAATATAGCGCGATCCCTGAAAACCCGGCCGACTTAATCCGCCAGTAATAGGACAGACTCTGACCGTTGACAGTTGTTACCGGGTGTTCGTAATCAACAGGGTTTACCGAGACTGAACCATAGACTGCCGGCGATGCTGTAAATCCTATGGTGGCCGGTGTGTATCTGCCAGATATCCCCACCGGGAACACAAAAGGATCATTTGAGGCATAGCTTCGTGAAAGGCCTCCGTCTCCGGCATTTCCGGCTGTCTGGATGAACCTGTCCGTGCCTGCATTTAAAATTGATGCAGTATCATTCAGATGAAGAGTATAAGTACCAATATTGAGGTTCCCGTTTACAGCAAAGTTCAGAGTTCCGTTAAGGGTCATCCGGTTAAGGAGGGAAACCGGAGTGGCTGCCGTGCCGGCAAGCTCAAGATTGCCGAATGTACCCGCACCGTTGATGCTTTGCGCAGTTGTGCCGTTAAGCACAACTTTCCCGGTACCGGTCGTAAGGCCGGAGTTAAAAATGTTCCCCGAAACATTCAGCGTCTTACCGCCGTCATTCAGAGTGCCTGCAACAAGGGTTAACGCCGCGGATACATTTACCGTATTCTGAGATCCGGCAATAGTAAGGGTTACTCCGGAGGGTTTTGTGACAGCAAGAGAGCTGAGAGAAAGTGGTGCGGCTGGATTAACCGTAAAAACCTGCGGTGCTGATCCGTTAAATGTTGTGGTATTTGTTCCGGTCGTATAGGTCGTGCCTGTTTCCAGAAGGAAGTTGCCTCCCACTGAGAGATCGTTGCTGTTTGCATTAAAAGCACCGGAAATTACCGAAAGGCTGGCAGTAACATGAAGCGGAGTACTCATCCTGACAACAGCAGTACCGCTTGTCCTGTTAATAATCAGGTTATGCAGGGGGGCGGTGGAATGAATAGAATAACTTGTGGCATCGGTTCCTGAACCACTTACAGGAATGATTTCCAGCGTACCTCCTGTGACATTGATATTGGCCTGGGAGGATTTAACATCAAATGCTTCAGCGTTAGCTGTGGTGGTAACGTCATATATTTGAATCGTTCCTCCGGAAACCGTATAGATGTTGTCCTGGTTTTCAAGATTGAATGAACCATGCAAAGCGCTGATACCTGATGTTGCCCTGCCGGTGTTAAGTGAAGCGGCAGTCATATCGGTCAGACCGGCTATGGTTGTGTAATCCGCCGGAGTTCTCCGGAAGCGACCCCTGAGGATGAGAAGGCCTCCCGACTGACTGTATGAAGCAGTACCGGTGGAAGACAGGAACTGTTTGGCATCAACAACGCCATCATTGATTATTATCTGGCCTGAGGCGGTTGCTGAGGTCACAATCCCGCCAGACTCCTTTGCTGAGAGAACTCCGTTGTTCACCTGTAGCCTTCCGAATACGTACAGTGCGCTTCCTGTTCCTGATGTGTTTATTCCCATGACTCCGTTATCCGGGGCAGAAACACCATAAGCAGTATTGACTTCGCGGTAATCATCAGTCGTAACGAAAACCGCAACATCAACTCCGTCACACAAAAGGGCTCCGTTGGATGGAATATAATAATGGGCGTTGGCCAGGTTTCCTTCAGACAATGAAGGAATAAATACATTGCCCTTCAGGATAAGGGTACCGGCATAAATCCAGAGAGCCTTCTTCATTGCCGGGTTCCCGGTTAGAGATTCTGCCTCCTGGTCATTGGCGCCGAAAAGCCTGAAATTAGTGCAGGCCGCAGAGTTAACCGTAAGACAGTATGTCTGGTCGGTTCCCTTATTGACAATAAGGTTGTAAAAGTCCGTTATGCCGTTACAGGTCAGGGTATTGTCCGATGCTCCCTCAAAGTAAACAGTGGCGGCTCCCGATGCAGCACCCGAAGAGGTGGGTGGAAAGGCATTGTATACCGGATAGTTAAGGTTGGTGAACCGCACAGTTCCATTGTTGGTGAAATCACCGCTGATCCTGACCGTATGAAAATTCAGGTAGTAATTCAGATAGGGTGCAGTTCCTCCAATACCACCTATTGCAGTGTTTGTTACACCATTACCCACGGAAATGGCAGCTCCGGTTTCAACAGAGACATTACCTCCGATAATAAGTGAAAGTTTAGCTGTTGAATTGTTGTCATTGATTCTGAATGTACCACTTCTGACCTGCAGGTTGCCGTTCAGGGTAAGGGCTGACAGCTGGGTGGCTGTTACTCCTGAAGTATTGATGACAAGGTTGTTATAAACAGCCTGGACTGCCGGAAGCGTAAAACTGGATGAGTTGTAGTATTCTGCTGTACCACCGCCTGCATCAACGAAAGTATTCATAACAGTTGCCGGAAAATTGGCTGATGCAAGCTTCAGTGTACCCTGCCCCGAAAGTGATGATAACGGGGAGGTAAAGCGGTACCCTGCCTGATCGAGAAAAGCTCCCGGAGCAATCATTAAAGAGAGTCCCGGTGGAGTAACATCCTGGGTAAGCGTCACCGTACGATCGGTAAGTATAATAACCCTGGAACCATCGCCCGGAACCTGGTTGCCTATCTGGAGGGTTCCGCTGGGATCTGACGTCCATGTAAACGGGTCATTCCAGTTACCGCTCATATAAGAATAGAAGGTGTCATAATTGAGCGTACCAATAGCGAAATACGGGCCCGGGTTAAGGACAGACCGGGAGATGATGGAATTTGCCCCCGGAGTTCCTCCTATTGTTGAATAATTGCCTGCCGGAGCCGGGGCCATTCCGATTGTTTTGGCAGCATCAAGGCTTCCCTCATAAAGCTCAATTCTTGCCTGTGTGAAATTCCCTCCATTAATGTTCTGCAAAGTCCAATACGCCGGATCCACTGAAACAATCGTGGCGTTGTCACCATACAGAGCTCCGGTCGGGCTGACCGAGGCTTTCAGTACCGGACCGGCGGTTCCGGTATTGACATCGACAAGATTAATCGCTTTATATTGACCGCTCTCTCCTATCGGGAAAAGGTAGTCGTTTCCCGTACCTGCCAGACCTGCCGGCAATGTTCTTTGTAATCCTCCGGTAGTTACATTTATGAAGGAGGTTCCGGAACCGGTAACGGCCAGGGCCGAGGTGTTTGTAACTGAAATTGTATAATTCCCGGCATAAAGTATTCCGTCTGAAAGAGACAATACACCACCCGATGCCAGGGTAAGGTTGCCATTGAGAGATACCCCGTTTTTATTGTTTATTGTCAGGTTATTCAGCGTTGTTACACTTGCCGGGACATATATTCCAGTTGAAGAGCCGCCGAAAATCAGTGATGAGGCTGTTGTTGTTGAGAGATTTCCCGATGTACGGGTTATTGCAGGCCCGTTAAGCCTCAGGGTATTACCTCCAACATTGAAATTTCCTCCGATAAGGTCCAGGCCCGATTCAATGGTTACTGATGATGCAAGATTGACCCCGGCAGAATTGTCAATTATAATACCTCCGTCACCACTGAAAGCAGGAATTAGTTCAATTCCGGTGGTCTGAGCCGCTGAGCCCTTGTAACGTATAGCCGAAGCTGTACCATATGAGGGCGGTGACCCTGAAACAGTAGCAGTACCCTCCAATGAGAGCATCCCGGAAAGCGATACAGCTGCTGCAATTGTTTTTGCACCACTTCCGGAAAGGGTAAGGTTTGTATAAGAAGTAGTGAACACTGCCTGTGTTCCGCTGCGAAAATAATCAACAGTTGCCCCGGCGCCATTGAGGATTATTGTGCTTGTGCCTGTGCCATCAGGGACAAAGGCTGTTACCCCGCCGACAGAAAGATAAGGAGAGCCGTCTCCCAGGGAGAAAGAGGATGTATTGTTACTGTTTTCATTGTCGGTTTCTATCAAGCCTCCCACCCTGACATTGCCGCTGTTAACAACAAGTGATGAGTTGTTGTAGTAGGAGTAAAACCATGAAGAATAACGGTTTGAATAAACCAGTATATCTCCCGAAATATTCAAAGAACTGATTTCTAAGGTGAGTTGTGTTGTCCGGTTTGAACCGGGATTTATATCTGTCCCTGCGGTCAATGATGAACACAAAACCTGCCCGCTGCCGGAAACACTGAATGAGGTATTGCTTCCGGCAGCACTTTGAAGGGTTATTCCGCCGGAAACAGTTAAACTGATGCCTGCATTTACAGAAAGTATCCCGTTTACATAACCTGAAGTAAAAATAAGATTTGTACAGAAAGCATTATTGGTGACTGTCACAATATCGCCGGCGATATACACTATATCACCAGCAGTCGGAAATGAGGCGGCTGCGCCACCATCATGATTCGATGTTGACCATGTAAATCTGGAATTCCAGTTGCCGCTCTGCCTGGAATAATATGTTGCTGCGCCGGCTGCCAGGCAAAAAAGCCAAAAGGCCGCCAACAGGAAAATAATCTTGCAGGTCCGGCCTCTTGAGTTCATATCATCAGTTAAATTAGAATCACCGCAGTCCGGGATTGATCAATGCAAGTCAATTATTGCCTCGGCATACTTCTCCGGCCTGACATCGGAAGGCGCGGAGAAGGTCACAATCAGTCTGCCGCTGTGGAAATCAACAGTCTCTCCACCTATCAGATTAAATGAGAATTTTCTTCTGGGATTCGGGGTATAAACTGCAACTCCCTTTGCAATTCCAACACTTGTAACCGTTCCGCCAGGTGCAATGTGAACGACGTCAACATCTCCATATACCGAGTAATCGCCGGTTCTGTTGAAAACAAAAGACAGCCTGGGAAGGGTATCATTTTCAAAAGTGAGTGACAGATCTGAAAGTGTGACGTTGACAGACGGGTTTCCAACCCTGATTATTACAGGTATGGTGATTCCGAATACCGGTACAAGCTTGATCGAGATAGTTGCCTGGTCCTGTTGTTCAGGATTCTCCTCTCCCAGTGGTTTTTCTTTTGGGGTGGCACGGAAATAAAGGTGTGACCTGTACTCGCCGGGAGCCAGATCACCTGTCCTTACTGCCTGTACCTTCACTGTCTGTGCCTCATCCGGTTTCAGAGTGACTGTTCTGGGAAAAAACCGGATATATGGTGCGGCAAAGCTTTGGTCCTCGTCAGGTTCGGTAATGGTCTCGAAACCTCCCTCTTCAGTCATCCTGATCTGAACCAGGGAGATATTATATGTAGCCGTATCTTTCCCGATGTTGGCAAGACTCAGGTCCATAGACCTCTTATTACCTTCAAAGACCACTCTCCTCGGTGTGATGAGGAGATCTCCCTGGGCTTCGATTATGCCTGGTAACAATATCAGGCTTATTACTAAAAGCATTTTCAGATGCCGGGCCGTAAATTTTCTCATTACACTATATTTTTCTGGTTATTTCTGACGTCAGTTGAATTCAAAGGTAATGGCATATGTCCCTGTGTAGACGCCAACGGGATTATCATTCAAAGTGCCCACCCTCAGAGTAGCACCGACATAAACAACCTGTGATCCGTTTTCAAGTAATCCGGCACCAGGTTCTGCCAGTGGAACAGATTTCCAGTCCTCAACTGTCATGGTTCTGGCACTGCTGACATGGGTTATAGTCACCGGTGACACAGGAAGTGAAACCGTAAAGGCAACCCCTGGATCACCGGTGACATAAAAGCTGGCAGCGCTGTGTGACCCGCTGCCAGGCCAGACACTGCCAACCACTGAAATTGTATTTTCAGGATTTAATATGAGGCTTCCGCCCTGTGGTCCGGGGGAAAACTTCCCGAAACTGAGTTGCGAAGTCTCCACCGCTGACAGTGTTGAGATAACCTCTGCCGTAATGTGGCCTGTCACTGTTGAAGACACGCCCGGCTGGGCTTCCGCCACATATGCGGAAACCAACAATAGCAGAAAAAGGCTGATTGTTCCAGGAATTAGCCGTTTCATAGCAACTGCTGCCGGTTGTCCCTTATCTGTTAATTATAGCTGACGGTAACAGGGAAGTTTGCGGAGGAATAGGCTCCGGATGCCTGGCTTGCTCCTGTTGTAAGTGTTGCACCGACAGTAAACGCTGCTGTGCCGGTGCCATTGAGAGCAGGAGTTGCTCCGGCGTTGTGATTAAATGTGCTTACCGGCATTGCCACTCCGGGGCCGGTTAATGTCACCGTTCCGTCAGCCGGCAATGTAATGGCAAATGTTTCCGATGCCTGGCCGGCAACAGTGAATGAAGCTGCAAGACCATTGGCCGGAGGGACAAGAGACGCTCCACCCGAAGCCGTCCTGGTATTGTCAGTAGCCAGCACTACAGAACCGACGGCTGCAGAGACTGCAATAGTCCCGAAGTCCATGTCATTGACCTTGGTAAGAGTTAAGGGCCCTACAATTGTGGCCGTTGCAATTGTCGGCTCAGTATCTGTGTTCTGAGCAAAAGTTCCCGCTGTAATTGCAAACAGAATAATCGAGAATGCGAGGATTTTTTTCATCTTTCCTTAAGTATTAATGGTTATCTACTAATTTAAATGTGGACTAGTCGGCTTTGACCATTTATACAAAACATCATGCATTGGGGTTACATGGCATTTTGTGAAGTTTAAAATTAAACGGACTAAATGGCCTAATATTTTGACGAGCGTCAATTTATTAACAACTTTCGGCCGTTTTCGACACGTTCAGAAGCTGCTGCTGCCGTCCCAGCAATGGGTACAGAGCTTTTCGCGGGGAAGACCGATGGCCTTTACCAGATCATCAAGTCGTTGAAACATAAGTGAATCCATTCCCAGCATTGAGGCTATCTCCTTTACCATCATTTCATACTTCTCTGAATCAGGATCAAGATATTCCTCTACATTCTTTTCCTCTCCCTCAAGCCTGACAATGGCCTTGCGTGCAGCAAGTTCGAGGGTTGAACGTGATTGTGAGAAATTAAGGAACGGACAGGGATAGAGGAGCGGCGGACAGGCAATACGCATGTGCAGTTCACCGGCACCTGCCTCACGCAGGTCCCGTGTGTTGTCCCTCAGCTGCGTACCCCTGACAATGCTGTCATCAAGAAAAATGATCTTCCTGCCTTTGGTAAGCTTTTTATTCGGAATGAGTTTCATCTTTGCAACAAGCTCGCGCTGTACCTGCCTCTGCGGCATGAAACTCCTCGGCCAGGTGGGAGTATACTTTGAAAAAGAACTCATATAGGGAAGCTGCTTCTCGTTGGAATAACCAAAAGCATGGCCAATTCCCGAGTCGGGAACACCGCATACGAAGTCGGCTTTCACCGAATCACGCCTGGCAAGCGCAGCACCACATCTGTAACGCACCTCCTCAACATTCCTTCCTTCATATTCAGAGGTGGGAAATCCATAATAGACCCAGAGAAAAGAACAAATCTGCATCCGCTTTCCGGGTGCTTTGAGCCTTGTAAAACCGTTCGCACGGATGTGCACTATTTCTCCGGGACCGAGATAATATTCGGTCTCAAAACCGGTATTAGGAAAAGAACAGGTCTCTGATGCCACAGCACGGGCACCCTCCTTCCTTCCAATCACCACGGGTGTTCTGCCAAGCTTGTCACGGGCAGCAATGATACCGTCAGGTGTCAGCAGAAGAAGAGAACATGATCCCTGTATCTTGTCAAATACATTGGTGATCCCTTCAACATATGAATCACCTTCACAGATAATATTGGCAACCATCTCCGTGGGATTGATGTTGCCCATGAAGTTCTCGGTGAAATGCTTCTTCCGCGCCAGGAAATAATCAGCAAGTTCATTGATATTCACTATTCGCGATACCGTCATCAGGGCGAACGGGCCAAGATGTGAGTTAAACAATATAGGCTGCGGATCGGTGTCACTGATCACCCCCATACCGCTGTTCCCGCTGAAATCCTTCAGTTCCGCTTCAAACTTGTTACGGAAATACTCATTTTCCAGGTTATGGATCCTCCTCCGGAACCCGATCTCCCTGTCATAAAATACCAGTCCTGCCCTCTTGGTGCCGAGGTGGGAATGATAATCCGTCCCGTAAAATACATCATCAATACAACTCCTTTCGGAGACCGAACCATAAAATCCGCTCATAGCAAAAAATAAGTGTGATTTATTTCATAAATTGTAAGGCGAAGATAATCAAACAGGAGAAAAATTTGTTGTACTATAATAATTGTTAATTTTGTACCGGATTAAAATACAAACACATGGAAAATCAGGAAAAATATCAGGCTGAACATGTTGAGCATAAGAAAGGCGCTCCGATTGTCATGATTGTGTCAACCATTATCCTGACCCTGGGCTTAATTGCCCTTGTGGTCCTGTATTACAACCAGAAAAGCAAAATGGTTGAGATGGAGCAGGTACTCACAGAAGAGAAAGACTCGCTGGCAAATGAGCTCCGCATGATGATGTACGGCTATGACACCCTTAAGACAAGTAATGATACACTGAACGCCGAGATCCAGCGTGAGCGTACAAGGATTCAGAAGCTCCTCGAGGTTAACGCCTCAAACGCCCAGCTGATAAGAAAATACAAGGCTGAGATCAGCACCATGCGTGACATCATGAAAAGTTATATAGTTCAGATAGATTCACTGAACACCCGCAACCAGGTGCTCACGGCAGAGAACGTAGAGATCAAGCAACAGATGACTGTAGTCCAGGAGACTAACGTTGAACTTGAAAAAGTCAAGGAGGAACTCACTTCCAAGGTGACTGTTGCATCGGTTATCCAGGCAAAGGATGTGGTTGCTGTAGCCCTCAACAAGAAACGTAAGGAAACCGAGGAGTTGAGGAATCTTGACAAAGTCCGCGTCTGCTTCACGCTGAGGGAAAACCCGATTGCCGCAGCAGGAAACAAGGTTGTATACCTGAGAGTAGTTCGCCCCGACCAGCTGGTCATCACCCCCTCTCCTGACAACCTCTTCGAAGTCAAGGGTGAACAGCTGATCTTCTCAGCCAACAGAGCTGTTGATTATGTAAACGCTGACATCGAGATGTGCATCTTCCTCGACAATACCGGTGACTTTATTCCCGGGACATACAATGTTGAACTGTACCTTGACGGCGAAAAGATCGGAACAGGCGCCTTCACTCTCAAGGGAAGGGGCTGATCACAGATCTGCCAGCAATTCGGTAATAATATTGTCAGAAATCATACTGCCCTGGTCTGTAAGGACCAGGGTATTTTTTTCCCTTTTCATCAGACCATACCTGATATACTTGCCTGAGAGATTGACCAGGTAATCATGCAATTCCTTATCATAAAATTCTTCCACATAGGTCAGATCAATACCCCACATGGTTCTCAGGGATGTCATTACATACTCATTGAACACTGTTATCCGGTCAAGTTCCTCTCTTTCACAAGGGATTTCACCGTTGCTGACGGCCTTAATATATTTCCGCACATCTGAAACATTCCACTGGCGTGAACGCCTGTCAAACGAATGTGCTGAAGGGCCCAGGCCAAGATAGGGAACCTGCTTCCAGTACGAGGAGTTGTGCCTTGAAATATATCCTTCCCTTGCGAAATTTGAGATCTCATAATGTATGAAGCCATGCTCCCTGCAAACCTTGCCAAGCAGCGAAAACATAGAAGATGAAATTTCTTCTTCGGTTTCCTTCAGCTTCCCCTCCTTCTTCATCCGGCCAAACCTGGTGCCTTCCTCAATTGTGAGATGATAGGCCGACAGATGGGTCACTGGAAATGAGAAAGTCTTCTCCAGGTCAGCTTTCAGATCAGCGGTTGTCATCCCGGGCACGCCATATATAATGTCAACGGAAACATTTTTTATCCCTTCGCTGAAAACCAGTTCAAGGGCTCTCGCCGATTGTGCAGCATCATGCCTGCGTCCGAGGTAGTGCAGGCGCCTGTCATCCCACGATTGCACGCCAAGACTTATCCTGTTTATGCCGGCTTTCTTAAGTTCATTGAACACACCTTCATAAACATCATCAGGGTTGACTTCGAAGGTTATTTCGGGGTCGCCCGAAAAAGGAAAAATATTTTTCAGGGCTGCAATAATATCAGCTACTGTGGCCGGATCAAGCAATGAGGGTGTGCCCCCGCCGAAATAGACAGTCTCAACAGTTTCACCATCAAGGTATGAAGACCTCAGTGAGGCCTCACGGATGACCGACTGAACAAGAGCATCCTTAAGGCTGTTATCAGTTATACTGTAGAAATCACAGTAACTGCAGAAGCTCTTGCAAAATGGTATGTGAATATAAATGCCAGCCATCGGTAAAATATATACTTTAAATGTACAAAAGAATTAATATTAGTTTGTTATTTTCACCTTCTCAAAAACCAAGCATGATTTATCTCTTTATAAAACAATATTATAAGAGTATAATAATAGGATTTCTCATTCTCTGGCTGAGTCTCTCCGGAAGCAGGTCGCTGGTGCCGGGCCGGATGTTAGACATACCATATATTGACAAAATGGGGCATTTTGCCATGTATACTTTTTTTTCTGCGGTACTTCTTCTTGATTCATGCCGCTGGCGTACGAGCCGTCACTTCAGGTATGCAATACTGCTGATACCCCTCCTATTCGGGGCCCTTATGGAGATATTGCAGATGACCCTCACTACATCGCGCAGGGCCGAGTCACTGGATCTGGCAGCCAATATTGGCGGAGTTACAGCAGGAATCCTGCTGGCACATATTACCCTTAAAATTCTTGAAAAGTTCAGATCTTCACACCCGGATCATTCCTGACCTGGCTTACCAGCTGATCAACGCTCTTTGAGCTGAAGAATTTTTCGAGGCGTACCTTTGCTTCCCTGAGGTCATTATGGAGGATACACCGGCCGTCATCAGGCCTGTCAAGGTTGCATTTCTCCCCTGTCACATAACAATTGTCAAAAAAGTCCCTACCGTCAATGGCATCAATTATATCCATCAGGGTCAGTTTCTCTGCCGGAACCAAAAGGTAAAATCCGCCATGGGGCCCTTTAGCTGAGTGAAGAATCTTTCTGCGGGCAAGTACCTGCAGGATCTTCGCAAGGTAAGGCTGTGGAATCTTCAGCTCTTCAGCTATTTCCTTAAGACCAGTATTGGTCTTTGAATCTGGTTTTGAGGCAATGAATATCACTGCCCTGATGCCGTACTTACAGGTAGCTGACAGCATTTAACTGGTTTTGATTGGAATTTTGTCTATGCGTCTCTTGTGCCTTCCGCCCTCAAATGAAGTGGTAAGAAATGTTTTTACAATCAGTATGGCTTCTGCCTCGGAGAGAAATCTTCCCGGCAGGGCACATACGTTAGCATCATTGTGTGACCTTGCCAGCCTGCTTATTTCCTCATTCCAGCAAACCGCCGACCGGATTTTCTGATGCTTGTTACTGGCCATACTTATTCCATTACCGGAGCCGCAGATGGTTATACCATAATCATAATCACCCTTCTCAACCGCAATAGCGAGAGGATGAGCATAATCCGGATAATCAACACTGTCCTCTGAAAAACATCCAATATCCCTGACTTCGTACCTGCTTGAGATCAGCCATCTGACCAACTTTTCCTTCAGCCTGAAACCGGCATGGTCTGAAGCGATTATAATTTTTTCCAAAATGACCGTATATTTTTATACAAATATAACCCTGTAATTATTAAAAGAAAAGAAAACATCCGGAGTTTGATTTGTTCATAACATGTAACCGGAACTCTGATTATTTGTTCATTTAAAAAGTCAAATTCCGGGTTATTAACAGCATGTCTTTTTTTAGTCAATTCAAAATATTTTTCTTACCATTTCGTGTTTCACTTTCAACTTTTACTGAACACTGTCAGCTCCTGACTGATGCTCCCTGAGCCTATTAACAAATCAGGTGTAACAGATGTTAATTGCATGCCTAATTATCTCTTTTTCAGAAAAGGTACGTTTTTTGAGGTGTTGAAAAGATGTTATTATTGATTTAACTCCCATTTTTGCAAAGGAAATCGTAAAATTATTTTAACAGAACTAACAGGATATAATAACCATCATATATATTAAAAATTAAAAAATATATTAAAAACATGGTTGTTGATAATAATATAACAGAGAAAATAGAAGCCCTCAAAAAAGAGAAAAATGCGGTAATTCTGGCTCACTATTATCAGACCTCCGACATCCAGGACATAGCTGACTTTATTGGCGACAGCCTTGCTCTGTCACAGAAGGCTGCTCAAACCACAGCTGACATCATTGTTTTTGCCGGGGTTAAGTTCATGGCTGAAACTGCAAAGATACTGTCTCCGGAAAAGAAGGTGATAATTCCGGACCTGCTCGCAGGATGTTCCCTGGCTGATTCATGCAAAAGGGATGACTTTGAAAAGTTCATAAACGATAATCCGGGCAGAACAGTTATCACTTATGTGAATACAACTGCTGATGTAAAGGCTTTGAGTGACATTGCATGCACATCATCGAATGCAAAACAAATCATTGAATCGCTTCCGCCGGACGAAAAGATAATTTTCGGACCTGACAGAAACCTTGGTAATTATATAAAAAGCCTTACAGGGCGCGACATAATTGTATGGGATGGCGCATGTCATGTGCATGAGCAGTTTTCACTTGAAGCCATCCTTAAACTGAAGAATGAAAATCCCGGATCAAAAATAATTGCCCATCCTGAATGTGAAAAGCCGGTCAGACTTGTGGCTGATTACATTGGCTCAACCTCGGGGTTGCTTTCATTTGTCAGTAAAGATCCCGGAAAGGTATTCATTGTTGCCACCGAACCTGGCATACTTTACCAGATGAAAAAGGCGGAACCGGGAAAGACACTTATCCCGGCGCCACCCAAAGATTCGACCTGCGGATGCAGTGAGTGCAATTTCATGAAGCTCATCACACTTGAAAAGATCTATAAATCCCTTAAATTTGAAGAGCCGGAAGTGACTGTCGATCCATCAATAATTGAACGGGCGGCAGTACCCATTAAAAAAATGCTTGAAATGTCGGCTAAACTGGGACTGTAAAATGAAGAGGATATTTCTGATCATGCTGGTTTTTATCCCTGCGCTGCTTATTGCGCAGCAGAACGTGCAACTGCAGGATGGATACCAGCAGTTCAGGTACCCGAACGGGAATATTTCCAGTGAAGGTTATATAAGAAACGGAAAACCAGATGGTTACTGGAAAAGTTACTATGTGACCGGCGTACTCAAGTCGGAAGGCAAGAGAACCAGTTTCCTTCTTGACAGCCTGTGGGTTTTTTATGACCAGGCTGGCGACACCACTGAAAAGATAAGTTATCTCCTTGGCAAAAGGAACGGGTATTACCTGAAATATAAAAAAGATCCCGTTTATGGAATATATGTTTTCTCTTCAGAGCTTTATGCCGGTGACAGGAAGGAAGGCCTGGCACGTACCTTCTTTCCTGATGGGAAGCTGAAACAGACCATACCCTATGCTGACGGCAAAAAGGACGGACTGTCACGCGAATATGACCGTGAGGGCAGGATCATTACCCTTCTTGAATATAACAATGATTTCCTCATAAGCCGTGAAAGAATAAACTTCACCGATGCTTCGGGAATGAAACAGGGAGAGTGGCTTGATTTCTTTCCTGACGGGAGCAGACACATTGAACGCAATTATCGTGACGACCAGCTGCATGGCTATTATAAGGAGTATGACGAAAGGGGACGGCTGTTGGTCACACTGCTGTATGACAACGGAAAAGTGACAGGAACAGATCTCGACAACAGCGCCGAGATAGATATTCAAAACAGGTATGATGATGCCGGAAGACTGATCTATTCAGGTCCCTATAAGGAAGGCATTCCTGTAGGGATACATCGTGAGTATAATACTGACGGAACCATCAGGAGTGCACGTATTTACAATGACAACGGAGTACTGATATCAGAGGGCATTGTGGATGCCGAAGGCAACCGTACCGGTCCGTGGAAAGATTTTTCTGCAGGAGGTGTATTGATTGCTGAGGGAAATTATAGCGCCAACAGGAGAACGGGAGCCTGGAAATTTTACAACGGTTCCGGCAGGCTTGAGCAGGCAGGATTATACAGTAACGGGCGCATTGACGGCACATGGCGGTGGTATTACCCTGAAGGAGAACTGCTTCGCGAAGAAGATTACTACCAGGGGAAAAGAGACGGCAACTATACCGAGTATACACGGACAGGAGAGATAATTGCCCAGGGCACCTATGCCGACGGCGAAAGGAACGGATTATGGAAGGTCACCACAGGTGATAATACCGAGGAGGGTGAATATCTCCTTGGACTTCGCAACGGCGAGTGGAAATCATTCTTCCCTGACGGGAAGCTCAGGTTCAGGGGCAGTTACAGGCAGGGAAACCCTGAGGGACATCATGTACTTTACTATGAAAACGGCAGGACAAGGGAGGACAGGTACTACAAGAACGGCTTCCGTACCAGAACCTGGAAGAAATATGATGAGCTTGGCGAAGTGATCCTTACCATCACTTACCGTGACGATGTTGAGACCAGTATTAACGGCGTACCGGTAAACCTGCCGGAGAGCACTGTAAGGAGAATCAAGTAACGGTCAGATGGAGGAACAATTTAACCTCAGAAAAGAGATCACACTGGCCGGCGATGCGGAGCTTGAGAAACAGCTTCGTCCGCTGACTTTTTCCGATTTCAGGGGGCAGCAGCGCATAACCGATAATCTCAGCGTTTTTGTTACAGCTGCCCTGCAGAGGGGTGAGGCTCTTGATCATGTGCTTCTGCACGGCCCCCCCGGACTGGGAAAAACCACCCTGGCCTCCATAATATCAAATGAACTGAAAGTCAAGCTTAAGATCACATCCGGACCGGTGCTTGATAAGCCGGGGGACCTTGCCGGACTGCTTACCAGCCTCGACCAGGGAGATGTGCTGTTCATTGACGAGATACACCGTCTGCACCCGGTGGTTGAGGAGTATCTGTATTCTGCCATGGAGGACTACCAGATAGACATAATGATTGACAAGGGTCCGGGCGCCCGTTCAGTCCAGCTGAAGCTCAATCCGTTTACCCTGATAGGAGCCACAACCCGGTCAGGCCTGCTCACAAGCCCCCTTCGGGCCCGCTTCGGCATCAAGTTCCACCTTGAATATTATGATGCCCCCGTTCTCAAGGGAATAGTCAAAAGATCGGCCTCGATCATGAAAGTATCAATCAATGAAAGTGCAGCTGCCGAAATTGCATCGCGCAGCAGGGGAACACCAAGGATAGCCAACGCACTGCTGAGAAGGGTAAGGGATTTTGCACAGGTGAAAGGGAGCGGTGCCATTGATCTTGATATAACCAGGTACTCGCTTGAAGCTCTTAATATTGACAAGCACGGCCTTGACGAGATGGATAACCGCATACTTAAGACCATTATTGAAAAGTTCAGAGGCGGGCCCGTGGGTTTGAACAATGTGGCAACGGCAGTGGGAGAGGAGAGCGGCACCATTGAAGAGGTCTACGAGCCGTTTCTCATAAAGGAGGGATATATCAAACGCACTCCGCGGGGCCGTGAAGCCACAGAAAAGGCATACAGACATCTTGGGATAGTGAGGGGAACCGAAGAGACGCTTTTTTGACCTTCCTCAGGAACTTATCTTCTCAAGTCCTTTCTGATCTATTATCTTGATCTTACGTCCGTTGAGCTCAATGAGACGATCACTCTTGAATTCTGACAGAAGACGAATTACAGATTCTGTGGCTGTTCCCACAATATTTGCAAGCTCTTCACGCGTAAGAGAGATGCGCAGATACTTCTGCTCATCGAGACCGAAGTCCTTCACAAGGCTTAGCAGTACTTCAGCAACTCTCTCCCTTACAGTCTTCTGGGCAATATCAGTTATGTATGAATTTGCTTCGGCAAGCTCATGACATGTCAGTTTCACCACCTCAAAGGCAAAAGACGGGTTTGTCTTCACAAACTGGATCAATAGCTCTGATGGGATGAAGCAAACCTGGCAGTCTTCTATCACCTTTGCCGAGGTGCATGCCGGTTCGTTGCTCAATACCGACCTGTAAGCGATTATCTCTCCCTTCCTTGCGAATCTGATTATCTGCTCCTTGCCGTCGATACCGGTCTTGAAGACCTTAATGATCCCTGAGTTGATGCAATAAAATCCACTGATCCGGTTACCCTCATGATAAAGGATATCTCCTCTTTTGTAACGCCTGAAGTCCTTCTCGAAATTCAGCCTGTCTGTCTCATCCCTGGTAAGGAACCGAAACACCGAGCTGGTTTCAAAAGCGCATTTGTCACAGAATGATATGTTAAAGTCATGCTGTTTCATAAATCTGGCCATTAAATGACAAAGGTGGATATTAATTCCTTAATATCATAAAATTTCCGTACGGAACTGGTTCAGAAACCTTATGTCATTTTCAAAATAAAGTCTCAGATCATTGACTCCGTATTTCAGCATTGTAGCTCTCTCTATCCCCATTCCGAAGGCATACCCTGTATACTTTTCAGAATCAATGCCACAGGCTTCCAGAACATTCGGATCCACCATCCCGCATCCAAGAAGCTCGAGCCAGCCAGTCCCCTTGCATACATTACAACCTTTGCCGCCGCAGATGTTGCAGCTTATGTCCATCTCGGCAGAAGGCTCGGTAAAAGGGAAATAGGAGGGCCTCAACCTGATGCTGACATCTTTTCCGAACAGTTCGGTGGCAAAATAGAGAAGCGTCTGTTTCAGGTCGGCAAATGATACGTTTTCAGCAACATATAATCCTTCCACCTGGTGGAAGATACAGTGTGCCCGGGCAGATACGGCTTCATTGCGGAAGACTCTTCCCGGAGAGATGGTACGGATCGGGGGCTGCTGGTTCTCCATCACACGAACCTGCACTGAAGAAGTCTGAGTACGCAGGAGCACATCATGAGGGTCAGACTCGGTACCGGATTTCTTTTCTATGAAGAAGGTATCCTGCATGTCACGGGCCGGGTGGTCACTGGCAAAGTTGAGCATGGTGAAGACATGATTGTCATCTTCTATCTCGGGACCTTCTGATACCGTAAATCCGATACGGCTGAAGATATCTAAAATCTCATTCCTGACTATGGATATGGGGTGGCGCGTTCCCTCCACAAAAGGATATGCAGGCATGGTCAGATCGACTGAAGATCCTATAACCTCAGTAATCGCCAGGCGCTCCTTATGCTCATTGTATTTATCTGTTGCTGACTTTTTAAGATCATTCAGCAGCTGGCCGGTCTCCCGCTTCGCCTCGGGAGGCACATTCCTGAACCCTTCAAAAAGCACTGATATCAGCCCCTTCTTGCTCAGGTATGCTATCCTGAACTGCTCGAGGGAACCCTCTCCATCAATACTGTATTCTTCGATCTCTTTTTTCAGTTCTGCTATCTTATCCTTCATCGTTGAATAACCTGTTATTTAATGATTTTCACTTTCACGATCCTTATGTCCTGCACAGGCCTGTCAGTCAAATCAGTAGCTGTACCTGCTATGGCGTCAACCACTTCCATACCCTCGAGAACCTCACCGAAAACCGTGTAGGCGCCGTCAAGGAAAGGCGTGCCTCCGACAGTCTTGTAAGCGGTCCTGTGGTGTTCCGGCATGACATAAGTACCAGCCTTCTCCATGGCATCATATGCTTTGATGATTGCTGATTGTTGTATCTCATCTTCAGACATTTCTTTTCCGGCCTGTTCTGCTTCCTTGCGGAGATCGAGAAGCGCCTTGTTGTAGAGAAACTGCCTGCGGTTATATTCAATACGCTGAATTGTGGCGGCCAGCTCCTCATCATTGTAAACCTTACCCTGTACAATGTAGAACTGAGTTCCGGAAGAGTTTCGTTCCGGATTGACATCATCTCCGGTTCGTGCTGCGGCAACCACTCCTCTCCTGTGAAATAGGGAGTCATTGATCTCTGCCGGTATTGTATAATCGTCATTAATAAGTGACGTATCCTTTCGTGTGGAGCCGTCTCCGGTCTGTATCATGAAATTCTTTATGACGCGGTGGAAGGTAACGCCATCATAAAATCCGCTCTCGGCCAGTTTGATGAAGTTGTCACGGTGCAGCGGGGTGAGATCGGAAAGAGATATCTCGATGTCTCCTTCGGTGGTCTGTAACACCGCGCGTACGCCTTTCCTGCTCCCTGCCGAACAGCCGGCAATAACAAGAGCTGCCGCCAGTGTTATGATGATGCGGAATGAAGTCCTCATTTTCTTTAATTTTACGAAGGACAAAGATATATATTTGCAGTAAGAGTTAAGCATGAACGATATACGCAAACTTGCGGGGCAGACGGTAATATACGGATTCGGAACGGTTGTGCCACGGTTCCTGAACTACGCCCTGCTGACACCTTTTTATACACGAATTCTCGGACTTGAGCAATATGGTGTTGTTACGGAGCTTTATGCATGGATGGTTCTGGCGCTCGTCATCCTTACCTACGGGATGGAGACCACCTACTTCAGGTTTGCCGGGAAGAAGGCTCCGGCAGAAGAAGTATATGGCACAGCACTTATCAGCCTCTTTACCACTT
This sequence comes from Bacteroidales bacterium UBA5235, assembly GCA_002409145.1. Lineage (GTDB taxonomy): Bacteria > Bacteroidota > Bacteroidia > Bacteroidales > VadinHA17 > SR-FBR-E99. Next base: position 27,816 of record DHUL01000090.1, read on the forward strand.
CAGCCCTGTTCCTTCTGACAATATCTATCTTCATAAATCCTGTTTCCGGATTTTTGGGTTATGAGCAGTACCCGGAGTATATCAGGATGTTTGCATGGATTGTAGCCATCGACGCATTCTCCGCAATCCCCTTTGCGTGGCTTCGGAACAATAACCGGCCTGTGCTTTTCAGTACGCTGAAGATCATTAACGTGCTGGTTACAATTATTATAGCATTCTTTTTCCTGAAGAGTGCCCCTTCATTGGCAGAAAAAGGGAATCTGTGGATTCACAAAGTCTGGAACCCTGATTTCCAGGTGGGTTATGTCTTTTTGGCAAACCTGGCGGGATCAGCTATTACACTTTTATGTCTCATACCGTTCATTTTCAGGATGAAGCCGGTGTTTGACCGTAAGTTGCTTGGAAAAATGCTGGCATACAGCTGGCCTCTGCTTGTGGGTGGTATGGCCGGTTCACTTAACGAGGTGCTCGACAAGATTCTCCTTCGCAGACTGATCGGTGGCGCAGAGGGCCTTGCCACTGTAGGACTTTACGGTGCAGGATATAAGGTAGGGGTGCTCATGTCACTCTTTATCCAGATGTATCGCTTTGCAGCTGAACCATTCTTTTTTGAAAAGGCGGGAAGTAAGGATGCAAAAGAAACCTATGCCGTAACGATGAAATATTTCGTGATTACAGCGCTTATTCTTTTCCTCGGAATAAACCTGTATCCCGAGGTGGTACAGATCCTCATCGGAGAAAATTTCCGTGAATCACTCATCGTAGTTCCGATTATCAGCATGGGATACCTCCTTCTTGGTATCTTTATTAACCAGAGCATCTGGTACAAGGTCGACGACAAGACCATCTACGGAGCCTGGATAACCCTTGTGGGTGTGGTTGTAACAGTCGCGGTAAACCTCATTTTCGTTCCGGTGTTCGGATATGTTGCAGCCGCCTGGGCACACATCGCATGTTATCTTTCCATGGTTATAGTTTCCTATTTTGTTGGACAGAAGTATTATCCGATAAAATATGAGACATGGAAGATATTCACTTACATAACCCTGGCGGTGGCACTTCTGTTCGTCTCCATGCTGCTGGCAGGAGAGAGTAAAATCATCAATGCAGTCATTGACACTCTGCTGCTTTTCATTTTCTTTGCCGTGGCTGAAATCAGGGATAAATTTTTTACGTTATTATTTAAAAGAGAATAATGAAAATCAGAATAGTAAATAAATCAACACACCAGCTTCCGGCATACGAAACTGAACACTCTGCCGGGATGGATCTGAGAGCATTTACAGGAGAACCGGTAATCCTGAAACCGATGGAGAGAAAACTCATTCCTACAGGTCTTTATATTGAGCTGCCGGTCGGGTATGAGGCGCAGGTGAGGCCACGCAGCGGACTCGCCATCAGGCACGGAATAACGGTATTGAACTCACCCGGCACAATTGATGCCGACTACAGGGGAGAGATAGGAGTAATATTGATTAACCTTTCGGATAGTGAATTCACTATAAACGATGGTGACAGAATAGCACAGATGATAATTTCACAACACATAAAAGCAGAACTGACAGATACAGACAGTATAGAAAACACTGCCAGGGGAACAGGCGGATTCGGGCATTCAGGAAGAAAATGAAGAATATAGGAATACTGTTTATATTACTGCTGGCAGCAGCAGGATGTTCGGAAAAGGTTCTTTCGCCTTCCCTGGTCAGGGACAGGGAAACACGAGCCGATAACCGTTATGACTATATGCTTACTGAGGCTCTGAGACAGAAATATGTTGGCGAGTTAAGCGAAGCTGCAGTCCTGTTTGAGAAGTGTATAGAGCTTGACAGGAAAAGGGCTGTGCCTTACTTTGAACTGGCGCAGATGTACTCTGCTGCAGGCATGGGAGGAAAGTCGTTACAATATGCATCAAAAGCCGCAAGGCTTGAACCAGGTAATTACTGGTACCAGCTTGCATGTGGTTCTCTGTTCACACAGTATGAGATGAAGGACTCTGCGCTCGTTTATTTTTCAAGAGCGCTGAAGGCAGACAGCAGGGCGGTGGAGGTTAACAGCATACTTGCGGGACTATATTCAGAAAAAGGTGAGACCGACAAGGCTGACTCACTGTTCATGGTTCTTGACAGCGAAGGCGCCCTTACTCCGGATATGTCACTGATGATGATCTCCGGTCTCCTGGGCATGAATGAGCTCGACGAAGCAGCCAGGCGAACTATCAGGCTTCTGGATCAGCATCCTGAGGAGATACGTTTCAGGGCATTGCTTGCAGATATTTACTATGAACAGGGATTAAAGGAAAAGAGTGACAGTATATATACAGGGATAATTGAAAAGAATCCGGATGATATAGAAGCACAACTGCTGTACCTGGTGAGCCTTGTCTACCGGAAAGAATACGCGGGCATATCCGGATTCCTGGAGAATATTTTCAGGAGTAATGTAGTGGAGCGTGAGAGAAAGATAGCTGTAGCTCGCAGGCTTGCAGGAGATTCAGCTTATATCAGGAATAATGCTGAATCAATGATTGAAAGCCTGATTATTCTGGAGGGACAATATCCGGGAGATGAGGAGATTATGTCATTACGACCTGGCGTGTATGAAACCATGGGGATGAATGACCTTGCGATACAGAGATTTGAGGAAATCCTGAAAACAGTGAGGCAGGGCTTCTGGTTCAAGGAAAGGTTAATGATACTATATGCCGGGAAAAAGGAGTACAGAAAACTCTATGAGCTGGCTGCCGGTTATTCGAGTGAAAACAACCGAAGTCTGCTGGGAAAGATATATTACGCCATCGCTGCAATGGAGCTCAGAGAGTATAATGTTGCTGACAATGAGCTGAAGAAGGCACTCATACTCGCCGGAAACAATGATGAGCTTAAGGTACAGGTTTTATCGCTGGTTGGTGATTTGAAATACCGGATGAAAGATTATGATGCATCATATGCCAGCTATGAAGAAGCATTGAAGATCTCACCGGATGATCCGTTGCTTCTTAACAATTATGCCTATTTCCTTGCCGAAGGCGGCAGGGATCTGAAGAATGCCCTGAAAATGGCAATGAAGGTAATGGAAACAGATGGTACAAATCCAACCTATATCGATACATATGCGTGGGTGCTTTACAAGATGGGGAAGTACCGGGAGGCTAATCGTGAAATGCTGAAAATTTTCAGTTTGACGGATGAAAGAGATCCGGAATTGCTTGAACATATGGGATTTATTAAGAAACAGCTGGGCAGGTGCGCCGAAGCTGTAGTTTTCTGGAAAGAGGCCCTTGAGAAGGACAATACAAAGACATACCTGGAAGAGGAGATAAGAAAATGCTTGCAAAAGTAAAAAATGGATTTATACTGTTTTTCCTGTTTCTGCTTGTTGGTTGCTCTGCAATAAGGAAAGGAAAGACGGCCGGCTCTGAGGCTTTATCCGCTGAAGCAGGTTATCGTGCTGTACTGGAAGATGTTGCCCTGAATAATATTACTGACAAAGGTTTCGAGATCAGGAAAGGCAGCATAGAGCTTAAGGGAACTGAGATTGAGGGAAGGTTCGGCCTGCATGCAAGGCTGAACAACAAGGGAGATTTCTATGGTTCGGTCAGAGGTCCGCTCGGAATTGAACTTGTCAGGATTTTAATGGTTGAGAATGATATTGCAGTAATTGACCGCTTTAACAGGAAGATTTATATGGGTAAAAAGGACCAGGTCCTGAATAAGAATGGAATGCCTTCAGATTTTATAAGCATAATCTTCGGGGACATACCGGCTGAAAGGGATCTGGAACTAATAAGATCAGAAAAAAATGAAATTATTGTAGCTTCAGGAAATGAGGAGTTCAGGAGCGTTATCTCAATATGTACTGATTACAGGAAGATTTGTAATCAGACAATTGATGCAAACAATTCTGATCATGAAATTTACATGACTTTTGGGGAATTTAATGAGTCCGGTGGAAAGAAATATCCCGCAGTAATCTCAGTTGAGGAAAGAAAAAAAATGTTTCACGTGAAACTTTTTATTGATGATTTGATTTACGGTTATGAGTTTGATATAGATTTCAACCTGCCCTCATATAACAGAGAATCGTTTTGAAATACATGTTCCCTATATTGTTTTTCATTGTCTGGCCGGTTACAGTTCTTTTTGGACAGACCCGCTCCGAACTGGAGGATATGAGAAAGAAAAATCTGCAGGAAATCGAATATGTTGACAGACTTCTGAAAACAACAGCAAGTCAGAAAACCGAGAATTTGAATGAATTAAGAGTTATAGGGAGAAAGCTAAACCTGCGTGAAAGGCTGATTGATGAATACGGGCAGGAAATAAGCCTTCTTGAATACAGAATAGGTTTAAATGCCCTGGCAACTGAAATGCTGGAGCAGGATCTGAATGAGCTGAAAAGGGACTATGCAAACTCAATATTGAGTGCATACAAGGCAACAAAGGGCACACCTGCGCTTGCTTTTATTCTCTCTTCGGCTGACTTTAACCAGGGATATAAGAGATTGAAATATATTCAACAAGTTGCAAAATACAGAAGAAAGGAAACAGAGACAATTGAGACACTGTATTCACAGCTGCAGGACACGAAGGAAAGGCTGGAAAAAGACCGGAAAAATGTAAACGATCTGAAAAGTAAAGAGATAAGGCAAAAGCAGATCCTGCGGCAGGAGCAAGACAAAAAGGAAAGGCTGGTAAGTAATCTGAGCAGGAAGGAAAAGCAGCTAAAGCAGGAACTTGATGAAAAAAGACGTATTGCGAGGCAAATAGAAAAGGAAATCGAAAGGTTGATAGAGGCTGAGCGCAAGAAAAGTGAGACTGTGCCAATGAGCACAGAAATGAAGGTTATCGGGGAGTCATTCGGAGAGAACCGGGGAAGAATTCCCTGGCCTGTTGATAAAGGTATTATTACCAGCCATTTTGGGAGTCATCAGCATCCGGTTTTGAAAAATGTTATTGAAGACAACATCGGAATAGAAATAACTTCAAGCGGACCGACAAAGGCAAAATCAGTATTCAAAGGGGAGGTCGGAGGAGTCTTCGCAATCTCAGGCGCTAACATGGCCGTGATAATCAGGCACGGAAAATACCTCACAGTGTATCAAAACCTTGTAAATGTCATTGTTAAAGCTGGAGACTCAGTATCGCTTGGACAAGTTATCGGAGATGTATACGTGGATAACGGAGAAGGGGGGAAAGCAGAACTAAAATTTATGGTCTACGAAGAAAAGAAAAAGCTTGACCCTGAACAGTGGCTTACAAAAAAATGACTAAATTTTGCAACAAATAAATACCCTTTCAGTTAAAAAATAGTGATAGGGATTCAGGAATGGAAAGCATTACTATTAATTCAGACATTGAAAAACTACGTGTTGTTGAAACGCTGGTGGATACGTTATCAAAAAGGCTGGGTATCTCAGACGAAGTATACGGAAAGATATTGATTTCTACTGTTGAAGCGGTAAACAACGCAATATTACACGGCAACAAGGGTATTGAGAAAAAAACGGTAACTGTTGACTTTACAGCTGACGGTAATATGTTTGAGGTTACTGTTACAGACCAGGGTGAAGGATTTGACTATGATCATCTGCCGGATCCTACAGATCCGGAGAATATCGAGAACCTTCATGGACGCGGAGTGTTTATTATGAGAAGCCTGGCGGACATAATAGAATATAACATGCCGGGGAACCAGGTAAAGATGCGGTTTAAATACTGATGCCGTGAAAGTAAGCTTTCATTACGATATTGATAAATTCCGACTGCGCGACAGCAGAATAATTAAAAAAATAATAAATCGTATAGTTTCAGATGCCAGGCTCAAACCGGGCATCATTGATATCATTATAACCAGTGATGAGAAGCTGCACGAGATTAATCAGGAGTTTCTGGCTCATGATTACTACACTGATATAATTACATTCAATTATAATGAAGCAGGCACTGTAAACGGGGAGATTTACATCAGTGCTGGTAGAGTAAGGGAGAATGCGGTTAAATTCAATGTACCGGGAGGCTCTGAAATGAGACGGGTCATTTTTCACGGATTGCTTCATTTATGCGGATATGATGACAGTACAGATGGGGAGAAGAAAGTGATGTCTGAGATGGAAGATATGTATCTGGCCTTATCATATGCCGAATGATATTCAGATATGATATAATTGTCGTTGGAGGCGGTCATGCCGGCTGCGAGGCTGCTCATATTGCCGCTGTAATGGGGGCAAAGACGCTGCTTATTACTATGGATATGACAAAACTGGCCCAGATGTCATGCAATCCAGCCATGGGAGGTATTGCTAAAGGTCAGATAGTCAGAGAAATAGATGCTCTGGGAGGTTGCTCCGGACTTATAACAGACAGATCAATGATTCAATTCCGGATGTTAAACCGGAGTAAGGGTCCTGCCATGTGGAGTCCAAGGGCACAGTGCGACAGAATGATGTTCAGCAGAGAATGGAGAAAGATCCTTGAACAAACAGATAATCTTGCCATATGGCAGGAGGAGGCCAATGGTATTATAGTTGAGAATGGATCTGTAAAGGGAGTGACCACAACTTTTGGTACAGAGTTGCACGCCAGTACGGTGATACTGACAAACGGGACATTCCTTAACGGATTAATGCATGTTGGTTTTAGCACAATGTCTGGCGGAAGATCCGGTGACCCGGCTTCACATGGCTTGAGCAACCAGTTAAAGGAGCTGGGCTTCGAGGTGGAAAGGCTTAAGACAGGCACCAGCGCAAGAGTTGACGGACGAAGTGTTGATTTCTCTTCAATGACTGAGCAAAAGGGAGACAACGACGGACGATGTTTCTCGTACATGAACGACAGGGTTGACATAGTGAATCAGCGGAGTTGCTACATTACCCACACAAATGAGAGAGCACACGATATCCTTCGTGAAGGCCTGAAATTTTCTCCGCTGTACACCGGAAGGATAAAGGGACGTGGACCCCGGTACTGCCCCAGCGTTGAAGATAAGATTGTAACATTTGCAGGCAAGGAGTCACATCAGTTGTTTCTCGA
>DHUL01000090.1:35083-37711 GCA_002409145.1 Bacteroidales bacterium UBA5235
CTTGATACGCAGTTATCAGCACTGAGGGAGATCAAGGGTCTGGAGGAGGTAGTAATATACCGGCCTGGTTACGCCATAGAGTACGATTTCTTTCAACCGACACAGCTTAAACATTCGCTTGAGACGAAAAGAATATCGGGATTGTTCTTTGCAGGGCAGATTAACGGCACTACCGGATATGAGGAAGCTGCTGCCCAGGGGCTCTTAGCAGGTATTAATGCCGTACTAATGGTAAGAGGTGAGAGACCGTTCATCCTTAAACGTGACGAAGCTTATATAGGAGTTCTGATAGATGACCTAGTCACGAAAGGGATTGATGAACCTTACAGGATGTTTACATCCAGGGCTGAGTACAGGATATTATTACGACAGGACAATGCGGATGAAAGACTCACACCTAAGGCCTATGAGCTTGGAACGGCCGGGAAGGAAAGGATGGAAAGGCTAAGTGAAAAATACCGGATGGCTGATGAGATTGTTGACTATCTGACAAATTGCAGTGTTTCACCTGAAGGGATTAACGGATTCCTGAAGGATAAGGGATCCGCTGAGATCAAACAGAAGATTAAAGCTATAAACATTGCATCCAGGCCCCAGGTAGGACTTGAAGAACTTCTCAGACAAATCGCAGGTGCAGACCGGTTGAGATATTCGGGGTCTGAAAGAAGGAATGAGATAATTGAGGCTGCTGAAGTCAGGATCAAATATTCCGGCTATCTTGAAAGAGAAAGGGGCATTGCAGAGAAAATAAAGCGACTGGAAAATTTGAAGATACCCGAAGAGATAAATTACGAGGAGCTGGCTTCTATCTCAACAGAAGGAAGACAGAAGCTGTCTAAAATAAAGCCAGCTACAATTGGCCAGGCTTCGAGAATAAGTGGTGTCTCTTCTTCTGATATTTCAATTCTTATAATGTATCTTGGCAGATAATAATCAATGTTCCACGTGGAACATTATTTCTTTATACATTATGAAGATCGCAGGAAAAATTATTGATGTCCATAAAAGGCGTATTTATCCGGGAATTGTAACGATTACGGCGGGTAAGATTGAATCTGTAACCGAGACCGAAGAGAGCCCCGGTCATTACATAATGCCGGGGCTGGCAGATGCTCATGTGCATATTGAGAGCAGCATGCTGGTACCATCGCATTTTGCTGTAGCTGCCGTACGCCATGGTACAGTTGCTGTAGTAACAGATCCACACGAGATAGCTAATGTGTTGGGAAAGGACGGGGTAAAATTTATGCTTGATAATGCTGAAAACGTTCCTGTAAAGATAGTCTTCGGAGCTCCGTCGTGTGTTCCGGCGACATCCCTTGAAAGTGCAGGGGCAAGGATCGGATCAGCAGATATCCGGGAATTGATTGAAGATGGAAAGGTAAAATTCCTGGCAGAAATGATGAATTTTCCGGGCGTTATCTATAATGATGCCGAGGTGCACCGTAAGCTCGAAGCAGCACGCAATGCAGGTATTCCGATCGACGGACATGCACCAGGCCTCACCGGGGAGGAATTGAAAAAATATATTTCGGCAGGAATCAGTACTGACCATGAATGTACCTCACTCGAGGAAGCCCTTGAAAAAATCTCAGGCGGAATGCAAATCCTCATACGCGAGGGAAGTGCTGCCAGGAACCTTGAAGTGCTGGCACCACTGATCAGCTATTACCCCGAAAAAGTGATGCTCTGCACTGATGACCTGCATCCGGAGACTCTTCTGCGAGGACACATCAACAGGCTGGTTGCACGACTGATTTCTATGGATTATAATATTTTCGATGTAGTCAAAGCAGCCTCAGTAAATACATATGAACACTACAGGATAAGTGCAGGAACCCTAAAGACAGGAGACCCGGCCGATTTCATAATTGTTGATGATCCGAAGAAAATGAATGTCCTGCAGACATGGATAGACGGAAAATGTGTATTCGACGGCGAAAAATCACTGTTCTCACCCGGGGAGATCATTAAGGTTAACAAATTCAAATGTACACGCCTGCTGCCTGATGAGATAAGGGTAATTAACGAAGGAGGGAAAATAAATATTATTGTCGCCAGAAACGGGGAGCTGACAACAGATGCAGATGTAGTGCCGGCAGGTGAAAAGGAGTTTGTCACCACAAGACCGGAAGAAGATATCCTTAAAATTGTTGTCAAGGAAAGATACAATGATAAGCCCCCGGCTGTAGGATTTATCAGGGGTTTCGGAATGAAACAGGGCGCCATGGCATCATCAGTTGCACACGACAGCCATAATATCATTTCCATTGGAACGAATGACCGTGATATTGTCAATGCCATCAACCTGATTGTGGATGCCGGCGGCGGAATGGCAGTAGCATCAGACGACGGTGCGGAAGTACTCAAACTTCCGGTGGCAGGCATTATGTCAGATCTCCCCGTGACCGCTATGGCATCACGGTATGAAAAACTCTCAGAAACGGTGAGGAGCCTGGGATGCAGGCTGGATGCCCCCTTCATGACACTCTCATTCATGGCGCTGCTTGTCATCCCGAAGCTGAAAATGAGTGACAGAGGACTGTTTGATGGCCTGACGTTCAAACACATACCACTTTTTGCAACAAATCCTCACAGCCAATACAAGGCTTATTAATTCTGCCTTAA
>DHUL01000090.1:37957-38673 GCA_002409145.1 Bacteroidales bacterium UBA5235
CATCTCTGTTTTACCTCTGAGCCATTTGTCAGGTCAATATCTCTATCTTTGCCACGGCAATAACAGTACCCGGGCTTCTGATTGAAACAGTAGGCACGGCTGAAGGAGGAAATACCTGGTATGACAAGATCTGCAGGTGATACATTAAGGGCAACAGTATCCATACTACCCGACAAGCCGGGGGTCTACCAGTTCATTGACGCTTCGGGAACCATTTTGTACGTCGGCAAAGCCCGCAGCCTCCGCAAACGGGTCACTTCCTATTTCGCAAAGAATCAGTCGGGTAAAACCCGGGTCATGCTCTCCCGGGCTGCCGACCTGCGCCATATTGTGGTAGATAATGAATCAGATGCTCTTCTCCTGGAAAACAGCCTCATTAAAAAACACCAGCCAAGATATAACATCCTTCTCAAGGATGACAAGACCTACCCATGGATATGCGTTAAGAATGAGCACTTTCCGAGAGTTTTCATGACACGGAAACTGATCGCTGACGGATCAGCCTACTTCGGTCCGTATACATCAGTTCCTGCAGTTAAAACCCTGCTGGAACTCATTCGCCACCTTTTCCAGATTCGCACATGTTCACTGCCATTGAACGCCAGGTCTATCTCCGAGGGCAGATTCAAAGTCTGCCTTGAATACCACATGGGAAACTGCAAAGCACCGTGTATAGGCCTTATCAGAGAGGATGAGTATAACCTTCAGGTGGACAG
>DHUL01000090.1:38933-49150 GCA_002409145.1 Bacteroidales bacterium UBA5235
ACCTGAAATTTGAGGAGGCTCAGAAGATCAAGGAAAAGATCGAGCTTTTATCAAGGTACCGCAGCAAGTCAGTGGTAGTCAACACCTCGGTAAAGAATGTTGACATATTTGGCTGCTCGCCAGGAGAGGGTTCAATGTACGTCAGTTATATGAAAGTGGTAACCGGCGCCATAGTCCAGTCATGGTCCGTTGAATTAAAAATGAGGATGGAAGAGGAGAGAGAGTCGATTCTCTCAACAGCTGTGACAGAGATAAGACAACGCGTGTCAAGTGACTCTCCGGAGGTTATTGTTCCGTTTATGCCTGATATTCAACTTGATAAGATTAAATATACAGTCCCGCAACGTGGCGACAGGTATAAACTGCTTGAGCTCGCCAATCGCAATGCTGTGTTTTTCAGGCTGGAAAGGCAAAAGAAAACCGCGGAACGGTCGAAGGAAAACCGCACTGAAAAGAATCTGGAAAAGATGAAGAGAGACCTTCATATGCCGGTGGTTCCTCTTCATATAGAGTGTTTTGACAACTCCAACATTCAGGGTGAATCAGCTGTGGCAGCATGTGTTGTATTCCGGGACGGAAGACCCAGTAACAGGGAGTATCGCCAATTCAACATAAAGACAGTCACAGGGCCTGACGATTTTGCATCAATGAAGGAAGTCATCTTCCGGCGATACAAACGAATGCTTGATGAGCAGACTCCCCTGCCACAACTCGTGGTGATTGACGGCGGCAAGGGACAGCTTTCCTCTGCCGTGAAAAGCCTTGAGGCGCTGGGTATCAGGGGTCAGGTGACGGTGATAGGAATTGCAAAGAAACTTGAGGAGATTTACTTCCCGGGTGATTCCGTTCCGCTCTACCTTGACAAGAATAGCATCACCCTGAAAATTATCCAGCACCTCAGAAATGAAGCCCACAGATTTGGCATAAATTTCCACAGGGGGAAAAGAAGCTCAGTCATGAACCGATCACTCCTCGATGAAATTCCCGGCATAGGGGAGAAGACAAAGGAGCTGCTGCTGAAAAAATTCGGTTCGGTCAGAAAAGTGTCTGAAGCAAACCGTGAGGAACTTGAAAAGGTTGTTGGCAAGAAAAAAGCCTCAATTCTGGTTGCTACACTGAAAATTTAATTTTTTTCCACGTGGAACAGTTTTGCTCCATGTTGAACATAAGTCACAAATATACAGCACGTAAGAGCATCTTACCTGTAGAGTAAACTTCACGAGAATTGAAAATTTACTCTCAGGTGAGCAGTCCCCCGAATATTTTCTTCAGAAAACGGTGAAAAGAGCGGATTCCGTCGGGTTTCCGGAACATCATTATGCACTGGTGGTGTATCAGGTTGATATCTTCCTTTTCCAGGGCATCGACTGTCTCTTTTGATTATGCCCCCAACTTGGTCGGGAGATCCTGACTTGTGATGCCTTGCAAGATTAATACGGACGCCAGAAATGAGATCATATGAGCTAAGCAGTATTCAGCTTCTCACCTGTCCGGTCCCGAATACAATATATTTTGGGGCCATCATGTCTTCAAGACCCATGGGGCCCCTGACATGAAGTTTCTGATTGCTGATCCCGATTTCGGCTCCCAGTCCCAGTTCCCTGCCATCATTGAACCGTGTTGATGCATTAATCAGACAGGCAGCCGAATCCACTTCCTTTATAAAACGCATCCCACGCTGATAACTGTCAGTAACAATTGCATCAGAATGATGAGAACCATATTGGTTGATATGTCTTATTGCTTCATCCAATGAATCAACCACCTTAACAGACAGGGTAAGGCCGAGATATTCAGTCTTCCAGTCGTCCGGTGTTGCAGCCATGATCCCGGGTAACAGTCTGGTTGTCTTTTCACATCCCCTGAGAACCACCCCTGCCTGATCATATATCTGCTTCATTTCAGGCAGAAAAGAGGGGGCGATCAGGGAATGGACAAGAAGGGTTTCCATCGCGTTACACACTCCCGGGCGCTGAACCTTGGCGTTCAGGCAAATATTCAGAGCCATTTGCATATCTGCGGATTCATCAACATAAGTATGGCATATTCCCATATCATGTCTTATCACCGGGATGACAGATGTCTCCTCAACCAGTCTGATAAGATCCGGGCCGCCTCTCGGGATGACCACATCCACATAATCTCTCATCTTCACCAGGTGCAGAACAGACTCCCTTGAAGTATTGTCAACCATAACCACACAATCTTCCGGAAGGCCTGCTCTGACAAGTCCCTTCCTGATCAGCCGGCACAGGAAACGACTCGTATTTATGGCATCTGATCCGCCCCGGAGAATAACACCATTGCCCGATTTTATTGAGAGAGCGGATACTTCAACCGAGACATTAGGTCGTGATTCAAATATGACCGCGAATACACCCACTGGGACCTTCATGCGACCTGCTTTCAACCCGTTGGGAAGAGTCTTCATCTCAATGATTTCACCTACCGGGTCTTTCATGTTCACAACATCATTTATACAGGAGACCAGGTTGTCAATACGGTTTTGATCAAGTGAGAGGCGGTCAACCATTGCCGCAGAGAGGCCTTTTCTGATGCCTTTACTGATGTCCACGGCATTTTCTTTTAATATCGCATCCCTGTTTGCCAGTATCTCTTCTGCCACAGCTGACAGGGCGCTGTTCTTCTGTGCCGTTCCTGCCCCTGCCAGTATTCCCGAAGCAGCCTTAACACTGCGGGCAAGTCTTAGAATCTCATCCTTGATATTATCCATAGTATACTATTTTGTCATGTGTGGCAACGAAATGAGTCCCCACATCAAGTCCGCCGAGAACATCAAATATGACCCCGGGTTCCGAACCATTTGCGATCACACAATCAATACCTTCATTCAGACACATCCTGGCAGCAATTATTTTGGTGATCATCCCTCCCGTGCTGAATGATGAACCTGCTCCGGCAGCCAGTCTTTCAATTGCCGGAGTGATCCCGTGGACAGTATGTATTATCCGGGCATTTTTTTCAGTTCTCGGATCTGCATCATAGAGCCCGTCAATATCAGACAGGATGACAAGCAGATCTGCACCGGTCAGAATGGCTACAATTGCCGAGAGAGAATCATTATCACCAAACACGATCTCATTGGTTGCGATAGTATCATTCTCGTTAACAACCGGTATTATACCCATTCCTAGTAATTTAAGAAGTGTGCTCCTTGCATTCCGGTTTCTTTCAGGGATTGAAACCACATCTTTTGTAAGAAGAACCTGTGCAATGATTTGATTTTTCTCATCGAAAAATTTCTGGTAAATCTTCATCAGTTCAGCCTGGCCGACGGCTGCCAGGGCTTGTTTTCTTGAGAGTTCCTCGGGACGTCTTTCAAAACCAAGTATACCGGCTCCCACGCCTATTGCTCCTGAGCTTACCAGGATCACCTCTGCACCCCTTTTTCTTATTCCGCACAGAACGCCGGCCAGCTTCCGGATACTGTACAGGTTCATCCTTCCGTTGGGGTATGAGAGTGAAGAAGTTCCTACCTTAACTACAATCCTGTGCTTATTCCTAAGCGCTTCCCTGCAATGTATTGTGCTATTCATTATGTTAATAATTCATTCTGTACATATCTCTTCAACAACCCCCGGAAACCCCGGCGGATGAGCCCGGGGCGAACGCTCCATTATCTCCTGAAGGGAATTGATCTCCGCCAGCAGGCGTGTTTCACCATCAACCACCGATGCGGGAAAACCATTCCCGGGGATGATCAGATATTGATCATCCTTATCTCTTTTGACCACTATTATGTCAGCTCCTGCTATTCCTGCTACTATAAGCGCCAGCGGATAGTTGTCGTTCAAATCAATATCAGCCGTGGAGACAGGATCATTCTCATTTACTACCGGTATAATATTCATGTCAAGGAGTGTTGTGAAAGTATTTCCGGCATTATCAACACGCTGCCTGTAGTTGACAATATCACTGGTGATCAGTACCTGTGCTATAATCTGGTTGTAATCATCAAAATAAGACTGGTAACACCTGATCAGTTCCGCCTGACCCACAGCAGCGGCTGCCTGCATCTCAAGCCTGCCTCCCGGGACAGTGGCCTGTCCCAGCTTCTCGGTTCCGAGCACAATAGCACCCGATGACACGATCAGTAAATTTTTGCCACTGTTGCGAAGGTTGGAGGCAATCATCGCAAACCTGTCCATTTTTGCAGGGCTTATCCTACCGTCAGGACCTGACAGTGTGGCTATTTCGACCCTGAATACAATAGTCAGTTTCCTCTTGACCATACTTCATTAAAAGTAAATAATGTATATTTATACAGTTTAACAATAATCCCCGTGCAAAAATAATAATTTCAACACGATTTCACATAATTTGTATTTAATTTATAATCATATATATTTAGAGAGATCATTTTATAATCACTGCTCCGGCCTGTGAGTCACCTTTTTATATATATCATATTTATTTATTTAAGACCTATAAATATGCATACTTCTTTATGGCGACACTATTCCCCTAGGATAAATGTATCAGGTAATATTTCAGGATACTTTCATGTTCTCACAGCCCGCGAGAATTCTTCAGGGAGTTTTGTAATCATTTCGCGGGTGTGGGTAGCAATGACTGCGATTCGGATTCCTCCTTTTAGCCCCGATCTGAATATACGGGATAGCAGGCGGTCAGAATACCTTTCTCCGTAAGAGCTGACTGTCATGTTCGCATCATTTCAGATGTTTCAAGAACAACACAGAGTCTGAAATACGTGAAAGTGTAACCGGATAAACCTTCAGGGTTACCTCAACTGCCACCTAACTAATACAAAGGCAGTCAGCCCCATTAATGAGTAAGAGAAAACTCCTGCCGCACCAATAGTCACAAGTCAGGAAAAATTGGCCTCAGGCGGGCAGTCCCCCGAATATTTTCTTCAGAAAACGGTGAAAAGAGTGGATTCCGTCGGGTTTCCAGAACATCATTATGCACTGGTGGTGGATCAGGTTGATATCTTCCTTTTCCAGGGCGTCGATTGTCTCTTTTGATTCCGCCCCCTGCTGAATCCAGAGATCTTTAATTCCATGAGCGATCGCCTCTTTTGCTACAGCAAGAGTTTCCTCTTTCGGGGTAAGGAAAATCAGTCCCCTGATTCCGGCCGGTAGTTCGCTGACCGATTGGTAGCATTTTTCTCCGTCAATTGTTTCGGCTGCGGGGTTGACTGGTACAACGTCCATCCCCTTTTTGCGCAGGTCGCGGAACATGGCCTGCCCGAATTTCTTCGGATCTCTCGAGACACCGGCTATTGCATAGGAGCCAAGCGAGAGGAAGCGGTTTACATCTTTCATTTTCTTCTTAGTGTTGAAAATATGACAAATTCAATCAGTGCTGATTTTGTCTCGGAGTCGGGGTACTCCTCCAGTATACGGATGGCCCTGTCAGAATACTCCTTCATTGCTGCCTCAGCATATTCGAGTCCCCCGTGCTTTTTTACGAACCCGATTACCTCTCTGATCTCCCGGCTTCCCTTTTTCTTTTTTCTGAGCAGCCTGATTATACGGCGACGCTCAACGGGTCCGGCTTCACGCAGGGCATGGATGAGAGGCAGGGTTATTTTCTTTTCCTTAATATCATTACCCTCCCTTTTGCCGGTCAGCCCATCACCTGTATAATCGAGCAGGTCATCCTTTATCTGGAAGGCAATACCGATATTCTTTCCCATCTCCTTCATCCGTGCAATTGTAACCGGGTCATCGGTGACAGAGCTGGCGCCGCATGCGGTACATGCTGAGATAAGGGCTGCAGTCTTCATCTCTATTATACGGAAGTAATCTTCTTCCCTGATATCAAGCTTGCGTGTCTTCTGCAACTGGACCAGCTCACCCTTCACAATTTGACGTACAGCGTCTGAAACAAGTCCCAGCATGTTGAAACGCTGCTTTTCCACACTGATCAGCAGACCCTGGGCAAGGAGATAGTCACCAACCAATACTGCTATCTTGGAGTTATATAATACATTAATTGAAGGGAGTCCGCGCCTTTCGGAGGCATCATCCACCACATCATCATGTACGAGGGTTGCTGTGTGGAGGAGCTCAATAAAGGTGGCCGCAATGTAAGTTGTCTCATTTATAGTACCGTTCAGCCTGGCGGTCAGGAAGACCAGCAGCGGCCTCATCTGTTTGCCTTTCCGGCGCAGGAAATTATCTAGGATAACATGAAAGAAGGGAATGTCGCTCTGCAGGGTGTGTCTGAAGTAAGATTCAAACTCACGCATCTCTCCCGCCACCGGTTTCTTTATGTCTGAAAGGCTTGCCATCCTCTGTCAAAGCTATGATTACCAAAAATAAGATAAAATGCGGAACAAATGGTTCCGGCATGGAGGTTTGATTATAACCTGCCTGAAATATAACTCAGGATTTCTTTTCTTCCAGGAATTTCTTCTGGAAGATAAGGATAGCCAGAACCCCGGTTGTGATAGATGCATCAGCAAGGTTGAACACAGGTCTGAAGAAAATGAATGATTGTCCTGGTCGTAAGGGCGACCAGTCAGGCCAGTGGGAGTCAATTATCGGGAAATAAAGCATGTCAACCACCCTTCCATGCAGGAATGTTGAATATCCGCCTCCTTCGGGAAACAGTACAGCAGGTGTATGCCAGCTCTCGCTGAAGATCATGCCATAGAATGCACTGTCAATGAGATTACCTGCCGCTCCGGCTATAATTGCGCTGACCGAAAGGATCAGGCCTGTACTGGCATTCTTTTTTATGATGCTGTCCAGATACCAGGCTATGCCCGCAATGGCCACCATCCTGAAAACGGACAGTGCAACCTTGCCTGTCTTTCCTCCCCATTCCATACCAAAGGCCATGCCGTTGTTCTCAAGAAAATGGATCCGGAACCAGTTTCCCAGGACTGGTATCTCATCGCCAATAACCATATTGGTTTTGATAATGATCTTTACAATCTGATCAATAATCAGAATAGAGAATATAAGAAGCAGTGCCTTTGTACGGTTTGACATCGTGTTTCAATTTGGCCGCAAAATAGCAAAAAAACGGCAATTACCTCATTTAAATGCTGATGGTGTGTCACATCCGGAAATGCTCCCGGAGAAAGGGATCAATAGTAAAGAAATCTCTTAATCTTCAGTGTTGCAGTCTTCTGGAACGGTTCCGGCTGGTAAACCACCATCTGCAGCTGGCTGTACCTGTTCACCCGTGAATTGACATACTGCTGCAGTTCTTCAAGATACTCATTTATGATCAGCTCCGCCTGGCTGGTGAAATCCCTCTTAATCTGGGCATACCTGGTCTGCAATTCTTCGATATTCAGATGAACCATGGCCACGAGTTTGCCCTTCTTCTGTACAACGAGCGATTCAATCACATGGCCGAAATCATTGATTACTGATTCAATCTCTTCCGGGTAGATGTTCTCTCCGCTTGAACCTACAATCATGTTTTTAAGCCTTCCTCTGATACTCAGGTAGCCATGTTTGTCAACCACACCAAGATCACCTGTTCTGAACCATCCGTCAGGTGTCAGCACATCGGCGGTTAATGCCGGCTCGCGGAAGTAGCCCTTCATCACATTCTCGCCCCTTGCCCATATTTCACCTTCGCCGGTAACGGGATCGGGATTATTTATCTTTAGCGTGACGCCCTGCATTGCTGGTCCCGTTGAACCATGCCTGCAAGAGCCAACCTTTGTTCCGGCAAGCAGCGGCGAAGTCTCGGTAAGACCATAACCAATGGCATAAGGGAATTTTGCATCAAGGAGAAACTGCTCCACCGTTGAATTAAGTTTTGCACCTCCAACGCCGAAGAACCTGAGTCTGCCACCAAATGCCCTGTATATTTTCTTTCCTGCAATCCTGTTAAGAAGACGGCGGAACAGCGGAGTGCCGTATAGGAATGCAAGAACCTTGTTTTTGTTGAAAGTCGGGGCCACCTTGCCGAAATAAACCTTTTCCATGATCAGGGGCACGGTAAGCATGGTTGTGGGCCTGACCTGCTGGAGCGCAGGAAGAAGAACCGACGGTGTGGGTGCCTTGCGCAGGTACCATATCATGGCACCGTTGAATATCGGAAGAACAAGCCCGAGGGTCTGCTCATATGTATGTGACAATGGAAGGATTGAAAGAAAAACATCACTCTCAACCACATACTGAATTGTCATAACCTGCCTGGCGGTAAAGCAGATATTCCTGTGTGTCAGCATTACCCCTTTTGACTTGCCGGTTGTGCCAGAGGTATAGATAATCACAGCCAGGTCATCTTCTGCCACATTGTAGTCTCCTGACGGTTCAGACCCGGCAGCGAAACGTACCTGATCATTTCCTGAAGTAATCCGGAAATCATCAGTTGCAATCACCGTTTCCAGAGTTTCAGACCTGACACCGGCAACCTTATGGGCAAGGTTGCCCGAAAGGAACAGAACCTTTGCTTCGGAGTGGTTCAGTACGTTTGCAATCTCACCAGGAGTGAAGTCCGGAAGAATTGGTACAGCTACGGCTCCCATGGAAGTTATTGCCAGGTAGGCCACACCCCAGTTAGGCATGCTTGTGCTCAGTATGGCCACCCTGTCACCGGGTGTGATCCGGAGATCCTCAAGGAGCCTCATCACTGACCTTGTTCTTTCTCTGAGCTGGTGATATGTAATAACATCCTCTCCCACAAATCCCATCGCATTGTTCTTTCCGTGCTTCCTGAAGCTCTCCCCGGCAAGAAATGGGATTGTCAACATCTCGTTATTAATCATTGGCTATGAATATAATGGGCGCAAAGATACTCTTAAATCTATATGTATGACCTTTAAACGTGCAAATATCATACTTAAATATGTCCGCAAACAAATATCGATCTAAATAGTTTATTTTTGCGTAGACCAAATACTTGCATAAATGGCCCTGATACGGGTAACGAAAGAATTCCGCTTTGAGATGGCACATGCCCTGTGGAACTATGACGGTCCCTGCCGGAACGTTCATGGTCACTCATATATACTTTACGTGACTCTTGCCGGTGAGCCGGTGAATGATACTGACCATCCGAGGAACGGGATGGTGATTGACTTCGGAGATCTCAAGAAGATAGTCCGCGAGAACATTGTTAACAGATTTGACCATGCCCTGATGGTCTCCGGACTGGCTCCCGCCGCCACAGTTGAGGCGTACCGTCAACACTTCGGCAACGTTATTGTTTCGCCATACCAGCCCACATGCGAAAATCTGGTGGCAGACATCGCCGCCACGCTGAGCAGCAGGGTGCCGGAAGGAACATATCTGCACAGCATCAGATTATATGAAACAGCCACCGCCTGCGCGGAGTGGCATGCATCCGACAACAGATGAAAGAGACAGATAGTGACAGGAGGCTCTTTCTGCTCGATGCATATGCATTGATTTTCAGGTCATATTATGCCTTCATAAGAAATCCCCGTGTCACATCCAGGGGGATGAATACCTCGGCCATCTTCGGTTTCCTGCTAACTCTTGAAGATCTGCTTTCAAAGCAGAAACCCTCGCACATCGCTGTTGTCTTTGACCCTCCCGGTCCAACCTTCAGGAATGGGATCTATCCTGCCTATAAGGCAAACCGGGACGCCACTCCTGAAGACATTAAGATTGCCGTCCCTTATATTAAGCGACTACTGGAGGCTTACCGTATACCGGTCATCGAGGTTCCGGGTTTCGAAGCTGACGATGTGATCGGGACCCTTGCACGCAAGGCGGCAGAGCAGGGTTACAGGGCATTCATGATGACCCCTGACAAGGATTTTGCCCAGCTGGTTACTGACAAGGTGGTCATGTACAGGCCGGGACGCTCTGGCGGTGACGCTGAAATATGGGGCAGGGAAGAGATAGTTCGGGAGTACGGGGTGCCGCCTGAGCATATCACTGATCTACTCGGGCTTATGGGTGACACTTCCGACAACATTCCCGGAGCCCCCGGGATAGGCCCGAAAACAGCCTGTAAGCTCATTTCGGAGCATGGGACGGTGGAGACCCTCCTTGATAACACATCGTCGCTCCAGGGGCGTCAGAAGGACATAATTGAGCAGAACCGGGAACAGATACTTCTTTCCAAGCGTCTTGCCACCATCGAACAGGATGTACCGGTTGAATTCCGGCATGCCGAGCTTCACAGGCAGGAAACGGATATAGAAGCACTCAGAAAGCTTTATGAGGAGCTCGAGTTCAGAACCATGGCCTCACGTCTTCCTGCTCCCGGGGCACAGCAAACTGATCTGGCAG
>DHUL01000090.1:49434-52420 GCA_002409145.1 Bacteroidales bacterium UBA5235
CCTCACCTGCCGGGAAAACATCAGCAAACATAAACACCACACCTCATAACTACACCCTGATTGAAACAGAGGAGGAGACAGCCAGACTGGCCTCTCAATTGTCAGGGTTAAGCGATTTCTGTTTTGACACTGAGACAAACTCGCTTGATCCGCTCAACACGCAACTCGTTTCCATAGCCTTTTCATGGGAGAAGGGCTCAGGCACCATGCTCTGGCTTCCACCGGAGAAGGACAGGGCTATAAAACTCCTCGCACATCTCAGGCCGGTGCTGGAAAATGAGAAGATCAGGAAGACCGGTCAAAACCTCAAATTTGATATTCAGGTGCTTGCCGGATACGGAATCAGTGTCAGGGGACCGCTTTTTGACACCATGCTTGCCCATTACCTTCTTGAGCCTGATATGCGTCACAATATGGACCTGCTGTCATCTCAGTATCTGGGATATGAACCGGTTCATATTGAAGAGCTTATAGGTGAGCGGGGTCCGCGACAGAAAACAATGAGGGAAGTTGAAAAGGAGAGAGTCAGAGAGTATGCAGTTGAGGATACTGACGTGACATGGCAGCTGATGAAGCTCTTCGAGCCGATGCTCATAAAACATGATCTCCACACGCTGGCAGCCGGGATCGAGATGCCTCTTATAAGGGTTCTGGCAGCAATGGAGCGTGACGGAGTGTTATTGGATGAGAGCGTGCTTAAAAAATATGCTGTCACGCTACGGGAGGGAATCATCAGGCTGGAGCAGGAGATTTACACTTTTGCAGGGCATGAGTTCAATATATCATCACCGAAGCAGCTTGGAGATATCCTGTTCGTCAGACTGCGTCTTGACGACAATGCCCGGCTGACAAAGACAAAGCAGTACCGTACAGATGAAGAGGTACTCCAGCGTCTATCGGGCAGGCACCCAATCGTTGAAAAGGTGCTTGAGTACCGCGGTCTGAAAAAGCTGCTCTCAACCTATGTGGAGGCGCTCCCTCAGCTTGTCAATCCTGTTACAGGCAGGATACACACCACATATAACCAGGCCGTTGCCTCAACAGGCAGGCTCAGCTCCACCAACCCGAATCTTCAGAATATCCCTGTGCGCGACTCCGAAGGCCGTGAGATTCGCAAGGCCTTCATTCCTGAACAGGGCAAGATATTCCTCAGTGCTGACTATTCACAGATAGAGTTAAGGCTGATGGCACATCTGAGCGGTGACAGCGCCATGATTTCCGATTTTCTTTCCGGGCAGGATATTCATGCTGCCACTGCCTCGAAGATCTTCGGGGTACCGGTGGCTGACGTTACCCGTGAGATGCGTGCAAGAGCCAAGACAGCCAATTTCGGGATTATCTACGGTATCTCGGCCTTTGGCCTTTCGGAGAGGCTGACAATAGGCCGCAAAGAGGCAAAAGAGCTGATTGACGGTTACTTCAGCTCATACCCGGGGGTGAAGGCTTACATGGATGAGAGCATACGCAGGGCCAGGGAGCTGGGGTATGTCACAACCATGTTCGGCAGGAGGCGTTACCTGCCTGATATTCACTCGAGGAACCAGGTTGTGCGCGGCAATGCCGAACGCAATGCCATAAACGCACCTCTGCAGGGCAGCGCAGCAGATATAATCAAGATTGCCATGGTGAGTATTGCCTCCAGGCTGGAGCGTGAGATGCCCGGTGCAAAGATGATCCTGCAGGTGCATGACGAACTTATCTTTGAGGTTGACGAGGGCCGGGTGAAGAAGCTTGAAGCATTAGTCAGGGAAGAGATGAAGGGCGCTGCAGAGCTGAGCGTGCCCCTGGAAGTGGATACCGGAACGGGATATAACTGGCTGGAGGCACATTGACAATGGCGGCGGAGGTCAGGGTTCTCTATTTCGGAGAGGCACAGGAAGCCACCGGGAGAAGCGAAGAGGAATTTACGGCAAGGGATACGGCTTCATTGCGTAACCAGTTGATATCCAGGTATCCTGACCTGAACAGGATTCCGTTCAGAATGGCCCTGAACAGGACTTTGCTTAAAGGGGATTCTGAGTTAAAAAAAAATGATATTATTGCAATACTGCCTCCTTTCCAGGGAGGTTGAACTTTACTATAGTAAAAAATGAAAAACAGGTATCTGGTTCGGGGGCCAATCACACCTATCCTTATTTCCGAACTGATGACGCTTGGCAATGATGATGCTGGCGCAGGAGCAGTTTCAATATTCATCGGAAAGGTGCGTGACGATGCGACAGACGGGAAGAGGGTAACGGCTATTGAATATTCCGCTTATGAAGAGATGGCAGCAAAGGAGGCTGAAGAGGTGATCAAAACGGTCAGGTCAGCTTTCAGTGATGTCAGGTCGGTCATAATGGTTCACTCCCTGGGAGTGGTAAAAGCGGGTGAGGCATCGCTGTTTATTATGGTTACATCGGGTCATCGTGATCATGCGACCCGGGCCTGCCGTCATGCTCTTGAAATGGTCAAGGAGCGGCTCCCTGTCTGGAAAAAGGAGATCTTTTAAGGTGATCAGATCCCTGCCGGGGCTTTTAGTAACGATGCATACTGCACCCTGTCACCGGCAATTTCGATGGCCTTCTTTATCTGGGTATCACGGCTGACAGAATACTCGACCATTCCCCAGTCATAAAAATACCTGCCGGCAAGTTCCGATTCAAGCAGTTCAATCACGTCCGGACGGTAAAGTGCAATCTCCCTCTCGAGAGTATGGCTCAGGCCTGATTTCAGTTTTTCCATCGCCTCCCTGTTTGCGTCATACAGCCCCTCCTCCGTTGCTGCTTTGGTCAGCTCCTCGAGGATGCTCTCGCTTTCGGTGCGGTAGGCAAATTTTCTTCCTGCAAGGAAGTTTGTGAACTGATCCAGATCCTTGCCTGTGATCTTCAGGCTGTCAAGCACCGGAGGCTGGGGATGTGACCAGTAATACTCTGTTGCAAAGTCGAATATCATGTTCTGCACAAACAGTTCGCCTGCGAACCTGTTGAGCATGTCAGACGGCACG
>DHUL01000090.1:52689-65538 GCA_002409145.1 Bacteroidales bacterium UBA5235
GTCTTTATGAGTGAATCGGGAATTGTTCCCACGCTACCGTCCTCGTTGCGGTGGGAGAAGTCAACAGCCTGGATGCATCTCCCGCTGGGGATATAATACTTGGCTGTGGTCATCTTGACCTGGGCTTTGTAACTGAGCGGTCTTGCCACCTGGACCAGCCCTTTTCCATACGAGCGTTCACCCACAATAACACCGCGGTCAAGGTCCTGAAGCGCTCCGGCAACAATCTCAGAAGCAGATGCAGAGCCCCTGTTGATGAGTACAACTACAGGCATGTCAGGAGCTATAGCTGTTCTGTTTGTACTGAATACTGCATCGTATTGCTTTGCCCTGCCCCTGGTACTTACCACTTCCTGGCCCGGCCTGACGAAGAGATTGACAATCTCGACAGCCTCGGTGACCAGTCCTCCGGGATTGCTTCTCAGGTCGAGGATAAGATCCTCCGCTCCCTGTTTATCTTTCAGGTCAATCAGCGCCTCCCGCACTTCTGCGATGCAGTTCTGTGTAAAGTTGGTAAACCGGATATAGCCCGTATTTTCGTCAACCATGCCGTAATACGGAACAGCTGATATGGCTATTCTTTCTCTTTTGAGCTTTTTCGGAATATCCTGGCCGTTTCGCCTGATAATAATTTCCGCCTCGGTACCGGGTTCGCCCTTGAGCATGTCAGAGGCCTTCTCGGAAGATACTCCTTTCAGTGATGTTCCGTCAATGCTGATCATCAGGTCACCGGGCCTGATACCGCTTTTGTCGGCGGGGAAACCCCGGTAAACATTGGTGACAATGATATATTCACCTGATTTTCTGATAAGGGAACCAAAACCACCATACTTGCCGGTTGTAATGAAATCAAGATCACCCGTCTCCTCCTCGGGATAATAGACGGTGTAAGGGTCAAGGGTTGCAAGCATGCTGTTAATGCTCCTGGTCACCAGCTTTTGAGGGTCAATCTCATCTACATAGAAGGCATTCAGCTCCCTGAAAAGGGAGATGTAGATATCAAGGTTCTTGGTGAGCCTGAAGTCCTTGTTCTCCTGTCCGCCAGGGAAAAATCCGATGGTAATAACGGCAGTCACGGCTATTACCGTAACCAGTACTATCTTTTTTATGTTTTTGCTTTTCATGGATGAAATTTTCTCAAAGTTAATATTTAAGCCCTGATACTCTGGATATGGCCTCTGTTATGCATTTCTCTGTGAATGCATAGGGCCTGATTGAGGTGTCAGTCCAGATTAGGGCAATGTCAGCATGGCGTCCTGCCTGTTTCATCAGCATGACAAGAGGTTCCTTGTTTTTACGCCAGGCCTCCCTGATTCTTCTTCGTATGAGATTCCGGTCAACGGCTTTCTTGAAATGTCTTTTTGGTACGGTGATGAGGACCCTGACTGGGTGAAGCCCGGCAGCAGCAGGAGTAAAACGGCAGATTACCCTCAGTGAAGGCAGATTCAGGGATCTCCCTTCTGCAAAGAGCTCGCTGATGGCTTTAACTCCGCAGAGCCTCTCGCTTTTTCTGAATGATACCTCCCGCTGTTTCATTGTAAAAAAGAAAGCATCAATCCGGGTGGATGGATGCTTCCGGTTTTATTTTATGTTCCTCCGGTGTTATTTGTTATTCCTGTTAAAATCTTTAAGGAAATTGTCAATGGCCATGGTCATTGATGGTGCTTTGGGGTTGGGGGCCTGGAGATCAAGCCTGAAACCCTCGTTGGTGACTGCTTCGGCAGTGGTGGGGCCGAAGGCCGCAATTTTCACATCGCCCTGCACGAAAGTCGGGAAGTTTTCCTTGAGAGACTTGATCCCGGAAGGACTGAAAAAGACGATCAGGTCATAATCGAGCTCCTTTGAATCAAAATCCCTGCTGATGGTACGGTACATTGTACCGATGGTATGCCTGATCTTATTCCTGGCAAGCAATTCCGGGATATCTGATTTGTGAGGATCAGAAAGGGGAACGAAGAAGTTTTCCTCTTTATGCTTGATTATTACGTCAATGAGGTCTTCAAAGTTGGCTTTGCCGTGGAATATCTTCCTTTTCCGGTATACGATGTACTTCTGCAGGTAAAACGCCACATTCTCAGTAATGCAGAAGTACTTCATGGTGTCAGGGACGGTTACGCGCATCTCCTCGCTTATCCTGAAATAATGGTCTATTGCAGTCTTAGAGGTGAAGATTATTGCAGAGAAGTCTGCAAGATTGATTTTTTGCTGGCGAAAATCCTTTGCGGAGATGCCTTCAACCTGAATAAATTGTTTGAAATCAATTTTCAGATTATACTTTTTTGCGAGCTCGAAATATGGAGATTTCGGATTGTTTGGCTCAGGCTGCGACACTAATACCTTCCTTATTTTCAAAGCCTTAAGTTTTTAGTTCAACCTTCACATTCATGCCGCCGGTCAGTACACACCCAGTAGTTTGAGAATGACCATGACGGGCAGAACTTCAAGGGCACAAAGGTACAAAATGTAATAAAAAATTGAAACATGCCTGTCGTGAAAAATCCAAAGTAACCTTAAGACTCTGATTAATAAGAATATCGCAGTAATAATCAGCCCGGTGATGATAAACGGAAGCGGGTTCTGAAACGGTGCAAAAAGGATTAATCCGTTAATTAAAAAGAGAATTACCGAGCAAGCGAACCATGAATTGTAGACAACATTCATATACTCACGGAAGAGGTTTTTAAAACCGCTTATCCCGGCAAGAGCCATGCATGTCAGGTGCCTCAGGAGAAGGGCTGCCAGAAAGGAGCCTGCAATAACAGCTGTAAGACCGACAGGGCCGTTGAAAAGATCTCGGCCGGCAAGATCTGACTCCAGCAGAGCGGTTGCTGTAAAGAGGCTGATGTTCAGTATAGTGAAAATATTCCTGAGTACCGGAGGCCATGAAAACACCTCCGAGGTTCCGACGGGGACACTCTCTTCATGTCTGCGGAAGCTGATTGATGACAATCCCGCGATAATGCTTTTGCGGCCGAAGACTGTCAACAGGGTGATGAGCAGGAGAGAGAGAGAGAGGATAATGAAGCTCATGTCTGTGTTAACCCGCCCGGGAGGTCTCGGCTCACCGCTGATGCGTTTCAGTCCGGAGATATAATCTGTTGTAAGCCCGGTAACGCCCTTTTCCTCCACAGGAAGGTCTTCCGACGGTGATATCAGGGGGATAATGCGGCCTAAGCTGAACTCCATCTGCCGCACAGGCATGTTGAGAGTGTCAGGTGCAACACTGATTGTATCGCCCGGACCGTTGGTCATGAGTGGGTATTAAAAGTAAGCCGGCTTGCCGGGGTAGAGCTCTGAAAGAATGTTATTGGCCAGGCGGGAGGCCCCTATCCTGAAATAATCCGGTGTAAGCCATTTTGCGCCAAGCATGTTCTTTACAATGAAGTAATAGATGAGGGCGTCATCGGGGGTGACGATACCTCCGGCAGGCTTGAATCCGATCATTATGCCGGTCTCGTTGTAATAATCGCGTATAGCCCTGCAAATCACCCAGGCTGCCTCAGGAGTGGCTGATACGCTGCTCTTGCCGGTCGATGTCTTTACAAAGTCTGCGCCTGACTCCATTGCTATAACGGAGGCCCGGTAAATATTCCTTTCATCTTTGAGCAGCCCAGTCTCCAGTATCACCTTCAGGGTGCTATCTCCGGCAGCCTCCCTGATGGCCTTAAGTTCATCTATGACAGCGTCAAGGTCACCCTTCAGGAAAGTGCCCACGGGGATGACCACATCAATCTCATCCGCACCCATCCTGACCGCCATGGAGGTCTCAAGTATCTTCACCTCGGTGAAAGTCTGGGCAGTTGGGAAAGAGGCTGCCACCACTGCAAGCCTGACTCCGCATCCGCCAAGCCCCTCATGAGCTACTTTGCCAAAGTTGGGGTAGACGCAAATAGCTGCGACATTGCTGATGTCATTGAAGTGATAGCTGAACTGGGCCGTTCTCTCAGCGAAGCTCCGTATGGTGGCGTCACTGTCCGAAGTATTAAGGCTGGTGAGATCAATCAATGAGAATAATTCTCTCAGTACCGGAGCCCTTTCCACTGTACCGGGGGTCCTTTTCGCCTCGGCAATACATTCACCCATCTCGCCGGGCGAATAGTTGTTGTTTAAGAGTTTTTTATATAATTTGCTCATAATGAGTTTTATATATGATCAGCAACAGACTGTCTGACGGCAGTCAAACGCGGGTCAATTTAGTTGTTTTTAGTGAAAAGCAAATAAAAATCAGACTATTTACGAAGGCTTTTATTTCTTGCCAGCGAGGCAAATATACCTGCAAAGCAAAGAATGGAGAATACAATGAATCCGACCTTCATTGAATTCATGAGCTGCGGGTAGTTTCCGGGGTTTATTTTTTCCTGTCCCATATAGATAGCCAGCAACATCAGTGCTATTGCCATGCTCAGGGTCTGGCCCACATTTCTCATCGTACCCAGCATGCCTGAAGCATTCCCCAGCTGCCTTTTCTCCACGGAGCTCATTATTGCATTTGAGTTTGGCGATGAGAAGAGCGAAAAGCCGGCTCCCATGATTACCAGTACTGCCACGATGAATGCCACGGAGGTCCCCTCATCAAGGAAGCACAACATGATAAGTCCGGCCGAAGTTATACCCATTCCGGTTGAAGCCAGTGCGCCTGGATTATGGTTGTCTGAGAGTTTCCCGGCTGCAGGTGAGAAAAGAGCCATGGTAAGGGGCCATGACATCAGCACAAAGCCTGCCTCCCGCGGTCCGAGACCCCTGATGTACTGCAGGAAGAGACTCAGGAAGAAGCCGATTGCGCTGGTGGCAGCATAATGTATCAGTGCCGCAAGACTGGAGAATGCAAAAATCCTGTTATGTGAGATCAGCGTCACATCAAACAACGGATGAACAGTATTTTTCTCTCTAAATATGAAGAGTGGCATGAGTACCAGCCCGATAGCTGTGATCACCCATCCCTTCGCCGAGGGCAGTTTGGAGAAGCCGTACATAAGTGCGGCCATTGAGATACCGTAAATTACTGATCCGGCCCAGTCGAATCTCTCACCCTTTGCTTCAGCCCATTCCCGCTTCATCTTGGTGCGGATGAGGATAAGGCTTGTTATTCCCAGTGGTATCAGAAAGGCAAAGATACTCCTCCATCCAAGGTACCGGGTAAGCAAGCCGCCCAGGAAAGGCCCTGAGGCCAGCCCGATGTAGACCGCAGTAACGTTGATTCCCATTGCCCGGCCTCTCTCCCCGGGAGGAAATACCGACGTCAGTATGGCCATATTGGTACCGAACATCATAGCCCCTCCTACGCCTTGCAGTATCCTGGTGCCGATCAGCCACCTTATGCCGGGGGTGAAGGTCAGCAGGATCATCGAGAGGGTAAAGACAGCCATTCCTGCTGTGAACACCTTCCTCCTCCCCAGGATGTCACCTGCCCTTCCCGCCGGGAGGAGAAGCATGGAGGTGGTAAGCATATAACTGCTTATGATCCAGTTTAATGTAACGGCATTGAGACTGAATTCTTCTCCTATCGAAGGAAGCGCAAGATTAACCGATGAGCCCATGAACGGGGTCAGAAATGATGCAAAGGCCGTAACCGAAAGCACTGACCGCTTAAGCTCTTTTTCAGTCATTCCCGGTTCCTGCTGTCAATGATGATTGTAACGGGACCGTCGTTAACCAGTTCAACATCCATCATTGCTCCGAAGATCCCGGTGGCCGGAGTTCTGCCAATGAGGCAGGCAGTGCGTGCTATGAATTCTTCATACAGCGGTATTGCCTTTTCCGGCCTGGCTGCACGGATATATGAAGGCCTGTTTCCCTTTTTAGTCGAGGCATGAAGGGTGAACTGGCTGACAATCATTATCTCGCTTCCGGTCTCAACAGCAGGGAGATTCATCACCCCGTTGCTGTCATCAAACAGGCGCAGGTTTACCATTTTTGAAGCCAGCCAGGTTACATCATCAGTAGTATCTGCATCTTCAATTCCTGCAAGCACCAGCAGGCCTTTCCCTATTGATGAATGTAACTTTCCGTCAATGGTCACGGAAGCTCTTTTCACTCTCTGGACAACTATCCTCATATCCTGAAACAGGATGGTAAAAATAGCAAATAATACTATTTTTGCGCCCACAAGTCAGTCATGGACCTGATTACTATCACAGCAATAGCCCTGGGGCTCTCCCTCGACAGCTTCGCTGTTTCGCTCTCCTGCGGAGTGATTGAGTCGAAGATCCGCTTCAAGAACGCTATGCGGATTGCCTTCATTCTTGCCCTGTTTCAGGGCGGGCTGACGGTGCTGGGCTTTTTCCTCGGATCAGCGGTTTCAGTCTACATCTCCAGGTATGATCACTGGTTGGCTTTTATTCTTCTGATGGTTCTCGGCATCAGGATGATTATCGGAGGGCTGAAGGGAACTTCTGACATGCAGCCCATAGATATCAACCGGTTGCCGGTGGTACTGACTATGGCGGTGGGGACAAGCATCGACGCTTTTGCGGTGGGCATCAGCCTGGCTTTTCTGAAGGTTCAGATCTGGACAGCAGGATTGATAATCGGTACTGTAACATTCCTGGCATCGATGACCGCGATCCGGATTGGCAAATCTGCCGGCTCCCGCCTTGGTTCAAGGGTTGAGATCATCGGGGGCATTATTCTGGCTGCAATCGGGATCCGTATTCTTGCTGAACATCTCCTGACTGCCGCATGATTAAGCAGTCAGGTGTACCCCGCATCAGTGACCGGCACTGATACCTGACGATACAGGAGTAAGGATAATCAGAGTGGTATCATGAACCGTTCCCTGCCTGCAAAAACAGCCATTTCTCTGTACCCGGCCTTCCTGAGAAGTTCATAGGCTTCTCCGAAGTATTGTCCTACACGTTCCGGAAAGTGAGCGTCAGAGTTGACGCATACCGGCACTCCCTGCTGTGCGAAAAGCTGAAGGTATTGTCTGTCAGGATAAAAGTCATGGAGCGGTTTGTTCCGCCCGTTTGTATTGAGTTCGAAGGCAACCTCATGAATTGCAAACGATGAGGCCATCATACTATAGAGGAGGGAGATGTCAGCTTCCGGGTGGAAGCGGTGAATACGCACCAGATCAGGATGTCCCATGATGTCAAAGAATCCAGTGGATGCAGCCTCGCAGACCAGGTTGAAATAGTTCTCGTATATCTGGTCAATATCCTTTCCGATATAGAATTCGGGGCCGAGGTCCACAGTTTCATCACCCATATAGTGCACGGAGCCGATAATATAGTCGAACGGGAACGAGCTGATAATCTCTTCTGTCTTCTTCTCGGCACCGGGCAGATAGTCAATTTCGAGGCCGAGCCTGACAGCTAATCGATCCTTATGCTCCCTCTTCAGCCGCAATATGTGTCCTGCATAATCCGGAAGCCTTTTATGATCCATGCACCAGCCTGTGTCACCTCCCAGGGGATTAAGATGGTCAGAAAAGCCAAGCTCCTTCAGCCCCAGCCTGAGAGCTGCCTCAATGTATGCCTCTGGCTCATACTTCCCGTCACTGTAAACGGTATGCATGTGATAGTCGGTTCCGTAGATCATTCTTCCTGCTGTGATAATATGACAGCCCTGATTCAAAAATATAAAAGCTGAACGAATAATGTCATGGATTGTTCTAAATTTGCTGCAATAATGGTTGTTGAAGCAAATATCCCCAAAAGTAAATGCAATTGTCTCTCCTGTGAGCTAAGGAATCTTGTTTTCACCAACCTTGAGGAGGAGGACGTTAGGCGTATCTGTGAATCCAAGGAGGAATTCTCATATGTCAAGGGTGAGATAATTCACAGAGAGGGAGACCCAATACATTACTTCAAATACCTCAGAACCGGCCTTGTCAAACTCTTCAAACAGACCCCGGAGGGGGACGAACAGATCATTACCATTACCAGGCCATTTGAATTTGTAAGCAACACCAACGTTTTCCATGAGGATACCTACAGATATTCTCTATCGGCCCTTGAAGACTCAGTTGTTTGCTGCATAAGGATCGAATACATCAAGGAACTCATACTCCGGAACGGGAAGTTTGCACTGAACCTGATCTCTGCACTTTCCCGGACTGCAGAGGGAATCATCTCGCTCGGACTGGAGATCAGGAAAAGAAACCTGGCCGGACGCACCGCATATGTGCTGCTTTATTTTTCAAACGAAATTTATCATTCACGGATATTCGAGCTTCCGGTGTCACGGAAGGAGATTGCCGATCTAATCAGCATGAGTTCCGCCAACGTGATCCGGACATTTTCAGAATTCAGGCGTGACGGTATTATCAGGGCCAATGGCCGTACAATAGAGATCACTGACATGAACAAACTGGATGTGATCTCAAGGCGCGGGTGATCTTGCTTACTTTTGACAGGTACCATACTTACGGAGTAATCTGCCACAGGATGACCAGGTGGGCTATACTGCGGGCGGGGCCACGGCAGAGGCAAACTTCATCATAAGGATATACAGAGGGGCCGGAATCAGGGGAACCGCCACTGTTGAAACCACCAGGGCAGGGAAATTGCCGGAGAAAGAGTTTATTATTGGCAGTGAAACTTCACAGGCAGGCTCTCAGGGCCGATGAAATGTCGGGATATCGGAACCGGAATCCGGTTGATGACAGATGATCGGGTGAGATCCGGCTGCCCGTTGTCAGAATAACCGCCATCTCACCAAAAACACAATGCAGGAGCCAGGCCGGCACACGCGGAAGAAACATCGGCAGCTGCTTCTGCCTCGCCACTTCACCCATCAGCTGATCATAAGTTATATGATGTGGCGCGACGGCGTTGAACGGCCCCGACATGGAGGTATCAGTAAGAGCTTTGTGATATATACTGCACAGGTCAGTTATTTGTATCCACGGGAAATACTGTTCTCCGGGTGCAAATCTTACGACCAGCCCGGCCCTGGCCGGGGCTGTTATCCGGTTCAGCGCTGAGCCTGAGCGTGCCAGCACTACTGCAGTCCTCAGCTTAACCACCCGTACTCCTGCACCAATGAAGAGATCAGCTGCCGCCTCCCAGAGCCGGCATGTCTCCCCGAGAAAGTCCCGTGCGGGTGGGTCAGACTCCACAAAAATCCTGTCTGAATTTTCTGATCCGTAGTAGTTTACCCCTGATGCCGTTATGAACACAGACGGGATTTTTCCGGTACCGACGGTCATCTTATGAAGAAGCTGCCCGGATAGAGTACGGCTGCTGATGATCTTCCTCTTTCGGGCTTCACTCCACCTTCCATCACCTATATTGGCGCCAGCAAGATGAATTATGGCATCTCCCTCCCTGAAAGCATCAGTGTCACAATAGCCACTTTCAGGATCCCATCTGAACGACTTGTATCTCACGTTCTTATTCCCTCCCCGGGTGAGGTGCACCACCTGCCAGCCATCTCCTGCCAGGAGGGTGCTAAGGTAAGATCCGATCAGTCCGCTGCCGCCGGTAATTACTACCCTGTGCATCTCCTATTCAAGTGATTCAATGATTTCAATGGCGTCACGGATGCATTTCTCACACACCTTCTGCGAGAGACCCTTACGGGAAATATTATCTTTTCCTTCAGCGGTGTTGAGATCCTCTCCGAGGAGTTCTGAGCACTGGTCAGTCCCGTTACGAACGGTGAAGATCCTGTTGAATTCTTTTACCCTGCTATATACAGCGGTCTTGTCGCCTTCAGAGGGCAGGCCTGGCGCACCGTAAGCCATACCGAACCAGATATATGCGCCCGTGACGGCCCCGCATGTCTTCTGCAGCCTTCCCATGCCGCCACCGAATGCCGCAGCAGCCCGGGCTGTCTCACCACTCTTTCCGGCACAGGCCATCAGTACAGACTGGGAACAACTGTAACCCTCCCGGAAGTAATCTAAAGCCTTATCTTTTGTATTCATTTACTTTTTTGTCAAAAATATTAAAAAAAGCAGGCAGCTCCGGATTACTTTTTTGATATGATTTTGAAATGTCCTACTTTTACCGCCTGCATTAAAGTAGTATCTAACACATCTTTTACAATGGCAAACCAGAAGAAAATCAAGGGAGTTATTGGAATCCTGACGGGAGGAGGGGACGTTCCCGGTCTGAACCCTGCAATCAGGGCTGTCACCATCAGGGCCAACAGGGAAGGGTATAAGGTGATTGGGCTGCGCAGGGGCTGGGCCGGAATCCTTGAAATAATCAGGGATCCGAAGGCTGACAACAGCAATTGCTTCCAGGTCCTTACCGATGACATGGTTAACAGGGCGGGAAGGACAGGAGGCACTTTTCTTCACACATCACGTACAAGACCAAGCCATGTGGCAAAGAATTATGTTCCCGACCATCTGAAGGATACCTACAAGGAGGAAATGAATGACCTTACCCCCGAGGTACTTAAGAACCTCGAGTGGCTTGGCATTGACTACCTGATCCCCATCGGAGGTGATGACACGTTAAGCTACGGGGTGCATCTCTACAAGCAGGGAGTGAAGGTGGTGGCCATCCCCAAGACTATGGACAACGACGTCCCTGGAACCGATTATTGTATCGGGTTCAGCACATGCGTCACCCGTACGATACAGATGACCAACTCACTTCGCACTTCTGCAGGGTCACATGAGCGCATCATGGTACTGGAGGTATTCGGAAGGTATGCCGGTTTTACAGCCATGCTTCCCACCATGGCCGGAGCAGCAAACAGGTGCGTCATCCCTGAATACAAGTTTGATATCGAACAGCTGACAAAGCTCCTGGTTGAAGACCGTAACTCAAACCCCAGCCGATATTCAATAGTGCTTGTTTCAGAGGGCGCTCTTTACAAAGGAGGCGACATGATCTTCCAGGACAGCGAACGCGATGCCTACGGGCATGCCAAACTGGGTGGGATCGGAGACCTTGTATCGGTTGAAATAAAGGAGCATTCTGCCAAATTTAACAACGGCAAAACCATAAATATAATCAACCAGAAGCTTGGTTACATGGTCAGGG
Organism: Bacteroidales bacterium UBA5235; assembly: GCA_002409145.1. Classification (GTDB taxonomy): domain Bacteria; phylum Bacteroidota; class Bacteroidia; order Bacteroidales; family VadinHA17; genus SR-FBR-E99. Next base: position 63,633 of record DHUL01000090.1, read on the forward strand.
GCGGTGACCCTGACGCTGTTGACTCAATAGTTCCGATGGCATTCGGTAACCTGGCTCTTGACCTGATAATGAAGGGGGTTCACGGCAGGGTTGTGGTGCTCAAGAACGGACGCTATGACAATGTGCCAATTGACGTGGTGACTTCCTCCAAAAAGATTGTGAAGGTCTCGGAATATTACAATACCGAAAGGCTGAGACCTTACTATTCTAATTTTGAGATGAAGCCATTCTTCCTGATGGCTTCCGAGTATTGATAACAACTGCCAAACCAGGGATAAAAAGAGTGATGCCCGCCAAACCGGGACGTCACTTTTTTATTTTTGATGCAAAATCAGGCGTGTGAACAGGGGTATTGTCATAAAATCGACCGGAAGCCGCTACAGGGTGGCCGATGAGGAGGGGAACATTCACGAATGCTTCCTCCGCGGGCGCTTCAGGGTTAGCGGAACCCGCACCACCAATCCTGTAGCTGTTGGCGACCATGTGACATTTGATCCCGGAGAGGGTGTCATCGTAACCCTCCTGCCCAGGCGAAACTATATAATCCGCAGGGCTTCGAACCTTTCGCGCGAATCGCAGATAATTGCCGCCAACATTGACCAGGCATTCCTTGTCATAACGGTAAAGATGCCCGCAACGCCGGTCGAGTTCATTGACAGATTCCTTGCCACAGCGGAAGCTTACCGGATACCGGCCGTAATTATTATAAACAAGACCGACCTCTACGGAGAGGAGGAAATGGCCAGGGCATGCCTGATAAAGGATGTCTATGAGAAAATTGGCTACCGCGTGATGATGATCTCGGCCACTGAGGACATGAGTTTGGCTGAGGTCGGGGAGGCCCTGCGAAACCGGATAACCCTCCTTTCGGGCAACTCGGGGGTAGGCAAGAGTACCCTCCTCAACAGGCTCAATCCGGGGCTTTCTCTCAAGACCGGCTCCATTTCCGATTACCACGAACAGGGTAAGCACATCACTAGCTTTCCTGAGATGCACCCGGTGGAGGATGGTGGTTATGTCATTGATACACCAGGCATAAGAGGTTTTGGAGTAATCGACTTCGACCGAAAGGAGATCTATCACTTCTTCCCGGAGATATTCAGAATCTCATCAGGATGCCGGTTCTATAACTGCCTCCACCTTGATGAGCCGGGATGCCTGGTCAGGGAAGCAGTGGCCAACGATGAGATAGAACCATGGAGGTACAGAAGCTATATAAGTATGCTGCTGGAGGACAATGAAAAGTACAGATAAACGTTATCCTTACGGGACTTATCACCAATGAGAAGAACTTTCATTGCAGCATATATTGCGTTTGTACTGTTGATGCTGGTAACAGTATTGTTCTATATCAGCCTCTACAGAAACCAGATAGAATACTCGAACAAACTGCTTGACAGGCAGGTAATGATCGCCGGTTCTGACATTGACAATACCAGCATGTCAATTGTCAGCGGCCTGGCCGGTATCGATCTTTCCAATGACATCGCCCTCTTCTTTTCTGATCCCGAGGTCAACGAACGGGCCCGGGAAAAGATGAAGCTGTACTACTCGAAATACAGTGATATCATCGTCGGACTTATGTTGTACAACACAGATGGTGATGTTTATACCCTCTTCAAGGATGAAGAACGGAATTCATGGCTCGACGGATCATACAGGGCCCAGACGGTGCCCACCATATATACCGGGGAGAAGCTTGAACCTGACCGAAACAGGTACAGGTATTTCCTCCCCATCCTCAAGGATGGTGATGTGCCGGGAAACCTGGTAATCACCGTTGACTTCCGGCGCTATTTCTCGGGTATATTTGCCAAGTATAACCTTGAGCACTACCAGTGGCAATGGGTGATCAACGACTCCGGGACTGTTGTATTCGACAATGGCGGAGAAAATACGAGCTATG
>DHUL01000090.1:65760-132509 GCA_002409145.1 Bacteroidales bacterium UBA5235
CATACGATGAGAACTGACGGCGGTGAGGCACAGGAGATACTCTCATCATACTACCCCGTAAACATCCTCGGGCTTGACTTTAGCCTGGTATTCTCAGCACCTACTGAATTTTTTCAGAAATATATTGTAAGGAATACTTTTATACTGGGGCTGGTGACCATGCTCACCCTGCTCTTTATCATAATTCTTTTCAGGAGGTTTTTAAAGAAACAGTCTAAGGATCTTGAAACCAGGACCGACTCTGAAGCAGGCCTGCTTTCCATTCTTGACCAGATGCCCGTGGGACTTATCATTTATAACGAGGGAAGAGAAATCCTTCGTGCCAACAGGCAGGCAGCCAGCCTCTTCGCTTTTGAGGATGAGGCTGCTATGAACGGGAAGCTCATGCCTGACCTCTCACGGAATGAATATGCAATGGACATCGCTGGTCAGCTAGGGAAGGGGAAGGTGATAAGGCTTCCTGCCCCGGGAGGAGAGAAGATCATTTTCCTTAACAGCATACCTGTTCCATATAATGGAGCCAAAAGCACGTTGGATGCACTTATTGACATCACCTCACTTGAGCTGGCCCGCCGCCAGGAGGCTGACGCCAATATCGCCAAATCGGAACTGCTGGCGCGTATGAGTTTCGAGATACGCACACCACTCAACGGTATACTGGGAATGACAGAAATGCTCATAAGGTCAGACCTGCCGGAAGAATCCAGGGAAGTGGCAAGACTGCTCAGGCGCTCGGCGGACCTGCTTCTCACAATCATCAATGATATCTTTGATGTCTCAAAGGTGGAGGCAGGAAAGATGATTCTTGATGAGATCCCCTTCAGACTCCGTGATGAGGTGGCTTACTGTGTCAACCTGATCAGACGCCAGAATCCGGAAATTCCCGTCAGGATTGAATCGGAGATAGAACAGGCAGTACCTGAAAACATCATAGGTGACCCGTACAGGTTGCGGCAGGTGATCACCAACCTCATGATCAACTCTATTGCCGGAACCCAGTCTGGCCTGATCAGGCTCAGTTGCCGGGTCAGAAAATCGGAAGGAAACAGCTTCACGCTTGAATTCACCCTCAATGATACGGGCAATACCTATACCAGGGCTGAGATCAAGAGGCTGTTCGGTGATTACATCACTACTATCAGTGAACGCTCTGACTGGGCTGAGGACCTGAAGCTGGGTCCGGTGCTTGCCAGACAGCTCACGGAGCTGATGGGCGGCGAACTTACGGCTGAGAGCCCGGCGATGAAGGATAACTCCGGGCAGGAGAAGGGCCTCAGGGTTACCTTCACAATCAGGGTTCATCTTAATGAAAAGATATCCAAGAATATAGATCTTGGCATGTATGCTGAACCGGGAGATATTCGCACTCTTGTGATTACCGGTCAGCATGGCCGTGATGACGACTTCCTCAGTATCATGCACCGCGTGGGTCTTCCCGTCTCGGTGACAAGCTTCCAGAAGCATACTGCTTCACAGATCAGGGCCGGACTCAAAACCAGCAAAGGGAGGAACATTCTGCTTGTATTGTTTGATGAGCCGGACAATGACGGCTTTGAGGCTGCAAAGGTACTTATGGATGAGGGCCTTACCTCTGAACACATAGTTTTGATGTTTACATCAAAAGATCCGAAGGGGCATTATGCCAGATGCGTTGACCTTGGAATTGACCATCTGCTTGTCAAACCATTTGCAACCGAGGATCTGATGAATGTCCTTAAGGAACACTTCCCGGCACTGAAGGAACCTTCAGCCAGGTTGTATACCGGTAAGACTGATGTCCCTGTGGTTCTTGTCGTTGACGACAATTACCTTAACAGGAAGGTTGTGGGTTCCCTGCTCAGGGTGCTGGGTGTGAGAGCCGAGTTTGCAGCAGGCGGCGCTGAGGCGGTTGATATGGCCAGGGAGAAATCATATGACATCATCCTGATGGACCTTATCATGCCTGAGACAGATGGTTTCGAGGCCTCCAGGATCATTCTGGGGTTTAACCCCTGCACTCAGATTGTGGCTCTTTCAGCAGACAATATGCCCGAAACCAGGTTGAAGGTCGAGCAGAGCGGTATGAAGGAACTCCTTGCCAAACCTGTCACTGTTGAGGAACTCAGGAGGGTGATTGACAGGTACCACAAGCCCGTATGACAATGGCATTCAAGCTGAACAAACTGCAGGCTGAAGACTTCCTGCGATTCAGGACCTCTCTCCCTGTTGCAGACGTCAGATCACCTGGTGAATTTGCCGTCGGACATATCCCCGGTGCCGCGAATATCCCTCTCTTCGATGATGCCCAGAGGGCTGAGGTGGGGACAATATATAAGAGAGGAGGCAGTGTCACGGCAGTTATGCGAGGTATTGACCTTGCTGCGCCCGGAATGTCAGGGAAACTGAAATCAGGGATAGAACTGGCTGACATCGGCAGGCTGCTGGTTTACTGCTGGAGAGGGGGCATGAGGTCAGAGGCAATGGCCTGGCTCTTTTCCCTGGGAGGAATTGAGCCTCTGGTGCTCAGCGGAGGATATAAGGCATACAGGAACCATATCCTCAGCGAGCTGGGCAGGGACAGAAAGTATTTTATCCTCGGGGGGCTGACCGGAAGCGGAAAAACCGGTATACTGAGGTATATGAAGTCTTCAGGTGAACAGGTTACCGATCTTGAAGGTCTGGCATCACACCGGGGCTCAGCTTTTGGCGCCCTCGGACAGGCTCCACAGCCATCATCAGAACACTTTGCCAACCTGCTTTATGATGACCTGGCCGAACATCAGGGTGATTCACCGGTATGGCTTGAGGATGAAAGCAGGAATATCGGATCGGTATTCATGCCCGACAGTTTCTTTGAACGAATGCAGGCATCCCCGGTGGTTGCCCTCATGATGAGCATTGAGACACGCATGCCAAGGTTACTCAGAGAGTATACCTCTTTCCCGGTTGAGGAGATAATGGCCTCTGTAATGAAAATCTCAAAACGATTGGGAGGAGACCGGACCCGCGAAGCCCTCAATGCCCTTAAATGTGGAGACTACCCCACAGCTATCAGGATCACTCTTGAGTATTATGACAAGTCATATCATTATGGACTGTCAAAGAGGCAGGGAGGGCAGGTTATCTACATTAACACCGAAACTGACGATGAAGCTGTCAATTCAGGTCTGGTCATGCAGGCTGCCAGGTCAGTGAGGTGAGCTACCCGTTTTTAAGTGATGAGGCGTCAACCCACCTGAAAACCTTGTCAGACCGCCTCACCAGCTTATCCATTTTTACAGAGCACAGCTCTCCTTTGCTGATTTGTGCCGCATCCTTCTCACCGGCATCTCTCAGTTCTCCCACGGTAAGCTCCACAATGCCGGTTGAAGGACCGGTAATTACCAGCTCATCACCGGTGGAGAGACCACCTGTCTCAAGTTTTATCTCGGCAACGCCAGCTTTGGTAAAATAGTTGGTCACCTTTCCGAGGTAGATCTTTCTTTTGGTAGCCGCCGAACCGTAAGTCGTACTCCATTCCCCGAGCTTCCGGCCCAGGTAGTATCCATCCCAGAATCCCCTGTTGAATACCGTCTCAAGCTGTTTCATCCACCCTTCTGCCTTTTCCTTGCAGAATGTACCATCGGCCACCGCACCTGCCGCCTCACTGTAGCACCGGGTGACTGTCTTTACATACTCCGGCGGCCTGGCACGACCTTCGATCTTGAGCACTCTTGCACCGGCGCCAATGATCTGGTCAAGAAAACTGATCGTGCACAGATCCTTTGGCGACATGATATACTGGTTTTCAATGTCGAGCTCATAACCTGTCTCCCTGTCGCTGACAGTATATCCACGCCGGCAGGTCTGGTAGCAGTTGCCCCTGTTGGCGGAGGCATTGTACTCATGAAGACTGAGGTAACACTTTCCGGAGACAGCCATACATAGCGCACCGTGCACGAACATTTCCAGCTTCATCAGATCACCTCGTGGTCCACGTATTTCATCACTTTTTATGGTGTCATATATCTTCTTGACATGCTGAAGGTTAAGTTCTCGTGAAAGAACGGCAACATCAGCCCACTGCGAATAGAACTTCAGTGATCCGGAGTTAGAAATATTGAGCTGGGTGGAAAGGTGTACTTCAATACCCGCCTCCCTTGCAGCAACTATTGCTGCCTGGTCAGTGGCGATGACTGCAGTTATGCCGGCAGCGGCGGCGGCGGCCAGCACCTCTTTCATCTCGCTGATCTCATCGTCGTAAACGACGATGTTCAGTGTGAGGTAGCTCTTCATGCCATGTTCCCTGCAGAGGGAAACTATATCCGGCAGGTCGGCTGTGGTGAAGTTATGCGAAGAACGGGCTCTCATGTTCAGCTTCTCAACGCCAAAATAGACTGAGTCTGCCCCTCCCTGTATGGCAGCTCTCAGAGCCTCCCACGAGCCCGCCGGAGCCATTACCTCTATATCGTTTCGTTTAATCATTTTGCCTGATCTCAGCCCTGTTTTTTCAGCATTATCCTCATGCAGCATCCGTGACCGGGCTCGGAGCGCAGCACGAAAATTTTTCCCTTATGGTACTCTTCGACGATCCTTTTGGAGAGGGACAGTCCGAGACCCCATCCCCGTTCCCTGGTGGTGTAACCTGGTTTAAAGATAGTCTTGAAATCCTTCCTTGGGATCCCTTTTCCCGTATCCTCAATGTCTATAAAGGCTTCGTTGTTGTTCTCGCTCAGCCTGATGGTGATCTGGCCGGTACCCTTCATGGCATCGGCAGAGTTCTTTACCAGGTTTTCGATGACCCACCCGAGGAGGACGGAGTTGAATGGCACTGCTGTGCAGGCAGTCGTTTCATCCGATACTTTCAGGTCAATTGTGGAGGCAATTCTTTTTCTGAGGTAGGATGCCGTTGTCTCTGCCAGGTGTGGCAGGTTGTCCGGCGTCAGCTTCGGCTTTGATCCTATAAGGGAGAATCTTTCGGCAACACGGCTCAGCCGGTCCACGTCGGCCGGAAGCTCTTCTGCTATATCCGTCCCCGGGTACCTGCTGCTTATTATCTCACTCCACGCTGATAGTGAGGAGGTGGGCGTTCCAAGCTGATGTGCGGTCTCTCTTGACAGCCCTACCCATACCTGGTTTTGCTCAGCCATCCGTGAAGCGCTGAAGGCAACGTATGCCACCCCGATAAAAAGAAGTATCACGGCCAGCTGCACGTACGGATATACCCTCAACTGACGCAGGAGGGTGCTCTCTCGGTAATACAGATGGTTGACAATGCCATTGGGCAGCTCAATCGAGATGGGGTCATTGCGTTTTGCCATGCGTTTCAGTTCACGGACCATTGCCAGGGTGTCTGTGGCCAGTGCCGGGGGCAGGTTCCTCTGCGAAATGATGCTTTCCTCCTCGTCAATGAGTATCACCGGAACGGTGGTGTTGTCTTCGATGATGCTGAACAGGAATTCGAAGTCGTCAGAGGTGACCAGCCTGCGTGTAGCCTCCGCCCATTGCTCCGCCTTCTTGCGCTCCTCCTCCTTGAGCCTGTCTACCAGGTCATGGGTGTAGATGAGTGATCCCAGGCCGATCACTACCGCAAATATCAGAAGCAGTACCTTCCAGAGAAGTCTTTTTCGGTAGATGTTCATGGGCTATCTTTTCTTTTTGAGAAGTATTTTTATCGGGCTCTCCTTCACCTCTTCCCTCTGTGGTTCAGTTGCAGCAGACTGCTCCCTGCCCTCTTCCCAGGTGATGCTGAATTTGGGTTTGCTCTCTGCCGGCTTTGTCCGTGTTGTGTCTGTGGAGTACCAACCATACTCTTCGTTGAGTATTCCCTTCAAAGTCTGCTTCTCCACAGCAATGTCATTCTTTATATTGTCCTGTGCCTGTCCGAAGTCATAACTCACACTAGTTTTGCTATTTACGCATTCTATCTTAAGCGGAACTGTTGCCTTACCGCTGCCGTCAACCTTCACCTGCCCGAACGAACTGACATCGCGATTGCGCTCTCTTGCCTTCCGGCTCATTACCTCTGACAGAAGGAGCCGGACATGATATATATAATCACCTTCAAACCCATGTGTGCCGTAAACGGTGAAATTTACAGCAGAAGAGTTTATCAGCATTTTCGGAATGGCAACCGTTCCGTTATTTATGAAAATGTCATTTTCCATTTTCGAAAAACTGATATTCTTAAGCTCATCGAGGTCAAGGTATGCAGAAAGGCTTTCTGCCGGAGCGAAGCTGACCAGCTTTCCGTCAATGATGACAAGGTGTGCCTCAGCCACAATAGCCTTGCGGAAGAACCTGTAATTGCCATCAAGCGGAGACAGCATTGTCACACTGCCTGTAAGCATGCCCCGGAGGTTGTCGTTCACTATGAAATTCTGGCCGAAGTTGCTGAAGGATGTAAACGCCTGGTTGATGTCAACATCCCTGACATCAAGCCTGGCTTTTGTGATGAATCCGCCCTCCTGTTGTTTGCTCAGCATCAGTTCTCCCTCAAGTACTCCTTCAAGTCCGTTGGCGTAAACCTCGTTAAAAGTGATCACATAAGGAAGGTATGTTAATCTGCTGCTGAAGTTAGTAGCCTTGAAATTCTTGAAAATCAGGGTGTCAGCTTTGAGAAGAATATTTGCATTGACGTCGGCCGGGAAGAGGTTTGCGGAGGCTCCTGTGCTGTCATGCTGTTCCTTCTCTCCGGGAGCAAGTGCAGCGGTTACCAGTCTGTCAACATGAACATCGCCGCTTATATCAAGGTTCTGACCTCCGCCGGCCATCCAGGGGAAGAAGTTTTTCATGACTGCATTGACAGTAAAACGCTGCTCCATGAAAGTAAAAGCAAGGCTATCGGCAACCAGGTCATTATTTACAGACAGTGATCCGTTGACATCTTTCAATGCAATCCCGCGCCTGGATAGTGTGGCTCCGAACTCCCTGAAGGAGAGTGAGATGTCGTGTCTTAGGAACGCAAGGGCAGCGGCCGGACGTATGCTGTCGGGCAGTGTTCCGGAGAGTCTTATGCTCCCCGCGAGTGAACCGGTCTGGTCCCTGATATACCCGGACCGGAAAATCTTGTCGAGGTCGCCAAAGTCAAGGTCACCATCAAGGTCAAGTGTGATATGAGGTCTGCGGAGGTTGTTCATCATAAATGAACCTTTCACGGATGCTGAGCCGTATCTGGCTGTGAGGTTGTCAACGGTGAAGCGGAATGTCTCGGCTGAGTTGTGGTCGCCATTGGTGAGCGCACCGCTGAACTCCAGGTTATTGACCTTGAAGCCTGTAGAGGTGTGGCTCATTCTGCCTCCTGCGAGGCCGTAGGTGAGATCTATGTGAGGTTTGCCGGCATCACCGTAGGGACCTGTTATACTGCAACTGAGGTCAATAATTCCGGATGGTGAAAAGTTCCCGGTGGCGTTTTTCCATTTGTCAGGCAGCCGTGAGATGACTGATGCAATGTTTATTTTCCTCCCTTCTATGAGGAGGTTGAGGGTAGAAGCGGAATAATTGACATTCCCGGTGATGTCGAACCTGAGATCAGCTATGCTCAGGGCTCCTTTTGCCACTGAAAGGGAGTTTGCCGACTTCCGGAGTTTGATGCCAGCCTCCACCGGGATTGCCCTCAGGGTTGTTCCTTCAAGGTTTATGGAATCAATCGCTGCGTTGAGAGCCATACTGAGGTAGATGCCTGTCCGGAACAGCTCTCCGCCGAGTGTTGCCTGCCCCACAGTCCCTTCTATGCGCATTCCAGAGCTCATGTCGTTGTAAACAGCCCTGATGTCAACCGCGCTGATGTTCTTCAGCCTGACATTCTTGCCATCTCCCTTCTTTTCAGAGATAACTTCGTAATTGATATCACCCCTCTTGTCAGTCAGCAGGTTAACCTCACCGTTTCTGGCAGTGATTGACTTCACTGCCACCGTACCCGTCATCAGTGAAGGCATCGAGACCGTCAGGGACAGGGAAGAGGCGTAGAGTAGTGTGTCATTGTCTTCATTCCTCAGCTGTTTCCTGTCATAGAACGGGGAGGGCTCAACCAGGAGGTCACTGAACCTGACGGTAATATTTGGGAATGATTCGAAAATTGTTACATGAAGGTTGCCGTATGAAATCTTCGTGTTGACACTCTCATTGACTTTCCTGATCAGGTCACCTGTCAGGTGCTCCTGCCTGAGAAGGGCATATAATCCCGGTACCAGGATGAGCAGCAGCAGCAATCCGGCAGCAATAAGCACTATTTTCCGAAGGAGTCTCATAGCACCTGACGGCGCGAATGATTATCTTTTGGTATTCTTCAGGAGGAAGGACAGATCACTTCCGGGTTTCAACTCCAGAGGCTCACTTCCGTATCTGAAGACGCGTGCGTTTCTTGGGCCGATGAGAGACAGCTTTTTACCTTCCAGGAGGAACATTGTGCCTTCACGAAGCCCTGCAACATACAACTCCCTGTTTACCTCGATAAACTCCTGTATCCTTTGCTCACGGGTCTCACCGGCATGACCGGCTGGATTGGCATCGAGGTAATGAGGATTGATCTGGAACGGGATCAGCCCGAAAGCCCTGAAGGAGGATGGTGCGGTAACAGGCATGTCATTGGTGGTCATTATTGTAGGGCAGGTCACATTCGAGCCTGCACTCCATCCGATATAGGGTGTACCCGACATGACCTTCTTCCTCACCGGGGCAATCAGCTTATAGTCTCTCAGACATTTGAGCAGCATCCATGTATTTCCTCCACCCACTACAATTGCCGGGGCATCCATGATGGCCTTTACCGGATCCTTGAAATGATGGATGGATACTACGTCGTGCCCCACCTCGTTGAAGCGGTTCCTTACCTTCTGTTCATACTCGTCATATGAGAAAGTAACGGCGGCATATGGGATGAAAAGGGCCCTGATTTTCCTGCTCCCCAGGAAATCCCTTATGTTGTTTTTGGGGTAATCGAGATATGCCTCTCCGGCATTGGTTGAATTGCTGATAAGAAGTAGTCTCATTTCTGTCTCGTTTTTACTTTTCCTGAAGGGTCAGTCTGCTGATCCACTGCCCTATGTATCAACGCTCCAAACTTACATAAAAACACCCGATTTTGTACAGCCGCAAAAAGGAGAGATTCCGGTTCGATTAATTTATAATAGAAAAGGGGGCGTCTGTCCGAGGCCCCCTTGGTTAAGAAGTACAGCTCTGTTCTGTTAGTCGTTGATAGTCAGCGCAATGCCTATTTCGAACGGGTAGAGTTCGGGTCCTTTTCCCTTTTCGAACATCGGTGAAAGGTAGCAGGTGCCGTACACCTGGACCATCTCATATCCCGCCCTGGCGGTAACTCCGTACCTCAGTACGTTGAGGCTGAAGTCGTCGTGATTCTTGTCCTTCTGCTTCCCGTCATTGTAATAGACAACCTTTGTATGGGAGCCAAGCTTCACAGCACCGATGACGCCGGCACCCAGGTTGATGGTGCTACCGTGTGATACCGGTATCTGCACTTCAAGCATTACAGGCAGGACTCCGTAAACCGTTGCCAGCTTGCTCTTTTCATACCTGACCGGCTCTGCCGGGAAGTACGGGGTGACAATTCCTTCTCCGTCAACAGCAATCGAGTTGTTGCCGTCAAAGCGGTAGTTGTTAAAATTAATGCCGAGTGCTGTGACCAGTCCGAAATGGCGGGTAAAACCCAGGCTGACAGAGGGAGATACGATATTGAAACTGGTTGATTTTGCCGTGTTAAGGTCAAGGTAGCCCTCCATGGGCACGTCATTGTTCAGCCAGGTCCCGGAGGAGTAATTGTTGTAACCGATCTCGATTCCGCCGAGATGACCGTCAAAACTCTTTCCCGGCCTTCCGGGATCACTCTCCTCACCGAAGTCTTCATCCTCAAAGTCAATTTCGGTATTTTCACCATCCTCAAAAATTCTTACACCCTTTTTGCCGATCCTGATGACGGTTTCGTCGCCTGTGTCCTCGACAGTAACAATCTCGCCGATCTTTACTGTTGATGTGTCATCATCTCCCTCGCTGACAACCACTGCGATTTCTTCAGTTTCTTCCTTTATTACGGCCAGGGTATCATCTGCGGCAGCAACAACGGTGTCCGGAGCGGCGATATTTTCTGTCTGCTGCTCAAGCTGTTCGAGCTCCTTCAGTTTTTGTTCCTTCTCCTGTGCCAGGACCGGGAAGAGCATTGAAATGATAAGTACTGTTGAGATTAATATTCTTTTCATGGCTTTAAATTGTTTGTTGTTTAATGCCGGGACGAACAGAGATACCGAAAAGTTACAATCAGGGAGTGTTTTTGTTCAGGGGTTTCGTGAATGAGAGCAGTGAAGAGCTGAAGGTGACAGCCACCGGCTCACCGCTTTTATTACTGACCTGTTCAAGTTCCATATTCCATCCGAGGATGTTATTGATGCCGGTTATGCAGCCGTTTGCTATCATGTAGCCGTTAACCTCTTTTTCTTTTCCGGTCACGGCGCCGGCCAGGAAGGACATGCTTCGGAACATCCAGTTTTTCTCTTCCTGCAGTGTCCGGGCCGGCTGAATATCCCTGATGCTGATTGGGGTCATGACAGGGTTCACGGCCGGAGCTACGGACGAGGCTGAAACATGGCTGTAGGTAAGCGCAAGAGGCTTAACCCTGATAACCTCTGATGCCTCTGCAGCCTCTTCCCTGGCTTCTGCGACCGGTGTTTGTTCCACCGGTACGGGTTGGACCGGGGTTACGGTAATCCTTTTGACTGCAATTATCGGGGCTGATGCCGGAATCTCTGCCACTGTCATTGCATTCCCTGTAACGGTTCTCCCGGCGTTTATGGTCTTCAGCTTTGCTCCTGCAGGGCCGTAGATAATAATTACAACCATGGCTGCCACTGCCAGAAGAGCAGGAATCGCGGAACGGCGGAATGCTGTCAGCGCCGGAGACAGCCTGAATGCCGACCTCATTCCGGGCCAGCTCTCATTGTCCGGTACAAGCCTGATGTTCCGGAAGCTCCCGGCGCGGTCTCTTCTGCCGGGACTGGCTGTCATAACAGATTCCAGTTCTGCCAGGGCCTCACCTGTGAGGGCCCCTTCGGCCCATGCTGCAGCCAGCATGTCGAACTGGTCATCGGTTAATTCCTCCGGCCTGCGGTAAAGCCTGCGGTCCGACGGCATTCTGTCATCAGGCGGCGTCAGTCGCGGGAAATCCATGTCTTCCGTTATTGCCATACTGATGTCTTTACAAGATAGTTCCTGAGAGCCACACGTCCCCTGAAAATATAGGTCTTGACCTGTGCCTCAGATAATCCGGTTATTTCACCAATTTCCCTATAATTGTATCCTTCATAGTCTCGGAGCAGGATTACCGACCGCTGAACTGCCGGCAGTCTTTCCAGGGCCCTGTGAAGCACCTCGTTCAGATCGCTGCCATTCTCTTCAGCATAAAGAGTGCTGTCATCATAATATTCAATACCCACAAGCCTTGAGTCTTTCCTTATAACGTCAATCATCCTGTTATAGGCTGTTGAGAAGAGCCAGGCCTTCACTGCACCGTACTTGATCTCAGTGACGCAGCGCCACAGCTTCTCGTACGTATCCTGCACGATATCGTCAGCCCTGTGGCTGTCCTTTATGCTGCGCAGGATGAACCGGTAGATGTGGTCTCCAAACTCCCTGACGGCGTTATTGTACTCTTTTACGGTCATTCAGGTCAATGCACTGACACCCTAAAGACGGTCAGAATACCCCGAATGTTACAGGTACCCGTAAAAAACTTGGCAGCGCCGGATCTCAGACCCGGCGCTGCATCATTTCAAGGCAGATATGTACCTTTAATCCTGTTATTTGGATTGGTATACCCTGACCCAATCAACCTCCATGGAGGAGATACCGCCGATTGGCTTGTCAACACCTCCGGCCAGGTTTATAAACATGGGTTCCTGGGGCACACCGGTAGTCTGGCGCATCACCTCAACACCGTTGATCTTCCATACCATTGCGTTTGGAGTCCAGTCAAGGGTGTAGATGTAGAAATCTGAAAGATATCTTGATCCGATGCTTTTCCTGTAATGGCTGCCCGGCGAGGTGAAGAGGTCAAACCAGACCTTGCCGCCACCCGATCTGCAGATGTCAACATGCGGGGTGATACGGTCACCAACCAGCCAGAATGCGTTCCGGACATTCGGATCAGTGAGTCTGATCTTGGCGGTGAAGGTGCCGTATTTCTGCCTGAACGAGGCGCCGGTGTTGACAATCCCGGATGTGAAATTGAATTCTTTTGTGTAAAAGCCCTTTGCCGGGTCCCATGCCTTGCCGTTTGTCTTCTGCGGTTTTGTGATGATCCGAAGGACGCTGTGGCGTACCTCGAAATTGTCAGATGGCGTATAACAGTGAAGATCGGTTGATATACTGTAGCTGTCATGCAACAGTTTGTCTCCCGGATAATACCTGTTGATCCACTTGCTGCTGTCAGTCGCAGTACCGTCGAACTCATCACTGAAGGTTATTTCCCTGCTCTTAAGCAGATCAAACTTGTTCGAATCCTTAATGCTGAAGTACCATTTGATGTCAGAGGAATTCTTCAGTGCTTCGTACTCCTTCATCTCCCTGAACATCTCGCTCTTTTCGAACCGCCGTTTGTCAAGAAGATACTCCTTCCTTTCATGGAATTCCTTCGTCTTCAGATACTCCTGAAGCTCAAAATATCTCTTTAGCCTGGCTGAATCGTTGACCTGGACCCAGTTGTGATATTCCTTCGAGTCACGAAATTTGTAGTAGCTGACAACATCCGATGCCCCTTTCCTGGTTTTGAGCTCCTGCAATTTCTGGTATTCGGGAGTGTCTTTGAATGTGACCGGCTTCATTTTCTTCTTCAGCAGGAAAGCCGAAGAGGTTACAAAGGCCTGCAATTCGGAGTACCTTTTCACCTTTTCAGGATTAAGGTTCTTCTTCACCTCCCTGTCACCCTTCAATTTTTTGAATTCCAGCCATTTGCCATACTCCTCGGTATCCTTGAAGGTAACAGGCTTCATCTTCTCTTTCTGTTTGAATTCGGGAGACTGCACAAAGAGCTGAAGGTCTTCGATATCCTTAATCTTCGTTGAACCGTCGAGCGACTGGAAATTTTTCAGTAGGGAGCTCCCTTCAGTTTTGAAAAATGAAACAATGTCTTTTGCCTTCTGCAAGCCCAGGAATTCTGCCTCCCGTGCATGCTCCTCAGAGCCTTTGTATGAAAGTGATTCTATCTCCTTTCTCTTTTGTTTGAACGCGGCTGAGTTTACGCTTTCATGAAGACGGGTGTATTTTGCCAGGGCTTCAGAGCCGGCAAAGGAGATCATCTTTTCATACTCGGTGATCAGAGCCTTCTCTTCCTGTTCGATCTTGGAAGTTGAGGGGATCATCCCCAGCATCAGCTTTAAGGTTGACATTGCAGGTTACTTTTTGGTATGGTACGGTTAAAGTTAAAAATCTTTCAAACAATATAAACGGTATCGGCCAATTATTTGTTAATTAGGCAATAACAAACAAAATGGACCGGTTTTCAGCAATTAGTTTACTATCAACAGAATAAAAACGGATGAAAAAGCTCATTATTGTTACAATCATTATAATGCTGGCTTCCTGTGCCACAGTGAGGCGAACAACAGCTCCTGTGGAGGACCGTACCGCTCCGTCAGCTACGAACCTTCCCCTCCCGGATTCAATGGATGATCAGGACCACCTGATACTGGCAACCCTCTGGTTCCAGAAATCTGCTGAGATGCGGGCGCTTTTCTACCAGTGCTTCCGCAATGCGGAGATCGCACTGAAGGAGAACCTTGAGTTGTCAGGCCTCAATTTTCCCAAGGCAGACACTCACGACCCGGATGAGATCATACAGGAAGACAATCAAAAACCTGCTGCGGTGGTCATTGACATTGATGAGACCCTTCTAGACAACTCACCATACCAGGGATGGCAGGTTTTGCATAAGAAGGCATTCAACAATGACGACTGGTTCCGCTGGGTGGAACTGGCCCGCGCCAGGCCCCTGCCGGGTGCGGTGGAGTTTACCCGTTATGCAGATTCACTGGGTGTCGAGGTGTTTTATGTCTCCAACAGGATGGTGAAGGAGTTGGAGCCGACCATCAAGAACATGGCAGAGTGGGGATTTGCCGATGCTGACAGCACACACATGCTCCTTAAGGAAACAACCTCTTCAAAAGCGGAGAGACGGGCGCTGATTGAAAAGGATTATGAAATCCTCCTTCTGGTCGGAGACAACCTTGCTGATCTCAGCAGCATTTATGAAAAGCGGGGCCCTGACTACGGCTTTGCGGATGTTGACGCAGACCACCGGCTCTTCGGTACGAAATACATTGTACTTCCCAATCCCATGTACGGTGAATGGCTCAATGACCTGCTCAGAGCTGCCCCGGGCATCACAGAGCAGGAGAAGCTTATTAAACTTCTGGAGACCTTCTGAATTAAAACGCGCCCGGCCCCCCGGGCACTGTAATAGGCAGATCATAAAGGACTTACAGTCTGGAGGTTTCAGCAGTATTGAATCTGACGAAGTCAAATAATCACACTGACTATAAAACTAGACGAAAAAACACATAAAAATTTGTGCGTCTATAAATATAGTCATATATTTGTGGTGAAGGATTGATTGAAATGAAATGTCCGGCAACGGGCATGGGTCTTATATTTTAATAAACGGATTATGCAACTGACAAAGGCTGAAGAACAGATAATGCAGATTTTATGGGATCTGGAAGAGGGAGTGGTAAAGGATATAAGGGACAGGTTTGACGATCCGAAGCCGGCACGAAACACAATCTCCACGGTGCTGAAAGTGCTCGAAAAGAAGGGTTATGTTGATCACCGGGCATATGCAAACGTGTTTCTCTATTATCCCCTGGTCTCGAAGCGTGAGTACTCAAAACACCAGCTGTTCGGACTACTCGAGGGGTATTTCAACAATTCATTCCCTGCAATGACTTCGTTCTTTGCAAGGGAGAAGAACCTCTCGGTGAAGGACCTTGACAGAATACTCGAAGAGGCCCGGGAAGAGCTCGATGATGACCAACCGGAATAAAATATGGAACATGCTGCACTCTACCTGTTGAAATCAGCCGTCTGGCTGGCTGGATTTACGCTCCTGTACCTCCTCTTTCTCGGGAAGGAGAGGTTCTTCATCCTCAAGAGAATATACCTGCTGACAGGGGTGATTCTCTCGTTGTTTCTTCCGCTGATAACAATAAATTACAGGGTTGAGCTTCCTGCCCCGATAATGCAGGATACGCAGGGGGTGACATCGGTTCTGCCTTCACCGGCGGCCACAGCGGCGGGGATTACAGAAAATGCAGATCCGTTGAAATGGTTCATGTTATTCTATGCCGCAGGAATACTTTTCCTTCTGGGCCGGACACTTCTGCATCTGGTCCCGGTTTACCGCACCATAAGAAGAGAAACGGTTAGCAGGGAGGGAGAAGCATTGCTTGTAATAACAGAAAAATATACCTCTGCTTTCTCATTTTTCAATTATGTCTTTATCAATCCTTCGCTGAGCGGGCGTGAGGTCAGGGAGATACTTAACCATGAGATGGTGCACCTCAGACAGAAACACTGGTTTGATCTCCTGATTATTGAGGTAATGAGCCTGGTACAATGGATGAATCCCTTTGCATGGATCTGTTCGGCACTGGTCAGGCAGAACCATGAGCATCTTGCCGACGAGGATGCGCTGCAGCGCACTTCTGACCCGGCAGGTTACAGGGCGGCTCTTCTCAACCAGGTCTTCAGCGCCAGGCTGATAAGCCTCTCCAATTCGTTCAACTTTTCATTTAACACAAACAGGTTTGAAATGATGAAAAAGAAAAACTATTCTCCATACAGGAAGCTTAAACTGCTTCTTGTTCTGCCGGTTGCGGCAGTTATCCTCTTTGCATTCGCATCCCCCAGGTATGTATATGCAGATCCGGCCACACCGGCCGAAATTACAATCATCAAGCCGGAAGCAATTACCCAGGTTCTTGTCAGGGGAGTTGTTTACAGGGAGGACGGGACTCCATTTCCAGGTGTGAGTGTGAACGTGTCAGGAACCACAATCATGACAATCAGCGGTCCTGATGGCAGGTTTGAATTCAGAAGCATACCTGAAAATATTATCCTCCTTTTTACACATAAAGGCTATAAGTATTTGCCTCTTAAGCCTGAGTTTGACAAAGAGATGTCAGTCAGAATGGTTCCTGATCCGGATTATGTTGACCCGGCCACAATAAAGCCTGATCCCGTAAGGAAGCTGCCTGTCGTGGTGGTTGACGGCGTGATCACAGAAGAAAATGAGCGTGCAGTTATGCAAAGGATGAAAGATGACCTGGGAGCGTACAATGCGCTGAAACCTCAGGATGCAGTAAAAAAATACGGAGACAGGGCTGCTGCAGGGGCAGTTGAATTCTGGTCAGTAAAAAAAGCCAGGGAAATGGGAATGAAGGTGCCGCTGCGCAGAAAATCTGAAAATGACTTCCCGACTTTTGATGGTAATTCATACCTGGCATTCAATGACTGGGTGGTCAGCCGGACCGCCTATCCCGGGGAGGCGGTGAGGGAGAACATTTCAGGATGGGCACGTGTAAGTTATACGATTGATGTTGATGGCAGTATTAAAGATATAAAACCCAATGCCTCAACCAATGTAATTCTTGGTAAAGCCGTTGCAGATGTTATCAGAACCTCGCCTAAATGGACCCCGCCGCAGAACCCGGAGATGAATGAGCCCTTCACCGCAGAGGTCGTGGCAAAATTTGCACTGCCTGACAAAGTAAAGGTGGCAGAGACTTTTGTTGTGGTTGAAGAGATGCCGGAATTCCCTGGCGGTGACCAGGCCCTGTTCAAATATCTTTACGAAAACCTGAAATACCCTGATGAAGCAAAGGCCCAGGGTATCCAGGGAAAGGTTATACTCCGTTTTGTGGTCACGGCTGAAGGTAAAGTCGCAGATGTAACCATTGTCAGAAGCGTCCACCCCCTGCTTGATGAGGAGGCCGTAAGAGTGATTAGCGGCGCTCCCGACTGGATTCCCGGAAAACAGAGAGGCAGACCTGTTGATGTATATTATTCCGTACCGATTAGTTTTTCTGTAAAGGATAATACAGAGATTACAAAATAATTTGACAAGTCTGCAATAAATGGATCCGGGGGGGAAATCTCTCCCGGATTCTTTTTTATCAGTCAGGGATGGACCGGATGCCATCAGCCTGCAATACTGTAACTTCACGGGATCCTTACGGCTTTCAGGGCTGACTTTGAGGGGTATGGAAACCAGGAAGATTTACAGCACTTTATATATATCAAAAACCGGGCTTCCACAGGTTCAATATTGAATCCACAAAATGATTTTCAAAAAAAAATTTGCAAATCATAAAATTCTGTTTTATCTTTGACCGACCGTTCAATCAAAAACGGTTTTTTAAAGAGGGTTTTATTGAATGAACGTTTAATCAAAAAACATGTCACCAAGATCATCTGCACAGTTCGAGGAGATGAGGGAGGAGAAAAAGACCCTCATAATGAATACAGCGCTGGAACACTTCTCTGACTACGGGTTCCATGCCACCACAATCAGCCATATAGCCAAACATGCCGGTATCTCCAAGGGGCTCATGTACAATTATTACAGAAGCAAGGAAGAACTCCTGGCTGCAATCATCAACAGGTCGCTTGAAGAAGTTTACCAGAGCTTCAACCCTGACCGTGACAATAACCTGACCCCTGACGAATTCGAGAATTTCATAAGAAGAATCTTTGCCATCTTCCGTGAAAAGAGGCAATTCTGGAAACTGATATTCCGTGTGATGCTTCAAAGGGGGGTGTATGAACACCTGTCAGACGATCCGGACGCAACATTCACCGTGGGAGGTATCCCGCTTATGGAATATTCAGCCTATATGGGGAAACTGTTTTCAGATTATTTCATGAGGAAAAAGGAGACAGAAAGGCCTGATTATGATCCGGTAACCGAAATGCTAATGTTCTCAAACACACTGAAGGGTTTTGCATTAACTTATATTTTTGCCCCGGAACAGTATCCGGATGTATACTTTGAAAAGATTATTGAAACGTTAATCAGGAAATACCGATGAAAGGACTATTCAGACTGACTTCAGCTTCGGCATTTGTTCTCCTTATGCTTCCGGGGGTATCCCTTCCGGCTGCATCTCAGCAGCTTACGGCAAAGGAGATTGTAAAAAAGGCTGACGAAAAATTCAACGGAGAGAAATCCGGCTACAGCGTTATGAGCATGACTATTGTGCGTCCCACATGGCAGAGAACGGTGGAGTTCAAATCGTGGTCGCTCGGTGATGATTATGCCCTGACACTTATCACCGCTCCGGCAAGGGAGAAGGGGCAGACTTTCCTCAAACGGGGCACTGAAATGTGGAGCTGGAACCCGGCTATAAACAGGCTGATCAAACTCCCTCCGTCAATGATGTCGCAGGGCTGGATGGGATCAGACTATACCAACGATGATATTCTAAGGGAATCATCGGTTGTAAATGATTATGATCATTCCCTTGAAGGAGAAGAGGTTATTGATGGCAGGCTTTGCTACAGGATCAGGCTGACGGCCAGAGAGGATGCAGGGGTTCTCTGGAGCCACCAGATGTGGTGGGTTGACAAAAGGGACTTCATCGTTCTGAAGGCTGAACTTTATGATGAGGACGGTTACCTGGTCAGGACAGAACGCGGAATGGATCTTAAGACAATGGACGGCAGGCTGATCCCGACCACAATCGAACTGGTGCCGGCAGAGCAGGCGGGTCACAAAACCGTATTGAAAATCAACGAGATAAAGTTCAACATCACTGTTGAGGAGAGCTTCTTCTCACAGCAGAATATGAAAACCATAAGATAGTGCCCGGTTAATTAAAGAATTACTGTCATGAAAGACCGTCAGCTTGCCTGGAGAAATCTGTGGCGAAACAGAAAGAGAACCCTCATCACTGCCGCATCAGTATTTTTTGCAATCTTTTTTGCGCTGGTAATGAGATCATTCCAGCTGGGCACCTATGACAAGATGTACAATGACGTCATCCGGTCATACTCCGGTTACCTTCAGCTTCAGCATCCCTCATACCTTGATGAACCCAACCTTGACAATGTGTTCACTGTGGACCCGGAACTGGTCAGCAGACTGGAGCAGGATCCTAACGTAGAGGCCGTTGTGCCCCGCATTGAATCGTTTGCACTGGCTGCGGCCGGAAACCGCACACAGGGCGTGATGGTGATAGGGGTTGAACCCGAACGCGAGAGCAAGGCTCTGAACATAAGAAACAGGATAGTGCGTTACAAGCTTACAACCGGTGCTATTGAGGCGCTTAAAGGTGAAGATCTGCCCGGCAGGCTGGAAAAAAATATTGAGTTGTTTACAGGTGAAGCGTTCACCGAGCCGAAAGACCTCATTTCAGTTCTCGGAATAAGTAAAAAGGACAGTGCTGTATTGCTCCCGCTGCTGCGAAATCATACATCTTTTCCCGGCAGTTATCTGTCTGCCGGGGAGTCTGGCTCTGTCATTATCGGCAACGGTCTTTCAGACTACCTGGAAGCGGTTCCGGGAGACACCATCGTCCTTATCGGGCAGGGTTACCATGGTACTTCAGCAGCAGGACTCTATGTGGTAAAAGGGGTGGTAAGCATGCCCAATCCGGAAATTGACAACAGGTTCGTATGCCTGACCCTCGATGATGCACGCTGGCTGTACGGGGCACCGGATATGGCCACCTCAGCCATCATAGGAATAAAGGATGGTGGTGATAAGGAACTTGCAGCCACACAGCAAAGACTGGGTGCCATTGCCGGGGAAGACCTCGCCGTCCGTAACTGGAAAGAGATGAACGCCCTGCTCCTCAACCAGATGGAGGCTGACAACCGCAGCGGTGCTATTATGATCGGGATACTCTACCTCGTCATTGCGTTTGGTGTTTTTGGAACTGTGCTTATGATGATGGCCGAACGGAGAAGGGAATTCGGAATGCTTGTCTCCATCGGGATGCGCAAAGGCAGGCTCGCAGCCATTGTGGGTCTGGAAATGCTGCTGATGGGGATCATCGGGATGATTGCCGGCGTCATCGCCTCTTTGCCCATAGTATTTCTCGGTCATGCAAGGCCGCTGAGGTTCACCGGTGAAATGGCACGCATGTATGAAGATTATGGCTTTGATCCGGTCATGCCAATGCTTCTGCCTGACACCTTCTACCTGTGGCAGATGGCAGTAGTTCTCCTCATCCTTGCTGTGGCCATAGCCTTCAGCATCAGGAAAATCTTTAAAATGAATGTAATCAACGCTCTCAGAGCCTAAATGCAAAAAGTATGATCACATCAATAGCCTGGAAGAACGTCTGGAGGAACAGGACGAGGAGCCTGACAGTCATTACCGCGGTGATGGTGGGCGTATTTGCAAGTGTTTTTGCACTGGCTGCAATCAATAGCTCCATTGTTCAGAGGATTGATTCAGCAGTTAACGAAGAGCTCTCTCACATACAGGTTAATACGAAGGAATTTCGCAGCAGCAGTGACATACAAAACACAATTGCTGACCCGGAAGGAGTTGCTGGAACACTTCGTAATACTCCCGGGGTGACAGATGTCACCGGAAGAATTATCGTCAGAGGTATTGCCTCAGCGCCATCCGGCAGTTCCGGAGTCGAAATTACCGGCATAGACATTGAAAAGGAGAAACAGATGTTCACCCTCTCCGGGAAACTGATTCCCGGAACCGGAAACTATTTTGGTGCAGATACGAAGCTGAACAGTGCCTTCATTGGCGAAAAACTGGCACGGGAGCTGCAGATCATCAGGTATATCCTTACAGCAGAATCATTTAAAGCCCTCGGGGACAACGGGGTGCCATCAGCAGTCACTGACAAGCTGAAACCTCTGGAAGGCCGGCGGTTCACCACCGAAAAGAAGCTGACGGAGGCCTATAACAGCCTGCTTACACCCAGGGAAATAAAGAAGTACGGCCTCTCAATACGTGAGGCTGCCTGGTCATACCGCGAAGGCTCCAGGGTTATCCTCTCCTTCCTGGATGTCAACGGCAACCAGACCGGTGGTGCATTCCGGATCAGCGGAATCTACCGCACAAACAATGACCTTTTCGAATCAATGTCGGTCTTTGTCCCTGATAAGGAACTACGGAGGCTTACAGGCCTGGAAGAGGGTGTCTATCACCGTTTCATTGCCAGGCTTGAGGACAATGATCTTACTGACATGGTTACGCCGGTACTGAGAGAGGCGCTTCCCGGCCTGGAGGTAATGAACTGGAAGGAGATACAGGTTGACCTTGCCATGATAGCCGATTACATAAACCAGATCTATGCAGTATTTATGGCCCTGATACTGGCGGCTCTTTCATTCGGGATCGTCAACACAATGCTTATGGCGGTTCTTGAGCGTACCCGCGAGCTGGGAATGCTCTCGGCAGTGGGAATGAACCGGAGAAGGATTTTCCTGATGATAATGCTTGAGTCAATTTTCCTTTCCATGGTGGGAGGATTTGCCGGCATGGCGGTCAGCGGTGTTGCAATTGCCATAACCAATCATTCAGGGATTAACCTTGTCAAATACTCGGAAGGCATGGAGGCATTCGGTTATACAGCACACCTTTACCCGACAATCGGGGCCGATTTCTTCATTATCCTTACGGTTCTGATAGTGATCACGGGTATACTGTCATCTGTTTACCCTGCCCGCAAGGCTTTACAGCTCAATCCGGTGGAAGCATTAAGAGGTGAATAACGAAAAAACATCATAACCATGAAAGTAGTCGAGATCAACGAGGTAGAAAAAACCTACCATGATACGGAGGTGGAGGTCAGGGCTGTCAACGGAGTGACCCTGAGTTTTGAGAAGGGTGATTTTGCAGTCATTGTCGGTCCGTCAGGTTCAGGCAAGACCACCCTTTTGAATCTTATTGGCGGGCTTGACCAGCCCACTGCCGGTGAGATAATTGTGGCAGGGCACAGGCTTTCAGAGCTTAAGCCCTCGGAGCTTATTGATTTCAGGATGGAACATGTCGGGTTTGTCTTCCAGTCGTACAACCTGATACCAGTCCTTACTGCAGCTGAAAATGTCGGGTTCATCATGAGCCTTCAGAAGTGGCCGAAGGAGAAGCGTATGGCGCGGACTGGTGAGCTTCTGGAGGCGGTGGGACTCGCTGACAGGCACAACAGCAGGCCCTCCCAGCTCTCAGGCGGTCAGCAGCAGAGGGTAGCCGTGGCCCGCGCCCTCGCACCAAGGCCCGAGTTCATCCTCGCCGACGAACCAACAGCCAATCTTGATTCAAAATCAGCAGAGACCCTGCTTGACATAATGGAGAAACTCAATCGCGAGGAGGAGATGACCTTTATCTTCTCAACACATGACGTGCGCGTTATGAAAAGGGCACGCAGGGTCATCACCCTGGAGGACGGAAAGGTGGTGTCGGATGAGAGGACAAACCACACGGTATGAGTCACATCTCACTGAAGTTCATGGTATGAAACGCATATTGCTGACAATGGTTTTACTGGCGTCTGTAGCGGCTGCAGGATATTCACAGGAGACTGTCACGGAGGATTCCGGGACCGGTTCCGGTAAAAGCAGCTGGCTCACCGCGGGAGGGTACGCTTCGTGGCTTCACACGGCCATGTTTGATAAACCCTCAGAGGAGTGGATCAACACGGGGATGCTGCACAACCGGCTCAACTTCAAGGCCTATGCCGGCAATAAGGTAACTTTCGCCCTTGAACTGCGCAACCGGTTTGTGACAGGAGACATGAATGACCTGGATCCGGGATATGTGAGCAGCCTCTCGGCCGATGAAGGCTGGGCTGATCTCTCATGGAATATCTCCGCGGGCAGCTCCTACGTTCTTAACACAATGATTGACAGGGCTTATATTGATTTCACCGCGGGGCAGCTGCAGGTAAGGGCAGGACGGCAGCGCATAAACTGGAGCCAGGCTCTCATATGGAATCCCAATGATCTGTTCAACACCTATTCATTTTTTGATTTCGACTATATTGAAAGACCGGGAAGTGATGCTCTGCGGATAGTATACTCCACTGGTCCATCATCTGCAGTTGAGGCTGCGGTGAAGATTGACGGAAACAGCCGGGTCACCGCTGCAGCACTCGGGCGGTTCAGTCTCCTGAATACTGACCTGCAGCTTCTTGCCGGGGTGACTGATGATGAGTATTTCACTGCCGGTACCGGGTGGTCAGGCGCTATCGGCCCGGTATCTGTCAGGGGAGAGGCAACGCTTTTCTCTCCTTTTAAATCTGCTGATGCGGAGAAAAGCAACTTCATTGCCACGGTGGGCATAGACAAAGCCTTCTCTGACAAGGTTACGGCGCTGGCGCAGTTGATGTACTCAACACATCCCCTCGACCTGGGTGGTTTCACGGAGCTGTACAGCGGAGGTCTGACCGCCAGGCAGCTTGCCTTTTCAAAATTCAGCGCTGCAGTGCAGCTTATATATTCCCCCCAACCTCTTGTAAACATCTCGCTTTCAGCAATATGGTATCCCGACCTTGACGGTTTTTATGCCGGTCCTTCTGCTGACTTCTCACTGGCAGAAAATGTTGATTTCTCAATACTCTGGCAGCACTTCAGCAGCACTTTTGGTGAGGAGAGGACCCGTATCAACCTCGCTTTCATCCGGATCAGGTTTAGTTTCTGAAATTTTCATACTTTTACGGGCAAAACCGAGAGTATGTCACTTGTCCATGAGCTTGAGAAATCCGGTAACTGGCTGTTCAGAAGAAGGAGCTGGCTGCCGGCGACAATACTGGTTCCAATTGCGGTATATCTTTTCATAGCCAACCGCAGCGTAATCTACTTCAACTATACCTGGGAGGTACTGTGCATTCTCATATCTGTTGCCGGGGAGTTGCTGCGTGCCTACACGGTGGGCTATGTGCCCAAGAACACCTCGGGGCGCAACGTACTTGATCAGCTTGGTGACAGTCTGAACACATCCGGAATCTATTCAGTCATGCGTCATCCCCTCTATGCAGGCAATTTTCTGATGTGGCTGGGACCGGTGCTTTTCCTCAGGTCGGTATGGTGGGTGCTGGTTTTTATCCTGGCCTACTGGCTTTATTATGAGCGGATCATCTTTGCAGAGGAGCAATACCTTCGCCGTAAGTTCGGTGAAGCATATGATACCTGGGCTTTCAGGGTAAAGGCTGTGATTCCTTCATTCAGGCATTACAAAAAGCCGGAGCTCCCATTCTCATTAAGGAATGTTCTTAAGCGTGAATATCACAGCATCACAAACCTTTTCCTCGTATTTGCATTCCTTGACCTGTGCAGGAATCTTGCCATAACCGGAAGGATTTACCTTGAGCCTCTGTATATCACCATGCTGATTGCGGCCCTGATCTTCTGGGCTATCATCAGGTACCTGGTAAAGAGAACGAAGTTCCTTTACGTGGAAGGCAGATGACCTCCCGGCGTTGTGTTCACAGAGATTATTACCTGTCCCTTGCTCCCAGGAACAGCATTATATAATATACCAGTGTGGCGAGTGAGCCAAGGGCTGCGATTACATACGTATAAGCGGCCCATTTGAGTGCATCCTCAGCCTTGTCATGCGTTCCTGAGTAGGTTATGCCTGCATTTGAAAGCCATGCCAGTGCCCTCTTTGATGCGTTGATCTCAACCGGGAGGGTGATAAAGCTGAAAAGTGTGGTTATGGCAAATAGCACTATTCCTATAAGCAGAATCTCGGGCCTGGAGTTGAGCAGAACAAGTCCTGCGATAAGCACCCATTGTATCCAGTTGGATGCGAAGCTGACCACCGGGGCAAGCTTTGATCTCATCCCCAGCCATGCATAAGACTGTGCATGCTGAAGGGCGTGACCTGTTTCATGTGCCGCCACTGCGGCAGCTGCCACGCTGGTTCCCGAATACACCTCACGGCTGAGGTTGATGGTCTTTTTGAGCGGATTATAATGATCTGTCAGCTCACCCGCAACGCTGTGAACGGTAACGTCTGTAACGCCGCTCTCACGAAGCATCTTTTCCGCTACATCACGACCCGTCATGCCTGATGCGATGGGTACCTTCGAATAGGCTCTGAATTTTGATTTGAGCCTGGCGCTGACAACCCAGCTCAATACCATGAAAACTATGAATATTATCCAGTATGTACCGTTGTGCAAAAACATTGTTTCCATCAGTAAAAAATAGTTTAAGTTTCTTCATTCTTCAACAAAACGCCTGCCATCCCTGATAAGTTCTGAAAAGAGGCCATTTTGTCATGCCGAATCAGCTTATCTTTGGAGGCAATGATGAAGAGTGCGGCAAAGATATTATCTTTTGTGTTCCTCCTGCCGGTATGGTTTTACAGGTGGTTTATTTCGCCCTGGACACCTGCATCATGCCGTCATGTCCCAACCTGTTCGCAGTATGCCATTGATGCACTGAGATTGCACGGGCCATTTACAGGGATAATTCTTGCAACAGGCAGGATACTTCGCTGCAGACCTGGAGGGACTCACGGCTATGATCCGGTTCCAAAGTTCATCTTCAGGAGATACCCGGATGGAGGATCGCCCCTGCGAAGAGCCCCCAGGTGCAGCAGGCTGAAGGATCACGACTAGAAGGAGAGTCTCTCCCTGAGCATCTTGTAACCGGCACGGCTTACCGGGATCTTCTCACCTGATCTGAGGATAGCCACATAGTTATCTTTGCTGTAGGGCTCCAGGCGGGAGATCTGTTCCACGTTGACAATGAATGACCTGTGCACTCTCATGAAAAGGCCGGGAGGCAGGTGGTCCTCGTAGTACTTCATGGTCTTGGGCTTGAGTGCCTTCCCCTCGTTGTAATAGATCATCACATAATCATCCTCGGCCGCCAGGTAATAGACATTGTTGAGAGGAATGATCTTTATTCCTGCCCCCTTTCTGAAGACTATCCTGGTGAGGAAACCCTCAGCTTCAGAGGCTGAGGCAACCAGTTTATCAATTTTCTCATCCTCAGGCGTCTCTTTCTCCAGCCGGCCCAGCGCCTTGGCAAGGGCATCATCAAACCTCTCCTTTGAAAAAGGCTTGAGGAGGTAGTCTACGGCATTCAGCTCAAAGGCTCTGATGGCGTACTGGTCAAAAGCGGTAGCGAATATCACCTCCGGCTTTTCGTCTATTACCTCCAACAGCTCGAAGCCTGTCAGCTTGGGCATCTGTATATCAAGGAAGATCAGGTCAGGTTTCTTTTCCTTTATCTCCCTGGCCCCGCAAAAGCCGTCTCCGCATTCACCTACTATCTCTACCTCGGGATGGTCGGTGAGCATAAATTTGATCAGCTCCCTTGCCGGAGCCTCGTCTTCAATGATCAGGGCTCTGATTTTTTTCATCTTCTTGTTATACTTTTTATCATGATTTCCGGAAAGGAAACCTTACAATCACCGTGAAGCTGTCATCCTGGTGATTAACTGTAAGGTCAGCCTTGTCACCGAAGAAGAGCTCAAGCCTGCTGCTGACATTCTTAAGGCCTATACCTGCCCCCTTCCTGGTTACAACAGAGTCAGTGTCAACGTTGTTTGTAACCGTTATTAGCACCATATCATTTACCTTCCTTGCGGTTGTCTTGATTGTAACCTCCTCGGTCGACTCATAAACACCGTGTTTTATTGCGTTTTCATAGAGTGGCTGGAGGAGCATTCCCGGCATCAGTGCCGGCAGGCATTCCGGGCTGATATCCTCCGCAATGCTGAGCCTGTCACCGAACCTCACCTTTTCGATCTGCAGGTAAAGTCTGAGGCTCTCCATCTCATTCCTGAGGGTCACCGGTTGTTCATTCCTGGATGAGAGCGAATAACGCATGAAGTCAGAAAGCTTTACTATCATGTCACGGGCCTTCAGCGGATTTGTCACTGTGAGTGAGCTGACGGAATTGAGACTGTTGAAGAGGAAGTGCGGATTTATCTGTGACCGGAGCATCTTCAGTTCACCATCGCGCACCTGGGCTTCAAGCTGGGCCTGCCGTGCCACCTTTTCAGCCAGCCTTGATGCGCTCAGGAACAGGTAGTACACAAGTATCATCACGAAGAAGACCAGCACCCCGGCCGTAGACCTGAAAACCAGGACGGAATGCCAGAAGATGTCATAATCCACCTTCTCGGCAACGATCATCCTTACGATGAACTTTGTCCCGAAAAGCCATGCAAGAATCGTCAGTGAACCGGTGAGCAGAACGTTTACCACCGTTGTATAGATCTGGTTATCCTCCTTCAGGAGGAACCTTACCGGGAACCAGACAGCCAGTCCCAGCAGGCCGAAAATAACCATGGAAACAGCTCCGTCGGCAATTGCCACATCCACAGTGCATCCATAGCCAAAATGAATAAGCAATGACTGGCCTGCTGCCAGAATCAGCCAGGCCAGCCACCACACAAGGAGCCTCGTTCTGTTTTCCAGTAACGGATGCTTCATATATTATTTGTAACTCTTGATTTCTCCCCCTCCGAATATCACTGTACCCCTTATGGTGAGTGACCTTGTATTGTCCCTGATGACATCACCCCTCATCTTCCTGCTGTCAGAAAATCCCCCGAGGATGGGTGTGACCTCAATCACAACGTTCCAGCTTTCAGGGACAATGATTGTTGTTCCCCCGAAGATACAGGTAATTTCAACTACATTGTCTCCGGGTGCGAGTGATGAGCGGGTCAGGTCAACCTCTCCGCCTCCGAAGATGGCGGTGATCTTGCCGCCCCGGAAATTGTCGGTGATGAGTTGCCGTTCAGCTCCGCTGAAGATATTTACAATATCAATGTAGTCTGCTTTGTTGACAGTTGAAAAGTCGAGCTTCTTCACCAGTCGCTTCGAATTCACCAGGAGCACCACGCCGATCACGATGAAGAGCGCAGGCCAGAAGAAGTTGAATGACCTGAAGAAGTCTGTGAAGAGTTCCGGGATCAGGAAGAATCCTCCTACAGAGATCATTACTATGCCTGGAGTCTTGTTGTCTGATCCGGTGAGGGCAATGACGCCTATCACTATCAGCAGCATCTGCCAGCTGAAGATGATGTCATCAATGAAGTGGTCAAGGGGTTCCGGCAGCATAGTCGTTTTCTTGACAATGAGGATCAGTCCGGCGATGATCAGCAGCACCCCTATGATGAACCTGTTCGAGGTTTCCGGGTTTCTTGCCGGCTTTTTAAATTCGTTTTCCATTGGTACAGATTATTAGATGATACTATTATTTGCAACTTTTTTTAAGTGGTTTTAACATGAAAGCCACTCCGCAGAGTACCAGCACAGACGGCCAGTAGATCTTTTTGTAGGGTTCGGTGAGTTGTATGGCCATTTCCGGCATGAGAAACCAGAATCCTATTGCGAAGAGTATCACAGATGACACAAGTTCGAGGTTGATCAGTGACCACAGCCCGAAGAAGATGATCAGCATCTGCCATTTGAAATAGTCAGGAATATCTCCCAGCCCGAGAAGGTCAAGCTTTGCAACAATCATAATCAGTCCCAGGGATATCAGGAACTTTGCAATACCTGCGAACGGGTTACCGTGATTCTCTTTCATAGCGGTTGCATTGATTTACGCCCCAAAAATATTAATGTTAATGCAACCCGTAACACTCATTTCCGGCGGGGAGCGGATATACATCGGTGAACAGCGAATGAAACAGGGGGTGTTACTTTTTTGTTCATAATTTTTTTTATTGGAAGAGGATTTATAATTTTGCAGACCGAAAAAAAGGGAGATGCCCGGATTGTATTCCATACCGCTTGCGGGACTTAAGGAGACCAGATATACCTATGAATTCAAGATAGGGAACGACTTCTTCGGGTCATTTGAGATGTCTGAGATAAAGAGGGGAGAATTGCATGCGGTTGTGGTGCTTCAGAAATGTTCGGCTCATATAGAGCTTGACATAGTCATCAACGGGAAGGCCGAGGTGATGTGTGACAGATGTCTTGAGGCCTTTTACATGCCAGTCTCAACCGCCAACAGGCTTTTTATAAGGCAGGGGAGGGAGTGGGAAGAATCTGATCCGGACATGATTACAATGCCGCTGGATGAACATGAAATAGATCTGAGTCAGTTTTTCTATGAATACATCCACCTGGCGTTACCTATTAAGCGCATTCATCCTGATGATGCGGATGGCAACAGTACCTGCAATCCGGATATGATCAGGAAACTTGGTGATCTCCTGGTTCACGGTGAGGAAAAAACCGATCCGCGCTGGGATGATCTGAAAAAACTGACAGGGAATAATTAACTCAATTCATTACTGCGATGCCAAATCCAAAACACAGACACTCCAGCACCAGGAGAGACAAGAGGAGAACACACTACAAGGCTGTGGCTCCTACTACAGCTGCATGCACGAACTGCGGATCGGCCCATCTCTACCACAGGGTATGCCCCGAGTGCGGATACTACAGGGGGAAGCTTGCCGTTGAGAAGAAGACGACGGCCTGACCGGCTTCCGTTCAAAAAATCTGAACGATGAAGATAGGTCTTGATGCAATGGGAGGTGATTATGCTCCCAATGCTGTCGTCGAGGGAGCATTTGATGCACTCGGGCAGCTGCCGTCAGGGGACCGGATTGTGCTTATCGGTGACAATGACCGGATAAGGAAGAAGCTTGCATTGCTTGATGCAGATCCTTCTCTTTTTGAGATTTTGCCGACCTCGCAGGTGATTGAGATGTCAGACCATCCTGCCAAGGCGTTCTCGCAGAAGCGGGATTCATCTATCGCAGTGGGATTTGGAATGCTCAAGAGTGGCCTTATTGACGGATTTGCAAGCGCAGGGAATACCGGTGCAATGATGGTGGGAGCAAGTTATACCGTGAACGTCATACCAGGCGTGTACAGGCCGGCACTCGCAGCACTCATACCAAACGTCAACGGGAAATCATCAATCATACTTGATGTGGGAATCAATCCTGACAGCAAACCTGACGTATTACTCCAGTACGGGATGCTTGGAACTATTTACGCAAAGCATGTACTTGGCATAAAGGAGCCCACGGTAGGCCTCCTCAATATTGGAAAGGAGGAAGCCAAGGGATCTGCCGCAGTGAAAGCTGCACATGAACTTCTGAATGAAAACAATGAGGTTTCATTCAGAGGCAATATCGAAGGCCACCACCTCTTCACCGAGGAGATGACAGATGTAATAGTGTGCGACGGATTCGTGGGGAACGTGGTTCTTAAAATGGCTGAAAAATTTTATGTTATTGCAAGGTCGAAAGGCATCATTGACAACTTTTTTGACAGGCTCAATTTCGAAGTGGTGGGGGGTACGCCGGTTCTTGGCATAAATGAAAATGTAGTGGTCGGACACGGAATATCAAACCGTACGGCTATAATGAACATGGTACTCCAGACCCGCGATGTGGTGCATGCAGATCTTGCAGGAAAGATCAGGGAAGCATTCGGAGCATGACGAAAATAAGAGCAGCAATAACAGGCATCAATGCCTGGACACCGGAATACCGGCTGACCAACCAGGAACTCTCAGAAATGGTTGAGACCACCGATGAGTGGATCATGCAACGCGTCGGGATAAAGGAGAGAAGGATCCTGAAGGGAGAAGGAAAAGGTACATCTGACCTGGGTGAACCTGCTGTCAGGGGCCTGCTTGAAAAGACAGGTACTGATCCCGGGGAGATCGACCTCCTCATCTGCGCAACCATCACCCCTGACATGGCCTTCCCGGCAACAGCCAATATCATTTCTGACAAGGTCGGGATTAAAAACGCATTCAGCTTCGACATAGGCGCTGCCTGCTCCGGATTCCTTTTTGCACTCCAGACTGCAGCTGCGTACATCGAAACAGGAAGGTATAAAAAAGTAATAGTGGTAGGCACTGACAAGATGTCGTCTATCACTGACTATACTGACCGGACTACCTGCACCCTCTTCGGCGATGCTGCGGGAGCCGTACTCCTCGAACCCACATATGAGGAATTCGGTGTGATGGATTATATCTTCAGGACTGACGGCTCTGGAAGGAAATATCTTCACATGAAGGCAGGCGGCTCTGTGAGACCCGCATCTCATGATACCGTGGGCGGACGTGAACATTATGTATACCAGGAGGGACAGGCGGTTTTCAAATTCGCTGTTTCCAACATGGCTGATGTGGCTGCCGAAATCATGGAAAAAAATAACCTCAGCCCCGATGACATAGCCTGGCTGGTGCCTCACCAGGCAAATCTCAGGATTATAGACGCCACCGGCCGCAGAATGGGATTACCACCTGAAAAGGTGATGATCAACATTCAAAACTATGGCAACACCACAGCCGCTACCATACCTCTGGTTCTCTGGGAGTTCGAGAAGAAACTGAGGAAGGGTGACAACCTCATCCTGGCAGCTTTCGGCGGAGGCTTCACATGGGGCAGCATATGGCTCAAGTGGGCCTATGATCCGGCTTAAGGGAAAAGAAAACCTCTCCGGACACAATAAGTTTTAATATTTTCGTGTTAAATAATTTCAGGGAAATCGGGAATAAATAAATCACTATGGCAAAAATAATGGAGACAGACAACGGCACGGCAGTAAACCTCATCAGCCAGGGAACAGAGATCACGGGTGACATAAAATCAACAGGTGATCTCCGCATTGATGGAATTCTGAACGGCAACATGACCACCAAGGGAAAGGTTGTCATCGGCCCCACCGGAAAGGTCAAAGGAGAAGTGGAATGCAAGAACTCCGAAGTTTCCGGCCTGATTGACGGCAAGATCACCGTGTCACAGCTCCTCAACCTGAAAGCCTCATCCAAAATCAACGGCACCATCATTACCAATAAGCTCTCAATAGAACCGGGAGCTGTTTTTACAGGCAACTGTGTCATGAAGGAGGGTGAAAACGGTGGAACAGCAACACCCAGACCCAGAGAAGAAGGAAAATAAAGGAAGGGCGGGTCTTGACGCCTACTCCAGGTACAGCACCATCGCCATCCAGATGGTGGTCATTATCCTCATTACATCACTCGGCGGAGTCAAACTTGACAAATTAGCCGGCACAGAACCGATACTTACGGTTGTTCTCTCGTTGCTTGGTGTGGCCGCTGCAATGTGGCTCGTAATAAAGGAGGCCTTAAGAAACAAATGAGATGTTTAAACCCGGGGCAGTCAAATTCTACTGCGGTCTAGCAGCCATCGCCATGTTTTTCATCATCCCGGAAATAGTTCTGGCCAGGTATTATCCGTCTCTCTTCAACACTTCATCAGCTGTTTTTCTCACCGCAGGCTTTACCCTGGCTGCCTTTATTTCGCTTTTAATTTTTTTTAACGGATACCACTCCGACCGGGAGAGAAGTGTTTTTATGACACTAATTGCACTGGGAGTGAAGATGCTACTCTCTTTTGTACTTGCACTGCTCTTCTTTCTCGTCCTTAAAAACGATGCAACAGGTTCAGTAGTATTATTTTTTATTCTATATTTGGCGTTCACTGTTTATGTAGTTCTTACATTTACCAGTGTCCTGAAAAAAAAGTCAGATTAAAGAAATTCAGCTTGAAAAACAGGTATTTATATCTTCTGGTTTTGGTGTTTGGTTTGCTCGTCGGAACAATTCCGGCGACCTCATCGGGCATTATGGAGGAGGATGGCAAAACGAACGGAGGTGAAGAGGAATTTGATGCTGCTTCCTTCATCATGGAGCATGTGGCTGACTCTCATGAATGGCATATCCTGACGAAGAAGGATGGGACATCTTTAGCCATATACCTGCCCGTAATAATTTACGACAGGGAGTCAGGCTTTCATTTCTTCTCTTCGCGAAAAATTTCACATGGTCACAGTTATAATGGTTTTGCCATAGCCCATGAAGGCAAGTATGCGGGCAAGATCATCAGGGTTGACCAGGATGGTAATCATGATGGTTCCAAACCACCGCTTGACTTGTCGATCACCAAGACAGTTTTCGGGATGCTGGTGGCCGCTGTTATCCTTCTCTGGCTTATGCTTGCTCTCGCAAGGACGTACAAAAAATCAGGCACTGTTGCCCCGAAGGGGATGCAGGGAGTGCTTGAACCGGTGATTCTTTTCATAAGGGATGATATTGCCATTCCGAACATCGGGGATCACAAATATGCGAAGTTCATGCCTTACCTGCTTACCGTATTCTTTTTCATTCTTATAAACAACCTTCTCGGACTTGTTCCGCTGTTCCCTTTTGGCGCCAACGTCACCGGCAATGTCAATGTGACTTTTGTGCTGGCGCTCTTTACCTTCCTGATAACACAATTCAGTGCCAACAAGTCACACTGGAGACATGTCTTTGCCGCTCCGGGAGTGCCTTTCTGGCTGCTGCCGATCATGATACCCATCGAGATCATAGGGCTCTTTTCGAAACCTTTTGCCCTCATGATCCGTCTCTTTGCGAATATCACTGCCGGCCACATCATAGTGCTGAGCCTTGTGACGCTGATATTTATTTTTAAAACGGTGCTTGTGGCTCCGGTTTCCATCTTCTTTGTGCTCTTCATGGACTGCATAGAGTTACTTGTGGCTTTCCTGCAGACATACGTATTTACACTTCTGTCGGCCCTCTTTATCGGGATGGCCACAGCAGAACCTGAACATCATTGAAATTCAACATATAGTAATTTATTTTAACAATAGTTTTATGGAACAAGCAGTAATGTCATTAGCAGCAGTAGGTGCAGGGCTTGCAGTAATCGGTGCAGGACTTGGTATCGGCCGCATCGGCGGCTCGGCCATGGACGCCATCGCACGTCAGCCTGAAGCTTACTCGAAGATTCAGCTCGCAATGATCATCTCGGCAGCGCTTATCGAGGG
Source organism: Bacteroidales bacterium UBA5235 (assembly GCA_002409145.1). GTDB lineage: Bacteria > Bacteroidota > Bacteroidia > Bacteroidales > VadinHA17 > SR-FBR-E99. The sequence continues at coordinate 99,492 of DHUL01000090.1, forward strand.
GGCAGCCCTCTTCGCTATCGTTGTTGCAATGATAAAGGGCTAAGATCAAAAAAAAGCCTGCAACGGTTGGTTGCAGGCTTTACAATTGAATTTTTAAAAAACAGCATAAAATGTTACTACAAAGCAGTCTTGCCAGTCCCGCCATCGGGACAGTCTTTTGGACAACACTGATATTCCTCATCCTGCTCGTCCTGCTCTGGAAGTTCGCATGGGGGCCCATCATGAAAGCCGTCAAGGCGCGTGAAGACATGATCAACAACGCGCTTGAGTCGGCTGAAAAAGCCCGTGAGGAGATGAAGGTGCTGCAGTCTGACAACGAGATCATCCTGCGCAAGGCACGTGAGGAGCGTGACAAGATCCTTCGAGATGCCCGTGTGGCCTATGACCGGATGATGACAGAAGCCAAGGAGAAAGGCCAGTCGGAGTCAGATGCACTGGTGCGCCGCGCCAGGGAACTGATCGAACGTGAGAAGGTGTCTGCCATTGCCGAGGTGAAGAAGGAGGTGGCCAGGCTGGCTATCGAGGTGGCCTCCAAAGTGGTCGGGGAGACCCTTAAGAGCGATGCCGAGCAGCAGAAGCTCATTGAAAGATATATTAACGACATCGAAGCAAACAGGAACTGATCACATGAATTCAGCCAGGATAGCTGTAAGATATGCGAAGGCGCTCTTCGACCTTGCCCTTGAAGGCAACGCCGTTGATGGCGTCTACGGTGACATGAAGGCATTAAGCCGCCTTTGTGCCCTGGATGAAGTGAAGGATGTGATCAGCAATCCTGTTATCCCGCAGCAGAAGAGAAAGGATGCAATCATTGCCCTTGCCGGTGATGATGCTGAAAAGCTGACTGTTGATTTCATCGGTTTGATGTTCAGTCATGGCCGGGGTGATTACCTCGCTGCGGCAGCCCGTAACTTCATTGACCTCACGCGCCGCCACAGGGGAATACGCCAGGTAACCGTAACCACTGCCGTTCCCGTCGATGATGCAACCAAGCAGGAGATGGCTGCCCTGATCGCAGGGGATAAGGGAGGCACCATAGAGTTCAACGAGCAGATAGATGAGTCAATTATCGGCGGATTTATTCTCAGGGTAGATGATTCATACATTGACGCCAGCGTAAGGAACAGGCTGAACAGATTCAGAAAGGAGTTTTCACTGGCAGGTTATGCCGAAAAGTAGTTTATAAGATTCAGAGATATGACTAATATTAAACCTTCAGAGGTATCACAGATTTTAAGGCAGCAGCTTGAAGGAGTAAAGACGGCCATTGACGTAGAGGAAGTAGGGACGGTGCTTCAGGTAGGTGACGGCATCGCACGCATCTACGGTCTCAGGAATGTTGGGTCCAACGAGCTCATCGAATTCGTTGAATCAGGTATTAAGGGGATTGTTCTCAACCTTGAGGAGGATAACGTTGGTGCAGTTATACTGGGCGCCTCGGAAAAAATCAGGGAGGGTGACATCGCGCGTCGCACCGGCAGGATCTCCTCCATCATGGTTGGTGAAGGGCTGCTGGGCAGGGTAATCACAACCACCGGTGAACCGATTGACGGCCGCGGCCCTGTAACAGGCGAGCTCTATGAGATGCCCTTCGAGAGAAAGGCCCCTGGGGTTATCTTCCGCCAGCCGGTGAAGCAGCCCGTGCAGACCGGACTAAAGGCCATTGATGCCATGATACCCATAGGCCGCGGCCAGCGCGAGCTCATTATCGGAGACCGCCAGACTGGCAAGACTGCCATCGCTGTCGATACAATACTGAACCAGAAGGGCGAATTTGACAGGGGGAAGCCGGTCTACTGCATTTATGTCGCAATCGGCCAGAAGGGCTCGAATGTTGCCAATATTGCAAAAACACTTGAGAGTTACGGCGCAATGGATTATACGGTTATCGTCAGTGCCACTGCCGCTGACTCTGCCGCCGCACAGTTCTATGCACCCTTTGCAGGCGCTGCAATAGGTGAGTTCTTCCGTGACACCGGTCGTGATGCGCTAATAATCTATGACGACCTCTCCAAGCAGGCCGTATCATACCGTGAGGTCTCCCTGCTGCTCCGCCGTCCACCCGGCCGCGAAGCATACCCGGGTGACGTCTTTTATCTCCACTCACGCCTTCTTGAAAGGGCTGCAAAGATCATCGAATCAGACGAGGTTGCGCAGCGTATGAATGACATACCTGAATCAATTCGCCACCTTGTAAAAGGAGGTGGATCACTGACAGCACTGCCTATAATCGAGACACAGGCCGGTGACGTTTCGGCGTACATTCCCACAAACGTAATATCAATCACTGACGGGCAGATCTTTCTTGAGTCAAGCCTCTTCAACGCCGGTATCAGGCCTGCAATCAACGTGGGTATCTCTGTATCCAGGGTTGGAGGCAATGCCCAGATCAAATCGATGAAGAAGGTGGCCGGAACCCTTAAGGTTGACCAGGCACAGTACCGTGAACTGGAGGCCTTCTCGAAGTTCGGCTCCGATCTTGATCCTGCCACCCTGGCAGTTCTCGACAAGGGCTCGAAGAACGTTGAGATCCTCAAGCAGAATCTCTTCTCACCGATGAAGGTTGAAGAGCAGGTTGCAATAATTTACTGCGGTACAAAGGGATTGCTCAAGAGTGTTCCGGTACACAAGGTCAAGCTGTTTGAAAATGACTTCCTTGCGTTCATGCGTGACCATCATGCAGATGTGCTTGAAAGCATTAAGAAGGGCATAATAAATGACGAAGTGACTGTAGTGCTTGAAAAGGCCGCTGCAGATGTTGCAAGCCGTTATTCGTCCCGCTAGCAGTAATGGTTAAAAAGAGAAAATGGCTAATTTAAAGGCTATAAGGGTCAGGCTCAGCTCGGTCAAATCAACCCGACAGATCACGTCGGCGATGAAGATGGTGGCTGCAGCCAAGCTCCGCAAGGCACAGGACGCGATAGTACAGCTAAGGCCTTATGCCGACAAGCTCAATGAGATCCAGGCCGGGCTCAGCGCTGCATTGCGCGACACCGAGACTGAGAACATATATGCAGAAAGGAAGAAGGGCAACGGGAAGGTGCTGCTTGTGGTGGTAACATCAAACAAGGGGCTCTGTGGCGCATTCAATGCCAACGTGCTCAGGGAAGCCAGGAGGATCATGTCGGAGAAATACAGCCAGGAAGCCAGGAGGGGCGACCTCGCGGTGATGACGGTGGGTAAGAAGGCGTATGACACCCTCAGAAAGCTGAAGTGCAATATCATTGAAGATCACAGTGACCTGTACGCAGAGCTGACATTTGACAGGGTCTCGGCGCTGGCTGACAGACTGATGAAGCTCTATGTCTCGAAGGAGTATGACACCGTGGAAGTAGTCTACAACCAATTCAGGAATGCAGCGTTGCAGAAACTCACCGATGAAGTGTTCCTGCCTGTGACAATGGAGGCTCCGTCAGGTGCTGCCGCTGCACACGCAGACTATATCTACGAGCCTGATCAGGTAAGCATAGTTTCGGAGCTCATACCCAAAACCCTGCGCATCAAACTGTACCGTTCCCTGCTCGATTCATTCGCGGCAGAACACGGTGCACGGATGACTGCCATGCATCAGGCTACCGATAATGCCACAGACCTTATCAGGGATCTGACCCTGCAATACAACAAGGCACGCCAGGCCTCTATCACCAACCAGCTGCTTGAGGTGGTCAGCGGTGCTGAAGCGCTTAACGGTTAACAGAAGGAGACAAACATGTTCACCAGCGAATACCTGAGGGAACTGACAGATAAGGCAATAGCCAGTCTCGGTGGCACACCGGAGGCAGAAAAGCTCTTTGAGCCCGTGAGATATATAATGTCAATCGGAGGAAAGAGACTCAGACCGGTTATGTGCCTTTTATCCTGCAACATCTTCAGGGACAAGATTGACGAGGCAGTGATGCCTGCGGTGGGCATAGAGGTATTTCACAACTTCACCCTGATCCATGACGATATCATTGATAAGGCTGAGGTAAGACGCGGATCTCCTACGGTGCATGCAAAGTGGGGCCCTGACCAGGCTGTACTTTCAGGTGATGTAATGGCATTCGTTGCAGTGGAATGCATAGGCCAGGCTCCTGAAAAGACCCTGCCGAAGGCACTGAAGCTCTTCAACCGTACCGCCATTGAAGTATGCTCCGGCCAGCAGCTCGACCTTGACTATGAGAAGAAAGGTGTAGTGTCAGAAGCCGAATACCTTCGGATGATTGAACTGAAGACAGCAGTGCTCGTGGCAGCTTCCCTCAAGATGGGGGCAATCATAGGAGATGCTTCTGAAAAGGACCAGGACCTTCTTTATGAGTTCGGGCGCTGCCTTGGCATTGCCTTCCAGATTCAGGATGATGTCCTTGATACATATGGCGATACGAAGATGTTCGGGAAGAAGACCGGCAGTGACATAGTGGCAAACAAAAAGACCTACCTTCTGGTGAAGGCCCTCGAAATGGCCGGCGGTAACAGGCTTACCCGCCTCAGGAAACTTCTCGGACCCGGCAACAATGACCCGGAGACAAAGGTCAGGGAGGTAAGGGCTATATATGATGAGCTGGATATAAGGCTGAAGGCTGAGAACCTGGCATATGACTATTTCAACAGGGCTTTCCAGGCTCTTGACCAGGTTTCGGTAAACGCCGAAAGAAAGAACGAACTGAAGCAGCTTGCGGTGAATCTCATCGGAAGGGTTAAATAAATTTCGCCCCGTCAGGGGCATAGAATAAAGACAATAGATTATCAGATTACATTGAAACAGATTTAAGTCAGAGAGATGGCAAAGAAAACAGGAGTGATAAGTCAGGTCATCGGACCTGTGGTTGACGTTACCTTTGATATGGCCGGAACCGATATGCCGAACATCCTTGATGCGCTTGAGATTAAGCGACATGACGGGTCGGTGCTGGTTGTGGAGTGTCAGCAGCACATAGGTGAGAAGACTGTCAGGGCCATAGCCATGGATTCAACCGACGGACTGCAGCGCGGTATGGAGGTTGTAGCCACCGGGCAGCCGATAGTCATGCCGGTGGGTGACCAGATCAGGGGGCGTCTGATGAACGTGACCGGAATGCCGATAGACGGCATCGGCCCGCTCGACAAGAAAGGAGGCTATCCCATCCACCGCAAACCGCCGAAGTATGAGGACCTGTCGACTGAGAAGGAAGTGCTTTACACAGGGATCAAGGTCATTGACCTGATAGAGCCTTATTCAAAGGGAGGAAAAATCGGCCTCTTCGGTGGAGCAGGCGTGGGCAAGACCGTTGTCATCCTCGAGCTGATTAACAATATTGCAAAGGCCTATTCCGGTCTTTCCGTCTTCGCCGGTGTGGGTGAGCGCACCAGGGAGGGCAATGACCTCCTCCGTGAGATGCTTGAAGCCAACGTTATCTCCTACGGCAAGGAGTTCATGGAGGATATGGAGAAGGGCGGCTGGAACCTTGACCTGGTTGACCGCGAGATACTTAAGGAATCAAAACTGGCTCTTGTCTTCGGCCAGATGAACGAGCCTCCCGGCGCACGTGTACGAGTGGCTCTCTCAGGCCTTTCCGTGGCAGAATACTTCCGTGACGGCGAGGGAGAGGGAACGGGAAGGGATATCCTCTTCTTCATGGATAACGTCTTCCGTTTCACCCAGGCAGGTTCAGAGGTGTCTGCCCTGCTGGGACGAATGCCTTCAGCCGTGGGTTACCAGCCCACACTTGCAACAGAGATGGGTGTGATGCAGGAGAGAATCACCTCTACACGCCACGGGTCAATCACATCAGTACAGGCTGTCTATGTGCCTGCAGATGACCTTACTGACCCGGCACCCGCAACCACCTTTGCACACCTCGACGCCACCACGGTACTGAGCCGTAAGATATCGGAACTTGGCATCTACCCGGCCGTTGACCCTCTTGACTCAACCTCGAGGATCCTTACCCCCGAGATCGTTGGTGAGGAACATTACAGCTGCGCACAGAGGGTCAAGGAGATACTCCAGAGATACAATGAGCTGCAGGATATCATCGCCATCCTGGGCATGGATGAGCTTTCGGAGGAGGACAAGCTTGTCGTCCACCGCGCACGCAGGGTGCAGAGGTTCCTCTCACAGCCTTTCCACGTGGCCGAGCAGTTCACCAACATACCCGGCAAGCTGGTGTCGATAGAAGACACCATCAGAGGATTCAACATGATCATTGACGGCGCCGTCGACCAGTATCCCGAGGCTGCCTTCATGCTCGTCGGGACCATTGAGGATGCCATCGCCAAGGGCGAAAAGCTGATCGCAGAGAGCAGGTAAACAATAAAATACCGGACGTGAAGATTGAAATCATTACACCTGACAGGAACATCTATTCGGGGGAGATACGCGCGGTGAGGGTACCGGGAAGGAAAGGCTCATTCCAGGTGCTGAAAGACCACGCGCCCATCATCTCTACCCTTGATGCCGGACCTGTGATCATTGCTGATGACCAGGGCACCGAAGTGAGGTTTGAAATCACCGGTGGTGTGATAGAGGTGAAGAGGAACAGGATTATCCTGCTGGCCGACTCCGTGGTTCAATAGCATACAGGCATGGACAGCAACGAGTTTCGCAGGTACGGGCATGAGATCGTTGAGTGGATCGCCCGGTACTTTGAGAACGTGGGGCAATACCCGGTAAAATCACGTGTCAAACCGGGTGAGATAAAGAATGCATTGCCGGAGCTTCCGCCCTCAGGGAGCGAATCCTTTGATCTTTTCATGAAAGATTTCGATGAGGTTATCATGCCGGGCATTACCCACTGGCAAAGCCCGAATTTCTTTGCATATTTCCCTGCCAACAGCTCTCCTCCGTCGGTGCTTGCCGAGATGCTCACAGCAGCCCTCGGGGCGCAGTGCATGCTCTGGGAAACATCTCCGGCAGCAGCAGAGCTGGAGGAGAAGATGATGGAGTGGCTGAAGGTGATGACAGCTCTTCCTGCTGAATTTGAGGGTGTCATACAGGACAGCGCCTCCTCGTCAACCCTGGCCGCGCTGATCACAGCAAGGGAAAAGGTCACCCGGTTCTGCTCCAACAGGGAAGGACTCGGTGATAAGGGCCGTCTGCGCGTCTATGCATCAACCCAGACTCACTCCTCAGTGGAGAAGGGCGCAGGAGTTGCCGGATTTGGCCGTGATAACCTGGTAAAGGTGGCTGTAAGGAGTGACTATTCCATGGATCCGGAAGCGCTGAGCATAGCTATTGAGGACGACATTGCAGCAGGATTCACCCCGTGTTGCGTGGTTGCCACCCTTGGCACCACGGGCACCACTGCCATTGATCCTCTGAGAGCCATAGGTGAGATCTGCCGGAAGCATGGTATCTGGCTGCATGTTGACGCCGCCCTGGGCGGAACAGCCCTCCTGCTCCCCGAGATGCGCTGGATGACAGATGGGATTGAATACGCTGACTCACTGGTATTCAACCCTCACAAGTGGATGTTTACCAACTTTGACTGTTCAGCATATTTTGTTCGTGACGCCGCATCTCTGATCCGCTCGTTCGAGATCCTTCCCGAGTATCTTAAGACACGCACCAGGGGGGAGGTGAATGATTACCGCGACTGGGGCATACCTCTCGGGAGACGCTTCAGGGCGCTGAAGCTGTGGGCCGTAATAAGGTGTTACGGGGTGGAAAAACTCCGGTCAATGATACGTGAGCATATCCGCCTGGCGAAGATGCTTGCAGGGCTGGTTGAGGCTGAAATGAATTTTGAGCTAATGGCCCCGGTGCCGCTGAATACGGTCTGCTTCAGGTACTGCCCGGCCGGTATGGATGACAGGGATGCCAACAGTCTGAATGAGAGGATCAACCATGCACTGAATGATACCGGTAAAATTTATCTTACACATACAAAAATTGACGGCAGGTATGTATTAAGGATGGTGACGGCCCAGACCAGCGTCACCGAAAGCCATGTACTGCAGGCATGGGATCTCATCAGGGAGACAGCGTCAGCGCTCTCTCCCAAGAACGGTGCCGTAGATGTTGACTGAAAAAGCACCGTTCACGAAGAATTTTTCCTCTCGCGGCATGTAACCGGCCCGTACCCCCGCACTTATCTCGAAGGGGATCCTCAGTACGTAAAAATCAGCCATCAGCTCTGATCCTGCTGAGCTAAACCTGTCTGGCCCTGCAGTGAAGCTCCTGTCATCATAGTTGCGGACGTCAACGCCCTTCGAATAGTCATAGAAAAGTGTTCCCCTGATCCTCTTGAGATACAGGAAGCTGCCCGCAGCCAGGTCGGGATAGAAAAGCGGCATCGTGTAGTCAGCAGAGAAGGAGAAGAGTTTTTCTGCAATAAGGTCGTCTTCATAACCGCGGGGCCATGGCAGTGTGTTGCGGTATATCTGCTTCCTTGCTGGGGCCTGGTTTTCCCAGCCGGCCCTGAAGGAGAGGCTGTGGTTCGGCATTGCACCGGGAAAGAAGAGGATTGTCCGGACATAGCTTTTAGAGTTGTATAATTTTGTGTCCCAGGGTGTTGTTGTCAGCCGCAGATCGATTACCTGCCCCCATTTAGGATTGATGTCACGGTATGCGGTACGGAATGCGTTTGAAAAATAGAGTCTGCCGGTCAGGTTGATTACATCCCTGTCAAACCTGTTCTCGTCTGACAGCCATGTATACCTGTTCCGGTAACTGAGGTAAAGGGCAGGCATCAGCATCTGTCTGAATTTGCCGCGGGCGAACCACAACTGGTCATATATATTCAGGTTAACCTGCAGGTCGGATCCCTGATTCTCCGGCATCTGGCTTACGGAGGTATCCCTGGTTATCAGCTGGTCACCTCCCCATCTTATCTCAGCATCCATGACCGGATGCCAGCCCTTCCAGGTGACCCCGGAGTGCAGATAATGGTTTCCTTCGCTGTATTCATACCCTATGGTGGAGAAAAGGGTGCTCAGGTGGTTCTGTGACATTACTGTCAGGCCCGGCCTTACGGTGGTGGGGTCAGTCCGGATCTCATCCAGATCGGCATAGAACGGGAACCAGCTGTGGGGATTGAACAGGTTTGCAATCTTGCGGTAGGGTGCCGGTTCAGAAATTAATGGCAGGGTTGTGTCGCTCACCTGGTCTGCGTCAGGCATGGGCGCCACCGGAGGGAAAATCTCATGTCTGGTCACAAAAGCAGGTCCGGCGGTAGCCGAAGTCTTTTCAGAGGCTATGACAAATCCGTCCGGGGTGCAATCAGAGAAGATCAGCTCACTGCCGCTGACCGAAAACCCTGATATACCGAACCGTGAGCCTGTAACACGTTCCGCCGGTTCCGTGCCCGGAATGCGGTAAATATTGTCCGAGCCGTCTCCCTGTGCAAGGAAGAAGAGTGTGTCATTGTGGATCTCTGCCTGCACTATGTCAGTAAGGCTCTCTTCCAGGTTCACGGTCCATATCTTGCCTGTAGGGCTGTATGTCCTGATTCCCTCACCTTTTTCATTGACTGTGACGACGGTGATCTCCCTGCCGTCTGAGGACCATGCCGGGCGCTGAAGGGTAATTTTATCAGGCGGCACCACGTTCATCAGCACTTCTCCGGTATGTGAGTCAAGAATGACAAGAGAACAGAGCATCTCCGGGGTGGTTGAAACGGCTGTGATTGTTCTGCCGTCAGGAGAAATGTCAGGGGCTGTGTATCGGGTACGGCTGGTTACCGATGTTATTATTCCACCCGGGAGATCAAGTCTTTTAATTACAGAATAATCGCGGTTATCCCACCTGATATCAGGGTACTGTTCTGCCCATACTAAAGTGTTGCCTGAAAGCGAAAAAAAGTAAGGATATATATATCCGGTGGTAGTAAGGTTATGTTCTTTCCCTCCACCAGCATCAGAAATGACGAATCGAGAAGGGTTAGACATGGATGTAAGCAGTGAGATTATCCTGCCGTCTCCCATTCTGTGGGGCGTGAAATGGCTGACATAGTCTCTTTTTTTGCTGACGCTCAGTGCCGGGTAGTCCCTGACTCCTCCGGGCATATTTTCGTTCCAGCTTTTTTCAAGGACTGCAAAGGCAGAATTGTACAGACTCTTTTTTGTGAGCCTGGTTTCTTTTCTTAGTCCTGCATTGACCGGGTTGCCGGGTATTCCGTTTGATGCTATCCTGTAAACTTCCTCCCAGGCGTCAGGGTCGATTGTTCTGAGGTGGTTCATCATCAGGTATCCGAAGGCATAGTGGTCAGGGGTAAAGTTTTTGTATGACCCTGACAGCATCTTGTCATAATTGTACATTCCCTGCGGACTGGCAGCCAGTGCTCTTGTGGTGCGGATGAAAGCGTTGCTCCGTCCCCTTCCGGAGAAGCCGGTTACTGTCTCTGCGTAGACAGCATCACCCTCGAGGGCCCAGGAGGGTATCATCAGCGCGCTGAGGCCCACTGCCTGTTCCCCGAGGACATACCGCAGCGCCCTGCCAAAGCCGCGGCTGTTGAGAGAGCCGAGTTGCAGGACGTGTGCCGTCTCATGCACAGCAAGCTGAGCTGCAGGTAACATCGGAAGGTTATCCTGCCCGGGCAGCGGGTACAGTTCCATCCTCCGGGGCGCCCAGCTCACATAACCGTTTGACTGCATCGAGTGGTTGTGTATTATCACCGGGATGTTTGTCCTTACCCCCGGGTAAAGAACAGACAGGTTTCCAAATGACTCCTCGAGGAGCCGGGCATATCGCATCGCTTCGCCTCCGAAGTCGTCAGGATAGATTACCCTGAAGTGCGGTGTGCGGATCTGAAGCCACCTGAGAGAGGCTGGGTCCTGCCCGGTATCATAGTATTGAGCCCCTGCCCTGGCAAGGGAAAGCAGACTCAATATAACCAGAATAATGCATCTCTTCATGCAGGGCAGTTTATCCAAAAATACCAAAATTGGCTGATATCTTCGGGTACACGGCAAAATCTTATTATTTTCGTGCGGTATTAAGCCGGAACGGAAATAAAACGAAATATGATAAGGAAATACAGGCTTTGGGATAATATCCTCGGCTGGACGGTTTTTGTCGTGGCGTCAGTTACCTACCTGTTGACAATTGAGCCGACAATGAGCCTCTGGGATTGCAGTGAATTCATCGCCTCTGCCTTTAAGCTTGAGGTGGGACACCCGCCCGGAGCACCATTATTCATGATACTCGGAAGGTTCTTTGCCAACTTCGCCGGAGGCGATGAGTCAAAGGTGGCAATGATGATCAACGCCATGTCAGGCCTTGCTAGCGCACTGACGATACTGTTTCTTTTCTGGACCATCACCCACCTGGCCAGAAGGATCCTCCTCAGGCAGGAATCTGATTATACCGCAGGACGCATCATTGCAGTTCTCGGTGCCGGTCTGACAGGCTCCCTCGCGTACGCCTTTTCTGATACATTCTGGTTCTCCGCAGTGGAAGGAGAGGTTTATGCCACCTCTTCACTCTTCACTGCCGTGGTTTTCTGGGCGATGCTGAGATGGGAGGATGTAGCTGACGAGCCACATGCTGACAGATGGATCATACTGATCGCCTTCATGATGGGTCTTTCCATCGGCGTCCACCTCCTCAACCTTCTTGCCATACCTGCCATAGTCTTTATCTGGTACTTCCGCAAATATGAGTTCTCCTGGAAGGGCTTTATGGTATCAATCGGTGTATCAGTACTGCTGTTGGTGCTTATCATGTACGGTATAATTCCAGGCATAGTCAGGGTTACTTCCGCCTTCGAGCTGTTTTTCGTCAACAGCCTGGGGTTACCGTTCAACAGCGGCATGTATATACACCTGTTACTCTTCATTACCGCACTGGTTCTTTCGGTATGGTACAGCTTCACACACAGTGACAGGTTGAGAATATTCCTCCTTGCCGGAGCGACGCTGCTCCTCTCGGGAATTTGGCTGCTTACAGACTCACTGCTGCTCAATCTCCTTTTCCTGGCTGTCATAGTCTATGGCATCTGGCTTCTCTCGACAAAGCAGAAAGCGGCTCTGAACACAATAATGACCTCCCTGCTGGTCATCGTGATCGGTTATTCCAGCTTCGCAGTTATCCTTATCAGGTCAACGGCAAATCCGCCGATGAATGAGAATAATCCGTCAAATCCGTTCGCATTGCTATACTATCTTAATCGTGAGCAGTATGGCCAGCGACCGCTTTTCTACGGACCATACTACAATGCGCCGGTGACTGATTATGTAAAGGGCAAACCCACTTACAACCCTTCCGGCGGCAGGTATATTATTACCAATCGTGAGACAGAAACGGAGTATGACGAGCGGTTCATGACCATCTTACCGCGGATGTGGAGTAATTCTCCGGATCATGTCAGGGAGTATGAAAGTTATGTTGGTGGCAAGGGAAAACCGGTTCGGGTCAATGACCCCCAGACCGGGGAGCCAACAACACTGCGTGTGCCGACGTTCGGCCAGAACCTCTCGTTCATGTTCAGTTATCAGCTGGGATTCATGTATTTCCGGTATTTCATGTGGAACTTCAGCGGAAGGCAGAATGATATTCAGAGCACCGGAGGGCCGGTCAACGGAAACTGGATAACGGGAATTGATTTCCTTGACGCTCCCCGGACCGGATCGGTAAAGGGTATGCCTGATGATATGCGGAACCATCCGTCGCGCAATAAGTATTACCTGCTGCCCCTGCTGCTCGGACTGGTGGGATTCCTGTGGCACTTCAACCGCGATGTACGCAACTGGTGGATAGTGATGCTGCTGTTTGTAATGACGGGTATAGCCATAGTCATCTACCTCAACCAGTACCCGAACCAGCCCCGTGAACGCGATTATGCCTACGCCGCATCATTCTATGCCTTTACTGTATGGATCGGCCTCGGTGTGCTGGCTCTCTTTGAGCTGCTGCGAAAGGCGGCCGGTGAGAAACCTGCCGCTGTTATTGCCTCAGTGCTGACTTTTGCCGCTGTACCTGCCCTCATGGGATCACAGAACTGGGATGACCATGACCGCTCGGGAAGATACCTGGGGAGGGATGTAGCCTTCAACTACCTCAATTCATGTGCCCCGAATGCCATACTCTTTACCGGTGGTGACAATGACACATTCCCTCTCTGGTACGCCCAGGAGGTAGAGGGAGTACGCACTGACGTCAGGGTCTGCAACCTTATGCTGCTCAACACTGACTGGTACATTGACCAGATGAAATACAAGGCTTACACTTCAGAACCCCTTCCGGTAAGCCTGAAGAAAGAACTTTACTTCGACGGAGTAAATAACCAGGTTGCTGTCCTCGAAAAGGTGAAGGAACCCGCTACCGCTAAGGAGGTGATGAAATTCATTTCCAGCGGCAGCGAGGTGACAAAGCTCAAGTTGTACGGAGAGGATGTATGGTATATCCCCACCCGCACCATACGCATACCGGTTGATTCCGCGAAGGTGCTGGCCAACGGCACAGTCAGACCGGAGGATGCAGACAAAATTGTGCCCTACATAGACATTACCCTCAAGGAATCATGGATCTTGAAGAACCAGTTGCTGGTACTTGATATCCTGGCTCACAATGACTGGGAACGTCCGATCTATTTTGTCACCGGCAAGACTGAGGATGCCCTCGGGCTGGAGGAATACTTCCAGCTTGAAGGACTGGCATACAGGCTGGTACCGGTAAAAGGGGTCAACAAGAGCTGGTTCGAATATGGCAGCATTGATACTGACATTCTCTACGAGAACATGATGAATCGTTTCAGCTGGAAGGGTGCCAATGATCCGGATGTTTACATCGACTATTATCATAACCGGACACTTACCGTTGTCAGGGCACGCCTGAATCATGCCAGGCTAGCCACCGCCCTTGTGGCTGAGGGTGACACTGCCAGGGCAGTGCAGGTTATTGACAGGTGTCTTGAACTATTCCCGGCATCAAAGCTGGGTTATGACTTTTATTTCGGTGATATTATATCAGCCTGCTTCGCAACAGGAAGGACCGAGAAGGCAAAGGAGCTGGCTCATGAGTTTGCCGGTTATTATGCCTCACGGGCAGAGTACCTGCTTGACCAGAGACCTTCATTTGCTTATTATGCCGGTGCTGAAATTACCAATGGTCTGCAGATGATGCTGCAAGCTATTAAGGTCTGTTTTGATAATGGCCAGACCGACCTTGCCGAGGAGATAAATGCAAGGTACAATGAGCTGTATATAAGGTACTCGGCAATGAATCAGAAGACCAGGCAATAGGCAATAGGCAATAGTGAAAAAGGGGCTCCAGGTTAAGTCCCTTTTTGCATTCAGTATCTTTTTATTAACCTGCAGGCTTGCAATCTTCATGTTGTTGCCAACACTAATGCCTACTGCCTACTGCCTGGTGGTTATCAATCGTACATCTGATATGCCGGCCTGGGAGCCAGGTACTTCTCAAGAATCAGGTGGATCTTGTCAGGGAAGACGGGCTTGAGGTTGTATTCCGTACAGCCCGCTATATACGCTTCGTTTTTGGTTTGTTCGGAATAATATGCAGTAACGAGAATCACCGGTGCAGAGCGGTTGACCTGGCGGAAAGCCCTGGTGCATTCGATACCGTTTATCAGAGGCACAAGAAAATCCATGAAAACAAGATCAAAGTGTTCTCTGCCTGTGGTTATTGCCTCAACAAACTCCTTTCCGTTACGGTAGGGGATAACATCTGCGCCGGTCTCCTTGAGCAGCGTCTCATAATATTTCAGGGATGCAGCATCGTCCTCAACAATTGCTATCCTCTTGCCTGTAATGTTAAGCATGTCTATAAAGTGAACCCGGGGTTAATAATCCGAACTCCACGTAAAGATATCCGACGAGGAAAAACAAGGTTAAACATTTCTGCCGCAAATGTCAACTTTAAGAACAACTTATTAACAACAACTTTTTAACAGAAGAAAAAGAGCTGGCGAATGCTCTTAAAATCAGCGTCATGGAAGGGTCACCGACACTCCCAGTAGGTTGTTACCCCATTTATGGTGGAAGGAGGAATTGCCTTGATGTTTATCAAGTCCTGTCCGCAGTATTCTGCCTCGGTACCCCAGGCGATAGCGTTGTTGTTCTCATAGGAGACCGTATTGCAAACCTGGCATCCGTCACCCAGAATTTCGCAGGAGTTGAAGGAACAGGTGATTATAAGAAGAGCTGAAGCATAAAGCAATTGTTTCATAGCCGGCATTTCTGAAATAACGTCAAAGGTATGTAATTAGTATATCATTCCATGTGCAGCATTTTTCATAAATTGGAGTCATTATTGAGAAAGCAGAAAACCTAAAATCACTCATGCTATGGAAGAGAATGCCGCATCACCCACAGTGGTGACAGTTGAAGAGAACAGAATGAAAAAACATGTCAATATTGCAGGCATATTACAGATTGTCTTCGGCTCGTTCCTTGTGCTTGGAGCACTGGTAATTGCATTCCTGTTCGGATTTATTGACCAGTTTGTTGATGACCCTACCGCCATCAAGGTCCTTGGTATAATCTCAACTCCGCTTGTTGTTCTGATGCTGCTCTTCGGGGGAGCGATGATTGCCGGCGGTATAGGCCTCTTCTACTGCAAGCCGTGGGCCAGGATACTGACATTGGTTATGGGAGCCATCGGACTGCTCAACATACCTATCGGCACCCTCAAGGGAGTCTACATCATATGGGTTCTTGTGCAGTCAGAAACCATATCCCTCTTTGGAAAGGGGTGCCCCGGGGAAGGTCTGAAGGTCTGATCCTCCAGCTGGCGGATGAGGGTCTGAGAGTCTGCTGGTCCTAATCTTAAGTGGAAGACAAAATGATTATTTTTGTCGTCTAACCGTATGGTCATGGCCGACGACAAGAAGATCATTTTTTCAATGTACAGGGTAAGCAAGAGCTATCCTCCCCATAAGCAGGTAATCAAGGATATATCACTCTCATTTTTTCTCGGAGCCAAGATCGGCATTATCGGTCTGAACGGCTCCGGCAAATCCACATTGCTCAGGATCATTGCAGGCCTTGAGAAGGAGTATCAGGGTGAGGTTGTGTTTTCTCCCGGTTACACGGTGGGGCATCTGCCGCAGGATCCGCTGATGGATGAAAGCCGGACAGTGCGTGAGATAGTGGAGGAGGGTGCTGCAGAGGTGGTCTCGGTGCTCAGGGAATACGAGGATATCAATATCCGTTTCGGTGAGCCGGAGGTATATGAGAATCCGGATGTCATGGAAAAGCTGATGGCCAGGCAGGCGGTGCTGCAGGAGAAGATCGATGCGCTCGACGGTTGGAATCTTGAGCATAAGCTTGAAAGAGCTATGGATGCACTGAACTGTCCCGAGCCCTCTACACCGGTTAACATCCTTTCAGGAGGAGAGCGCCGGCGTGTGGCCCTCTGCCGCCTGTTGTTGCTGGAGCCCGACGTGCTGCTGCTTGACGAGCCAACCAACCACCTCGACGCCGAGAGCGTCCAGTGGCTTGAGGCCCACCTCAGGCAGTACAAGGGTACAGTCATCTGCATAACGCATGACCGTTACTTCCTTGACAATGTGGCAGGCTGGATCCTGGAGCTTGACCGGGGTGAAGGAATTCCGTGGAAAGGCAACTACACCTCATGGCTTGAACAGAAGGCCAAAAGACTGGAACTGGAGGAGAAAGGAAGCGCCAGGAGGCGCAAAACACTTGAGCGGGAGCTCGAGTGGGTACGAATGTCGCCCAAGGCCAGGCATGCCAAGTCAAAAGCCCGTCTTAGTGCTTATGAGAACCTCCTTAACCAGGATGTAAAACAGAAGGAGGAGAAGCTCGAGATATTCATCCCCAACGGTCCAAGACTCGGAGACAAGGTAATATCCGCACACGGTGTCACAAAGGCATTTGGCGACAGGATTCTCTTTGAAGATCTTGATTTCAGCCTGCCGCCGAACGGAATCGTTGGAGTCATTGGCCCCAATGGCGCCGGCAAGACCACACTCTTCCGGATGATCATGGGCCAGGAGACTACTGACAGGGGAACATTTGAGGTCGGAGGAACCGTTACCCTTGGTTATGTTGATCAGGCTCATGCTGAAATTGACCCGAAAAAGAGCGTTTATGAAGTTATCTCCGGTGGTCTGGATGAGATTTTAGTTGGAAACAGACCGGTAAACGCGAGAGCCTATGCCGCCCGGTTCAACTTCACTGGCGCCGACCAGGAGAAGAAGTGCGGTGTTCTTTCCGGCGGTGAGCGCAACAGGCTCCACCTGGCGCTGACACTGAAGAGCGGCGCCAATGTGCTACTCCTTGACGAACCGACCAATGACATCGACGTGAACACTTTGCGGGCCCTGGAAGAGGGGCTTGATAATTTTGCCGGTTGTGCAGTGATCATCTCCCATGACCGCTGGTTCCTTGACCGCGTTGCAACACATATTCTGGCCTTTGAGGGTGATTCAAAAGTGGTCTGGTTTGAGGGCAGCTTCTCGGAATATGACGAAAATCTCAGGAAACGGACGGGTAATGCAGGGCCTGTAAGGTTCAGATACAAGAGGCTTTCCTGATTATTTTAACGTTTCCCCGGTATCATAAAAATCATTCTAGGCTGACTGTTAGTTTTAAAACAGTATTTTCGCCTATCAGCAGAGGAGCAGTTACCGGTTTCACGCTTCCGCCGCTGATCCGAACCAGAACGAACAGCAAATCAATACTATAGCATGGCAACACGCAGGCAATTCATCAGGATCTCAGCGATGGGGACTGGGGCTGTCATGGCCGGTGCCGCGGGTCTAAAACTCTTTGGCTCCGGCATCACTGAAGGTCAGAAGGCCACCTTTACAGCCCTTACCGGCCGTACCCCCACATACTGTGAGGTATGTTTCTGGAAATGTGCAGGCTGGGTTTATAAGGATGAGAATGGATCAATAAAGAAGATCATCGGCAATGCTGAGGACCAGAACTGCAACGGCCGTCTCTGTCCTCGCGGCACCGGCGGAGTGGGTATGTACCACGATGATGACCGCCTGCGCAGACCCCTGATACGCACCGAGGAGCGCGGCAAACAGAGCTTCCGTGAAGCGACATGGGAAGAGGCCTTTGACTACATTGCCGAAAAAATAAAGGTTATCTCTGCAGAACATGGGCCGGAGTGCATTGCCCTCTTCACCCACGGATCAGGAGGAAAGTATTTCTCAACCCTTCTGCGCGCCCTCGGATCACCCCATATTGCAGCACCATCCTACGCGCAGTGCCGCGGACCGCGCGAGGTAGCCTTCCAGGCTACCTTCGGAGAGGCCCTTGACAGCCCCGAACCTCTTGATATCCGTGACACCAGGTGCCTTGTCCTGATAGGAAGCCATCTTGGAGAGAACATGCATAATGGACAGGTGCAGGAGATGTCTGACGCGATAGACAAAGGGGCAACCATCATTACCGTCGACCCCCGCTTCTCCACAGCCGCAGGCAAGTCAAAATACTGGCTTCCGATAAAACCCGCCACCGACCTTGCCCTGCTGCTGGCATGGATCAACGTCATCATCTCTGAGGAGCTCTATGACAAACCATATGTTGAGAAATATACATACGGCTTTGAATACCTGAAGGAGCATGTCAAAAACATGACCCCTGAATGGGCCTATGGAATTACCACCATTGATCCCACAGTCATTCGTGAGACCGCCCGTGAGATGGCAAATGCAGCACCTGCAGTGATAGTTCACCCGGGCCGTCATGTGACCTGGTACGGTGATGACACCCAGCGGCTGAGAGCGGTGGCAATACTCAATGCCCTGCTTGGCTCATGGGGCAGAAGGGGTGGCTTCTTCCGCACAGAGACTTTCGAACTGCCTGAGCCGCCTCATCCTGCCTATCCCACGCCAAAGAGAACCTGGAGGACGGAGTTTCCGGATCTTTACAAGCTTGCTGACACGGTCCTGGCCAACGGCGTATGTGATGCCACAGTCCCGGACCCGAGTCGTAACTGCAAGTTCCAGGCATGGATAGTCAACGGCACAAACCTGATGGAGACCCTCCCCAACCAGGAGAACACCCTAAAGGCCATTCAGGCTCTGCAGCTCCTCGTGGTGATAGACACCATGCCCATGGAAATCACAGGATGGGCCGATGTGGTTCTGCCTGAGTGCACTTACCTCGAGAGATATGATGATCTGAGAGTGGGCCCGCACCGTAAACCGCAGATTGCCCTCAGGGCTCCAGCCGCCGAACCCATGTACGATACCAAACCGGCATTCTATATGGCCAGGGAGCTTGCAAAAAGGCTGGGGGTGATTGAATATTTCCCCTTTGAGAAGATTGAAGATCAGCTCGACTGGCAGCTGAAACAGGCGGGAAGCAGCCTCGAGGAGATGAAAAGAATAGGGGTCAAGACCTTTGACCGCACAGCCGATAACCTATTCTTCTTTCCTGACGAAGAAGTTGAGTTTTATACTGCCACCGGGAAAATAGAGCTCTACTCAACCGCGCTGGAAGGAGCCGGCTTCGACCCGATGCCCAGGTATACGGTTCACGAGGAGCCGCCGGCCGGTTACTACCGCCTCAATTACGGAAGGGCTCCGATGCATACCTTCAGCCGCACTGCAAATAACCCGAACCTCACTGACCTTATGGATGAAAACAGCGTATGGGTAAATCCACGTGTTGCAAAAGAGTGGGGACTGAGCACCGGGCAGTATGTTCACCTGGTAAACCAGGATGGCAAAAAGTCTGAGTTTCCGATTAAGGTCAGGGTGACAGAGCGAATCCGGTGGGATTCGGTATACATGGTTCACGGATTCGGACATCAGGAGAAGAAACTGCGCCGTTCTTACGGGAAAGGGGCCAGCGACACAAACCTGATCACAAAGGTGCTTGTTGATCCCGTAATGGGGGGCACGGGCATGCGTGGCAACTTTGTGACCTTTATCACTGACCTGGCAGGAGAGGAGGTGGTATCATGAGATACGCAATGGCTGTTGACACCAAAAAGTGTGTCGGATGCAGCGACTGTGTCGTGGCATGCCAGACCGAGAACAATGTGCCGATAGGATACTGCCGTGACTGGGTGGTTGAGGTAATGGACGGCACCTACCCCCGGCTTGAGATTGAGCTTAGGTCGGAAAGGTGCAATCACTGCGAAAATGCGCCCTGTGTGAGGTGTTGCCCCACAGGTGCAAGTCATATAGTTGACGGGGGGATCGTATTGGTCAAACCGAACAAGTGCATTGGTTGCGGAGCGTGCATTGCTTCATGTCCATATGATGCCCGCTACCCGCATCCGAAGGGTTATGTTGACAAATGTACCTTCTGTGTTCACAGGGTCAGCCAG
The DNA here is from genome assembly GCA_002409145.1 of Bacteroidales bacterium UBA5235. Lineage (GTDB taxonomy): Bacteria > Bacteroidota > Bacteroidia > Bacteroidales > VadinHA17 > SR-FBR-E99. Next base: position 119,665 of record DHUL01000090.1, read on the forward strand.
GGGATGAAACCGGCGTGTGTTTCTGTATGCCCCACAAAGTGTATGTACTTTGGTGACCTCGATGATCCCAACAGCGATGTGAGCATGGTGCTCAAAAAGCGAAAGTACAAGACCCTCATACCCGAGGCAGGAACGAAACCCCATCTCTATTTCCTAATCTGACCGGACTATGAACGAAGAACTGATTATCAGCGGACGTGACAATCTGATGGTTGACCCTCACCTGCATATCTGGCACTGGCCGATACCCCTGTACCTCTTCCTCGGAGGTCTTGCAGCCGGTGTGCTCTTCTTTGCAGCTCTCTATTACCTGATGGGGAAGGAAAATGAATACCGCTCTGCCGTGCGCCGGGTACCGTTCATTGCTCCGATAGCCCTGGTACTGGGCCTGGCAGCACTCTTCTATGACCTGCGGCACAAGGCTTTCTTCTGGCAGCTGTACACCACTATAAGGCTTGAATCTCCCATGTCATGGGGCGCCTGGACTCTGCTGGTGATAACCACTGCATCATTCATCTGGTGCGCTCTCCATATCAGGGAATATTTTCCCGGCTGGGACTGGAAATACAACTGGCTGAAGGAGCTGGAGACCTTCTTCAATAAGTACAAAAAACAGCTTGCCTGGGTGATACTTATCTTTGCCATCATCACCGGGGTCTATACCGGGATCCTGCTCTCGGCATTCAATGCCAGGCCGCTGTGGAACACATCGGTACTCGGTCCTCTCTTCCTGGCATCAGGACTCTCAGCCGGTGCTGCAGCAATAGTACTGATGTCCAAAAACAGGGAGGAGAGGCTGCTGTTCACAAAGATAGACCTCATAATACTCGGGGTGGAGCTCTTCCTGATAGTTCACATGTTCATGGGCTTCCTGGCAAGCACCCAGGTTCAGATAGAGGCGGCCGGGCTCTTCCTTGGCGGGCCTTATACGATGGTGTTCTGGATCTTTGTGGTGATACTGGGGATAATCATTCCCGGCGTTCTGGACCTCATGGAACTTCGCGGAAAACATATTCCTGCTCTGATGCCGGGCGTGCTGGTACTGCTGGGCAGTCTGATGTTCAGGTTCATCTTTGTCTTTGCCGGCCAGGTGAGCCGCTGGTTATACTGATCACAATAAAATTCAACATAAAATGAGCAACAATACAACAAATGAGAGGAGCAGGAGATACCTGAACCCTTACCTGGGCGGTGTGCTGCTGGGCCTCGTACTGCTTGCCGCCAACTTTGTCTCAGGCAGGGGTCTGGGTGCCAGCGGTGCCGTCAAGAGCGTTGTGGCAACAACCATCGAAGCGGTTGATAAGGATGCATCGGAAACCATGCCCTTTATGAAAGAGTATGCCGGATCACACAGCGGCAGCCCGATAAAGTCATGGCTGGTGTTTGAAATGCTGGGCGTCCTGGTAGGTGGATTTCTGTCCGGTGCTGTTGCCGGCAGATTGAAACTGAAGGTGGAACATTCACCGAAAATCACTTCCCGCCGAAGACTGATATTCGCCCTGGCTGGCGGAACGCTCTTCGGCTTCGGTTCACAGCTCGGCCGGGGCTGCACCAGCGGCTCAGCCCTTAGCGGGATGGGTGTACTCTCACTCGGCGGATTCGTGACAATGATGGCCATCTTCGGCACTGCCTTCGCACTGGCATATTTCTTCAGGAAACTATGGATTTAATAAAAGGAGGAAAAAATGGGACCACTGGCACCAAATGAAATAATATCGGAGAACACCAACTTTCTCCTTGCATTCTTCATCGGCATCGCATTCGGCTGGGTACTCGAGAGCTCCGGCTTCTCATCGAGCCGCAAGCTGGCAGGCATCTTCTACGGATATGATGCTGTCGTTCTGAAGGTCTTCTTCACCGGAGCCATCACCTGCATGCTCGGATTGCTCTTCATGAGCCTGTTCGGCTGGGTTGACCTTGATCTTATCTATGTCAACCCGACATATCTCACCTCTGCCATTATAGGCGGAGTGGTTATGGGAGCAGGTTTCATAATGGGCGGATTCTGCCCGGGCACCAGCTTCTGCGGCGCCGCAATAGGGAAGATTGACGGGATGGTGTTTGTTGCAGGGCTCTTCCTGGGCGTCTACGGATTTGCATTCACCTATCCATTGTGGGAGAAGATGTACATGGCAAAATACCTTGGCGAACCAAAGGTCAGTGAGAAGCTTGGCATGTCTGACGGGCTCTTCGGCCTGCTGATGATTTTGGCCGCCATCGGGATGTTTATGGTTGCCGAATGGGCTGAAAGAAAGTTCCCGAGGGAGGAATACTAGAGCTGCCATGACGCTTTTCGGATCCGGTAAGTCAGGGTCCCGGAGCCAGCTTCGATATGCGACCAGATGAACATTTTGTTTTATAAAAGGTTAAACATAAACAACAATAATATCAAAAAATGAAACCGCTGAAATTGCTTGCGTTTTTTATTATCCCGCTGGGGATAATCATTGCCGCTGTGCCGCCTGACAGGGTCAGGCACTTCAGGCTGACAGCCGACGAGCTGCTGCAGGAAGCCGGGGCCGGAGTCCAGTTTGTTTCACCTGATGCGGTGGCTGACATGCTTGTGCAGAAAGACCCCTCACTGAGACTCATTGACGTGCGCACACCTGAAGAGTATGATTCATTTCATATGGAGAACGCCATCAACATACCGCTGAGCAGTCTTCTGTCAGATGAGTATACTGATATCCTTAACCAGGATGCCTACATGAATATCTTCTATTCAAACGGCTCGGTTTATGCGAACCAGGCATGGATGATCACCAGGCAGCTCGGTTATGAGAATAATTTCGTGCTCGAGGGGGGATTAAATTACTGGTTTGGAAACATTCTGTCGCCGCAGGCGCCGTCGCAAACCAGCCCCAATGAGGAGTTTGCGAAGTACGACTTCCGCAAGAGCGCTGCTGCCGCACTGGGTGGAGGGAACATTGTAACCACAGAGGGAAGCGCAACGGCTGTCAGGGCTGCCAAACCCCCCGTGACGTCAAAGGCGAAGAAGAAGCCTTCGGGAGGGTGCTGATTTTTTGCGATAACCGAAAAATAATTTACATTTGCGCCTGCAAAGAGGCGGCCCTATAGTTCAATGGATAGAACGCGGGTTTCCTAAACCTGAAATCCAGGTTCGATTCCTGGTGGGGCTACTGAGACTGAGCGGGAGTGAGCGCGGGAGTGACATTCCCGCTTTTTTTCCCCCCGCACATCAGTTTTAATCCCTGGCTACAATTATTTTTGACGCAAATAAACGCTCACCAACCCTGATCCGGAGGATGTATAACCCGGGTGTCAGCTTCTGTACATTAAACTCCCTGTAAAGATGAGTTGTTTCACCGGCCTCGTTCATCCAGATAAGCTGACTGGCGGGGTTATATAGCTCGAGCCTTATATGTTCCGGTTGTTCCGGAATTGCCGTTATATACAGTATATCGGACACCGGATTCGGGAAAATCTTTACCGTTCCCGGGAATGCATTCAGATCTTCAATTCCGACTGATGACCGGACAACCACAGTATCAGCTGCCGTGCATCCGTGCAGATCGGTCACTCTCACCCAGTATCTTCCCCACTGTGTAACACTGTAGCTGCTGAGAACCGAATTATCCTGCCACAGGTATGAAGCAAATCCTGTGCCTGCATCAAGAGTGACGGGCAGGGAAGAAATCCTGATTGTATCCAATCCCTGGCCTATATCAACGACAGGTACCCCCCACACGTTGATATTGCTGGTTATACTGTTGTTAAGAGCATTCCGGTCAGGATCCCAGGCGACTGACACACTGAGGTCATAGGTTGCCGGAGCAGAGAAATCATATTTAGAGGAGAAAGTCACAGTAATTGAACTGTCTGGCATAATCTTATCAGCCAGTGTAATGTTCTCAGAAGCGGGGGATCCACCGTTGACTTCATAGGAGAGAGCCAGAATGCTTCCGGCAGCGATGCGGTAAAATCCCTTGTTCATTATCTCCACTGAGACATTTGTGTTTCCTGGAAGGACGCATGACGATACCGGTGATTTAATTGAGGAGACTGAAATATCCGGAAGGTCAAAGACCACATAAACACTGTCATGTGTGACACAACCGTTGTCACCGGTGACTGCAACAGAGTACAAACCTCTTCCGGGCTCACCAACAGTGAAGTCTGCAGAATTACTCCCATCCTGCCACATGTAGGAGGCATATCCGGGTGTTGCTGACAGAACAACAGGATTCAGTGACAGTATTGTGTCCCGGCCATTTCCTATATCAATAAGCGGACTACCCAGCACATCAACATCAATCGTAAGGGTGTCATTGGAAGGGATCAGGTCTGAGGAATATACAGTTGATGCTGAAATTGTATACCGGTCAGGTATGCTGAAATCCTCACCCTGTGTAAAAATATGTTCTATAACCGTGCCGTGTTCAAACAGCGCCCCTGGTGTTATGATCTCGGAGACAGCGGGTCGTCCGTTGAGTGAATATGATACGGTGATTGAAGTCCCCGGATCTATGTCCCAGTTACCAAAGTTCCTGATGGCGACCTTAATATGTTCGTCATTCCCCAGGGAGCAGGTGGTGGAAGGGTGAATAATTTCAGTTATGCCGACATCTGGAACTGCAAGTATCACCTGAACAGTTTCAAAGCCGGTACATCCATTGGCATCGGTCACGGTAACGCTGCAGACAGTTATACCCGGGGTATTGACAGTAAAGGTCCGGCCAGTGCTTCCGTCATGCCACAGGTACGAACTGAACCCGGGGCCTGCATCGAGTGTATACTCAAAACCGTGTACAACCTGGTAGTCATCACCAAGATCTACAACCGGGGTTGCAAAAATTCCCACCGGCATGAGTATTGTATCATTTTCCGGCTTCATGTCTCCGGTAACTGATGCAAAAACTGCAAAATCATACCATTGACCCGCGGCTACAGCTGTCTTCTGTACAAATGTTATATCAAGGCTGTCACCCGGGAAGAAGTCGCTGTTGAGGGTGTGCGGTTCAATTATGTCCGTACCGTTGTCGACCTTGTATCCGGTTGTAATTGTTTTGCCGGCTGTTATAGTGATATTGCCCCTGTTTATCAGCCTCATAGATACTGTTATATTGTCCGATAATCCGCAGGATGTTTCAGGTGAAAGTATCCGGGCAATCCTGATGTCGGTCACATTCAGAATAACATTGACAGTGTCAGATGAAATGCATCCATGTTCATCGCTTACAGTAACATAGTATTGTCCTGACCCTGGTTCAGTGACAACAAAGTTGTCTGATGCGGAATCATCCTGCCAGAGGTAACTGGAATATCCGGCTGGTGCAGCAAGAGGATATTCCGTTGCTGTAAGGATAATATCTGGTCCGAGATCCACCGGAGGATATCCGAATACTTCGAGGTCATAATTCAGGGTATCGTTGAGGTGATGTGTATCATCCTGGTAACGGGTAAATAGTTTGAGGTTATATGTTCCCGGCATGGAGAGATCAGCAGTAGTTGAAAATGTATAACTGACAGATGCCCCTGGTACAATCCTGGCCGGAACAAGCAGGGTGTCGCGCAGTAACGCGCTGTTTATATTGCGATAAACAAATACTGTATCACCCACTTCGACTGTGTCAGTTCCGAAATTTGTTATTTCAGCAATGACCGGGGTATCAGAGCCAAGCTCACATGCGGAAAGGGGAGCGATCAGCCGGCTGATCCCGACATCAGCAATCAGGGCAGTAATCCTGATTGTGTCAGATGCTGTACAGCCGAAACTGTTTGTTACCCTGACCCAATATTTTCCCTGTGCCGGCACATGGAATAAAGAGTCTGTTGAGTTATCCTGCCACAGGTAGTTTTGTCCCGAGGTTCCGGAATAAGCTCTGAGTGTCACGGTATCCGGCCGGACAGTTGACAGGTCGTTTCCAAGATTCACAAACGGCTTATGGACCTGAATCAGTTTCTGAACGGTGTCATTTGATACCGCCCTGTAGAAGAAAGGATCGGGTTCTATGGCATAAACCGTTGTCAGGTAATCACCGCTTGCGCTAAAGTCAAATTGCCGGGTCAAATTGAAATCCCTGGTCTCACCTGCAGCCAGTGGCTGTGAGAGGAAGATAGTTTCCTCGGCCAGTTCAATTTCTCCTGACCGGTCAATGTGATATCCAATTCGTATAGAGTCCCCGGCACTCATTGTGCCCACTCCGGTATTTCTGATTCTGAGAGTGAATCGCTGGTCGGGAGCCAGTTCACATGCGGTGAAGGGTGACAAAATATCCACAATACTGACATCGGAGGGCGCCTCATAGAGCCGTACATCGTCAAGAGCCACTCCGTCATATTGGTTGTTGAACTTATCAGCCTTGAATTTCAGTCTGAACTGAACGTTGTTGCGTCCGGCAAGGGTGGAGGACAGGAGATGTCTTACGGTCATCCATGATCCGCTTTGTCCGCTCCACCCGTCAGTGCCAAGTGCGGAGACATACTTTCCGCTATACCAGTTCCAGTAGGCGTCAAATCCGGAATTTTCTGATATGGTTATCCAGCTGTGGCCGTCATCAACCGAGTAGAGCAGTGTGGAACCGTCAGCACCTTCTTCAGTATCCACCCGGAGCCTGGCTTCAAAGACCGGGTGAATAAGGCCGGATAAGTCATAGGATGGTGAATTCAGGAGTGCCTCACTGTCACTGATAAGGTCACCGTAAAGAGTAACATCGTCTATACTCAATCCCTGGGCTGTTGTTCCAGAAGCTGAGGAAGAAAATAGTGAGAACCTGAACCTGAAGGAACCGGTTGAGGACAGGGAATCCGGGATTTCAATATGCCTGTATGTGAATTCCTGGTCCATGATAGCACTCCCACTGTTTTTCCATATGGTCACCCAGGTGGCGCCATTGTCTGAACTTGCCTGGAAACTTACCGAATCACCACTCTGAACAGTAATCATCGATTGGTATTCGACTTTTAGGTTGCTGTAACTGCTGACGTCAAATGAGGGTGAGGTTGCTGTATACTGGGTAGCAGCTGTTATTCCGTTCTCATACAGGTGCGGCAACGTTCCCCGGCCTGTAATGTCGGTTCCGATGCAATAATATCCGGAATATGCAAAATATGGAAGAAATACATAATCAGGGGTACCGCGTTCAAATTCGCCGGTAAATGTCCAACCTCTGTCAGATTCAAAGTCATCCTGGAAGATTATTGCATTTGCACTGGTAATCAGGTCACCGTATGTTGAGGTCAGCCCTGTCACCCAGCTTTTTGTCCCTGATGAGGCATTGTTGATTGTGTTTCCGGCAGGCACTCCATATTCCCACATAGGGTTTCCCGAAGGCCTCCAGTAACCGTTGCCAGACTCAAAGGTTTCAAGGCAGGGTGGAACATATGTCGGGACGATGTAAACCTCTGTTGCTATCTGGTCATTGCCGGCAAACTGGTCACCAGGGAATATTGTTTTTGCAAGCACTGATGGTCTCGGTCCCGGTGCTGATAGATCCACCCTGGTTGAAAAGGTAAAAAGTGCAGATCCGCCGACCGGGATATCATCATTCATTGTGTTTGTCACCCATGTAAGACCACCGTCAAACGAATAGGCAACCGGTACGGGATCTGTCACCGGAGCGCCTCCTAAGTTGGAAATTCTCACAGTCACGGAGTCGGATGAAGTATGTCCGCTTCCGCTGAGGGGGTAAATCCATTCTGAAACACCCACGTCGCGGGTGATGAATTCGCCTGTGAGGTAAACATCATCAATGTTCCATCCGGAGTAGTTGTTAAAGCCGTCAGTAGGCCCCATGGTGTATCTGAACATCAGATTATTTGTCCGGGAGAAGTTTTCCGGAATTGTTATATGCTGTGTTGACCACATGTAGTCATTGAGATACGATGAGCTCTCCCAGACCGGGTGCCAAGTAATGCCGTTGTCAATACTCACATCCACCGAGGCGTGGTCCCAGACTTCGATGTTCAGCTGCCTCTGGAAGAAGAGGCTGAGGTTTTTGTAATAGTAGAGGTCAAGTACAGGTGAAGTTGCATGATATGATGATGACTCGCTTAAGTCAGGTTCATACTTGTAGGGATACATCCCCAGGCCAGTGAGATCAGTCCCGAGGGAGTTGACACCCCGGAATGCTGAGGCCGGATCCGGGTTGCCGGGATCTCCGCCCTGCCCCGATGGCTGTCCGACCTCAAACTCACCTGTCAGCGTCCATCCATGGGCTCCTTCAAAGCCCTGGTAATATTGGGTTGAATACACTGTCCGCGCGCCCGCGGGAGACAATTCCACAGAGGGGTAGAGAGTGTCGTTTGCCAGGATGCTGTTGGCTGCAAGTTTTGCATCAAGTACGTGTCCATATTCAACATCGTACTTCAGGTCATAGGTCAGCCATATATATGAGTTTCCCGGCGGCAGGATATAGTTCAGCCCGGTAAATTCAGCCACTCCGCCGGTGAAATTGCCAGGTGATCCTAGCTGAGTCTCAGTACTGAATACCTGGCTGGTGGTGGAATACAGTCTGACACCTCCAGGGATAATATCATTATCGGATGTATTAAGGGAATTGAATTTTATGCTCTGAAGTCTTGCAGTATCGCTGTTGCCGAGTACCGTAAAGTCAAGCCTCATCACCGGCACATCCGGAGTTCCTGAAGCGACATACTGCGAAAACGGTTGTCTTGCATCTATCTCCCTGATCCACATCGGCTGAAGGCCTGTCGATTCCACGGTAATGTTGTCGATGCAGGTTCCGAATCCCCACCGGGTCTGCCCCTCAAATGCCAGATAATATGTTGCGGAGGGATTGGGGAGCGACAGGGTCTGAAGCTCCCAGCTGTAGACCGGGTCAAGAAAAGCATGCAGAAGCACCCATGGCGCACTTTCCGATACCTTATAGTAAACCCTGAGTATGTCCCAGCCGTTTGAACCTTCAAAATTCCACGGTATCTGGCAGAGATAAAAACTCAGTTCCACTGATGCTCCGCCGAGCAGATTCATAGGAGGGGTTATAAGTTTGGTCCGCTCATTTCCGTCTCCCTGCTTGAAGAATATTGCATTATATGTCCCCGAATATGCTGCAGGAGGATTACGGGTTATGTCCAGTTCCCAGGCAGGAACCAGCCAGTTGTTGTCATTCGGGCTATGACCACCGTTCCTGTAGCGCCATGGCTCTGTTCCGATCACACCCTCCTCTGTCCATCCATCAGGTCTGGCCCCCAGCTCGAAGCCCTCGGACAGATAAACCTGTGAATGCAGCAGAGATGCCTGAAATAATAAAATGAATATTACCAATAGCCTGGCTGATTCCGTTATCAAAGATTTCAGTCCGAACATATTACTTCTTTAATTTCCCGTCAGGGCAACATAGTTATCCGTTTTTACGTATAAATTCTAAATATGTTTAATTTTACGGACTGGTTTTGAAAACTAAACTCCGTTACCTCAAATACAAGTTAGTTGTCAGCAGTGCTTTGGCAGCATTATTGCTGACAATGTCGACTCAGGTAAATGCCCAGGTAGATACCGAGTTCTGGTTCGTTGTGCCGGAATTGTCACATCGCGGCAATACAGGAGGAACACCCGGAACATTAAGGATGGCAACGCTTGAGCTGCCCGCCACGGTAACAATCAGCATGCCGGCCAATCCATACCATCCAACTCTTAACCCGGGCGGTTTCCAGGATAGAGTCATCGATATAGCTGCAAATTCAACCGCTGCAGTCGATCTCACCTCTCTGATTGACATAGCGACTAACCCCGACAATAACCGCCTTGAAAACAAGCCTCTTACGGTTGACGGAATAAATAACTTCGGGCTGCACATCACATCCACAAACATGATTACCTGCTACTGGGAGGTAAATTATATCTACGGATCTGACCTTTGGACACTCAAGGGACGCAACGCGAAGGGAACTTTGTTCTACACACCCTTCCAGACCTTTTACAACAACAGGAACCTTACACCGAGAGCATATTCTGCAATAGATATCGTTGCCACTGCTGACAATACCCAGGTGACAATAACCCTGCCTCAGGGGAAACAGGCCAGTTTCGGCTCCCTTCTTTATTCAATCCCTGCCGGCGGTACATATACGGTTACCCTTAACAGGGGACAGACGTTTTCCGTTTTTCCGTACAATTACAGCATCTTTGCCACGGACCGGCTTGCCGGCACCAGGATTCAGTCGACCGAGGATATCTGCGTGACGGTCAAGGATGATGCAGTCGCAGTCAGCTCCCAGGGATTTGATGTGATAGGTGACCAGATAGTCCCTGTAAATATCGTTGGCAGCCATTATATAGTTCCGGACATGGGTAATCCCAACCATGTTTATGTGATTGCAACTGAAGACAATACACCAATTTATGTATATGACGGCAACAATGTGCCGATCGGAGGGTCACCCTATACTACGCTGGACCGTGGCCAGCAGGCACTTATAATCATCCCGGGAGGCTCGAAGTTCGGACGTCTGACCTCCACGCTTAATCCGACTGATCCTCCAAAGCCATTTTATACATTTCACATTGGGGTTTTAAACCAGGCCAGGGCAGGAGCCCTTGTGCCTGCCATCGGATGTACCGGAAATACCCAGCTTGCTTTTACCAGGTCACGGGATGAGAACAGATTCCATTTCTTTATTATCGTAAAAAAGGGCAACGAGGACAAGTTCCTCCTTGACGGAATAAGACAGGACGGGATCATCGATCCGGGGGCATTCGAGGAGATTCCGGGATCAGGCGGATATATGGCATGGTTTTCGAACTTGATAAGCACCAACGAACTTCCAATCGGGCAGCACCTGGTCGAGAATACCGGCGATATATTCCACCTGGGAATATTCAACGGTTTTACCGGGGCAGGGGAGGGGGGACTTTTCTACGGGTACTACTCTGATTTCGGCGGATTGAATATAGGGGCTAATGTTGCAGGTACCAACTCAATTGTTGTAAGGGCATGCTATGGTGACCCTGTTCAGCTCTATGCTTACGGGGGTACGAACTACCAGTGGAGTCCGGACACATACCTCGATGATGCGACCAGCAATCTGCCGACTGCAATTGATCTCCCTCCCGGACCGCACAACTATACGGTTGAAATATCAGGAGCATGTGAAGCAGGCACTAGAAACCTTACCGTGGAGGTATCAACACCCGTAAAGGCATTCTTCCAGACAAATGTGCAGTCAGGATGCTCACCGCTCAGGGTTGACTTTGAGGATCAGTCATCGGGTGTCGCTTTCTGGCAGTATGAGATTGACGGAATCCTCACAACCTATGACCTTGACCCTGAGACGCCATTCCAGCCCCCTCCGGGTTATCCCGAACCGTTTACAATTTCACATGTCTATACCAATTATACGAATGCTCCGATAATTGATACTGTCACCCTGCTCGTGAAAAATGAAAGTTTCTGCGCAGACATATTTACCAAGACTATTGTTGTTTACCCTGAGATCTATTCGGAGTTTGAATTTGACGGGGCGACCCGTGGTTGTGACCCTCTGCCCGTCAGTTTCATAAACACTTCATCAGGCAATACAGGTACCTGGTACTGGGAATTCGGTGACGGCGGCTCTTCAATTGACCAGAATCCTGAACACACCTACAGGAACCTCTTCGGGCCTGACAGCATCGTATTTGAGGCACGCCTGATAGCAATCTCACCTTACTACTGCCGTGACACCTCGTCACATACGGTAACGGTCATGCCATATATAGAGGCCAATTTCGTGTTTGATACAGTGTTTGCCTGTACGCCTCATGATATTGTAATCAGCGACCAGTCTTTCGGAGCGGATTTTTATTCCTGGGACTTTGGCAATGGAATAACATCAACTTCTCCAGGACCAGTTATTCCGGTAACCTACATAAACAACACCGATTCTGTTGTTACATACACCGTAAAGTTACGCGTTGAGAACGATGAGGGGTGTTACGACGAAATTTCACGGGAAGTGGCTGTCTTTCCGGAAATCAGTGCTGATTTTACCCCGGACCGGACTGAGGGATGCTCCCCATTTGAGGTTGGCTTTCAGAATAATTCTGCCGGGGCTGCCACCTTCTTCTGGGATTTCGGTGACGGTGGCACGTCATCAGTGCCTGATCCGGTCCACCTCTACGAAAGGAACCTCATGGATCATGATACTACCTATGTGGTTACCCTCATCGCAACATCCTCAGAATTATGTACAGATACAGCCATTGCCTACATCACGGTTCACCCTTACATCGAAGCATTATTTGCCGTAAATGATATTATCGGTTGCCACCCCTTTGACATCACGGTTACTGACATGTCTACGGGAGCAGAGGAATACATCTGGGACTTTGGTGACGGCTCACAGGTGATCACCACCCCGGACCCGGTCTTATACCATACTTATTATAACCCGGGACCGGGAGTCGCATATTATAACCTGCGGCTGACAATACGAAACTCAGAAGGATGTTCTGATATCATGGAGAGGACAGTGACGGTTTATCCTGAGATATCTGCAAACTATACGGCCAGCGCCTTTGAAGGATGTCATCCGCTTGAGGTGGCCTTCACCAACCTTTCACTTAATGCAGCTACATATTACTGGGACTTTGGTGACGGCTCATCTTCAGCTGAGTTTTCACCGTCCCATATATTCATCAATTTCGGGATGACCGATGTTGTATACCAGGTCACCCTGACGGTTTCAAACGGCGACGGTGAATGTGTCAAGAGAGTATCCTGGCCTGTCACTGTCCACGGGAATGTGACGGCCGGAATTACTGTCCCCTCAACCTCAGGATGTACGCCATTTGAAGCGGTACTTTACAATATTTCTGTCGGCGCCACAACATTCCACTGGGATTTTGGTGACGAATCCGGCACTGAAACTACAGATCCTTCAGT
>DHUL01000090.1:132796-159003 GCA_002409145.1 Bacteroidales bacterium UBA5235
AATAAGGTTACTGTCCTTCCGGATATCAATGCCCTTTTTACTGCAGAGCCTGCAGAGGGCTGCCACCCTCATGATGTTGTATTCACAAACCTTTCCCGGGGAGCCGGTTCGTATCTCTGGGACTTTGGTGACGGCACTTCATCGTCAGCTGCAAACCCGGTTCACACTTTCATAAACACAGGAGATGATGATGTTACCTATTATGTAAACCTGACTGCATATTCAGACGACTACAGGTGCATAGCGGTGTATTCATTACCCGTAACGGTACATCCAGCCATAAAGGCAGGCTTCACAATTCCGGTTCAGCGCGGCTGCAGTCCTTTCACGGTAACCTTCAACAACAGCTCTGCCGGTGGTGATGAGTTTCACTGGAATTTTGGTGACGGAGCTGAAACAGTCACATACAATACCGACCCGGTTTATCATCGTTTTACAAATGATGATTTCACCAATCCTGCGACATTTACGGTAGTTCTCACGGCATTTAATGCAGAGGGATGTTCCTCCGAATTTACCAGGCCCGTAATTGTTGAGCCGGCAATCGAAGCCGGCATTTCGCCTGACATTGACGAAGGATGTCATCCGTTGGGAGTAGAATTCACAAATATCTCTTCCGGTGGTTATACATACATGTGGGATTTCGGTGACGGCACTTCAAGCGATGCCTTGTCACCTTCTCATCTCTTCACTAATTTCACTGATACAATAGTGGTGAGGAAGGTGGTGCTCACGGCAGTTTCTGAACATAACTGCATAAGCACTGACACTGTGGATATTACCATTCATCCCATGCCGAAAGCCCTGTTTGAGACTGACAAGGTGATTGACTGTCCGCCGGCAACCTTTATAATGACAAACTCCAGTCTGAATGCAGACCTGTACGAATGGGATTTTGGAGATGGTTCAGCACTCTCCGCGGGCAAAAGCGATCCCGTTCAGCATGTCTTTGACAACCAGGGAGACCAGATAGCTGCCTACACTGTTCATCTCAGGGCATCGACTCTGTACGGTTGCACTGATTCCACATTCCATACCATAAATGTCTACCCGGCAACCCGGGCAGCCTTCAGCATGAATAACGAAGGGTGCAGCCCGCTGACCGGCAGTTTCATAAATGAATCCGAGCTGGGTTATTCCTATTTGTGGGATTTCGGTGACGAGTCTATGACAACTGTAAAGGATCCCACGCATATCTTCTTTAATTTTTCAGACAGTGATACCACCTTTACTATCAGCCTTATTTCCAGCTCCAGGTACGGTTGTACGGATACGGCAACCGGTTATGTCAATGTATTTCCACAGCCTGTTGCTGAGTTTATAGCATTGCCCACCCACCAGGTCTTCCCTGATGCCACGGTCTCACTGACAAATGTTACAAACAACGGCCCGTGGACCTATCTTTGGGAGATGGGAGATGGTCATTCGGTTGCCGGAGAATCACCTTCACCCTATACATATTCCTCCTGGGGCGAATTTGAAATAAGGCTTTATGTTTCTTCAGCCCGATGCTCTGACAGTATATCCCATAAAATCCGCATCTTCCCGGCTCCGCCGGTAGCATTATTTGATACAGTAATGCCAGGATGTGCACCGCTGACTGTCAGTTTTGTAAATAATTCACTTTACGGCAATTCTTACCTCTGGGACTTTGATGACGGAACCACCTCGGCAGAATTTGAGCCTGTACATACTTACAATGAGAGCGGGATATATAATGTTAAACTGACAGTTACCGGCGAAGGGGGGAGAGCTTACTATTACAGGCAGGTTGAAGTGTATCCAAATCCGGTTGTTGATTTCAGGATCTCACCTGCACTTGTAATGCTCCCTGACCAGGTGATTCAGCTGTACAATCTGTCTGAGGGAGGAAACACATATCTCTGGGATTTCGGAGACGGAGTAACATCAACAGAAATTAATCCGTCTCATCTTTATACAGAGGTTGGTATTTATGACATTAAGCTCGATGTATGGACAGAGTACGGTTGTACGGCTCAGTTAATTAAACCCGATGCTGTCACAGTTGTCGGTAAGGGACTGATAGTTTTTCCCAACGCCTTTACGCCTGACAGGATGGGACCTAACGGAGGGGCTTATGACCTTAACGAACCCGAAAAGAATAATATCTTTCATCCATATTGGGAAGGTGTTGACAGGTATCACCTGGAGATCTTCAACCGCTGGGGTACTCTGATTTATGAGAGTGATGATGTTATGACAGGCTGGGACGGATACTACCAGGGAAGGCTATGCCAGCAGGGAGTGTATGTCTGGAAATGTACCGGCACTTTCACGAACGGAGAACAATTCAGCCTTGTGGGGGATGTAACACTCCTTTACGGTCCGCAGTAACTACCTGCAGCTTCTGCGGGTCACTATCTTCCCGATACATCTGTTGTGAAGCTGACCTCCTTCCCGTATACAGTCAAATTGCCACTGATGGCATATGCCCTGACAAAGTAAGTTGTGCCAGGAAGAAGGTTTATTATATGGCTTGAATATGATCCCACTCCTATTGTTACGGTAAAAACCGTACGTTCATCTGAAATTGTCGGGGTTCCGGACTGAGAGTAGCAATGGCCGTAGCTTTTAATCCCGTCACCGAGGCTGAGGATATGCCCTGCAATGTCGGCCGTCGTGGCTCTGACGGCTGTTATTTCCCCTGTTTCCACCTCTGCATATCCGCCTGTGCATGAGTTCAGGAAAAGGCTCAGGGCTGCCAGCAGGAGAAGATTATTGGGAAAGTTTCTGATCATTTTTTCAATGTTCATTTACAGTACTTTCCATATAAATACTGTTTATGTATGGAAGTCTGTTATATATCATTATCTATAACGCAGAAATACCCTGTTTTATGTTATAATAGCCACCATCAGGATCAAAGCAGTAGTGGTAATATCTTTCTGACACCGGTGCCGATGACTGCAGGTCAAGCCTTTAGAGCCGGTGCATTACAGGGTGGATAAAAAGTGAAACAGAATGTATCGCTGCATGGTAGAGAGGATTGGTCAGCAGCGAAAGGGTCTCCTTCCTGGCAACTATTTTTTCACATATATAAGCTCATGAATCGATGCGATCTTGCCTTTCTTGTCATAGTTTTCGGAGCGTACGATTCCGATACCTGGTGCATACCACTCCACAGTATGACCTTCGGTTTTGATGAAAGCCATCTTTGAAAATGTGTTATATGAAACCTTGATACAGTCAAAGGTTCCTGCCGGGGTGATGATCTGCTCGAGAGCATCAACCTTCCTGTTGGTAAAATCAGAAGTCATGGTAACGGGTATCGGGCCTGTCATCTCCAGTGTGAATGAGGCATTCTTTAATTGCTGGCCAGGAGCCATAACGGCCGGTAATTCCATATCAGTTGAGGTGATTTTAAATTCACCCAGCTCGGTAAGATTCATTGAGCCCAGAAAGCTTTTCATGTCAATGAAGAAATTATCGCCGTCACACCAGACTGCATAGTCAAAAGTAATTGTAGTGTCTTCATGGGTATCAAAGACTGAAGCCCTGATCGAAAGCTTCAGATTGCCGTTTTCTGTCTTCCGGCCTGTTACCAGCAGTTCAGAGGAACCCTCCTGTTTTCCTGGCTTTGAATAGTAGTTATACCCTACCCTGGTACCGACCTCAGAGGGGAAGTAAAAGACGCAATCCTGAGCAGTCAGTGTACCGGTCGCCAGGAAGAGGGCCGCATAGGCTAAAAACCTTTTCATAATCATATTCGTGATGTTTTGGTGTTAATAATCACTTAGTAAATTAATAAAATCCACCGGATACATCCGCTAGCTCAGCTCATGTCAATTGCTCCCGAATCCGGAGCATCATCAAATACCAGCCTCAGCTCCTCGGCAAATTTCATAATGTGTTCCAACCATGCACCATACCTGGTTCTGAATTCAAATGATTCATATTGGATCCTGTTCACTTCATCCTTAATTTCATTTTGCCTTACAAATGTGGGCATATATTCATACAGAAACCCCCTGTAAGCATTAAGATAATCTCTCCTGATGTGAGCCATCTCTTCGCACCGGTCCATTTCCATTGCCCGGATCCTTTCCTTCAGCTCAGCTGTGTTTCTGCCGGCGGTCTGAGCCTCTGTGTATTCTCTGGTAAGCTCATTGAAAGGTTCGTCGTACTTAATTATCAGATTGACCTTTGCATCACGATAGACCGTCCATATTTTTAAGAATGAGACGTTCACTTTTTGCTGAAGCTCCTGCATCTTTTCATTCAATGACCGGCCTCTCGCAGCTGCCGGACCATCGGGATCAGCCATCGCCATGTTAAACTTCCCGTTGGCCACCGCGTCTTCCCAATCATTATTTTCCTGCAGCAGCACTCCCTTCATACGGTCAATGAGCGGGTTCAGGCTGTCAGACCATTTCGCAATCGCTTCGGGTGTTTGTATACATATATTTTCAGGGAGGGGAGAAAGCCATTTCAGGTACTCCTCCGGGGTGTTCTGGGCTATCAGTCCGCACAGTGGGAGCAACAGGATCAGCAGGAAGCAGGTAGTTCTCATGGTTGTCAGATATTGGTTCCGGGTTACAGCTTAATAAACTCAACCCTGCGGTTCATCGCTTTGTTGGCGGGGGTGTCATTTGAGGCAACCGGCCTGGTTTCACCGGCGCCTTCGGTTTGCATGCGTGATGCATCAATGCCGAATTTTGAAGTCAGTTCATTTCTGACCGACTCAGCACGGCGTTTCGAGAGGTTAAGGTTAAGGGCATCATCACCGTCGCTGTCTGTATGACCCACAATTTTTACCTTCACGGAAGGATTTTCCTTGAGCACTGTTGCAATATCATTCAGCGTTCCGTATGACTCGGGTTTGATATCGGCCTTGTTGACATCGAACGTGATGCCATATGTTGTCAGTCTCCCTTCAGTGATCAGCTTGCTGCGGGTGTCAGGGGCAGCAGTGGTAATTTTGATATTGGTGACCATTGGCCAGGAAGCCCTGTCCCAGCCTGAGAACAGGAGCTTATTGAATTTTGTATGGGCATAAATGTTTGTCGGTACATCAAGCACCTTTGCCCCCTGGTGATATATCCTGGCCCTTCGCTTCTGGATCCATATAATAACATGGTTGACCTGTTCGGTAATCACCGGATTCTTTGAAGCCTGACCGTTTATCCAGTCTCCCTCAGGTTCGTTGGTATATCCCTTTGTTTCCCATCCTTCACTTCCAAGGATAATGTGGAAGCCGCTTTTCCCGGGGTAAAGATCGTCATTGATCTCTTTCGGGTTTTCCGGGTTCTCCTCAAATAGTGTGAATACAATTCCGTGACGGTATTCTTCGTCAGGGATGATATCGAACTCAACTATGAAGTTATCTGGAAATGCCACTGTCTTTGAGTAACAATATACGGCATCTTCTCCGTTTATATGGAGCCATTTTCCGGGAGCGATATTAACGGTTTTGACCTCACCGCTGCCGTTGGAGGTCCACAGTGCCGGGAAATCGCCAACGGCGTCCTGGCTAAAGTCCTCGAAGTAGAGTATCCTGTCACCGGGAACAAAGTCGTACTGGGTGTAGCTTTCAACTTTCTGCTTCTGCGGTTTTGCCGGCTGCTTCTCTTTGTCTTCCTGTTCTACGGCATCAGCCCCGGTTTCAGAGTCATTTTCCTCGGCCTCTTCCTCATCGCCACTGTCTCCCTTTTTCTTTTTGAAGAGGCTGCCTATACCCTCTTCTATCTTGTTGAATCCCTCATCCACTCCCTGCTCTATCCTGTTGTTTATCCTGTTGGTACCCTGCTCCTTTAAGACCTCCTTTGGCTTGACTATCTGGGCATTGACAGCCTGGTTCAATAACAGCATGGACATTATCACAAGTATTGTGAAAAACACTCTGATCTTCATAATTCCGGTTTTAGTGAAAATAATAACCCTAAAACAGGGAATAATTCTACAGGTGGGATAGTAAAAAACCGACATATACATGTCTGACCTGCCGGGATCACTTGCCGCTGAAGATTCTCGCCATGCTGAGGTTTCTCCTGAAAAAAGCCCTGGGTGTTTCTCCGGTTATTGATTTGAAGTCCTTTATCATATGGGTCTGATCGAAATAACTGCCCAGGAAGACCATATCCTGGTAATCTATATTTCCGCCTTTTGAGGTTGTCTCCCATAGAAAATTGATTCTGATGAGGCGAATTAGCATTTTCGGCGTTGCCCCGAGCCGGTCACGGAATCTCCTCTGGAGTGTCCGTTCACTGACCTGAAGCTCATCAGTGATGTCATGAAGAGTGGTATTGATTCCTTTCCTTATTATAAGGTCATAGCTCCTGTCAGTCTCGTCAGGAATGTACCGGTGGCGCCAGTTGCTGCTGATGAAGGAGGAAAATATGTCCATCCTTGCAGCGTCTGACCCGCCGTGACTCATCTCCTGCCAGACAGGTGAAAGAAGCTTTTCAGGTGCCGGAACCCAGATATCTTTACGGGGAGCAAGGCTTATACCGAGAAAACGTGAAAGTACTGTCGGCCTGCAGGTGATGATCATGGAATCAATCCCCCCTGGCAGACAGATTGAGTTGGCCGTAGGTGTGAGGGGCGCAATAAAGACCGGAGGAAGTGTCTGGTCTATGGGGGAGACCATCCTTGGCCGGTTCCGGAAATGAAACACTATTGACACATCCTCACGCGGCACAAACTTGTCTGTAAGAGCCTCTTTGCCGTTGTAAGTTATGAATTCAAACTGTTTTATCAGCCAGGACAGCTTCTCTTCCGGCCGGTAATACCTCGCCTCAGGCAACATTGTTCAGAATGGTTCAATAGTTGCCGGCAATTTAGAGATTATTTCAGACTGTCAAGCCTGCGAATGTCATCATCCTGTATTTCGAAGTTGATATCGAAATTCTGGCGGATATATTCAGGATGAACTGATTTGGGGAGTGGTAGTGCCCCTTTTTGCAGTACGTACCTGACCGAAATCTGTGCCACGCTTTTGCCGTATTTTTCTGCGATGCGCGCTATCTCCGGATCGTTGAGGATCTTGCCTGTGGCCAAAGGTGAATATCCTTCGATCAGGATATTGTTCCTTTGGCAGAATTCCGTGATCTCCTCCTGTTGATGGCCGATGTGCAGTTTTATCTGGTTGACCATGGGTCTGATATGGCATTTACCCAGGATTGATTCAATATCCCTGACGTTGAAATTGGATATACCGATTGACCGTGTCTTGCCGCTTTCATAAAACTCTTCCATTGCCTTCCATACCCCGATGTTCTCCTTAGTATAATCAGCGCCGATCTCTGACCAGGGCCACGGGGCATGGATCAGATAAAGATCAATGTAATCCAGGCCGATGTTTTTCATTGTCAGTGAAGCATGCCTGACAGCCTTTTCATAGCTTTTTATCTCTGCAGGCAGTTTTGAAGTAACAAATATCTCGCTGCGGGGGATGCCCGAGTCAAGAACTGCCTTGCCCACGCTGGCCTCGTTGCCGTATGCCTGGGCAGTGTCAATGTGACGGTAGCCTGCTTTAAGGGCTTCTCTTACTGAGTTGTATGTAACTTCACCTGAAGGAATCTGCCAGGTCCCGAATCCAATCGCCGGAATTGTAACGCCATTCGCAATCTTAAAAAAATCTGTTTTATTCATTTGAGTTAATTATATGATCACAAAAATAAACAGAGGACCGGCTCTTTTGTTCCCGGCAGGTTTGCTGTCAGCACATGGTCAGGACGGCAGGCCGGTTCAGCACGGCACTATTACCGGCAGGTAAACTGGTGAGACTGATGTTGCAGCTGTAAACGGGGAGCCCCTGACCGCCCCGGGAATAATTACTTCGGCGGAAATACCCGGTAAACCTTTCTTCAGATGATCATGAAGATCATTATTCAGGTTGAAGAACTTATTTTTTGCACGAGGTAATTTTCCCGGTCCTCCGAAAATAGTAAATTCACCGATCAAACAATAATTACTATGCTTAAAGGTATTTCTCCACTTCTCTCGCCTCGGTTGCTTGAGGTTATGGCCTTGATGGGTCATGGTGATGAGCTTGTCCTGGCAGACGCCCACTTCCCCGGCGAAAGCATCGGGAAGAGGGTGGTAAGGGCAGACGGATTGCTCATTGCTGACCTGCTTGAGGCAATTATGCCGCTCTTTGAACTTGACAGTTATGTTCCACATCCTTTGATTATGATGGAACCTGTTCCCGGTGATGAGGCTGACCCGCTGGTTGAGGCTTCATATATGAACCGGATCAGAAAAGAAGCTCCGTCAGTTCCTCCGGTCAAACGTCTTGACCGATTCGCCTTCTATGAGCGTGCTTCAAAGGCATTTGCAGTGGTTATGACCGGGGAGGCGGCAAAATACGGGAACATTATACTCATCAAGGGAGTAACGCCCATATAGAAAAAGCCCCGGAACAACATCCCGGGGCTATTGCCTGACGGCCGTAACTCAACACCGGCGCGTCATCCCTAAAACCACTAACCAATCTATTTAAGCAACCACATAAGCTTGTTGATCTCATCATAACCCTCATACTGCCTGTCGAGGGCTTCAATAAGATTTTCCCTGTTATAATTTGTTTCCGATGAAGGATACAGCCACCTCATCGGGAGACCGCCCGGGTTGTTTTCATTGAGGCTGGTTTCCGGATTGATCGGGAACTCCGGATAAGCAGTCCTCCGGTACTCAAAGTAACTGTACTGTGCATCCTGCATAAAATTAAGCAGGTAACGCTGCATCCATATCTGTTTCAGCTGATCTTCCTGTTCAGTCTTGAAGGCTGCCTCTCCAGTCAGATAACCGTCAATATATGCCTGGTCGATCGTCATGGTATGTGCATAGGTGCTGTTGACAGTAAGGAAATGTCCGAGTGCAGCCTTAACTCCCTGTTCATAATACTCCTGTGCTGTTCCCGAGGTAATCCATCCAAGGATCCTGGCCTCGGCAAGTATCAGCTGTTGTTCTGCGTAGGTCATGAGCCGGCGTGGTTCGGTAGCTTCCTCCTGCAGGTAGCGCTTGTTTAGCAGAGAGTATAATCCGGCGCTGTGACCGGCGTTCATCGTGGCATAATCAATTGAAACATCCACACCTGTATAGGCTATCGGATCAACCTCTGTAAAACCGGCAATTATCTGTGCTGCTGCTGGTTCTGCATAATAATACATCCGCCTGTCATTCAAAAGCTTGAGATTATCGATCAACAATGAGCTCATGACAGTCCTGCTGGTGAAGAGGTCATTTGTACCGGATAACGGGTGTTTGTTCTGAGTTGAATAGTTAACACCCAGATAACCGGTAGAGGGCTCCATCAGGTAACCGGCATTAACAATCTCGGCAAAGCGTGATTTTAAATTGAGAGAGGTGACGTTCTCCTTCTTGCTGAGGGTCATAAGAACCTTTAGTGCTGTGGCATTGACTGCCCTGCGCCACTTGTCCGGGTCACCGTTAAAGGGTGTCGGGTCGCCGTTGAAGGCTACTCCCTCCGAAAAGAATTTGTCAGCTGCCTTCAGTTCGTTGAGGATACCAAGGAATATTTGCTCCTGGGTATCATATTTTGGCCTGTAAAGACCATCTGCTCCCTTGCTGGCCTCTGAATACGGCATATCACCGACTTCCATTGTGAGTCTGAAGAAGCGGTAAGCCCTGACGAAGCTTGCCACACCTTTGTAGGAGTTTTCCATGACCGTACCTTCTGCTTCCTCCAGCATCTGCTCAAGGTTCGGAAGTATAAGGAGGCCGTCAAAGTAAGTGGCCCCGATGGTATTATATTGTGTTCCCAGCTGACCCTCGTTGGCATAACCTACATATTTGGGCAGGGCGTTGTCTGAAATCATCGTCTTGCCGTCACGGCCGCTGAATGCAGTTACGTTCAGTATAGCCTTTGTGCATAGCATTGAAGCGCTTGCCGTAGTGGTTTTATTCGGGTCAGTGTTGAATTCCTCGAATTTGTTGCATCCGGCAAGAATAAGGGCCATTGCCAACACGAGGAGCGTTATATTCTTTATCTTTTTCATCATCCTGTTTTTTAAATGATTAGAAACCAATCTTCAGGTTCAGCCCCAGGTATCTGACTGCCGGGTCAATAAAGTTTTCAGAGCCTCCATCAGGATCCGAATACTTGAATTGTTTGGCCCATAAAATCACGTTCTGGCCAATTGCAGAAACGGATACTCCACCGAGGCCGATCCTGTTGCAGAATTCCTTTGGCACGTTGTAGGTAAGCGCCACTTCACGTATCTTGAAGAAGGTGGTGCTGTATGCATCTAGTACAGAGGGTGATCCGCCCCATGCGGTTCCTTTATGCATGGCTTCGGTATAGGTCTTGTAGGTTACGGGGATATCATTTGGTGCAAAAACCCTCGTATCACTGGTAATGTTTCCGTAAGTGTCATAGGCGACAGATCCTTCGATAACCTTGACGCCGGTACCGATATAGTTCTTGGTGCCGGGCTGGGTGGCATCAAGGTAGCGTTCAGGCACTACTGAACCCGGATGTGAGCCTGCTCTCCACATATACATCTCGGTAGTGGTCTGTGCTATTCCTCCTACCCTGCCATCGGCGGAGACTGACAGAGCCCAGTTCCTGTACCTGACCCTGTTGCTCAGGCCCCAGATCCACTTCGGATCATAGTTGCCGAATTTTGAATCATAACCGGAGTAGAGAGGCAGTCCGTTATTGTGAATAATGTTTCCTTCGGGATCTTTCTGATAGTCCGTGAGCACATAGTGGTCAGTTCTGGCACCAACCTGCACCCATGGTTTGTCAGCCGAATAAAGCGAATCAAGCTCCAGGTAATAGGTTGCATAGGATGACCAGTTGACAGCCATATCCCACTGCCAGTTTTCAGTTTTTACCGGTGTCACGTTTGCTTCAATCTCCACACCTTTTCTGGCCCACTCCTCATCTATGTTCAATAGCCTGTTGGCGAAGCCGGAAGCGGGAGTGATGGGTGCAAATTTTATAAAGTCATACATCCTCTTCCTGTACCAGGTCAGGTCAACAGATGCCCTGTTGTTGAACAGGTTGACCATTGTCCCGATCTCGAAGGTTCCTGCTGACTCGGGAAGAAGGTCTGTTCCCCTGATTGTAGTGGGCAGAGACGCTGCACTGAGTGTTCCCCAGGCATTGTTTGTAATGGTATACACTGAATTGATATCAAACACTTTGGCTGGTGTCTTGTAGGAAGTCCATGAGCTGCGTATCTTCCAGAGTGAGAGCCAGTCAAGTTCCGGAAGCAGGTTTGATGCAATGAAGCTTCCGGATACTGACGGATAAAGATAGGACCTTGTCGTTTCCGGAAGGGTTGAGCTCCAGTCGTTCCTGAGGGTTGCCTCTGCATAAATAAGGCTATTCCAGGAGAGGGCGAGCCTGCCGTACAGGCTGTTGACCTGCTGGCGGCTGAGGGTTGAGCCGACCACTGCAGGGTTGATTGATGCCTTCAGGGAATAGAATCCCGGGATGGAAAGGCCACCCTGTGTCCGGGCCTCGATACCGTCATCCTGGCGGAAGAATACAGTTCCTCCGGCAAGAGCGCTGACTGTGAAATCATCGAATGTCTTGTCAGCAGTAAGCATCAGGTCATTGTTTATGCTGAATCCCCTGCTGAGGCCCAGGTTGTATGACCCTCTCTGCGACTCACCCCAGACCTGGGTCCCGCCCGGGATAACGGTTGCGACTCCTCCGCCCTGGAAGGATCCCTTTGAGATCCTGACTTCCTGACGGTCGCTGTAAATGTCATATCCGCTGCGCAGGATTGCTTTCAGCCACGGCAGGATGTCATATCCCATGTCAAGGCTGACATTGAAGACATCCTTGTTGATGCTGTGGATCCTTTCGTACCGGTCAAAATATGGATTATTGTTGGTACTGGTATAACTGCTGTTCTGTACTTCATCCGGCACAACCCAGTAGTCTTCATATTCCCTGATGTCATAGTCAGGGGCAGACCATACCAGGATGTTGTACATAGGGTCATATCCGGTATAGCCGCTGAAGCCAATGTTCGGGGATGTCTGTTTATTGTAGGCGATCGAGGATGACAGGGAGAATTTGTCTATTCGCATATCCCCGCCAATAGTATATGTCATCTTGTTGAACATGGAATTGGGATACTGGCCCCTGTTCTGCACGGTGGTGGCCGATGCCCTGAGGCTTCCAAGCTCACTCTGCTGTACTATGCTGACATTGTTGTTGAGAATGAATCCCTGCTGAAGGAAGTTCTTGAAGTTATCCTTGCCGATGGGCAGGTAGGGCATAAGCTTCAGTGATTTTGAGACCGGATCCCACTGAATGACTTCCCTGCCGTCGAGGGGTACACCCCAGGATCCGTCTCCTGAGCGGGCATAGGTATTTGTAGAGGTATTTACCACACGGCCATATGATGACTGCATTTCGGGGATTGCCAGGTAACCCGCAGTGAACATCGTGCTGCTGTTCAGGGTGACTGTGAGACCGGTTTTGTCGGCGCCCCTCCTGGTGGTTACCATTATTGCTCCGCCACCGCCTCTTGACCCGTAAAGTGCAGTTGCAGTGGCCCCTTTAAGTACGCTGATGTTTTCAATATCATCTGATGGCAGATCCCGGAGGGTCATATTGCCGTAGGGTACACCATCAATGACGAGCAATGGTTTTTCGCCACGGACGAATATCTCAGGTTCAGAACTGAACTCGGAGCTGTTCCTGATAAGCATTCCTGCTACTTTGCCGGTCAGGGATGTTCCCATGTCAACGCCCTTGACTGTTGAGACCACGTCACCGGAGACCTTCTGCACCGCATAGCCCAGTGCCTTTTCTTCCCTTTTGATACCCAGGGCAGTAACGACAACCGCATCCATGCCAATGAGCTCCTCATTAAGGACTACATTGAAGACAGTCTGTGATCCGACGGGTATCTCTGCGGTTTTCATCCCGATAAATGAAAAAATGAGAATGTCAGAAGGCTGGACACCCTCAAGGGAGAAGCTGCCATCCATTGCCGTTGCCGTTCCAAGAACCCTGGCCTTGACTGCAACCGTTACTCCGGGCAGAGGCTCTCCCTTGGGATTGGTAACCTTTCCTGTCACTGTCAGTTGTTGCAGTATAGTTCCTTCAGCCAGGTAACCCGGGGCCAGGATGATCTTCCGGTCAATGATGGTATGGGTGACGTCCGTTCCTGCGAACAGTTTGTCCAGGATAGCGTCAATCAGCTGATTTTCGGCTGAAATTGAAACCTTCCGGTCAGTGTCCAGCAATTTTTCATTGTAAAGGAAGAAGAATTCCGATTCTTCCTCTATCCTGTCAAGCACTGTTACAAGCCTTTCATCGGCCATGTTCAGCGTTAGTCTTGTCTTCTGGGAATATGCGTCAGTGGCATATACCTGCATGATACTGAGCAGCAGAAGTCCGATTGCTATTCGCATTGTTAGAAGGATTTTTTTCAGGGGCCGGCTATATGTCCACCCCCCGGGATTGGTTTTTTTCATAACTTTGAAAGTTTTCAGGTTAAAAAATATCGTTCAATGATGTTTTTTAAGGAAATCGTTGCCGCGATTTCCTTTTTTTTGTTTCAGACTATGGGCTGTGTATTGTTTTCATGGGATCAGGGATTTGGTCAGGGGTTTATCATTTCAGATAGATTTTTATAATACTCTTGGTATATATTGAGTCTCCTGCTATTTGCCTGGGCGTTATTTCATACCTTATGGGAGAGGTCATACCCAGGAATTTAAGAACCTCTTCGAGTGAGTCATCCTCAAAAGTGGCCCGGAAGGAATATTTTTCCAGGTCTTCGTCCATCAGCTCGACCTTAACATTATACCACCGTTCAATTCTTCTGGCAACTTCTGACATGCCGTCACCTCTGAAGACCAGTTTTCCGGTGGTCCATGAAGAATACTTGGAAGGATCGGCCGTGCTCCTGGTCACCTTGCCATTTTCATAAACAAGTCTTTCTGAAGGGCTCATTACCATCCCATCCTTGTAATTGCCGCAGCTGACCAGCACTTTCCCGCTTTCAAGCACGATCTCGGTGTAATCCTCTTCCGGGTAGGCACTTACATTAAAGGTTGTGCCCAGAACAGAAAGATCCAGATCTCCTGCATCAATTGTAAATGGGTGCTTTGGATCCGGAGCCACTTCGAACCATGCTTCACCGGTAAGGACAACGGAACGTTTTTTCGAAAATGGCATTGAATAAGCAATGGTTGAGCCGCTGTTGAGCATTCCTTCCGTACCGTCAGGAAGAACAAATGACACTCGCGAACCGGCAGGTGCATATATGGAGGTCGCGGGCCGGATGCCTTCGGTGCCGGTCCGGTCACGGAGAAGCAGGAAGCCTGTTCCGGCAAGTAATGGAATCATTATTGCTGCAGCAATTTTTGAATAAAGTGTCATGAATCTTACTACCGGCTTTCTCACCTCGTAATGTTCATTCAGTCTGATCTGGTGGTGTATCCTGTCAAGGAGGGGAGATAAATTTACCCCCTGATCAGCTTCTCCATGCGCAAAAGTATTCCAGTCTTCCTCAAGCATTCTTCTCAGGTCCTGATTGCTTTCTCCCGCAGCCATGATGGCAATTGCCTCATCAGATTCAGCCTCTCCGGTGCTGTTGTTAAGATAGCCTGACAGTATCTCTCTTTCTCCTTTATTCTTCAATGTCATCAAGTAACTATTTTGTGTCACCGGGAGTTTTCTGTCCCTTTCAGACCAGTAATACCCGCGACGGTTTGAATTCTAATATGAAAAAAGCGAAAATTTTTCTGGCAGACCTCCAGGAGGCAGTCAGATTAGAAAAAGAGAAACGAAAAGCAGGCAGGCAAAGCTCTCTCCGGACAGCCTTGACCTGATCATCTTCACTGTTGCCGAGACATAGTTGTCAACAGTACCCGGTGAAAGACCCAGATCTGCCGCAACCTCTTTCGATGGTTTACCGTCAATCTTGCACATGATGAACGCCTTTCTCTGTCTTTCCGGGAGGTCGGTGACGATTTTTTCCACCTCCTCCAGCAATGAATGAAAACCGGCACTCTCTTCCACGGAATTATCTGAGCTGCTTACGGTGTGCATTGATTCTTCAATATATTTCCTGAGATAGCTCTTCCGGCGGAAGAGCCTGCAGATCTCATTATAGGCAATTGTAAAGAGAAATGATTTGAAAGAGAGATCCCTTTCAAGCCTTTTCCGATTTTCCCATACTTTCATGAAGACAGACTGAACAAGTTCCTCAGAGTCTTCCGGTGATTTGAGATACTTCATGCTGAAGGCATACAACCGACCGGCATAGATGTCGTACAGCATGTCAAATGCCTCCGGATCTCCCTTTTTCAACCTTTCAACCAGTTCAGTCTCCGCTATATTCACATACTGGAAATTGTATCGCTTCAAATATAATCAGATAAGTCATATTAATACCGTCATTAAAGCCTGAATCTTATGACCTGGCGTAGGATGACCTGCATGAGCTGACAGTGTTATGATATTGAATTAAAAAAATTACTTTTATGATCAGGTGATGTTGAATTATAATTGAACTGAATTCAAAATGAGAAGAACTATTTTTTTGATCCGTTGTGTTATTCTCCTGACTCTTATTATATCCCTTGTTCCAGGTACTGCCTATGGCCAGCGCCTGAAATCAGGACCACAGGACCTCTCTTTTTTCTCATCGGTTGATGACACTGACCAGCCATACTCAGTTTATATCCCGGAGAATTTTGATGAATCCAGGTCCTACCCGCTGGTGGTGTTTTTGCACGGTGCCTGGTCTAATCATCGTCTTGGGATAAGGCGTCTCTTTGGCGTGGGCAACAGCCAGGGATATGACTTCATCAAACCGGGAAACGTGGCGTTTGAGAATGATGTGGAAGCGACGAGGTACTATCCTCCCTTCCGGCCTGTTGATTACATAGCAGCGGCGCCACTGGCGCGGGGTACAGCAGGCTACCAGGGCGTGCCTGAGCAGGATGTCTATGATATGATTGATGACCTGAAGACACGGTTCCGCATAGATGAGGACCGGGTCTATCTTACCGGCCTCTCAATGGGAGGTGGCGGAACGCTCTGGCTCGGGCTGACCCGCCCGGATGTCTGGGCGGCCATCGCTCCCGTCTGCCCGGCACCACCTGACGGAACGCCAGAGCTGGCCGGCAACGCTGGCAACCTTCCGGTGCACCTTTTTATTGGAGACAAGGATTTCCTGTATCAGACTGCCACTGATTGGAAATTAAAGTTTGAGAACTCCGCCCTCAGGCTTGACTATGTTGAATACCCCGGCGTGGGTCACAACAGCTGGGAGTGGGCTTACAAGGACGGCTTCATCTTCGACTGGTTCTCGCAATTCAAAAGAGATCCATTCCCCGGAAAAGTATCCTTTACCACAAAATGGTTCAGATACAATAAGGCTTACTGGGTTACTGTGGATGACATGGTTCCCGGTCAGGCAGCAACGATAGAGGCGGGTTTTACAGGACCCAATGCTGTTACTGTAGCCGTCACGGGAGTAAATGCATTTACTCTCAGTCTTGAGGGTCATCCGCAGTTCACAAACGGGAAAAAGGTTTCTGTAACTCTCAACGGGAAGCCCTTCACCGTCAAAAGCGCCGGTGCGGTATCATTCATGCTCACGGACGGAAAATGGGAGAACCGGCGCTTCACCCCGGGACTGACATCAAAGCAGAAAGGGTCGGAAGGGCCTCTTTCCGCTGCCATTATCGGGAGCCATATTTATGTCTACGGCACTGCCGACAATCCGCCTGCCGACGTTCTGGCTGCCAGACAGGCACAGGCCATGGCTGCAGCCGACTGGACAGGAATGGGAGGACGAATTATGGTGTTCCCCCGGGTGGTGGCTGACAAAGATGTAAGACCAAGTGACTATGTAAGGTCAAACCTTATCCTGTTCGGAACACGTGAGACAAATTCGGTAATAGAGTACTTTGCGGACAGGCTTCCGATGCATCTTGACCCGCAGGCCGGGAATTACGGTCTTGTGTACATCTTCCCAATGAACAGGCACTATATCCTTGTCAACTCCGGCCTCCCCTGGTGGACACCGCTGAAAAGCCAGACGGCACTGGAAGGATTTGCCTTCAGCGGGGCAAAAATGGAAATCCTTAAAAAATACCCGGACTTCATACTCTTCAAGGAGACACCTGACAATGTAATTGCCCGGGGCAGTTTTGACAATAGCTGGAAGCTTCCGGCTGATGTGGCCGGGTTACTGAAGGCAGACGGGACGGTGAAACTGAACTAAAGCCAGGTAGCCCGAAAACAGGCTCTGACCCGTTGCCGGCAGGCGTACCCAACATGGAAAAAATTTTATTGATGGAGGAATATAATAAATGGCTAAGAGAAAAGTAATTGTGCTATTAGTGGTTATCATGACACTGACTTCAGTCTCTCTCCCAGGACAACATATCGGGGTGATTGCTGACAGGACAGATGTGGGTCATAATGAGACTATAACAGTAACAGTAAAAGCTGAAGACGAGAACGGTGAGCCTGTGCAGGCTCTGATTACCATATCTGCCGTGCATGCAAGGCGCAGTTCACATAAAGGATTGTCAGGCGCTTCAGGCGGCGATCCCGGAACAAACGCCTCACATCGTGATGTCTTAAGCATGATACAGCAGATCAAGCCTTTCAGACTGACAGACAACAGGATAATCTTTACAAGTGTGGCACCGGATACAAACGGCAGGCAGGACGGTGCACTTATAGTGGTAGACGGGATCATGCAGGGCCAGGATTCAAGGACAATTGAAAACATGAATCCGTTAGATATCGATCGGATAAATGTCTCAACTGAATTCACAGATATTCAAAGATATACAGGATTCAACACCACAGGGGTGATAGAAATCTGGACAAAGACCGGGAGAAGTTCATCAGTACGTACAGGTGCAGCGGTGGATTCAGATAAAAATGCAAACATAGACGGAGCAGAGACTCTGAAGAATGCTGCCGACAGCATAGCTTCCGCCAGGTCAGGAAAGGTAATTCTGCGTGATATGGAAGTAAGAACGGATGTTTCAGGCAAGGCTCATCTGGATATTCCATCAGGAAGAAAGAGCGGCGAAGTCATAATAATTGCTGAGTACCAGCCAGCATCAGGTAAACTGGAAAATGAAACAGTAACGGTAAAGGTACGATAGGGCTCTTCAGGTTTTGGTTTTTACACTATGTGAAATTTGACTAATATTGCGCCGAAAATCGGTAAAATGAGAAAAATCACCAGCGTAGTATTTGATATCGGAGGGGTACTCATAGACTGGAACCCGAGACACCTTTTCCGCAAGGTATTCAAAACCGAAGAGGAGATGGAGTGGTTCCTCGCCAATATCTGTACCTATGAATGGAACGTTCAACAGGATGGAGGCAAGCTTTTCAGTGTCGCAACTGCCGAGCTTCAGGCCAGGTTTCCGGAGTACAGTGACAAAATCGCCCTTTATTACGGCCGCTGGGAAGAGATGCTTGACGGGGAGATAGAAGGGACGGTAAAGATATTCCGTAAGCTTAAATCGGCCGGAATGCCCCTTTACGCCCTTTCCAACTGGTCACATGAAGCATTCCCCGTGGCGTATAACCGTTATGACTTCATGAAGGAATTTGACGGCCTGGTGGTCTCCGGTTACGAGAAGCTGCTCAAACCTGATCACGCCATCTACCAGGTTTTGATGAAACGTTACAGTATCAATCCGGCAGAATCTGTTTACATTGATGACAATAAGCCGAACGCAATCGCTGCCGGGGAGCTTGGATTTAATGCCATTCATTTCAGCTCGCCTGACCAGCTGCGCGGGGAGCTGGCCTTGCTGGGTCTTGAGGTTTAGTCCCTGCGCTTGCCGGGACATAAGGAGGTGCGTTGCAGGTGGACTGATGAGAAACACTTAAATCAGTATTCAAATGAATAAGCCATTACTTAATGATCCGTCAATTCCTCCGTCAGAGGAGCTCCTGAAGAGCCTCCTTGGCGCGAGCTACCACGCTTACGATGAAATGATGAAGGCAATCACTGCTGCAGAGTACGGACTGACCCCTGAGTGGAGATTCTATAATGACGGCAAAGCCTGGCTCTGCAAGGTGGTCTTCAAAAAGAAGACGGTGTTCTGGCTATCTGTCTGGGACGGCTTCTTTAAGGCCGGATTTTACTTTGTCGAAAGGCATTGTCCCGGCATTGGGGAGCTTGGTATTGACCCGGGTATCACGGAAGCCCTTTCGGAGGCAAAACCTTTCGGGACAATGTATCCCGTCACCCTGGAGATGAGAAGAAAAGAGCAGATCGGAGACCTGCTCAGACTTGTCGAATACAAAAAGAAGCTTAAGTAGAATACGGGGGTTCCCGCGGCGTCTGCCCGGAAACCCCCGCATGTACAATTATCTTGCCAGCAGCACGGGTGTGCCGAAGCCTACCTTCTCGAGCTGCTTCATCTGTGTGGCGGCATCACCCACAACCACGTAGTACATCCTGTCAGGATCGAAGTATTTCTGAGTGATGGCCTTATGGTCTTCAACAGTCATGTTCCTGATGACATCTTCCTCCTTTTTGACCCAGTCATCGCTGAAGCCGTACTTACCGATATAAAACAGCATGTCAGCCCTGGCATCATTGGTTTCAAACCGAAGGGCATTTGACCTGATCATGCTGTTTCTGATGAACTGCAGTTCCTCCTCCGAAATACCCTCACTGTACTTCCTCAGCTCACCGGTAATTATCTGCATCGTTTCCAGAGTGGCATCTGATCTGACACTTGTTGAAATTATGAATGGTGCCGGATTTTTCATCTCGCGGAAAGTACTCCGTGCCCCATAGGTAAATCCCTTCTGTTCGCGAAGGATCTGATTCAGGATACTGGTGAATGCACCTCCCATCCTGTAGTTAGCAAAGTCAGCCTTTATATAATCTGGATTATCCCTGGTCATTGCCAGGTATCCGGCGTAGACAACCGACTGGCGTGAGCCCGGAATATCAACGAAAAATATCTGTGACTTTTCAGGGGGCGCAGGCAGCTCATAGCTCTTAAAGGCAACTTCACCGTCCTGCCACTCATCTTCCAATGGCTTCAGGGCTTCCAGTACCTCCTCCTTTGACACGTTGCCTGCCACGTACACTGAAGTGACTGACGGAGAGATATTCCTGTCATAAAAATCCTTGAGGATATCCGGTGTAATCAGTTCAATTGATTCCTTCGTACCCCTTATATCATAACCGAAAATATGCCCGGGGCCATAAACCAGCTTCATGAACTGGTCGGAGGCGACACTGGCGGGACGGGCTCCGGACTGGATAAGTGCATTCCTGGTGCGTGTCTGTGCCATCCTGAACTCAGCCGTGTCCCAGCGAGGCTCCAGGAGAATCTCTTTCATGAGTGAGACCGTCTTGCCGAAGTTGCGCGAAAGGGCGCTGCTGCTGAAGACTATTTCCTCGCCGGAGGCGCGCATCGACATTGAAGACCCCAGCAACTGTATCTCTTCCTCCAACTCCTCCGGGGTCTTATTCCTGGTTCCCTGGGGAAGCACAGAGGCAACCATAGATGCAACTCCGGGCATTGTAATATCATCAACCAGCGCTCCGCCGGCTATAACAACCGACATGCTTACCAGTGGCAACTCCCTGTTTTCTGTGCCATAAACTTCGATGCCGTTCTTCAGGGTGGCTTTCCAGACCTCCGGAACATGTACCTCCGGCTCCGGCCCTGCAGGGGGCTCTGTGGTACGGTCAATGGCCGAGGGCGTTTTTTCAACCTCTGTCTCCAGGATATCGTCAATTGCCACCTGGCTGGCTTTTGTGATGTCTTCCTCAATGACAACTGCCCTTTCTGAATTTTCAGCCATCATCTCCGGCTGGCCTTTGGGAACAAAGCTGGTGACTATATGAGGCTTGCCCTTGATGTAGGTCTCATAGACCCTTTTGATGTCATCACGTGTTACGGCCCTGATATTTTCAATGTCCTTTTCAACATATCCTGGGTCATTCAGAAAGGTGTTGTAAAAAGCTATCTGGATTGACTTGTTCATGACGCTGTTCAGCCCCTGGTAGAAACCCTTTTCCATGGTGGCTTTAATACGGTCAACCTCCCTGTCGGTGAATCCTTCAGTTTCGAACCGCGTAAAGGCCTCATTGATTGCCTCTTCTATCTCCTTCAGGGTCTTGTTCTCATTGGCCGTGACTGAGATGGCAAATTCGCCTGACAGCTCCTCGGCACCATTGTATGCTGACACTCTCGAAGTGAGCTGCCTCTCCTTCACCAGAACCTTGTACATAGGCGCCTTCTTTCCGTTTGCCAGAATCTCTGCCAGGAAATTAAGGGCGTATGAATCTTTGGTATAATTCTCAGGTGCAGGCCATACGAGATTGATTTCCGGTACATTGGCAAAATTATCCTCGTGGTAAAGCCTTTTTGACTCACTGAGAGTAACGGGCATAGCAGATCTGGCTGCCACTTCCCCCCGGGGTTTAATCTCACCGAAATACTTGTCGAGCAGCAGCTTCACTGAATCAGGTTCGAAATCGCCCGCAAGTACCAGCGTTGCATTGTTAGGACCATAGAAGTTATGATAGAAGCCCCTGACATCATCGACGGTTGCGTTCGCGAGATCTTCCATCTCCCCGATCACCTCCCAGTTGTAAGGGTGAGATGCAGGATACAGGTTTTTGGAAATCACGTAGTTGGTAAAGCCGTATGGAGAATTGTCTTCTCCCTGTCTCTTTTCATTCTGCACCACATTCTGCTGGATAGCCAGATTACGCGGGGTCACAGAGTTGATGAAAAAGCCCATCCTGTCTGACTCGAGCCAGAGGATTTTTTCAAGCGCATTTTTGGGGAAGATTTCAAAATAGGTAGTAACGTCACGGCTTGTAAACCCGTTATTTGAACCCCCCGCATTCTCTATTACCTTGTCAAATACCCCGTTCGGTACATTTTCCGAGCCGCTGAAGAGCAGGTGTTCAAAGAGATGCGCAAAGCCCGTCCTTCCGGGAGTCTCCCTGCTGGAGCCCACATGGTACATGATGGCATAAGAAATTACCGGATCAGAGTGGTCCTGGTGCAGTACCACCTGTAAGCCGTTCGGCATTGTGAATTTTTCATAGCTGAGACTGAGTTTGTCATCCTGTGTGGTCTTGCCGCATGCCGTGATAAAGATAACTGCAAGCGTTACCAGCATGAGCTTCATGAATGAATCTGGTCTGTTCATGTTAAGGGAGTTTAATGATATGAAGAATATGAAGTGATAAATATAAGCATCATTGTTGAAAGGGCGGCCCTGAAACAAGACCGGTATTGTCTATTCATCCCTGAGCAGAATGGCCTTCAATCCCAGGTATACCGGAGGCAATCCGGCATCAAAAGCCTGCTGATATACTTCCATAGCCGCGCCCAGGGCTGTGGCATAGTCGATTGTACTGGCATAGACCCTCTTATCCTCAGCCCGGGCAGCCAGGATCCTCACGAATGTGTCATTATGGGCGAAACCGCCTGTTATATAGGCTATTTCAGTTGTGTCACCCTCAGCAATGATCTCCCTGTATGCTGTAAGGCACTCATCAACCAGGTCATACATCATCTGATGGTAGGCGTCAGCATAGGTAAGAAAGTGTGAAAGATCGGCCGAAGTATCTGCATGTCCCTCCGGTATCCCGTGCCGGAAAAAAACCCTTCCCCGCCTGCTGGCCTGCATCTTGAGTATCTTTTTGTGTTTGATCTTTATGGTTTTGTATAGTTCTCCGGTTACTCCGAAGTGATCATCGAGCATTGTTACATTCCTGTCGTGAATCTCACCAAGGAGGAAGTGAGAGCTCTTTATCTGCCTGCCGCCCACCGTAATGAGAGCGGTCAGTTCTCCTGCCGAACAGGCTCCGCCAGCCACTTCACCTGCTGTGCCCGCCACCCCGCTGACGGCCTGTTCACCTGGCATGGCCTCCGTGTCAAACGGATTCATGAATGTGCACCAGGTGCCTGTCGAGATAAGAATGAAAGGTTTGTCTGAGTTCTTCAGGTAGGGTATCAGTGATGCTGCGGTACTGTTAATGCCCTTGCCACTGAAAAGAGCAGAGCCGGCAATGCCTGTTTCAAGGCATTGCATCAGGGCTGTCTCAAGTTTCGCCAGGCAGTCGTCACCTGCAGCCAGGTTCAGGGCCCTTATATTGTAGAGTGAAGCCGCAGCAACATTTCTGAGGCAGGCTCCCATCCATGTATTGATAGCCTGAATATCCTCGCATGGTACACCATTATCATCCTTCGTTTCAGCGATGATCTTCTCTTCAGTGAGCACCGGGTTAAGGCTCCTGTCGAACAATCTGAACCTCTTCCAGCTTTTGCCGATATCGAATACGGCAATGACATCGGTAAATTGCAAATCCATCCGGAACCAAAATTTATGTTCAAAGATAATTAATGGTTCATTCGATACGCGGCTTCTTTATCTGTTTATGCCGGTTTGTGCGATTGTCCAACATTTCATACCTTCATCCTTTCAAACAGAACTGCAGATGAACTGGATTGACTTTGTAATAGTTGCCCTGCTTGTATTTGGCCTGATACAGGGATTCATTGACGGGCTGATAATAGAGTTAGCCGAACTGGCAGCGCTGGTCCTTGGGATATGGGGGGCCATTCACTTTTCATGGTGGACGGCAGACAAACTGGCCGGATGGTTTGACATGAACTCGTCATGGACAGGAGTGATCTCCTTTGCAGTCACATTCATCGTGATTGTAACAGCGGTTTATCTGGTTGGAAAGATTCTTGACACGGTAATGAAGGCCATTTCTCTGGGCTTTGTCAACAAGACGCTCGGAGCTGTCTTCGGCGTGCTGAAAACCGCACTGATACTGAGCGTACTCTTCGTCTTCCTCAATACCATTGATGAGAAGAAGCATTTCCTTCCGTCAGCTACCATCAACAATTCCTTCTTCTATAATCCCGTTGCTGATCTCGTTCCGTCAATATTCCCTGTGATTGAGGGGGGTGACCTGATTGACAGCTTTAATCGCCACAAAAAGCAAAAGGTTGATGTCACCATCTGAGTGGTTTTGATATCTTTGCGGCACCTAAATTCAAAGCGTTGATGATGAACTTTGTTGAAGAGCTGAGGTGGAGAGGGATGATACATGACATCATGCCCGGCACTGAGGAGTTCCTGTTAAAGGGGAAGACTTCGGCTTATGTTGGTTTTGACCCTACGGCAGACTCATTGCATATAGGTCACCTGGTAGGAGTGATGATGCTCAAACACTTTCAGAATGCCGGGCACACCCCGATAGTACTTATAGGAGGCGCCACGGGGATGATAGGTGACCCCTCCGGCAAGTCAGAGGAGCGTAATCTGCTTGATGAACAGACCCTGCGCCATAACCAGGAGTGCCTGAAGAAACAGTTCGGGAAATTTCTCGACTTCAATTCCGGCGCATCAAACAGGGCAGTGATGGTGAACAACTATGACTGGATGAAGGAATACTCCTTTCTCGGATTTATCCGGGAGATTGGCAAACATATCACCGTCAACTACATGATGGCCAAGGACTCTGTAAAGAAGAGGCTTGATTCCGAGAGCGGCCAGGGTATGTCATTCACCGAGTTTTCATACCAGCTGGTACAGGGCACCGATTATCTTTTCCTTTACACCAATCATGGCTGCCAGTTGCAGATGGGCGGATCTGACCAGTGGGGAAACATAGTCACCGGCACTGAACTTATAAGGCGCAAGGCGGGAGGAGAGGCTTATGCCATGACCTGCCCGCTGATCACCAAGAGTGACGGCCAGAAGTTCGGCAAGACAGAGACGGGCAATGTATGGCTTGACCCGGCAAGGACTACACCTTACCAGTTCTACCAGTTCTGGCTCAACGTGGCTGACGCCGACGCAGAAAAATTCATTAAGATATTTACGATGCTTCCCCAGGACGAAATAAACGAACTGGTAAAGGTTCACCAGACTGAGCCGCATCTCCGCATCCTGCAAAAGCGCCTTGCCGAAGAGGTGACTGTAATGGCTCACTCAAGAGAGGACTATGATGCTGCTGTGGAAGCTTCACAGATTCTTTTCGGCAAAGGGACCACTGAGCAGCTGAGGAGGATGGATGAAAACACTTTCCTTGCAGTGTTTGATGGAGTACCGATGTTCGATATCAGTGCGGGTCTGCTTGAATCAGGAGTGACTCTTGCCGACCTTTGCGCAGTACATACTGCCATTGCTGAATCTAAGGGTGAATTCCGCCGTCTTGTCCAGGGGGGAGGCGTAAGCCTCAACAAGGGAAAAGTTGACAACACGGAAATTATCATTACAAGGGAACACCTGCTCAACAACAGGTACCTTCTCATCCAGAAAGGGAAGAAGAGTTACTTTCTGATCAGGGCAAAAGAGAGCTGATTGACGGAACATGAACCATATCAAAACCCCGAAGCAGTATGAAGGGCAATATCAGGGCAGAATTCAGACAGGACTCATTTGATCTGTTAAACTTCTTCATCAGGCATTTCCGGAAATTTGTGACAGCCGGCATTGCGGCGGCTGTATTATCAGCTGTGATATCGCTGCTGATCAGGCCGTTGTACGAGTCTACTGTCATTCTATATCCCTCTTCAAACATCGTCGAGGCCACCTCCCTGCTCGGTGAAGCTGAATCACGCACTGCTCTCTTCGGTGACGATGATGCCACCGAGAAACTCATCCAGGTGATCAACAGCGAGCAGGTAAGGGAGTATCTGAAGGAGAAATATGACCTGGCGGAGCATTACAACATCAAGCCGGGCGAAAAATACCCGAATACCGCGATGGCAGAAAAGATGGACAAGTATCTGCACTGTACCCGTACAAATTATGGATCAGTCGGGATTCGCGTCCGCGACCGCGACCGGGAGTACGCCTGTAACATGGCTAATGACATGGCCTCCAGGGCTGACAGCATCTTTAATGACCTGCAGCGCAGTGCTGC
This sequence comes from Bacteroidales bacterium UBA5235, assembly GCA_002409145.1. Lineage (GTDB taxonomy): Bacteria > Bacteroidota > Bacteroidia > Bacteroidales > VadinHA17 > SR-FBR-E99. The sequence continues at coordinate 158,674 of DHUL01000090.1, forward strand.
AATGGTGACACTGGATGAGATAGGTCGCCTCTATGATATCCAGAACCGTGTGGTGAGGCAGTATGAGGACACCCTTACTAGCCTCAGCGGCGCTGATGCACTAAGGATATATTCAACCCTCGAGACAGAAAATGATTATCTCGGGCTGATCCGCGGCCGTTTTCTTGAAGCCCAGGCACTGAGCCGCCAGACCCTTCCCTACACCCTTGTTGTTGACAGGGCAGTGGTGGCAGAGAAGAAGGTTTTTCCCAGACGAAGCGTCATGGTGCTGCTTTCAACAGCCTCAGTGCTCTTGTTGCTGGCCATGATCCTGTTCATAGCCGAGGGGGT
>DHUL01000090.1:159287-177010 GCA_002409145.1 Bacteroidales bacterium UBA5235
ACCTGCTTCTTCTTACACTCTTTCTGACACCCCTTTCCCTTCAGCTGAGCTATCTGACAGGGAGCATCGGCTTTGATCTGTCTGTTCCCACTGAGCCTGTCATGGCCATGCTGTTGCTGATAACCCTCTACCGGCTAACTGTTACACGGGCATTTCCGGATGAACTGCTGAAGCATCCGATGACCTGGCTGGTAGGACTTTACCTGTTGTGGACCCTCATAACAGCCATGACATCCACGATGCCGGGAGTTTCATTCAAGACGGTGGCATACCGGCTCTGGTTCACGGCAGGTTTTTACCTTGTGGCAGCCCGGCTGGCCTATGATGAGCGGTTCCGGGGGAGGTACATATCTGCATACGCAGCAGGGCTGGCAGTAGTGGTAATTTATTTTCTCGTCAGAGTACAGGGGGCAGGGCTTCTCAACCAGCAGTTTGCCCATTCGGCCTGTTATCCGTTTTATAAGGATCATACCTCCTTCGGCGCCTCGATGGCTTTCATTCTTCCCCCGCTGGCAGTGATGTTTTTAAACAGGGGCAGCCTGTGGCGCAGAGTGTTCCTGGCCGCCCTTCTGCTGCTATTTCTTGCAGGTTTCATCCTGTCATACAGCCGCGCCGCCTGGGTGAGCCTGATAGCGGCGGCAGCCCTGACGTTAATATTGTGGATCAGAATGCCTCTGAAGATGCTGTCAGTGTCAGCGGTATTGTTCATTGTGGTCCTTGCCTTGTCTGCCGGCTGGATCTGGCAGAAGATGGACAGTACCACCGAAGACTCATCCACAGACCTTGGCCAGCATCTCCGGTCGGCATCAAATATCTCGACCGACCAGTCAAACCTTGAACGTATCAACAGGTGGAACTGTGCGCTGAGGATGTTTGCAGAGAAACCCGATATGGGCTGGGGTCCGGGGACCTACCAGTTCCGGTATGCCCCTTTTCAGAAATCGTCTGAGAGGACGACTATAAGCACTGATTTCGGTGACGCAGGTAATGCCCACAGCGAATATCTTGGCGTATTGAGCGAATCAGGATGGCCCGGGGCGCTGATATTCCTGGCAATTACCCTCTGCGGCGTTATCACCGGAATAAAGGTGTGGTATCGGGAAGGGAGAGGAGAAAATGGCTACTTTGCCCTGGCAGTAGTGACGGGATTGGTGACCTACTCTGTTCACGGGGTGATGAACAGCTTCCTCGACAGTGACAAGCTGGCCGCTTTGTGGTGGGGATTCATTGCCATGATTGTGGCAATTGACCTGAAGGGAAAGGAAATGACCCACACAGTTGAGAGTGACCGCGATCCTGCGGACGTTTCCGGTCAGATGCCCGGCTGAATCACCGGGTGAAAAAAATCAGGGGATCTCTATTGCAAGGATTGAAACATCATCGAAGAGCCGCTGGTTGTTGCTGCTTATGTCTATATCCATGATGAGGGAATTAATATTCTCAGACAACGGCTTCCGGTTAGGGAAATGCTTCACCAGGGGCGCTATCCCGTAGTCCCTGCCTCCTTCATCCTTAAGCTCTGAGAGGCCGTCGGTGTAACAGATGATCTTGGTCGGATTCCGGAGCGTCAGGGTTTCTGTTCTCACACAGGGAATATCATCGAGCATTCCCACTCCCACGCATGACTGCCTGAGAAGTGATGACTGTCCGGTGCGGGTGTTGATAATAACCGGCGGGTTGTGTGCAGCATTTACATACTCCAGCTCCCGTGTTTCAGTGTTGTACCGGGCAAGGAAGAGGGTGATGAACCGTTCTCCGGCAGAGTTGGTGACCACCAGGGTGTTAAGTGTCCTGATAAGTTCCTCGAGGTTTGCACCTGCGGTGAAGAGGGCCCGGAGGCTGGCCTGGAAGTTTGACATTAGCAGGGCGGCTGACATCCCCTTACCTGATACGTCGGCAATACAGAACCCCGCAATGCTTTCTGACAGCTGCATGAAGTCGTAGTAATCGCCACCGACCTCATAATGAGGGTAATAAAAACCCCTGGCCCTGATCAGATGTTCCGAAGGGAGCCGGGTGTTGTCAGGGATAAGCATCATCTGCATACGGGCGGCAAGCTCGAGTTCCCTGCGCAGGGCCTCCTGCCTGAGGCTCTCCCTGAAGAGTCTCTGGTTCTCAATAGCAACTACGATGATGCCGGAGATTGTCTGAATGAAATTAAGATGCTTTATCAGCGGACTCATCCCTTCTCCCTCTTCATCAATGTCACCAATCAGGACATATGCTGAGGGTTCGTTGTTGTGAAGCACGGGGATTATGAAGTCGACAGCCCTGAAATGTTTCTGCACCACCTCAGTCTGTATCTCCCTGAAACAGAGCAGGTCATTCTCAACGTCGACAGACTCTTTCAGTGATTCGGGGAATCCTGAATTGAGCAGTGGCTCCCACTGCTCACCATATTTGAAAAGCAGGATCTTGCCAATACCCAGGTCATCCCGGAGGATTGACTCGTATTTTCTGAGCAGCTCGGTTGTCGGAAGGTTGGCGTTGATGGAGAGGGTAATGTCAAGCAGGGCGTCGAGCTTGAACTTCGACATCTTGAGCCTGTCCTTCGGATGCCTGCCTTCTATCATCTCCACGTCAGCCCTTTACTCTCTCTATATAGGAGCGGTCACGGGTGTCAATGCGTATCCTGTCTCCTGTATTGACAAAAAGGGGCACCATTATAGTTGACCCGGTCTCGATTGTTGCCGGCTTCAGAGTGTTGGTTGCCGTATCACCACGGAGACCCGGCTCTGAATAGGTTACTTCCATCACCACGTTGACCGGAAGATCAACCAGGAGTACATTCTCAGTATCAGCATGCACCACCACCTCAACTGTCTCACCCTCCTTAAGAAGGTCACTGTTTTCAATCATCGAGTCGGGAACAGTTATCTGTTCGAATGTCTCGACATGCATCAGGTGGTAACCCATATCATCACTGTAAAGGAACTGGTGAGGCCTGCGTTCCACTCTTGCCACATTTACCTTCACTCCGGAGTTAAATGTATTTTCAAGCACCTTCCCGGTAGTCACGTTCTTGAGTTTCGTGCGCACGAAGGCTGGTCCCTTTCCCGGTTTTACATGCTGAAACTGCACGATGGTATACAGGTCATTGTTGAATTCTATAACCATCCCGTTTCTGAAATCTGCTGTTGTAGCCATAAAGAAAAACAATTCATGTTAGTTAGTCAATAAATTTGAGGGGCGCTCTAAGCCCTTCATAACTTGTCATATCCACGTAAAATGACCCCACAAAGATATCAAATCGTATTTTAACCGGTAAAAAATTTTCATCGGCAGTAAACCACATTGCCATATCCTCATCTGTTTTGAAGACTCTGCCAACCTCGGTTACAGGATGGAAACGGTAGCATTCGATATGGTTCCCCTTTATCTTTATGATCTCTTTACCCTTGTATCTCAGGATGATAGGATAGAGTTCGTCAGCGAACCAGGTCATCATTTTGTATGTTTCTCCCGGGACGAGTTCCTCCCCTGCAGCGAGATAATATTTCCTGAACCAGTAAAAACAGGAGACAATGTCAAGCAGACCCTTTGGCCCTTTATGGTCGCCTGTGAGATCGCTGTAGACAAGGGTTGAGTCAGTGTTTGCATTGTGGTCAAAGCCGACCTCATTGTATTTGCGGTAACGTCCCTCCTGAATATTCCTTATGGTGAATACCGGAAGGTCATTTTCAGGGTCAATGTAGCTTTCATAGACATCCCTTACCCTGTAGAGAGCGTCAGCGATACCTGTGGTTTGACCGGAGGCCACCGCATGCCAGACCGGTTTCCCGTTGTGGGATCCCTCCCTGATCTCAAGGCTTGCCTGACCGCTGCCAACAATCCCATATCTTATCTGGTAAGTTACCTTTTCACCCGGGAGATAAGGCTGACTCTGAGCATCAACCAATTGCAGGGCTGCTGTTGCTATTATCAGCACTGTAACAAAAGTCTTTCGCATTTCTCATTCAGGTTTGTCAGGGAAGAAGCTTTTCGGAATGGTGGCAATGAACTCCTTGAGATAGTAGGGTTCAAAGTATGCCACATCCTCAAATTGCCTGTTCCTCATTGCATTTACTGACGGGATGTGCAAATATGATGCCGAGAGGCTGAAATCATCCCTGAAGAAGGCATTCGTGCCGGAAATAATGCCACGGCATTTTCCGGATCCGTTCCCGAAGAAAATCACCCGGTGTTCAGAAAGGAATTCGCTGAAGGAGTCTTTGTCTACTATGCTTGCTGAAGTTTCCCTGACCTGTGTTCCGTCAACAGCAAAAACGGCATTATATACCTCCATACGGCGGGCATCAATCATCGGGCACAGAAGTGTTCCGGGCTGAAGATCTTCCGGGTAGCGGCTGATGTAGCCACTGCACATTGCGGCCAGGGTGTTTATTCCCAGAAGCGGTCTACCGGCGCCGTAAGCAATACCCTTAGCAGCTGAGACACCTATCCTCAGTCCCGTGTATGAGCCCGGACCCTTGCTGACAGCAACCGCATCAAGGTCTGTTGCCGTGATGCGGTATTCTTTCATAAGTTGTTGTATAATAACTGTGAGCTGTGCGGCATGAGACATGCCTGGCGGGGCCTCCGTAACCCCGTGCACCCTTTTCTCGTCGCACAATGCGGCGGAGCATACTCTGGTGGCTGTCTCAATACAGAGAATCATTCAGTTCTGCCAGTAATGTTTCTTACTTCTTTGTCTTTTCAGTGCTGAAGAGAGCCTCCTTATCCACAACCTCTATCAGGGTTGAATCAGCCAGTTTCTTGGAGATGGCGCTGAAAGGCTGCACTATCACATCTTCTTCGCCGGTGAGGCCGCTCAGGATCTCTATGTTTACATTATCCTGGATGCCTGTCGTCACGTCGCGCGCCAGCGCATGGGTTCCGTCTGAGACAAATACGAGGGTGCGGATATCGTTCTTGGCGGCAGGGTCGGTAATGGTGGTGTCAGTGCGTGTAGTGACAGCCTGGATTGGTACAGTCATCGCATTGGTCTTGCTGCTGGTGTATATATCAACTGAGGCAGACATGCCGGGCCTGAAGGGACTGGGGTTCTTTTCAGATATCAGGTCATTATATGATTCCTTAAGTATAAGAATCCTGACCTTGAAGTTGGTCACCTGGTCAGAGGTGGTTCCGAGTGTGTTTGCCGAGTTGGCTATCTCAGTCACAATACCCTTGAAGTCACGGTCAAGATAGGCATCCACCTCAACAATTGCAGTATCACCAAGCTTAACCCTGATAATGTCATTCTCATTGACGTCAACAACCACTTCCATCCGGTTCAGGTCTGCCACGCGGAGGACCTCGGTGCCGGTCATCATGTTGGCACCCACAACTCTTTCTCCCTGTTCCACCAGAAGGCTTGAGATGGTGCCTGTCATGGGTGAATAGACAGTGGTCTTCACCAGGTTCTCATTGGCTTCCTTGAGTGATGCCTCAGAGCTCTTTACAGAGTACTGGGCGCTCTCCATCTCGGCTTTGGCCACCTTGTATTGTGACTCGGCCTGCTCGAAGTCGGCCTTCGAGATAGTGTTCTCCTCGAACAGCTTCTTGCTCCTGTTGAAAGCAAGTTCAGCCTGAATCATCTGCGCCTCCACCTGTGCCAGGCGTGCTTTTGTTGAGTTGAGCGTGGCTGCGGCACGGTCACGCGATGAGATGTAGATCTCGGGTTTTATCTTGAAAAGAAGGGTTCCCTTCTGGACGTAATCGCCCTCTTTTACATTAAGTTCAACGATCTCGCCGGAGACGTCGGGGCTGATCTTCACCTCGGTCTCAGGTTGGATTTTGCCATTGGCTGTCACAGCTTCGATGATCGGATTGACACCAACCTTTTCGGTGGCAACCTTGATGGTCACCTCTTTGCCGAACCAGCCGGCCTTCTTGCCTACAATGGCAAATATGAGGAGCAGTACGACAGCAGCGGCGAGGATTTTAAGAAGTCTGTTATTTTTCATCTGTTGAATGTTTACTGTAATTATTTGGCAAGGATTGTAATGTGCTCAAGAGTCAGAGGGATGCCTTTATAGAAATCAAGGACCTTGGTTTTGAAGACATACTCGTATTTTGCCTGGGCCATTTCGCTCTGGGCATTGAGAAGCTGTGTTTTTGACTGGTTATATTCTACTGCTGTGACCATTCCCACTCCGAGTTTCTGTTCGGCATAGCGGAATGCCTCTTCCATTGAGGTGACTGCCTTCTGGCTCGCATTGTATTTCTTGAGTGCCCCGTTGGCATCAGTGTATGCCTGCTGGATATTCTTATAAAGCTGTTTTCTGGTGTTTTCAAGGGCATACTTTGAATTCTCAATGCCGAGCCTCGAATTCTTTATTCCGGTGTTGACCTGCCATCCATTGAAAATTGGTATGTTCAGCGAGAAGCCCAGGCCATAGTTAAGGTTGTCAGTGAGCTGGTCCCCAAAGGGATATTTTTCAAAAGTAACCGGTCTGAGTCTCTTGTCAGAGTAACCTGTTGACATTGAAGCGCCGAGGCTAAGACGGGGGCTCCGGTTGCCTCTGGCTATAGCGAGGTCATATTCGGCGCTTTTGAGTTTGTATTCAGCACTGAGTATCTCAGGGCGTGTTTTCTCTGCAACAGAATAGATTGCAGCGGGATTACCGTCAACTGCCTCATCTCTAACCGTTATTGCCGGAATTGCTACTGCAAAATCATCTGTATTCTGCAGCTCAAGCATCTGGGCGAGGTTAAGAAGGGAGAGGGTGAGCTGGTTACGCATGTTCACCAGTTGCAGTTCCTCGCGTGCAGCCTGGGCTTCTATTTCAAGCAGGTTGCCGCGTGCAAGGCTGCCGGCGTCAACCATCTTGCGGGTCCGGTCTATCTGCTGGTAAGTGAGTTCAACCTGTGATTCGGTGGCAGCCACCAGTTCCTGGTTGAGAAGTATCTGGAGGTAGGCCAGTGAAATATTGAGTGAGATGTTGTCCCTGAACTGCTCAAGCTCCTGCTCAGAAGCCAGCACCTCATACTTGTTCTTGCGGATAGTGTTGTAGCTTACCAGTCCCCTGAACAGGGTAACATTGCTTCCGGCATAGAAGTTGTTCGACTGTACAGTTTCGTTCTCAGTGAACTCGTAGGTGGTCTCGTCAAGTGCACGCCCGAAGGCATAATTGTGAGATGCGCTGCCGTTGAGTGTCGGAAGCAGGTTAATCTTTGACTGCTCCAACGCTGCGACCTGGTACTCGGTCATGATCTCCTGCTGCTTTATGCTTATGTTGTTCTGAAGGGCATGTGCAATGCACTCCTCCAGCGTCCATTCCTTCTGCTGGGAGAATAGCGCAAGCGGACCCAGCAACAGAATAAAGCCCAGGTAAAGAGTCTTTCTTTTCATAATATGATTGACAGCATTATTAAGTGTACGAAGATAGGAAATTGATCAGTATTTTAAAGACTGCAAAGATATTATGATGTTGCACACGGCCTTTTACAGTGTCACTCATTTTTATATATCTTTGCACCGCTTGACGGCAAAGTATTAATCAAATTTACAAAATAATGAGCAACAAGGAATTAAATCTTGAACCGGGTGTGATCAGCGGCGAGGATGTGAAGAAGCTGTTTGACTACGCCAATAAGAATGATTTCGCCATTCCTGCTGTTAATGTGGTAGGAACCGATTCTGTGAATGCAGTACTTGAGACTGCCCGTGAGGTAAAATCACCGGTTATCATCCAGTTTTCCAATGGTGGTGCACATTTCTTTGCAGGCCAGGGACTTACCAAGGAGAATCATACAGGCGCCATCGCCGGAGCCATCTCAGGCGCACTCCATGTGCACAATGTATCAGAATATTATGGTGTGCCGGTCATACTGCATACTGACCATGCTGCCCGTAAGCTCCTGCCGTGGATTGACGCTCTGCTTGATGCCGGCGAGGAGTTCTATGAAACAAACGGCAAACCCCTGTTCAGCTCTCATATGCTTGATCTCTCAGAGGAGCCGCTGATGGAGAACATTGAGACCTGCAAAAAGTATCTTGAGAGGATGGACAAGATAGGCATGACCCTTGAGATTGAGCTTGGTGTCACCGGTGGCGAGGAAGACGGGGTTGACAACACAGGCGTTCAGAGCTCCAGGCTCTATACCCAGCCGGAAGATGTTGCATATGCATACGAAGAGCTGCTGAAAGTTTCTCCCAACTTTACAATTGCTGCATCATTCGGTAACGTTCATGGGGTTTATAAGCCCGGCAACGTAACCCTCAGGCCCGAGATACTGAAGAATTCGCAGGATTATATACAGAATAAATTCAAGACCGGTCCCAATCCTGTGAATTTTGTCTTCCATGGCGGTTCAGGTTCGGAGAAGCATCTGATCACCGAGGCCATCAGGTACGGCGCCATCAAGATGAACATTGACACTGATATGCAGTGGGCATTCTGGGATGGTGTAAAGAATTACTACGTGGCCAAAAAGGATTACCTGCAGGGCCAGATAGGTAATCCCGAGGGAGATGACAAACCCAACAAGAAGTATTATGATCCGAGGGTATGGCTTCGCAAGGGTCAGGAGACCTTCATTGCAAGACTTAAGGAGGCGTTTGCCGACCTTAACGCACTGAACAGGATGTAAGACTTATTAATAAGCTAACATAAAGCAGGTCAGCACATTGGCGCTGGCCTGCTTTATTATTGTTGATAAGTTGCGTCTGTCATTAGCCCACAGGATGGCCGTGCGGGCTACTTTAGCATTAAAATTGACTGCTGGATTGAGACGCGGACCGTTAACTGAAGAAAAGATAAAGAGGACCACAACACTTACCCTCAGGCTTAATGAGAGGGAGGCGAGGGCGCTCAGCATCTACTGCAAGCGGTACAGGGTCAGAAGCAAGTCGGACTTCATGAGGCGGACTATCATGCAGGCCATAGTCGGTCGGTTTGATGCTGAGCATCCGTCATTGTGGGAGCAGGGTGAATTGACCCTCTTCACTCATGAAGCGAAAAATAACTGAAAAGGGGGAAGGGCATATCATATTTTATTACTTTTGTGATTCCACGATAGCGGGGGAAAAGGTATCGTCGCGGGATAGACATGGGATTGGAAATTATTAAAATAGAGCCCACAAGGGTTACGCCTCAGGTTTTGTTCCTTGAGGGTCATATTGAGCTCCGGGGCAGGTCGATATCTGAGAATTCAACTGACTTTTACAGGCCGCTGGCGGCATGGGTTGATTCCTATGTTGAGAGGACCGAAGTTCGTACGAGGGTTATATTTGCCTTTGATTTCATAAACACGGCCTCAACGAAGTGGATCTACTCCATTGTCAAGCGGTTGGCTCTATACCCGAATGTCCGTGAGATGGTTTCCATTGAATGGTTTTATGAGAAGGGTGATGATGATCAATATGAGCTGGGGCAGATAATTCATTCTTTCATTGACTGTCCGTTCATCTTTTACGAGACTGAGCAGACCTGAAAATCAGGAAAATTATTTATTTTTGCCACGCCTTATAAGGCGCCGATTGACCCATGGTGTAATTGGCAACACGACGGATTTTGGTTCCGCAGAGTCCTGGTTCGAGCCCAGGTGGGTCAACATGAGGCCGGCAGAGATGCCGGCTTCAGTTTTTATTCAGGGCCCGAAGCCTGCGCTGCAGTCCGGCACCACGAACTGAATAGATGCCTGGGCTATTTTCCCGGACAGACTGACTTATTGCAGACAATTGTCCAGTCATTCATATTTAATATGCCTGAGTTAATGTAATGACTTCCCATGTTACCCACCAGGTTGAAATGATAGGCATAAACATCAGTTACAGGTATGTCTATCTTGTCGGATTCGTGAATTCGGAATACTTCCTGATTTAGTGAGCTCATTAGTTCACCGCTCCACTGGATCATGTACCATTGATACATGTTGTCATTATAATGCACAACTATTTTTGAATCGATTGTACCTGTAATTACGTCCACCAGAACGAGGACTCCCTGATCATTCTGGCAGTAAACAGGAGACCAATAGCCTTGTTCGACGGTGTAGCTGAAAGATCTTGTGACATCAGGTTTCTGTGCAGAAAGCTGGGTCAATCCAATGCCTGATAACAGGCACACCATAATTAATGTTTTTGTTTTCATAGTTTAAGATTGTTAGTTAATACTAAATCTTAAGCCAAAGTTCGATCTTAAAAGTAATCCAGACTTTTCTCCACGTCCCAAAGATTGTTCTCCGCGTACCAAAATGAGACAAAGAGAGCCTATACGTGGGTCAACATGGGGACCGCTTTACAAAGCGGCTTCAACTTTTTGTCAGGAGCCCGGAACCAGGTCGATTTCCTTTCCGTTTTCGATGTAGTCTGTCAGATCACCCAAAAACCTGACCATGGGTGCACCGTCAATGACATCATGGTCAACGAGTACAGTCATATTCAAAACTTCCCTGGCTATTATCTCATTCCCAATTACCACGGGCTTCCGGAGTACTGACCCGATTCCAAACGAGATGGGATGAACCGATTTGTGAATGAACCACCCGTTTACTTTGCCTATCATTCCTACTGAAGTGACTGATACGTTGCCCATCGTTCTGAATGCTGCTTTCGGGTTTTTTAGCAACACTTTCCAGAAGAGCCTCCTTATAAATGCAGGCAGCCGGTAGTAAAGTCTCTCATATGCGGATGACTTTTTCTTTAATACAATATCACCACTGTTCAATTGCTGGTTTTTTGCGGAGTCAATTTCCGCCGAGATTTCAGCAGAAGATTTTTTGTTTACCTTTTCTATAACAAAAGGTATCGGAACCCTTGCCTCACCAATCTTCTTTTCAATGATAAGCGACACGTTGATGTCATTGAAAATTATGATTTTCTTTTTGTTATAATAATATGCAGCCGCTTCGGGGTGTTTCGCAATCACACTTCCAACAGCCTTAATCAGCCAGGCATTGAATGAAATGCTGATCCCATTTTTCCTGAGTTCCCGGAGCCTGGCCCTGCTTTCAGTGACATCAAACTCAAGCATTGCAGAGATGTGATGTTTCTTCAGGCCAACCCCGAATATATCAAAAGTTGCTATCCTTGACCGGACAATATCCTGAAACTGGTAATTCCTGTTCATCAGGTGCTTTTTACCATACCCGGGGAACCTTTGCGGGAATGTTCTAAAAGATAACTCCGTTATTGTAATAAATAACCAACTGGTTCGAATCATTTACGATTGCAACCGGGTAGTCTGATTTTTCCGGTTTTACCAGCCAGGCCAGGACATAATCAGGAGTTGAGCCGCCTTCCATTATTGCCTGGTCATAATAGACCAGTTCACAGGTCATGCACCCGTTGGCAACACTTTTACTGTTGCTATAGAAGCTGTCATCCTTCATTCTCCCGAGAAACCGTGCTTCAACCTCTGACACACCCATGGAGGGTGATGTCCCGGTATCGATGGCAGAAATGATATCTCCCAGGAGACCCTCGAATCTTCCGTTTTTGTCGAAATAGAAGAACAGGTCACCCCTCCACACTTTCAGGTTGTTGACATACTGGTAGCAACTTACAAAATACTCACCTGAGGCGATACTCTGTAGCCCGTAGAACTGGTAGTTTTCATATGACAGGTCGCTTGCCCCGAAGAGGATTTTGATGGTTTTCAGCTCACGATCATCAACCAGGTGGCCTTCCGGTTTTCCTTTAACCAGTTTCGGGCAATCCGACAGCATTTCGCAGGAGACCATGAGAACCAGCAACAGGGGAATGAAGATTCTTTTCATTTCATTAATGGTTAAGGGTCAGCTGGTTTGCTACAAAAATTGTACCAGAAAGGAGCAATCAGTCAAGGCAAAAGCCACTCATGTAAAAGGGACCGGAATTCAAACCCTGTTGGCAAATGGCAGAAGGGCTGAACGGACCGGGATTCAAACCTTTAATGATCCGCGGAATCCCCTGACAACATAATATGATGATGCGCCATTATGATAGATGAATACACGGCCGAAACGGCGGTCGCCGAAGATTGCCCCGCCATGTTTCCTTATACCGGCAGGGGTCTTAAGCCAGCTTGAAGTTTTTGAATCGAACTCACCAAGTGTCTGCAAATAGACATATTCCTCCTCCGATAGGAGTTCGATGCCCATGGCAGTTGCCATGTCGATGGCGCTGTCGGATGGCTTGAACTCTTTCCTGGAATCCAATGCTTCACGGTCATAGCATAGATTGCGGCGATCCTTCGGGGTTTCGGCTGAGCAGTCATAAAAAACAAACTGGCCTGTTGCTTTATCATAGCTGACAACATCCGGCTCACCGCCGGTACGCTCCATCACATAAAGTGGCCGGAGCTTTCCCGGGTCAGCTTCCAGCTTTTGCTGCACATTGTCCCACTTGATTCCTGTATGACGCGCCGGGTTCTTATTGAACCTGTCTCTGAGGAGGGTTATCAGTTGCTCCTTTTCTTCGGGCGCCAGTTCCTTTTGAATATTATTTTCTGACATGGTTTTTGATCACTGACAGATGATTATAGTTCCATGTCATATAACAACCGGCAGGGAATTTTGTTATTTCTGCGGGAAGTATGAGTCTTTGGAATAAATCCTGACGTAGTCAATGTCATGGTACTGAGGGAAAACCGTTGTGGAGTCGGGATTTCCCGGCCAACCTCCGCCTACGGCGGTGTTCAGTATCAGGTAGTGCGGTTTATGGGGAATGCCGCTGGCAGTTGCATGAATCCGGTTGCCGTCGATGAACCAGCGGATCGAGTCGGGCTCCCATTCCAGCGCATAAATGTGAAAATCCTTTGTGTAGTCAACATCGCCCCTCCATGTTCCCGAGCTTGATCTTCTGGCGCCGTCGAATGCACAGTAGTGGATGGTACCATAGAGGACAGTAGGTTCATGGCCGAGGAATTCCATGATGTCAATTTCCGTATACCAGGGTCTCTCTTCCGGTATGAGTCGCTCTTTCCCGGCGGCGACGGCATCTTCCATGGTCTTCTCCATGAGCCAGTTGCGCTCCTGTGGGTAGAGCCAGTGGGCCGGCCAGAGGCCCTGACCGCCCGGGAGTCTGGCGCGTATCTCGAAACGGCCGTAGACCGGTGCAAATTTGTCATTAGTGTCAAGCCTGCCGCTGGTATACTCCTTTGATCCGAATTTACGCACACGGCTCCTGATCCTCAGGATGCCGTTCTCAATGTAAACCTCATCAGGCAGGTAGTACTGCAGTTCGTTGTGTTTGCTGGTCTCGCGGATCAGCACATTCCATTTCGAGGTGTCAATGCTCTTTCCGTCGAATTCATCGTACCAGACCAGCCGCCAGTTGTACTGAGGTTTAATCTGTCTCTGGCCGTTAACGCCTCCGGACAGGAAAAATAAAGCCGTGAGCACAGGGATAAAAAATCTTGTTTTCATATAGTCAATTTTTAACATAATAATCAACCCGGTAAGTGCTAGGGCGGGAAACACATAGTAAAATTACCCATATCATTGATAAAAACAATTTGGCCAGCCACCTGACAATAGAGTTTTCCGAACCATTCCTGCAGTTATTTGTTTATTGTTTGTTAAACCGAATTGAGAAACAAAATTTTAAACAATGGCATATTACTATTCCAAAACGCTCAGGACATCATTTGACGATGCAGTGGAAAAGGTAACCGCTGCGCTTTTTACAGAGGGATTCGGAGTGATTTCCGAGGTTGACCTGCACAAAAAAATCAAGGACAAGCTTGGAGTCGATTTCAAGCGATACCGTATACTCGGGGCATGCAATCCTGCCTATTCCTACAGGGCCCTTCAGGCCGAAGACAAGATCGGGGTGATGCTTCCCTGCAACGTGCTTGTTATTGAGCAGGGCGAAGGCAACATAGAGATAGCTGCCGTGAATCCGGCAGAGGCAATGTCAGTTGTCAGGAATGAAGCGTTAAACCAGGTTGCTGCCGAGGTGGACGCTAAACTGAGCAGGGCCCTGGAAAGCCTTTAGCAGGCGACCGGCCCCCCTGAATCACCTCCGTTCATTCATACCTGCTGAGTATCCGTGCATATTTATACTCATCACATATCTTCCCGTTCTTGATTACGGCAGCCTTCAGCACGGCTTCAAGCTTAAATCCGCATTTTTCGAGCACACGCTGTGAGGCGGTGTTGAATGAAAACACTCCCGAGAAGATCTTGATGATATCCAGGTAGCGGAAGCCGTAATCGCAGATGAGGTTCACCGCCCGGGGAGTTATTCCCTTATGCCAGTAAGGTTCCCCGATAAAATAGCCCAGCTCGGCTGTTTTGCGATAGACGTCATCCTGCCTGTGAAGACCGATATTCCCCACATACTCTCCCTCAAATTCAATTGCAAACACCTCATACGGCTCTTTTCTGAGACACATTGAGATGAATTTCCGGGCATCTTCGAGGGTGTAAGGTGACGGAAATGCATCCCGCAGGTTGGCCGCCACCTTTTCGTTGTTGGCTATCTCTGCCATCCGAAACTTGTCACTGCGCCTGAACTTACGGATTGTGACCACACCGTCGGTAAATCTCAATGGTTCTGAATTCATCGCTATATGACCGGGTTTAGTCCCCTAAAGGTATTAAATTGAGTAATATTGCGTGATGAAAAAGGGACCAGCCTGTATACTGCTCTTACTGACCGTTGTTATAAACAGCCGGTCACAGCCGGCTATGCCGGATAACGGTCAGCTTTTCACTGACACTGTGGTCCCAGTGGTTTACATAACCATCAATCCGGATACCCTGGCCTGGCTCTATGCCAATCCATACAGCGACAGGGAGTTCAGGGCACTTTTCGTCTTTGACAACGGTACAGTACGTGATACCATTGATCCCGTAGGATTCAGGCTTCGGGGAAACACCTCGCGTTTGTCTGATAAAAAGTCGTTCAAGGTCTCCTTCAACACTTTCACTGAAGGCGGTAAGTACTACGGAGTGGAGAAGATGAACCTCAATGGCGAACACAATGATCCCTCAGTGATGCGCTCGAAAATAATGTGGGACATACTCCGCAAATGGGATATTCCCGCTCCCCGTGCGAACCATGTCAGGGTTTATATAAACGGGAACTATTACGGACTTTACATCAATGTGGAGCATATTGATGAGGAGTTTGCACACTCAAGGTTTGGCAACAAGGAAGGGAACCTCTATAAGTGCCTGTACCCGGCAGACCTGAACTACAGGAGTGATGACCCTGAAAGCTACAGGATATGGAACGGTTCCCGCTGGGTCTATGAGCTCACCACCAACGAGGAAGAAAACAACTTTTCTGACCTCGCCGGTTTCATAGGAGTCCTGCACAGTACAGACAATACAGCTCTCCTGTGCGAGCTCGACAGGGTTTTCAATGTTCAGGACTATATGAAAATCATGGCGGTGCAGATACTGTGCGGTGACTGGGACGGGTACATCTACAATAAAAACAACTTTTACCTCTATCACAACACCCTGACTGGCAGGCTGGAATACATCCCCTATGACGTTGACAATACCTTCGGGATAGACTGGTTCGGAATAGACTGGGCCACCAGGAATATGTATGACTGGCAACCGGGAGGCGACCAGCTGAGGCCTCTGTATGACAGGATAATAAATAATCAGGTGCTGCGAGACCAATTCAGCTTCTATGCAGCTCAGCTTGTCGGCGGATTTCTTGATCTGGATTCCCTGGTACATGCCGTTGACGTCAGGAAGGAGATGATCTCTCCATTTATTGCAGATGATCCTTATTATCCAGGTGATTACGGATTTGACCACAAAGATTTCCTGAATTCTTTTACTTCGGCCTTTGGCGCTCACGTCAAATGGGGCATATACCCTTTCCTTCAGGTTCGAATGGCCTCGATGGCTTCTCAGGTCGAGAAGGCTGATTCTGATCCTGTGATAAAGTATATCGTCCATGAGCGAAAAACCGGAGAGATTCTGCGTGTCAGCTGTACCGTTGATGCAGTCTCGTTTCCCGCTGTGGTTAAACTAATCTATACTGTGAACGGAGATGATGCCCGGGAGGCTGAGATGAGCACTTCCGGCGAAGGAAGATACAATATCACACTTCAGGGCATTCCTGATGAGGATGAGGTGACTTTCCAGGTAATGGTCACAGGCGGTGCAGGCAAGACGACACTGTTACCCTGCACACCCGTTATAGCAGCTCCTGTTGCCGGTGTCACGCCGCTTATTTTTATCAATGAATTCATGGCTGACAACGAGGAGACTGTGTCTGATGAGCATGGATACTTCAGTGATTGGATAGAGATCTACAATGGCGGAAATGAAGCTGTGGACCTTGGCAATCTATGCCTTACCGACAATTTAAATGATCCCCTGAAATGGAGAATGCCCTCAATTTTGCTGTCCGCCGGGGGCTTTATAGTCTTCTGGGCTGATGGCGAGCCCGGGCTGGGAGATAAGCACGCTCCTTTTAAACTTGACAAGGAGGGAGAGGAGATCGGCATCTTTACACTGAACAGGCTTATGGTTGATACCGTTTCGTTCAGCCTTCAGCAGGAGGATATCAGTACGGGCAGGGAGAGTGACGGAGCTGATAAAATTGTACTGCTTGCCACTGCCACTCCCGGAAGATCGAATAACATCACATCTTACGGCGACACCTATGCAGACAGGTCGTTGAATATCTATCCCAATCCTGTCATCGGGGAAACTTTATGGATGAGTGAAACAACCGACTGCAGGGTTTACAGCATTACAGGTGTTATGCTGTTTTCAGGAACGAATGTTACCGGGATCGATGTGAGCGGATTCCCGTCAGGCATATATATACTTGTGACCGGTGATGGCAGGGCTGTGCGGTTTGTCAGGGCCGGAAGGTGAGTCACCCTGATCTGTAGTGGGGCCAGGGAGCATAATAAATTCAACCGTCTGATATCATGAAATAAAAAACCCCCCGGGCAGGCCGGAGGGTTTTCATGTAAGGACCAGGATTAATTGTGTATGATCGGGTCAGCGTTGCCGTCCGGGTCATTCAAAACGTATCCGGATGTTTTCGGGTTCCCGTTGGTGAAAAGCAGAACGCCGCAGGCGTGCGGTGCAGCCATTGAGGTGCCGCTCATGGTAGCGTATCCGCCGTTTTTGTAGGTTGATTTTATACCTACTCCCGGAGCACAAAAGTCTATCGGTGGATTGCCATAGTTGGAGAAATAGGCAAATTTATCATCTGCATCGCAGGCAGATAAAGTCCAGATTGTGTTGTCATTCACCCGTGCAGGCGAGTGATTATTGGCGTCATCAGTTTCATTGCCGGCAGCCAGGGCAACATATAATCCCTTATTTGCCATTGCCAGTACAGCATCATCGATGGGCTTATATGCTCCTCCGCCAAGACTCATGTTAACCGCATCACCCGCAGTGGCAGCGCCGGCAACATAATTTACGCCTGCAATAATTACCGAATATGCCCCTGATCCCCGTCTGTCAAGCACTTTCACCGGCACCACAGTTGCACCCGCTGCGACGCCGACAACTCCGATTGTATTATTTTTTGCTGCAACTATACCAGCACAGTGTGTACCGTGGCCGTTATCATCCTCAGGGGTTTTGCTTGTTGCGATGAAGTTTTTGCCACTGGCTGCATCAACATTGAGATCAGGATGGTCGAGGTCGATTCCGGTATCAATTATCCACGCTTTTGCACCTCCGCCATAGGTGGCACCTCCGCCAACCCTGGTAATCCCGTAAGGAGTCTCCTGGGCAGGCGGAACGGAAGGATTGGTTCCCGGTTTAGCAAGTGTAAACATCTGATCCGGCCAGATGCCCTTCACATCAGGGTTCTT
>DHUL01000090.1:177228-186180 GCA_002409145.1 Bacteroidales bacterium UBA5235
GGAATAAACCTGCAGCGGCTCACGGTCATAGATACCGGCCTTGGCAAGGATGTTCTTCGTTACAGCAGTCATTGCCAGCTGCGCATCATCATAACTCATCGTGCCCGACTTGACATAACCGAAATCACCCTTCAACAATACTACATACTGACCGGGGATTACTTCCAGCGAAGTTTTGATGTAATCATCCTCCTGAACGATGGTCTCAGGTGTTCTCTCACACGCTCCGAGCAACATTGCAGCTGCCGCAGCAAAAAGAAGAAGTTTTTTCATTTGGACAGATTTAGGTTTAACATGGGGTTAACACACCCCTAAAATTACCTGAAACATCTGTCCGGTGTACTCTTTGTTTGGCTTTTTTTGAACAAATTCCTTTAAACCTGTTTATAAAACCTCCAATAAAGTCAGACCTTCAGACCTCAAGACATCTGATACAGAGCAGGGCTTTCGTACATCAACACCAGCAGCCCTGCCTTTTTTTCATTCGTTGAAACCCCGTATCCGACACTGAAATGAACCTTTCTGAATGATATTCTGTCCAATAAGTTAAATTTGGTAAAAAAAAGGATGTTACTGAGGTTTCTGATCCCGCTGGCTCTCCTCCTGGCTGTATCTCCCTTAACCCTGCCCTTGTCACTCCTTCCTTCGACGGGGCAGCTCCGCAAGGACCCGCCTGTGCAGTCCGTGTCACCGCAACCGTCAGCCGGATACAGGTACACACCCGTAGTCAAACACGCGGAATTCAAACTGCCATCATATAACGGCACCATAGCGAACAACAGGTATGAAATCAGGGACGGTCTCAGCATGGGACCCGATTCATTCAATTTCAGGCCGCAGTACTCAGACAGGCGGCTTGATGAGGTGATGAAAACAGACAGCGACAGCATTAACAGGGCAAAGGCCCTGATAAGCAAAGGCTCAGAGTACACCGGCCAATACTGCTATAACCTGGCCATGGAATCATTTCTCGAGGCAAAACACATTGCCGAATCGGTCGATTCCCCCGAACTGCTGGCAAATGTTTACCATGTTATCGGCAGGTTGTACCTCGAGATGAGAAACACTGACCTTGCGTACAGCTACCTTTACAGGGCGCTGGAAATAAGGGAAAAATACGGAAGGACCGAAGAGACCGCCTCGTCAATGAACAGTCTGGCCCTCGTCCTGTGGCTTCAGGGAAAGCTTGACACGGCACTGACCTGCCTCTTCAATACCCTTGAGATTGAGAAAGCGCATCAGAATAAGGACGGAATCTCAAGGGCATACAATAATATCGGCATCGTGTTCCATGAGAAGAAAGAATACGAGACATCACTGTCATACCTTCTGCAGTCCCTTGCCATCTCCGAGGAGCAAAATGATATGTGGTCCGTGGCGGAAGCCTGCAATAACATCGGGGAAGTGAGCATCAGCATGGGCGACTACCAGCAGGCGGAAAGATACCTTACAAAAGCCCGGACAATAGCAGATAAAATGGATGCCTCCCTCCTCCTGACCGACAATTACCGGTACATGGCCAGGCTCTACAAAAAAACAGGCCGCTTTGAAAAAGCCCTTAACTACTCCGAGATGTTCCAGAATCTGAATGATTCCCTCTTTAACAGGAATACATATACCATCATCAGCGAACTGACTTCCCTATTCGAAATCGAAAAGAGAGAACAGTCAATCCTTGTCCAAAATCAAAAGATCGAGATTTTACAGGCCAAGAGGAAAAATGACCAGCTTCTTAAAATAATACTTGCAGGAGTAATATTCTTCCTCGTCACAACCGCAGTAATAATCATCAACCGCCAGCGCAGAATAGAAGCAAGAAACAGGCTGCTGATCGAGAAGGACAGGCTGATACAGGAAACCCAGGCCATGCTGATGGCAAATGAAAAATCCGAAAAAGATCGACTGGCCAATGAACTGGAGGTTAAAAACAGGTTCCTCATAGACTTTGCATTATATATCGGAATGAAAAACGAGTTCCTCACCTCAATACGGGATGAGATCCGCAAATCATTGAAGAAACCTGAAAACCCCCAGTCTTTCAAGCATCTGCTGTACCAGATAAACCAGAATCTGAGGTACAACAAAGAGCTCTTTGACCTGCAGAAAAATGTCGAAAAGGTGAACTTTGAGTTTATTCAGAAACTGATGGAGAGGTTCCCTGGACTGACGGAAAACGAAAGACACCTGGCCATTCTTCTTCGCCTCAATTTCTCAACAAAGGAGATTGCCGACCTGAGAGCCGTGTCAGTCAAAGCGGTCGAGATGAGCCGCTACAGGCTCAGGAAAAGGATGGGGCTCGATGACAAGGAGCACCTGACACACTATATCCAGGGCATATAACCTGCCGGAGAGCGTAGAGGGCCGTTTTTCCGCCGCAGGCGGACTGTCTTTTGTCATCCGGCGCTGTAGTTTTTACCCTTTCGCCCGCCATGCACCCAGCTCCCTGATGCCCTGAAAAACCGTTACGTCAACAGCGCACCCTTGATGTTGCAGTTCAATTACCCGGTTTGCATTGTAGAAGCATGTCAAAATGTTATCAACTAAATATTAACATGTTATAAATTAACCTGTAGAGTCTTTTTGGTGAAGATACTCCCCGGTTCATTGTTGCTGTAGGGTATTTGTAGAACGATCGAAATCAGCTATTTTATAATTATTTTTTAGGTTCATGTCAGCATGATGCTTGTGACCCTCTTGCATCTGTTCAAAATGTATCACCTAAAAAACCAGTCTATGAAAAAACAATTACCTGAATCTAACCGGAAGCACAAAAGAAGCTTCCCCCTGATTGCAGGGATGATGCTTTTAGTCCTTTTCATCACCCAGTGCGTCTATGGTCAGAAAAAAGTAACCGGCACAGTCAGATCTTCTGATGACAATCTGCCGTTGCCCGCGGCCAACGTCGTTGAAAAGGGAACCACCAACGGCACGATAACCGATAACGACGGCCGCTATGAACTGACTGTTCAAAATGACGAATCAGTCCTTGTCTTCAGTTACATCAGCTATGTGACTCAGGAGATCACTGTTGGCGGCCGTTCTGTGGTTGATGTATCATTGACAATGAGCGACCTCGGCATTGATGAGGTGGTGGTCATCGGTTACGGTACCCAGAAGAAAGCAAGCCTCACAGGCGCGGTGGCGGCTGTCGATGTCACGAAGATTGACAAGATACCCGGAGGAGATATCTCAAGGATGCTTGACGGCCAGATAGCCGGAGTAAATATTTCCACGGCATCAGGTGCGCCGGGCTCAACACCCCAGATCATGATCAGGGGCATGAACTCAATCACCAGCACCAATCCCCTTGTGGTAATAGACGGAATACCCGGCGACATATCATTCGTCAACCCTGCCGACATAGAAAGCATTAACGTTCTTAAAGATGCCTCAGCTGCAACAATTTACGGCTCGAGAGCCTCCAACGGCGTAATACTGATATCAACCAAAAGAGGTAAAGAGGGCGCCCTGAAGGTATCTTTCAAATCGTATCTCGGCGTTCACAACGCCAGCCTGGGCGATGTCAGAATGGCCAACAGGGACGAATACAACCTCATTCACACGCAGGCTCTCGAGGCAGGCGGAGAAGGCCTCTACCCCTGGATAACCGACCCCACCCTGCCTGATTCAGATTGGGCCGGCGAATACTTCAAGACCGGGATCGAAAACAAATATGACATCTCCATTAACGGCGGAGACAATAAGGCAACCTACGGATTCAGCGCAGGTTACTACAGGAACTCCGGGACAGTCATCAACACCGGAAGCGAGAATTTCACCTCCAGGATCAATACCGATTTTAAATTTTTCAATGAGAGGCTGAAGGTCTCCCCGTCGCTATCCTTCTTCAGGAAGAATGTGGACAACATGTATGAACCTACCGGTGGCGGCAATGCCGGATGGTCAGATTTCATGGAGACGATGATGCAGATACCCCATAAGGCAATTTATGATCCCGAAGCACCGCACGGTTTTGCACAGCCACGTCCGGGATTTCCAAGCGCCAACCCCATCGGAGTGCGGAGCATTGTCACAGACAATACGCAGGTAGATTACCTGCAGAGCTCCATCAATGCCGACCTTAAATTATTTGAAGGCATCTATTATAAATTCTCCTACGGCTCAACCATAAGGGAGGATTACAATTTCTACCGTATGCCGGCCTATTTCTTCGGCAACCAGAGCCAGCTCGAGAAAACTTACCTCTCAGAGGAACGCGGTAAGAGCAATGAGTGGGTCGTGAATAACCTGCTTACCTTCACCAGGGAATTCAACATTCACAGGATCGACGCCCTCCTCGGCTTCTCACGCGAGAAACATGATTACCGGTACACCGGTGGCTCAAACAGGGACATGCCTTCTGATATTCTATCAGCACTCAGCGCAGGTATTGGTGACCGAGATTCTTGGGGCAACAGGGCCACTAATACGCTTCAGTCATGGTTTGGCCGTGTAAATTATGAAATTGCTGAGAAGTACCTCTTCCAGGCAAGCGTCAGGTATGACGGATCATCAAGGTTCTCTGAGAAGAACAGGTACGGTCTCTTTTACTCGGCCTCCGCAGGCTGGGCAGTCCACAAGGAGTCCTTTTTCAATGTCCCGTGGATCAGTGAGCTGAAACCCAGGATAAGCTACGGTACCCTTGGAAACCAGAATATCGGCAACTTCCAATTCCTTGACCTGATATATACCGGCAGCAGGGTCCTTAACTATCCGCTGGGTTCAACGAATATCCTGCAGCCCATAGCCGTCGGAGCCATAACCATCAACTCGGCTGCTTATAACATCAAATGGGAAGAATCGGCAATAGCCAACATAGGTTTTGACCTCGGTCTGTTTGAAAGCCGGCTCCTCTTCACCGTTGACTACTTCGACACGAGGACCAAGGACATGCTTGTCGTCGTCCCCCGCCCCTACAGCTCAGGCTTTAACTCATTCCCCAGAACCAACGGCGGCACCATGGAGAACAAGGGATGGGAAATCACCTCCACCTACAGGAACAGCATCGGCGACCTGCGGTACAACATATCTCTTAACCTGTCACACTCAAAGAATAAGCTGACGCAGCTTGGCTCGTCCGGCGAATCATATATCGACGGTTATGTGGATTATGAAAACAATCCGACCACCAAAACCGAAACCGGAGGCGAGGTAGGCAGGTTCTACATGTATAATGCCATCGGCATATTCCAGTCTGTTGAAGAGGTGACTGCTCACGCGGTGCAGCCTGATGCCGAACCGGGTGACCTCATCTTCGCGGATACCAACAAGGACGGTACCCTCGACGATGATGATAAAGTCTATGTCGGAAGCCCCATGCCCGATTTTGAATACGGTCTCAACCTTAGCGTCGGCTACAAGGCCTTCGATCTCAGCCTGTTCATCGAAGGAAAACAGGGCAACGATATGTACAACGGGTTCAGAATGATGATGTTCAGATCAGCATACATGTACAATTCTCTGAGTGATCTCACTGAGGCATGGATGCCCGGGAACACTGAAACGGATATATTCAGGAATACCTCACAGGACGCCAACTACAACCTCAGGGTATCTGACTATTTCCTTGAAGATGCATCATATCTGCGCTTTAAAAACATCCAGCTGAGCTACACGATTAATTCTGAGTTCCTCAGGAAATACCAGGTGCATGGTATAAAAATCTTTGCCGGCTCAATGAACCCGCTCACTCTGACAAAATACAAGGGATTTGATCCCGCGCTCGTCAATGAGGGTGTCTTCTCAAGAGGCGTTGACCGCGGCTTCTATCCGCTGACACGCTCAGTCTATTTCGGACTCAATCTTGAATTCTAATCATGCACAGAATAAAAACCAAGAATATGAAAAGAAATATTTCAATATACATCCTTGCGCTTGCAGCGATATTAATCACATCATGCAATGAAAACTTCCTGGATCTCACGAATGAATCCCAGCTCTCTTCAGACAGCTTCTGGAAGACAAAAGCCCAGGCAGAACAGGCTGTCATAGCTACCTATGCCAGCCTCCAGACCTATTCCGGTGATAAATGGACCTTCTTCGAGGAGTTATGGACCGGCATGAACTACAAAGGCGATGACATTGACAACAATCCAGCCGAACCCTACGGAAGGGAGATAGCAAACTTCACCGTCAACGCTGACAACTCAAACATCCTCAACATGTGGAGAACATGGTACTCCACCGTCGGCAGGGCCAACCAGGTAATCCAGAGAATACCGGAAATGAGCGCTTCTGAGCTTTCAGATGACGGCAGGAACCAGTATCTCGGCGAAGCCAGGTTCCTGAGGGGACTTGCCTACATGTACCTCGTAGTCTATTTTGAGAACATACCGCTGGTGACAACCTTCGAGACCGATGAGACTAAACTCTATCCGTCGCAGGCGGAACCGGCAGAGGTATGGGAGCTTGTCATTTCAGACTTCCTCTTCGCATCGCAGAACCTTCCGTTAAGCTATGATGAGGCCAACACCGGGAGGGCTACCAGCCTGGCAGCAAAGGCTTTCCTTGGAAAAGCTTACCTGGCAACGGAACAGTGGACCCTGGCAAGAGATATGTTCGGCTCGGTGGTCAATGACCCGGCATGCCCGTATGACCTGGTTGAGAAATATGAAGAGATCTTTGACGGCTCACACGAGAACGGCGTGGAATCAGTGTTTGAGATCCAGTTCAGCGCTGACAGGTCCAATGGCAATGATGAAAGGGTGCCACTGAACTATGAAGGCGTCCCCTATGAACTTGGCGGCTGGGAACTGTTCTATCCCACCCAGTGGATAGTCAATGAACTGAAGACTGACCTCACGGAAGACGGTAAATATTCTGACAGGGTGTATGGCACCATCTTCTTTGATGATCCCAACAGCACCATGTACAATCTTGACACCGAAGAATGGATCTCATTCAATGATTTCAAGGAGCTGGGCGGCCAGAGGCCTTATTACAAGAAATTCAGCTATGCCGTTGACAGGCAGTATTATATAGGAACAAACCTGCATCTGATGCGCTTTGCCGACCTGCTGCTGATGTATGCCGAAGCCCTTAACGAGACCAACCAGACCACTCTGGCCATATCGGTGGTGAACAGGGTCAGGGAGAGATCGCATGCAGCTCCCCTTCCCCTTACAATGAACCAGTCACAGCTGAGAACGAAGATACGGCATCATGAGAGACCGGCCGAGCTCTCCATGGAAATGGGTATCCGCTGGTTTGACCTGTACCGCTGGGCAAAAGGGAATTCTGCAAAGGAGCCTGCCAAAACCACCCTCCTGAATCATGGTAAGCCCTTTGCCTCAAATTATACAGAACCTAAGAACGATATCTTCCCGATACCTTCTTATGAAAAGAATACCAACCATAACCTGGAACAGAATCCCGGGTATTGAAAAATAGTATAATTCAGATAATTAATCAGGCTGATGCACAGATAGGTGTGCATCAGCCATTTAATAAAGACAGAGGCTTTTCCGCAGCCGTTATCCGCATTCCTGCCGAGAACCCTTATTCGCCCCTCATACTGTCCTGCTGACAGTATTAATTGATTTTGACATGACCAGGTATAAAGCATTTTTGATATTGTTTTCGTTACTCCTTGCTTCCGCCTTCCCGATAACTTGTTTTTCACAAAATACAGATGAAATGGTTCCCTGGAAGGATCATACGGTATTTGAGATCCATAAGGAGCAACCTCATGCAATGGCCTTCCCGTTCTCCTCGGTTGAAGAGGCCATGGCCGGCAGGAAGGAAGACTCTGAGTGGTTCCTGTCCCTCAACGGCCTGTGGAACTTTCATTTCGCCATAAACCCTGCCGCAACACCACCCGGCTTTTATAATGACACTGCCGATGTTTCACGTTGGAGCCTGATCAGGGTGCCTTCGAACTGGGAGCTTGAAGGCTACGACTATCCCATCTACCTTGATGAGAGATTCCCGTTCGTTGCCGACTGGCCGGGCATGCAGGATGACTACAATCCGACAGGATCTTACAAACGCGAATTTGAGATTGCTGCAGAGTGGCTTCAGAGGGAGGTCATTCTGCATATCGGTGCTGCCACGTCGGCAGTCCGTGTCTGGATCAACGGCAGGGAGGCAGGCTATTCGGAAGAGTCAAAAACGCCTGCAGAATTCAATATCACCCCTTCCCTCAGACCAGGCAGGAACAGCATTGCAATGCAGATCTTCAGGTTCAGCGATGCCAGCTACCTGGAAAGCCAGGATATGCTGAGACTGTCCGGCATTGAACGAGACGTTTTCCTTTACTCTGTGCCCCGAGTGCACCTCGCTGACTTTTCCGTCCGTGCCGGGCTGGAGGGTGATTATCGGACCGGCCTGCTGAACCTCGAGACAGAAATAAGAAATCTCTCCAGCAAAAAAGAGAGGGTGACCGTTGAGGTCCGCCTGCTGGATGAACGCAATGGTTATGAGAACATTTACCGCCGGAGCATACAAGCCACCTTGGATCCTGGCAGCCGGAGAGCCGGTGCCGTGGCGGACCATGACCTGCAAACTGACGGCAGCACAATGAGGCCCGGCAGCTGTGTCACCCTGCAGTTCACCGAAAGGTTCCAGCAGATTCTCCCCTGGAGCGCCGAGACCCCGAATCTCTATACCCTGCTGATCATCCTCAGCGATCCCGCAACGGGCAATATCATTTCAACCTCCTCCTCCCGGATAGGGTTTCGCACCGTCTGGATAAAGAACGGTCAGCTATGTGTCAACGGCAGGGCAATATATATCCGTGGCGTCAACAGGCATGATACAGATCCTCACACGGGCCATGTGGTCACCAGGGAAAGTATGGAGAAGGACATCCGCATGATGAAGCTTAACAACATAAATGCGGTTCGTTCAAGTCACTATCCCAATGATCCTTACTGGTATGAGCTGACTGACCATTATGGTATGTATGTAATTGACGAAGCGAACCTCGAGAGCCATCCTCTTGCCACCAGCGAA
>DHUL01000090.1:186365-201067 GCA_002409145.1 Bacteroidales bacterium UBA5235
AGATAGGCGACACCCTTGTCTGGCTGCCGGCATCGCTCAACAGGATAAAGAGAATGTATTACCGCGACAGGAATCATCCTTCGGTAATAATCTGGTCACTGGGCAATGAGGCGGGCCATGGCCGGGTCTTTGATGCCTGCTACAGATGGCTGAAGGAGAGAGACACCAGGCCCGTTCAGTATGAACCTGCTGAGCTTGAGCCTTACACCGATATATTCTGCCCGATGTACCCGCCCGTGCAGGAGCTTGTCAGCTACGCCCTCACAAACCCTTCCAGGCCGTTGATAATGATCGAGTACAGCCATGCCATGGGTAACTCCCTTGGCAACTTCCGCGATTACTGGGACACGATAGAAAAGTACCCCTCGCTGCAAGGAGGATTTATATGGGACTGGGCCGACAAGTCGCCCGAATATGTTGATGAAAAGGGGGTGAGGTTCTATGCGTACGGACGCGACCTGCATCCTGATCTGCCTACTGACGGCAACTTCCTCAACACGGGACTCGTGAGTCCGGCACGCGAGCCTCACCCCTCGCTCTGCGAGGTGAAAAAAGTATATCAGCCTGTCCGGATCCATGTCGCTGACGCTGCCAGGGGTGAATTCATCCTGGAAAACAAGTATTTCTTCAAAAATCTTTCCGCCTTCAGCATAATCTACTCCATCATTGAGGACGGCCACGAGATCAGGAAAGGGAACATCCCCGGGCTTAACGCTGCGCCGCAGGAAAAAATAACGTTTACAGTCCCGTATGACGGCATTGGGTTTGACCCGTCAAAGGAGTATTTTATTACCATAAGCAGCCTGCAGAACAGTCCTGATAAACTCATCCCCGCGGGATATGAGGTAGCATGGGACCAGTTTCTGATCCCGCAGACCCCGGCCGCGGAAAAAACAGTTAGCGCCCCACAGCATGATACCCCTGAAAACCCCGGCACCGGTCCTCTGCCTCAGGCAATAACCCTGTCAGACAGCATCCTGATAATTAAAGGGGATGGCTTCAGGGTGATTTTCAGTAAAAGGGACATGCTGATCAGCCAGATATATTCCGGTGATACACCTCTCCTCTGCGGACCAGTCACCCCCAACTTCTGGAGATCGCCCACGGACCCTGACCTTGGCAACAGGATGTTCGAGTGGGCGGCCATATGGAAAGATGCATGGGAAAAGACAAAGCTGCTGAACTATTCAGTCACCGAAACCACCGAAGGAATCAGGATAAAAGCCGACTTCGCCTCTGCCGGGCCGGATGTAAAATACTACATCACCTATCTCATTGACGGCAGTGGCAGGATAAATCTTAACTTCGAACTTGATCCTGCAGACATGTCCCTGCCAAAGATCCCCAGGCTCAGCTTCCGCCTGAAAATGAATAAGGAATATAAATATCTGAAGTATTACGGGAAAGGCCCCCATGATACCTATATCGACAGGCAGGAATCAGGCAGGATGGGTATCTGGGCCTTCAGGGTCACTGATCAGAAATTTCCCTATGTGCGGCCGCAGGAGTTCGGGAACAGGACCGGCGTGCGGTGGGTCACCCTGCTTGACGGGGAGGGCAACGGCCTCATGGCATTCAATGAGGAATCGCTTTCAACCAGCGCCTGGCAGTATGCGCCCGAAGATTTTGATTTTGTGCCTGATCCCAAGGGACCGGAGTCTGCCTCCGGACTCGTACCCGTGACGTCAGGCCATGCGGCCGAGCTTCAGCCATCCGGCTACATTACATGGAACATAGATCACATTCAGATGGGCCTTGGCGGCGACACATCTTGGGGCAGACAGGTCCATGATGAATATACCATACCGGTAAAAAAATACTCTTACGGATTTTCACTCAAACTGATAAACAAAAAAACAGGACGACAATGAACATAGGAAAGACAGCTGAAGAGCTGCTGACGCTTGAAGGCAGGGTTGCCATTATTACTGGTGGCGCCTCGGGCATAGGTCTCGGTACGGCAAAGAGGCTCGCTGAATTCGGGGCCCGGGTATCAGTCATCGACATAAACGAAGATAACGGCGCCCGGGCTGTGAGAGAGATCGAATCCGCCGGCGGAACGGCAATTTTTTTCAGATGTGACGTCCGGTCGGCCACGGAGTGCCGCAAGGCCGTCGAAAAGACTGCACAAGCTTTCGGCCGCATCGATATCCTCTTCAATAATGCCGGTATTGCCATCCGGAAAAACGCCGTCGATCTTGAGCCTGAGGAATGGGATCTTGCCCTCGATGTCTCCCTCAGGGGACAATACCTGATGGCAAAATACGCCATCCCCCATATGAAGAAGGCCGGGGGTGGCAGCATCATCAACACCGGCTCGGGATGGTCTCTCAAAGGGGGAGCCGACGCATTGTCATACTGCGCCATGAAAGGCGGCACCCTGAACATGACAAGGGCAATGTGTATTGACCATGGCAGGGACAACATCAGGGTCAATACTGTATGCCCGGGCGATATTGACACCCCGATGCTTAAAAGCGAATGCGAACAGCTTGGCGGAGTATATGATGAAAAGTACAAGGCCGAATGCAGCGCCAGACCCATAGCCCGACTCGGAACACCCGAAGACGTCGCCAATG
Source organism: Bacteroidales bacterium UBA5235 (assembly GCA_002409145.1). GTDB lineage: Bacteria > Bacteroidota > Bacteroidia > Bacteroidales > VadinHA17 > SR-FBR-E99. Next base: position 188,945 of record DHUL01000090.1, read on the forward strand.
TAGTCCTCTTCCTCGCCGGCAATATGTCAACCTGGATATCAGGCGCACATATCATCGTTGACGGAGGAGGTATCGCCTGAGGCGAAAACCGGATTGACAGAAGACCTCATAAACAGTATAACCATGACCGATAAAAAAACGTTTGTACACCCTTATATCCCGAACTCCGATCCCCGCATCAGAGAGGAGATGATGAAAGAAATTGGGATAACCGATATCGAGGAGCTCTTCGAGGATATCCCTGAAATCCTCCGGTTCAGGGGCACAATGAACCTGCCGGACCCGCTCCTTTCAGAAATGGAACTTAGGAACCATATTGAACGGATCCTGTTAAAGAACACGACCTGCAGGGAATTTACGAGCTTCCTTGGCGCAGGCTGTTACAACCATCACGTACCGGCCATCTGCGATGAGATAAACGGACGCTCGGAGTTTCTTACAGCCTATGCCGGCGAGCCTTACGAAGACCACGGCAGGTTCCATGCCCTCTTTGAGTACGAAAGCCTCATGGCCGAGATGCTTGATTTTGACGTGGTCAACGTGCCCACCTATGACTGGACACAGGCCACAAGCACAGCCCTCAGGATGGCCGGCAGGCTGACAGGCCGAAGTGAGGTGCTGGTCTCAGAGACCGTCTCTGCTGACAGGCTTGCCGCAATAAAGAACTACCTCATCCCTGTGATGAAGATCACGATTGTAAAACATGACCCAGTGACAGGGCTCATGGATCTGGCTGATCTGCAGGACAAAATGTCTCCGAGAACAGCAGCAGTTTATTTCGAGAATCCTTCCTTCCTAGGTATCATCGAGATACAGGGTGAACAGATCACCGGAACAGCGCACCGCAACGGCGCCCTCGCCGTAGTTGGAACAGATCCTCTTGCCCTCGGTCTCCTGAAGCCACCCTCACAGTACGGGGCTGACATCGCCTGCGGCGATATACAATCACTGGGCATACACATGTACTTCGGCGGAGCCACCGGCGGATTCATAAGCTCACGCGATGAGGAGAAACTGGTCATGGAATACCCGTCGCGACTCTTCGGCATAACAAAAACAGCCGTGGAAGGCGAGTGGGGGTTCGATGACGTGGCTTATGACCGTACCTCCTTTGCACACAGGGAAAAAGGCAAGGAATTTGTCGGAACGGCCTCAGCCCTTTGGGGTATCACAGCCGGCGTTTACCTCGCCCTGATGGGACCACAGGGGATGACTGAGCTCGACAGGCATATCCTCCAGAAAACTGAATATGCCCTGAAAAAGATAACCTCGGTGAAAGGAGTCAGTGCAAGATTCAAAGCCTCTCACTTCAGGGAGTTCGTCATCGACTTCAGCCTCACTGGTAAAACAGTCGCTGAAATCAACAGAGCCCTGCTCACAAAAGAGATCTTCGGCGGATATGACCTCGGAAAAGACTATCCCGGCATGGAGAACTGCGCGCTGTACTGCGTGACCGAAATGGTCTCCCAAAAGGAGATAGACCGCCTTGTAGAAGTTTTAAATGAGATTATCTGACCGGATAACCTGATACAGCAATTAAAAATGGAAAAGAATACAGCCAGACTCAGAAAGAATTTTCACCAGGCAAAATGGGATGAGGAAGTGATCTTTCAGCTGCATACCCCGGGTGAAAAGGGTATCATTGTCCCCGAAGTTGAGGAGGGGATAAGGCAGGTTGCCGGCGACGGCCTCCCGCTGATCCCTGAAGAGATGAGAAGAAGCGTTCCCCCTGGACTGCCTGAAGTGGGACAGATGAGGGTGCTGAAGCACTATCTCCGCCTGTCACAGGCAACGCTGGGAGCCGACTTCAACATAGACATCGGGCAGGGAACCTGCACAATGAAGTACAACCCGAAGGTCAACGAAGCCATAGCCCGCGATCAGAAGGCCTCCGCACTGCATCCGTACCAGGATGAGGAGACGGTGCAGGGCGCCCTCGGAATCATATATAACCTTGAAGGCATCTTTAAGGAAATCTCCGGCCTCGACAGGTTCTCCTTCCAGCCGAGCTCGGGATCACATGCCATCATGGTCATGGCCTCGGTGGTCAGGAAATACCATGAGCTCCGCGGTGAGGGTTACAAACGCAACGAGATCATCACAACCATCTTCTCTCATCCCTCTGATGCAGCCGCGGCTGCGATAAAGGGTTATAAGATCATTACCCTGTTCCAGGGGCCCGACGGACTGGTTGATGTGAAATCACTCAGTAAAGCTGTCTCTGACCGGACGGCTGCTCTGTTCATCACCAACCCCGAGGATACCGGTATTTTCAACCCGCAGATAACCGAATTTACCCGTATTGTACATGAGGCAGGCGGGTTATGCGGTTATGACCAGGCAAACGCCAACGGACTCCTTGGAATAACACGGAGCAGGGAGGCGGGCTTTGACCTCTGCTTCTTCAATCTCCATAAGACCTTCGGCACGCCTCACGGATGCGGCGGCCCTGCCGGAGGAGCAATAGGGGTCACTGAAAAACTGCAGGGACTCCTCCCGGTTCCGCTGGTAGATAAAAAAAATGATAAATACTTCCTGAACTATGACCTCCCGGACTCAATCGGTAAGACAAGGGCATTCTACGGTGTCTTCCCGGTGATTCTCAAAGCCTATGCCTGGGTCATGTCCCTCGGCGCGGAAGGACTCAGGACAGTGTCTGAGACCGCCGTGCTGAACAACAACTATATCATGAACAAGATCTTGGCCATCAGGGGTGCCACATCACCCTTCTCAGCCGGCAAACGGAGGATAGAACAGGTCAGGTACTCATTTGAAAAGATGCATCGCGAGACCGGCATCGGCACTCATGATGTCACTTACAGGATGGCCGACTTCGGATTCCATATGTGGTCAAGCCACCACCCGTTCATCGTCCCCGAACCCTTTACAATAGAACCCACTGAGTCGTATTCAAAAACGGAACTCGACGAATACCTGGCCGGACTGCAGCAATGCTCTGAGGAGGCATACGGCAATCATGAACTGATAAAATCAGCCCCCAATAACAGCGTTGTGCATCATATCGACTCCTCATTCTCTGACGATCCGAAGAAATGGGCAATAACATGGAGAGCATACCTTAAAAAGCATGGCACGAAACAGTAAGGAAAGATTGACATACCGCCTCATCGTAGTAGTATTTCCCCTCCTGCTCACAGGCCCCATGACACTGGCATCCTTTTCTTCGCCTGATCAGCAGGTGACAGACCTGCGGGATAAATACGCCGGTGTGCTGAACATAAAAAAAATCCCGGCAGACATCAGAGACCTTGATGCCTTCGGGTTTTCAGACATGGGAGCATGGCACGCCTACTCTCTTCCCCCTGATGACAGCACGGACTATCACGGGGGTTTCTGCGGGCCCTTGCTTATGAAGAACAGCGGGAGATGGCTAGGGAAAAAGTCATCACAGCTGATTATCACCGGTGAGAACGGAGAGCTGTGCCGCTGGATAAAGGACAGCACCGTACTGAACTACTCTCCGGGTATACTGCGGCAATCGCTCAGATCGGCAGACCTGGCCGCGGAACGATCACTGTTCTTCGCAGACGGCAGAACAGCGCTGGTAATCACAACCGTGAAGAATAAAAGCAGGGTAATAAAACAATTCTCGTGGAAGCTGCGAAGTGAGCTCTTCAGCCATGACCTGGCCATCACCAGAAATGACAACAGTGTCATCATAACGATGGATGACAGCTCCATGTACTGTGTCACGCTGCGCAACAAAGACTTCATTCTGCATTCTGACAGCGCCGGGTTCATAATAGAGGGACCGGGTATGACCACCCTCAGACCGGGAGAAACCCTCTCCCTCTGCCTGGCTGAGTCGTATTTCTTTAATGCAGAGGAGCTCGAAAGCCAACACCGCCTCACCGGCGGATACCTCGATGACCCAAAGGAGGTGCTTGACAAGAATGTTGAGAGGTGGAACAGGTACCTCGCGGATGTGATAAATGGCGGTAACGGGTATCTCGATTTGGAGAAGTACCGGAGACTGGCCGTCAAATGCATCATGACGCTAGTCTCAAACTGGCGATCACCCGCCGGAGCACTTAAACATAACGGCCTCTTCCCTTCGGCAGCATACACGGGATTCTACGGCTTCTGGTCGTGGGACAGCTGGAAGCATGCCGTTGCACTGACCCTGTTTGACGACAACCTGGCAAAGGAAAGCGTCAGGTCGATGTTTGACTTTCAGAATGACCGGGGCATGGTTGCCGACTGTATCTACCATGACTCTGTTGATAACAACTGGCGTGACACGAAGCCGCCTCTGGCAGCCTGGGCGGCGTGGAGTATCTTCCGCAAGACCAATGATACAGCCTTCATCAGGGAGATCATGCCCGCTCTCATGAGATATCATGCATGGTGGTATTATTACAGGGACAATGATCAGAACGGTCTCTGTGAATACGGATCAACGGATGGCACACTTATAGCGGCAAAATGGGAAAGCGGCATGGATAACGCTGTCCGCTTTGATAGATCACGTATCCTGAAAAATGAATCGGGGGAGTGGTCGCTTGACCAGGAATCGGTTGACCTTAATGCTTTCCTCCTTAAGGAAAAAGAATACCTCTCTGCCCTGGCGCTGGTGACCAGCCATAGGCAGGAGAGCGACTCACTGAAGAGAGATGCCGCCCGGCTGGCGGAAAAGATTTCTGACTATTTCTGGTCAGAAGAGGACGGATGGTTCATGGACCACAGCCTGCGGGGCGACGGGTTCATACGTCACTATGGTCCTGAGGGCTGGTTGCCGTTGTGGACCGGCCTGGCTGATTCGGCACAGGCAGTGAGGGTGGCAACCGTGATGACGGACAGGAGACACTTCGATACAACTGTACCGCTGCCCACCCTCGATGCGTCCGATTATGGGTTTGATCCGCTTGAGGGGTACTGGAGAGGCCCTGTCTGGATTGACCAGGTGTACTTTGGTATCGAGGGATTGAAACTCTACGGTTATAATAAGGAAGCCGACGCCCTTACTCAGAAGCTGCTTGAGAACAGTGAGGACCTGCTGGCTGACGGAGCCATCAGGGAGAACTATCACCCCCTAACGGGCCAGGGACTGAATGCACGGCACTTCAGCTGGTCAGCCGCCCACCTCCTTCTCCTTCTGACCCACTAAACCAGCTCTGACTCTCAGACCTCCGACCTTCAGACCCTCTAATCCATGTACGGATACCTGAAATCAGTCGCCGGCAGGAATGTCTCCTTAATGGTTCTCGGAGAGACCCACCTGATCAGGTTTAGCCTGCCTCCTGCCTTGTCATTGGTACCTGATGCCCTTGCGCCGCCGAAGGGCTGCAATCCGACCATTGCCCCTGTGGGCTTGTCATTGATGTAAAAGTTGCCGGCCGCATAACGAAGCACCTGGCATGCTTTTACCATCGCAGGGCGGTCAGTCGAGAAGATTGACCCTGTCAGCCCGTAGGGTGAAGTTTCATTGACAAGCTGAAGAGTCTCTTCGTAATTGTCATCCTCATAGATGTAAAGGGTCACCACCGGACCGAAAATCTCTTCCTTCATGGTGATAAAATACGGATCCTTTGTCAGAATGATAGTAGGTTCGACGAAGTATCCCCTGCTCTTGTCACCCTTCCCTCCGTGAAATATCTCACATTCAGGGGATTTCACGGCCATATCAATATAGTGCATGATATTGTCAAACGACTTCTCGTCAATCACTGCATTCATAAAATTCCTGAAGTCGGCCGGATCCCCTATCTTTATTTCCTCTGCCTGCCGTTTAAGATGCTGTGATATCTCCGGCCAGAGCGAACGGGGTATATAAGCCCTGGAGGAGGCGGAACATTTTTGCCCCTGGTACTCGAATGACCCCCTGATGATGGCTGTAGCAACCTCCTGCGGATTGGCAGAGTTGTGTATCATTATGTAATCCTTGCCGCCAGTTTCGCCCACTATCCTGGGATATGATTTGTAATTGTCGAGGTTGTTTGCGGCGGTCTTCCATAGCACGTTGAATGTGCTGTTGGAGCCGGTGAAGTGTATCCCGCCCAGGTCAGGATGCTTCATCACAACCGAACTTATGACTGATCCCTGTCCCGGCAGGAAGTTGACCACCCCGGCTGGCAGACCGGCCTCCATGAACACCATCATCAGTATCCAGCTCGAAAGGAGGGAGGTCGTTGCCGGTTTCCAGACTGTGGTGTTCCCCATCAACGCCACAGCCATGTTCAGGTTTGATGCAATTGCAGTGAAGTTAAAGGGAGAGATGGTATAAACAAATCCTTCCAGCGGTCTGTACTCAACCCTGTTCAGCTGATCTGCTGCAGACCGCGGCTGCTCCTGGTAGATCTGCCCTGCGAACCAGCTGTTGAACCTAAGGAAATCTATGGTTTCGCAAGCCGCTTCTACCTCGGCCTGATGTACCGTCTTGCTTTGCCCGAGCATGGTGGCAGCGACAATGGTGTACCTGTACTTCTTTGAAAGCAGCCCGGCAGCCTTAAGCATTATCGAGGTTCTCTCAACCCACGAGAGGGTGAGCCATGCCTCCTTGGCCTTCATGGCAGCCCCGATGGCATCAGATGCCTCCTTTTCTCCCGCCATGTGGTAGGTTGCAAGCACATGACTGTGGTCATGAGGCATGACAACCTTACCCATGCGTCCGGTTTTAACCGGCTTGCCGTTGATTATCAGAGGTATCTCAACCGTTTCCGATGAAATCCGCCTCAGTTCCTTTTCAAGTTCATCGCGCTCGCGGCTTCCGCGTGCATATCCCAACATCGGCTCATTATCAGGCCTGTTGATTGAATAGATCGCATTATTCATATTTGTTCGGTTTATCTTGATATGCATATATTCGCATATCGAAAACAAAGGGCAATTACAATAATTAAACCTCTGTTACCTAGCAACAACTGTCATGTATATATTGTTCCCGGCAAAATAGCCTCAACCACCCGGCCTTTCCGGCAGAAGAGATCAGAAAGTTATAAGTGAGGCCGGGGTTCAGAGAGGATGTTGCTGGCCAGGGCGATCATCTCGGGCTGGCCAAGGAGATAAACGATATCATTCCCATGTATGAATGCAGATGGTTCAGGGTTAGCCGTAATACTTCCCGAGTGGTTGATTGCAACGATAGTGACTCCGGCTGTCTTGCGCATGGCTGTTTCAGCTATCGTTTTCCCCGCGAAGAGGGATTCCTCACCAACCCTTACTGCTGCAATCTCAATGTCGGGGATATCCTTCAACAGGGAGTATCCGCGCACCTTACCTCGATCCCTGAAGATGCCGTAATTGTCTTCCCTGACACGGGCAATTGCCCGCTCTATGTCCATCCGCGGAATCAGGTACTTCCCCAGGATTCTCTCGAAGAAGTCGATGGCCGTTTCAAATTCCTCCGGAATGACCTGGCTGGCTCCCAGCCTGTACAATTCCTCTACATCTGTAACATGCCGTGTACGGACTATTACATGGGCATGCTTGTTCATTGACCGGATATGTTCCACGATGGAGAGGGCTGTGATAAGGTTGCCCACGGAGACAATCACCAGTTCGGCTGTGTGAACGAAAGCCTCCCTCAGCACCGGCTCAAATGTGGCATCTCCGAAGACGGTCAGGTTGCCCTTTTCCATCTCATCCCGAGCCTTGTCCGTGTCAAACACAATTGAGGTAAAGGGGAGTTCCATTGATCTTATCATCTCAGCCAGGTTAATGGCCCTTGAATCTTTACCTATCAGTACCACATGCTTGCTGATCTCAGGTATCTCAACCTGTCTGAGGGGAAACAGACCATTGACGATATAGGGAGGGAGGGGCAGTTTCAGTATGAGGTTGGCAAGCGGCTTTGAGGTTTGTATCAGGAGTGGTGACAGTGCCATTGAAGTGATGGCTACCGCCAGGAAGAGCTGATAATGAATTGGTGTGATGATGTTGTGTGTTAGTCCGAGCCCTGCCAGGATGAATGAAAATTCACCCACCTGTGCCAGGGAGAGCCCCACAACCACTGTTCCGAAGAAGGTATGCCCCAGGGCGAAGGCCGTCATGCCCGCGATAATAGCCTTGAGGATTATGACCAGCAGCACTGACCCGATTACAAGCCATGGATGGTCTACAACGAAACCAAGGTCAAGAAGCATTCCAATCGATACAAAGAAAAAGCTGGTGAATACATCCTTGAACGGGATTAAGTTCCCGAAGGCGCTGTGGCTGTATTCAGTGTCTGAGATCATCAGTCCGGCCAGGAATGCTCCGAAGGCCAGAGACATACCCAGTTCGTGCGTCAGCATTGCTACCGCGAGGCAGATGAGCAGCAGGCTCATCAGGAAGAGCTCGTGACTGCGTGTCATGGCAATCAGGTGCAGCAGCCTGGGCATCAGCCACTTCGTTCCCAACCATATGAAAATCAAAATCCCTGTTGTCTTCAGCATCAGCAGGAAGAGGTCATGACCCACGTCAGCTGTTGCTCCGCCAAGCATGGGGGTGAAGAGCAGGAGTGGTATCAGGATTATATCCTGAAAGATCAGTATGCCCACCACCGTTTTGCCGTAGTGGGTTGTCAGTTCTGATCGTTCCTGCAACAGTTTTAGTACCACCGCGGTGCTGCTGAGGGCGGTCAGGAATCCGACAAAGATTGATTCTGTCCATTCAAAATGGAAAACCCTTGCCGTGAGCATTGTCACTCCCGCTGTGAGCAGCAGTTGCATGAATCCGCCCAGGAAGACCACCTTCCTGATATTCAGAAGGTGAGTCAGTGAAAATTCCAGGCCTATGGTGAACATCAGAAGGATGACACCGATTTCCGCCATTACCTCAACATTCTCAGGTGAACTGATAAGCCTAAGCAAATGGGGCCCGGCTATGACGCCGGTAATCAGGTAACCTATTATAGCGGGGATGCGGATCCTCGTGAAGATGAAATTCACAAAGGTGGAGAGAGCAAAGATGATGACGATATCCTTTAGGACACCCAGTTCCATTGATTATTGCAGTTTGTGCAATAAAGATATGAAAAGATGCGGTTGAATGGTTCAGGCTGGTTTTGAGGGATCAGAGCAGACGGGATTGTCTGAAAGGAGGCATTCCGTCACTGCCTCGAGAATATTCTTGCTTCCGGCCAGCACAATAAGCCTGTCACCCGGCTGAATGACTGTCATACCGTCAGGAATGAGGTATTTGTTTTCTCTTTTTATCATCGCAATGCGGGCATTCTGCGGGAATCCCAGGTCAATTATCTTCATGCCCGCAACAACACTTTCCGGGGCTATCGTGAATTCAGCGAATTCAGAATTCATCGGTTCCGAGAGAAGTACATCTGCAGCAGTAACAGTCTTAACCCTTGCCGGGAGTGAAACATGGAGCCATTTAGCCACCAGCGGTACGGTTGTTCCCTGCAGCAATACCGAAGTAAGGGAAATAAAAAAGACGATATTGAATATCATTTCAGCCTTTTCGAGCCCTGCCATCAGCGGGTAAGTGGCAAACACAATCGGCACTGCTCCGCGAAGCCCCACCCAGGAGATGAAGAGCTTTGTCCTGGTCCGTACCCTGAAAAATGCCAGGATGAGAAAAGTACTCACCGGCCGGGCAACAAATATCAGGAAGGCCGAGACCAGCAACCCGATGCCAATGACAGGTACAATGTGGCTCGGGAAAACAAGCAGTCCCAGCACAACGAACAAAATGATCTGCATCAGCCATGCAAGGCCGTCAAACATCTTCATGATTGTACGTTTGTGCATCAGTTCCTGGTGTCCGAGATAAAGTGCGGATACATAGACTGCAAGGAATCCGTTTCCTCCGATTGCCGTGGTTACCGAGTAGGTGAGAATCATCAGGGTGATTGACAGTACCGGGTAGAGTCCCTCATAATCTAGGTGAATCCGATTGATCACATTTTTACTTATGAGGCCGAAGAGGTATCCGAATGCACCACCGAGCAACAACTGGGTGAAAAACATCAGCAGCACAGCCAGGAATGACTGTTCTCCGTTCTGCACCAGCCCGATGAAGACGATTGTAAGGATGTATGCCATCGGATCATTACTTCCGCTTTCGAACTCCAGGGTGGGTCTGATATGCCCCTTCAGCGCCAGGCTCTTCGACCTGAGGATGGAGAAAACCGCGGCGGCATCTGTTGATGAGACAATCGCTCCGAGAAGCAGCCCCTCGTAGATGGTGAAATCAGTAACCCACCAGACAAAGATCCCGAGAGACAGGGCTGTCAGCAAAACACCCATGACGGAGAGGGCGATGCCCTGCCACATAATGGGTTTTACCGAGTTCCAGTCGGTCTCGAAACCCCCGGAGAAGAGGATGAAGTTAAGCGCCACAATGCCAATAAACTGCGCAAGGCCCGGGTCATCGAAAGGGATTCTCCCGATACCCTCCGACCCCGCAAGCATCCCCACGGCAAGGAAGAGGATCAGGGTGGGCACTCCTATCCGGAACGAGGTCTTTCCTGCCAGTACACTGATGAAGATCAGAACAGAGGCAATTAGCAGTATGTTTTCCGGGGTGACAGTCACTGGCTGCAACGTTATTTAACGCAGCTAAAGATATGAAAAAGCGGTTTTGCCACAAAAAAAATCCCGGTTGTTCAGGCCGGGATAATGAAGAGTAAAAACACGCAGGTGCAGATTTATTGCCCTGTATAATCATCTATAGATTGCGGGTAGCCGTCCTTGATTCTCCACACGGGATTCTCCCCCGAGAAAGCCCGAAAGTTGAGCACATCGGGTGATACTCCCGGCACGAACCTGATCTCGGTCCCTTCCGGAAGACGTATGTCAATGTCAATCATGGAGCCGTTCCACCGCGATCCCGCCGGCAGGGTGCAGTACTCGTCAAGGTACAGCGTGTCTCCTGAGAATTTCCAATTGTAATCGATCTGTCGTGCATTCCTGACGGCCTCAGAATCTGAATTGCTGTTCGCCCTTCTCTCCACAGAGATATAACCGGTTCCGTTCTCGCTGCCGTGGATGCTCAGATCCGGCGAAATACGCAGTATACCACTACCGCTTTCCCTGAAGAACCTGAAATCTTCCACCGAGGCATATTTGTCATAACTCAGATCTGACTGTTTTTTCATCGTATTGATCCAGATCGTTTTCGGGGCAGGATCCAGTGTCAGCCTCTTCTCCACCGACTCGTTATTTGAATAGACCGAGAGACTGAGACTCAGAATGATTGCAAGTGCGCAGAGCGAAGCTATCCAGACCAGGAAGAGCACGATGTTCATCACCCGGAAGCTCTCCCTGATTCTGAATATCAGCTTGACACCCACCCATATGAGGGCTGCCAGCGGAAGCAGCGTCACCAGCGCGGTGAGTATGAGTATCGGCCAGACGGCGTTGGTGTTCAGCACTATTCCCAGCAGGTCATGAATATTTGTCATCTCCGGCTCCAGTACGGAAGAAAAGAATGGGACATTGTTGAAGAAGATGAATATCACGAAGGTGAAGAAGAGGAGGAATCCGACCAGGGTGAATAATGCCCCCAGGATTATGGCAAATACCCTGAAGATTGCCGACATCAACTTTCCGAACCCCTTGAAGAAGGCCGAAAGGCCCCTGCCCACCCTCGCCGAAAGGCTGTTGGGGTCATACATCGATTTCCTGATGTAAAGTGTCTTGTTCTTCGCTGCCGGCCCGTCATCATAATAGTCCTCTGGTGCACCCATGATGTTGATCATGTCGGTTACCATCTCTTTCGAGACTAGCGTGGGGGGCTCCTTACCACCTCCGAAGATCTCGGCTATGCGTGCCTCTATATCTGCGAGTGTTTCATCTCCTCCCTGCTCGGTTTTGAACCTTGCAGAGACATGGTCAAGATAGTGTTTCAGGACCTCCAGGGCATCCTCATCCACACGGAAGAGCTGCCCGGCAATGTTAATGTCAAGGTTTTTTTTCATGGCTGCCTCTAATTCCTGTCACGTATCTGGTTAACTGATTCCACGAGCTCATCCCATACCTTGTCGAGTTCCCTGAGATATATTTGTCCCAGCTCGGTGAGCTCATAATATTTCCTGGGGGGGCCCTGCGGCGATTCCTCCCAGCGGTAGCTTAGTAGTCCCGCATTCTTCTGCCTGGTAAGCAGGGGGTAGAGTGTTCCTTCAACGACTATCACCTGGGCTTTCTTGAGCTCATTGATGATGTCAAC
>DHUL01000006.1:0-7682 GCA_002409145.1 Bacteroidales bacterium UBA5235
GGTTTGGTGAGGTCATAATGAAATCCCTCCATCCTGTAATATACCTGGAAGCCGTACCGCTCAAACAGCCCCTGGTAATATGGATGGTTATAGGCTACCTCAAACGAGGGGTGTGTGAATCCGCTCACCAGCAGTCCCCAGTACTTATCTGTCTCACCAAAGTTTATGGGGCCGTCCATAGCCTCCATGCCCCTGGTGCGGAGCCACTCCCTGGCGGTATCGAAGAGCATTCCGGCCGCAGTGTCATCATCGATACATTCAAAAAAACCTATGCCGCCGGTGGGCTGGTCATAAGTCTTTGCTATGTTGAAGTCGATGAAGGCTGCGATGCGCCCGATGAGGCTGTTGTCATCGCCGGTGAGAACCCACCTGGCAGCTGTGCCATGCTTGTAGTAGGGGTTTACGGAGGGATCGAAGATGCCGCTGATATGTTGGTCCAACGGGCATACCCATGTATCGTCATCTTTATAGATGACCTTTGCGGTGTCAAGGAACATCCTTTCCGTTTTCCTGTCGGTGACCTCGATGAGCTTCATATGATGATTTTAATTCCTGCCTGGCTACTTGTTATAAACCTGTTCAACCACAGTGCTGTATTTCTCCTGGATGAATTTTCTGCGAAGCTTGAGTGTAGGCGAAAGCTCGCCGGTGACAGGACTCCATTCGTCCTTGACCAACCTGAACCGGTTTATCCTCTCCGGCGGGCTGAGCCGCCTGTTCATCTTGCTGACCTCAGAGGAGAAGAAAGCCAGTACCTCGGGCAGTGTGATCAGCTCTTCATTGTTGGAGTAGTTAACTTTCCTGGTAGCTTTCCAGTCCTCAAAGTACCTGAAATTTGGAGAGATCAGTGCGCTGGCAAACTTCTCATGCTCGCCAATTACCATGATCTGGTCAATGATGGGTGACTCCTTGAAGACATTCTCCACTATCTGCGGGGCGATGAACTTTCCGTTCGAGAGCTTGAATATCTCCTTCTTGCGGTCAGTGACCATCTGGAACCTGCCTTCCTCGATATGACCCAGGTCGCCGGTGCGGAACCATCCCTCCTCATCGAATACCGAGGCGGTCAATTCGGGATCATTGTAGTATCCGAGCATGACATTGGGTCCTTTGCAGAGAATTTCTCCGTCTTCAGAGATCTTCACCTCTACCCCTTCGATGGTCATGCCTACGGATCCCAGCTTCACCATGCCCTTTTCTGTCCGGTTAATTGTGATGATGGGTGAGGTTTCGGTCAGGCCGTACATGTTGATGATTTTAATACCGGCTGCCCAGAACACCCTTTCCAGCCTGGGCTGGAGGCTGGCGCCGCCGCAGCCCACAATGCGGACGTTGCCGCCAAGGGCTTCCCGCCATTTGCTGAAGATGAGTTTGTCAGCCAGCCTGAGCCTCCTCTCGTAAAACCAACCGTTTTCGCCGAATGGCTGGTATTTCAGTCCCAGGTTGACTGCCCGGAAGAAGATCGACTTCTTTAGTCCGGTCAGGTTCTTGCCTTTGGAGATGATCACATCATAGAATTTCTCCAGGACACGGGGTACGGCATCGAAGCCGTCTGGCTTTATCTCCTTCATGTTGATGGCGATGGTACCCATGTTTTCTGCGTAATAGATGCTGGCGCCGCTGTACTGTGTCTGGTAGTTGCCCATACGGCCGCCAACGTGGCACAGGGGCAGTATGCTGAGGTATTTGTCTGTAGGTTTCAGGTTGAACACTGAAGCTGCCGAGATGAAGTTACTTACCATGTTCCGGTGTGAGAGCATAACTCCCTTGGGTTTGCCTGTGGTGCCGGAGGTATATATCAGCGTGGCGAAGTCGTCAGGTGCAATCTCTTTCTTCAATGCCTCCACTGCCTGTTTCGTTCCGGCTGAGCAGTTTCTTCCTGTTTCGACAATCTCCAGCCAGTGTGCCACTCCGTCGATCTCATCGAAGGAAAAGACGCGGCAGGAGAGGTCGGAGTGTGCCAGGGCCGGCTGAATTGTCCTGTAGAGTTTCCTGTCAGAGACGATGATCATCTTCGCGCCGGAGTTCCTGATGATGTACTCATACTCTGTGGCGGAGAGTGAAGTAAAGACAGGAACGTGCACCACACCTATCATAGACATACCCATATCGGCAAAGTTCCATTCCGGGCGGTTGGCAGAGACGGTGATGATCTTGTCGCCCCGGCGGAATCCCGCTTCGTACAGGCCATAGCAGAAGCTGTATGATTTGTCGATGTATCCGGCTGTACTGTATTTTATCCAGGTACCGTTCTGCTTGAAGCAGAGGGCGTCATCCTTGTCGAAGTGCGACCTGTACCTGTCGAGCAGGTCAAAGGTTCGCGAGACGTTCTGATCCATGGTGGTTAATAAAAGAAAATATGGTTAGAGGTTACCCTCCGCAAGATAATGAAAAAAGTATTTCATGATGAGGTCACTGCAGAATATCCGGGCCCTTCCGGGATGATCTCCGGGCTTTTACGACTCTGACAGATACAATGACAAAGGGAACCAAGGGAACCAGGCTGATGAGAATCCTGGCTGTTATTATCACTGTGGCAAGCTGGCTGAATAGGATATTATCTCCTCAGAAGTTCAGGGTTATTCTTTGATACATCTTACAGAGTAGCCTGCCCTTTTCCTGTCATTGGATAATTCCAGGTAGGTATCGCCTGAATAGATATAATAAGAATACGCATAATTTGCGTCGTACTCTGTACTGCTCCACCAGCAGGCGTATTCACCAATCCCTTCATACGAGCCAAGAGAAGACCGGTAACCGGAGGGAAGGGCTGCGAAGCTGACGGCATCGCTGGCATCTGTGTTGGGATCTTCCCAGCGGGGATGAGCATCGGGAACCGTTCGCCTGCTTTTGAGCTTACCTCCTGCCACCTCTGCTCCACCCAGATAGTCAATCAGCTCCTCCCAGTCTGCCTCCGTCGGGATCCGCCAGCCTACCGGGCAGAGTCCCCTGGAATCAGTAACGGCATACCAGTTATAGAGCCTGCCGTAGGCATTTAGTACTCCAGACTCGTTATCCAGCCCGTCGACATAACTGGGATGATAGATGCAACATGCCTCAGCGGCGCCGGCCCACTCAAAATCTGAATATAAGTTGGTCAACAACCAGGAACCGTCCCGATAACTCCCTGTGCGAAGGTTTTCCTTCATCCACACCTGGTTGCCTATCGTCACGGTTTTATAAACATTCCCCTGAACATCTTTAACCACTTCGGATTCCTCCTGCTTTTTGCAGGATGGCAGAAATAGCAGCGCTACCGTGATCATCACAATGATCTTGGCCCAAATCCTAACAGATCTTTTCATTGTATACTCTATTTAATGTCACTTCCTAAATAAGAGAATAACCAGTGATAACAGACAGCAAATCAATACCGGGATTTACCGTTGCAGTTGAAATTTCTAATCAAAATTACAACGCGAATCAGATTAAGTCAAGTTTATTTTATCCCGGCCGGGAGGAATAAAAACTTGACTTTCAGGCTCAAATGGTCTAACTTTGATTTAACATCCTGATTCCCAAACTCTAATCCGCTAGTTATGAATACATTATCTACTATTTTCAAGCCACCCGACAGCCGGGTTCGTTACATTTTTCCGGCCTTTACAGCCCTCTTCTCAATAATGGTTTGCATTTCCTGCGACAAGCTTCCAGGGCCTTATGACCCCTTTGATAACCCGGAGACTATTGACGGATTCATGGACCTCGGTGCAGGATACGACGTATTCGAGAATTTCGCTGATGAAATGAAAGTCAAGGAACACATACTGGATTACGGTATGCTTAATGCTGACGGGCTGGTTGAGAAGAAGGACATCGAGAACACCACCTTCATGAAGACCTCAGGCACAAGCATACAAACCTATTCGAGCGCTCTCAGCGCTTCGGTGGGCTTGCAGGGAAGCTACATGTTCTTTAGTGGCTCAATTAAGACAAACTTTTCCATAGAGAGATACACATATGACTCATACTCGTTTGCCACCTACCATATACTGAGCAACAAGTATCAGCTCCGGTTACCCACTGACTGGGATGCCGGCGACCTGAAACCTTACCTGACCACACAGGCCAGGAGCAAGCTCAATGACCCGAATGTTCTGCCTTCAGTTATTTTCGACATCTATGGTACCCACTGTATGACCGGTGTCGTTGTGGGTGCAAGATCAGACTACAGTGTGTCAGGGCGGACACGTGACGTCAAGGAGGGAGTCAGTGTGTCGGTTTATGCCGAGGCAAGTTTCTCGAAGGGTTACGGTTCGGGGTCAATCAATACCTCCGTGGTTTCCCAGCAGGAGTTTGACCAATTTGCGTCGAATATGGAGCAGCACCTCGAGGTATATGGAGGAGACAGTCAGCTGGGACATAATATCATCAGCAAGAACGACTATGATTCATGGCTTAACAGTATCCCCAACAAACTGGTATTCTGCAATTACACACAAAACGGCCTTATACCTGTATGGGAGTTCTGTGATGACGATGCACGCAAAAATGAATTGCTCCAGTATTACTCAACAAGTTGGGCATCAGACAGGGAGATTTCGGTATACCCCACCCCCCGCTTCTGCATACTTGATATAATGGTGGTGGACAGTCCTATGCCCCCCAACCCTTACCGTGTTAACGGCAGGGACTACCACAAGCTTCCATACGATCTCAATAAGGGATCCGGTGGCGCCACATTATGGTTATATTATCTGCCGGGTCTCGAAAATGATGTGATCACTCCTGTTGCTGCAATTGGTACAGTTAACACCACCGACGGAGAAAAGCTTACCGATCTTGGTACAGGTTTCGTAAACATAAATGTTGATCTGAACAGGGGAGCCGGCGGAGATTACATTCTCCTCGCCTACCGGAAAAGGGCAGATCACGCTGACTATTTATTGACAGGTCTGATGATCTGGGATCGCCATTCCACTTATGTGTACAGCCTTGGCACAGGAGCGGCCCCTGCCTGGACCTGGATCGGGTTGCTCCAGCACGGCACCAGCATCCTGCAGGACCTTAACGAAGCAGCAGATGGCGAATATATATATCTTTATTACACCAACCAGTTCGTGGAGCAGAGCGCCTTACCGGGAAGATAGCAGTTCTGCAGGCAGTTTGAAACATTTCAGATATTTTAGTTGTTCCTCCTTGAAACAGAGTAATGACAGAAAATCTTTCTGATATGCTGAAGGGAGGGATTAACGCCCAAGGTGATGACCGGATGGCCCCTGTGATGCCCGTACTGTTTGTAGGTCACGGCAGCCCGATGAATGCCATTGAGGAGAACGAGTTTGCAGCCGGTTGGCGCGAGATTGGCAGGGTGCTGCCGCGTCCCTCTGCGATACTATGTATCTCAGCCCACTGGCAGTCGAAGGGCACAAAGGTGACAGCAATGGAAAAACCGGAAACCATTCACGACTTCGGGGGCTTTCCCTATGAACTGTATGAGGTGCAGTACCCTGCTCCCGGCAGTCCGGAGCTGGCCCGCACCACTGCCGGGACGATACGCGACAGGGTTGTTGACCTTGATATGACCTGGGGGTTTGACCACGGCGCATGGAGCGTGCTCAGGAGGATGTATCCCGCTGCCGATATTCCGGTGGTGGAGATGAGCCTCGACTACCTGCTTAAACCACAGCAGCATTATGACCTGGCGCGTGAACTCTCGCCTCTGCGCAGAAAAGGGGTGCTGATAATAGGCAGCGGCAACATGGTGCATAACCTGGGACTGGTGTCGTGGGAGAATATGTACACGTCAGGATTTGCGTTCGACTGGGCCATGGAGGCCGGTGAGGCAATGAAAAAAAGCATCCTCAGCGGTGATCATGCTCCTCTTATCAATTACAGTTCGCAGGGTACAGCCTTCAGGCTCGCTATACCCACCCCGGAGCACTTCCTCCCGCTGCTCTATTCACTGGCACTGAGAGAGCAGGATGAACCGGTGGAGCTGTTTAACGACAAGCCCGTCGCGGGATCGCTGACGATGACCTCGGTAAAGATCGGATGACAACCGACTGGCCGTTAGGCAGATAAGTTTGCAACCCCGGACGGTGAATATTTTTTGTCTCCGCTGAATCAGCCTTACAAAGAAAATTTACTTAATATTGGAAGCTGATCCTGATCGATGTCGGGATTTTTCAGGGGAGAGCTAAATGACTGATTTATACTACACAGGATTTGACAATGAGAAATACCTCATTGAGCAGACTGCATCCATCCTTGAGAGGGTAGAACGTTTCAACAACAAACTGTACCTCGAGTTCGGGGGCAAGCTGCTTTATGATTACCATGCCTCGAGGGTGCTTCCGGGTTTCGATCCGAATGTCAAGATGCGGCTGCTGAAGATGTTGAAGGATAAGATCGACGTGATCCTCTGTATACATGCCGGTGACATCGAGAGGAAGAAGGTGCGTGCCGATTTCGGGATTACCTACGATGCGGATGCACTTAAAACAATAGATGATTTCAGGGAGTGGGGCATCGATGTGACGGCTGTGGTCATTACCCGATACACGGGGCAGCAGCCGGCCAGGGCTTTCAGAAACAAGCTGGAACACAGGGGCGTAAAAGTGTATACACACTCGCCAACGAAGGGTTATCCGACTGATGTGGATCTGATCGTCAGTGATGAGGGGTATGGCGCCAACGAGTATATCAAAACCACCCATCCGATTGTAGTGGTGACGGGGCCGGGGCCGGGAAGCGGCAAGCTGGCCACCTGTCTATGTAATCTTTACCATGAGTACCGCCATGGGATCAAGGCGGGTTATGCCAAGTTCGAGACCTTCCCTATCTGGGACCTGCCTATTGACCACAAGGTGAACATTGCGTATGAGGCTGCCACCCTCGACCTGAAGGACGAGGTGCTGATTGACAGCTACCACCTGAAGCGCTATGGCGAGAATGTTGTCAATTATAACCGTGATATCGAAGCATTTCACCTGCTGAAGAGGATCCTTGAAAAGATCACCGGCGGGGAGTCTATGTACCAGTCGCCCACCGACATGGGTGTTAACCGTGCCAGTGCCGGGATAGTCAATGATTCACTGATACAGGAAGCTGCGCACCAGGAGATCATTCGCAGGTATTTCCGGTGTGCTGTGGAGTACGCTATCGGCCTGGCCGACAAGGAGGTGCTTGACCATGCCGGTAAAATCATGGGAAAGGTAAAAGCGAAGCCGGAGGACCGCCGGGTTGTGCTGCCGGCACGCAAAGCCGCCGCCGAAGCGGAGAAGGGAGGCAAGGGCAATGCGGGTATATTCTGTGGTGCAGCCATCGAGCTGGGCAATGGCACCATCATTACGGGGAAGAATTCCCCCCTGATGCATGCAGCCTCAAGCCTTATACTCAATGCCACGAAACATTTGGCCGGACTGCCTGACAGCCTGTTGCTGCTGCCGAAGAACCTGATCGATTCGGTCACATACCTGAAAAAGGATATTCTTAACGGCAAGGAGGTGAGCCTCGATGTGGAGGAGACGCTGATCCTGCTTGGCATCAGTGCATTAACCAACCCGGCTGCCCAGGCAGCGCTGGAGCAACTGACAGTGCTCCGCGGCTGCGAGGTGCATCTGACTCACATCCCCACCCCGGGTGATGAGGCCGGGCTGCGGAAACTGAATGTTAACGTTACATGTGATCCGGAATACTCCAGCAAGAGCCTGTTTGTGAGTTGAAGTCTGAGAGTCTGA
>DHUL01000006.1:7992-14564 GCA_002409145.1 Bacteroidales bacterium UBA5235
CTGGTACTGCCGACTGCCGACTTACTTTGTCCTCTTCGGCACCCCGGCATAATATAAATCAAATCCGCCTTTTCCGCCGGGACGGTTAGAAGAAAAAACCAGCAGGTCATTAATGTACCAGTCCCCTCCCGGCACTAATACCGGACGGTATTCATCATATTCAGTGTTTACCAGGTCACCCATATTGACCGGAGCTGACCACTCCTGGCCATTAAAGACGGAGTACCACAGGTCAAATCCGCCAAACCCTCCCTCGCGGTCAGAGGTAAACACCATTACGTTTCCGCTGATATACGGACATTTGTCGTTGGCACTGCTGCTCAGTACAGATGACCGGGTGACGGCGACAGCACCAGATTCAGTGATCAGCTTCCCCTCTTCGCCGGTGGCGCTGTAAATATCGAAAGAGCCGTCACGGTTTGACATGAAGTATGCTGTCTCCCTGTTCTGCGAAGCTCCCTTATGGAGGGAAAGGTAGCCTTCGTCATATTCAGTGTTCAGCAGGGAAAGGGCGAACGGATCACCCGAGGGAACAAAACCTTCATCGGCGAATTCATACCTGCAACAGAATATATCCATGTTCCCTTCCGGATCGCTGCTGTAGATGAAACGCCTGTCCTCAGCCTGTTTCGTCCAGTAATGGAAGTAGGGATAGTCGTTGGTAAAATATGGTCCCAGCTCATTATTATCAGTATTTACAGCGTCAAGAAGGCCTGATTCCCACACATTTGCATTCATATCAAATTCTCCTTTCACAAGATCAAAATAGATATGGCCGGTGTATCCGATAAAGTCGAAATTGTCTCCGTTTGAATTTCTGTTTGTCGAGAAGATCAGGCTGAAGGTCATCTCGGTCCATGAAATATGCAGGTTGGAGTTGTAATCATCGAGGGTGGAGTTCACCGCTGAAAAATTCACCGGAACCGGCGGGATGATACCTTTGTCGTAATTAAGCCTGCTGCCGGCACAGGAGCTGAGCAGAAGTGGTATGATTAACAGGTATGCTGATCTTTTCATAGCGAAGGTTTATTAAGGTTCATGATGAAGCCGGCACTTATGCTGGTATAGTTCATTAACATTGAGAATGAGCCGCCGGGCCCTGTTGCATCACCAAATGAGGGTTCGGTAGTGGTTATGCTGCTGTTGAGTGACAGACCGTACCGGTCAGTCAGCCAGTAATTGATCTTCAGGCCGGCGTTTGCCACCGGGTTTCCTCCGGGAGTTCTGTCAACAGTATTGATTACACCCAGCTCCGAGTTTGTCACCCTAAGATTGGGGTGCACACTCAGGGCGTATCCAAGTTGAAAGTTCAGCATGACCTCGGTATGCTTTATCTGCGGGACTTTCAGTGTGAGTCCGGCCATGATCCTAAGTACCTGGTAATTTCCCGCTGACACTTCATTGATGCCGTAGCCGTCAAGCGTACGGTCATATTCAGACCGGTATGCCTTCTCATTGAAGAAAAAACTGGAATAGCCGACGCCGGAGGAGAATCCGATGAATCTTCCGTAATAGAGATATTCTGCCTCAATGATTGGACCGGGACTGGCGAATCCCACTTCATAGCTGAAAACATTCCTGGCGAACTCGCTATAGGGAACTGACACACCGGCGTTTGCACTGAAGACTGATTTTCTGAATTTTTGTTGTGCCTGGCCGGCTGCAGTAACAAGGATCAGCATTGCCAGGATGACGAAGGCTTTTTTCATTACTTTTCAGGTTAGGCCGGAAACAGACATCCGGCAGGGTGAAAGTGAACAAAAACCGCGCCACTCTGAAAGAAATTTTAAGCTCCGGACTCCCTGCCACAGAATTAATGTTCCGCATCAAGGTTGTCCATTTGCAGCTCGCAACCCGAAACGGCAGCCTTCTGTCGTGAAACTTTATAAGGTTGCCGGTTGTTTACATTAAAAAAATCGGAAAAATGACATATGGCATGATAACGTATAAAGCAGGATTGGTTGCGTCCTGTCTTTTCATGATGCTAAATGCCTCATGTATGGATAAGGACCCTATGCCGCCGGATGAGGAGCCAGTCTCAGATCCGGAGGTGACCGTTACAACTGTCGTTACCGGTTACGAGATCATCTGGGGAATGGATTTCCTTCCCGGCGGTGATATGATCTTTGGAGAGAAGAGAGGGAAGCTTTACCGCCTGAGCAACGGGACAGTGAAGGAGATAACCGGCTTCCCGGCTGTTTTCACATCTGGCCAGGGCGGTCTGCTCGATATAAGGGTACATCCCGCCTATGGCACCAATGGCTGGATATACGCCAGTTACTCCGGGTCATTGCCCGGCGGGTCAGGTCAGTTGAATCTGATCCGTTTCAGGATCGTCAATGACCAGGTGCAGGATATAGAGAATCTCTTTTCTTCAGGAGGAACAAATACCTGGTACGGTCATTATGGGAGCCGTATCCTCTTTGACAGGAATAAATTTCTCTTCCTGAGCATCGGAGAGGGTGGAACCACTTCCCGGGGTGGTCAGGACAGCCCCAACCTCAACGCTCAGAACACAAAATCAAACTGGGGCAAGATACACCGGTTCAATGATGACGGAGGTATACCGGCAGACAATCCGGTGCTTCCGGGTAACACTATCCCCTCATCCGTCTGGTCATACGGCCACAGGAATCCACAGGGCCTGGCGATGCACCCGGTGACCGGAGAGATATGGTCTTCAGAACACGGTCCGAGAGGAGGTGATGAGCTGAATATAATAAGGAAGGGATTCAACTACGGATGGCCGCTTTATTCCTTAGGCATCAACTATGATGGGTCCGGTATATCATCTGGCCACGCAGCTCCGGGCATCGAGCCTCCCCTGTATACATGGACGCCTTCTATCGGAGTCTGCGCGATTGCATTTATCACAAGTGATACCTTTAAGGCCTGGAAAGGCAACCTGCTGGCAACGGGACTTGCATCACAGAAGCTATACCGGTGCGAGGTGAATGGCAACAAAGTCACAAAGGAGACTGAGCTGCTGACCGGGTATGGCAGGGTACGCAATGTGATTCAGGGGCTTGACGGCGCCGTTTATGTCTCTGTGGAGGGACCGGGCAGGATCATACGGATCATGCCAAAGCCCTGAGGCAGTCGGTGAAAGCCCCGGGCCGGGCAAATGCCTCTTGTCAGACCCATATTTGCTTCCCGGACTATTACCTTATGGCAGGCCATGAGTTGCACGCCCGGATTAATACCTTTTGTCAGGCCCTGATCCACCGCTCCCGGGCTCGCCGGACGGTCCGGCATCAATCCTGTATTTTATATGAACCTGGTACAGTACGGAAGCTTATTGCCAGCCGGTTCCATCCGTTAATAGCAATGATTGCCATGGTGAGTGCCACAATTTCCTTTTCGCTGAAATACTCGCGGGTAGCTTCGTACAACGAATCAGGCACATCGTTTTGTGAAATAAGCGTAAGCGCTTCGGTCCATGCCAGGGCGGCCCGCTCCTGTTCAGTATAGAAAGGTGTTTCGCGCCATGCGCTCAGGCCATACAGCCTTTGCTCTGTTTCCCCGGTCCTGCGTGCATCTTTTGTGTGCATGTCAATGCAATAGGCGCAGCCGTTCAACTGTGATGCCCTGGTTTTCACAAGTTCATAGATGGTGCGCGGGAAACCCGAACCATGAACATACTTTTCAAGCTCAAGCATGCCTCGCATAGCTTCAGGCACTGCTTTTGAATAGTTTAGCCGTTGTTTCATACCTGTATTATTTATTAATTGGTTACAGCAACTGTAATTCACGGATCATCTGATTGGTAAATCCCCACTCATTATCATACCAGGCCATGATTTTCACCAGGTCGCCATCCACAACCCGGGTCATATTCAGGTCGACGATGGAGGCGAAGGAACTTTTTAAAATATCAGAGGAGACCAGTGGCTGATCTGATACTGACAATACCTTCCTGTAACGATCAGTATGTGATTCCTCGGTCAGGATTTTATTAATCTCCTCTACGGCAGTGTTTCTTGCGGTGACAAATGTTATGTCTGAAATTGACCCTGCAGGCACGGGAGTGCGTATCGCCAGCCCATCGAACTTACCTTCCAGCTGAGGAAGTACCCTGGTTGCGGCAACGGTTGCTCCGGTCGATGCCGGGACAAGGTTGACCGCTGCTGCCCGGCCTGCACGCAGGTCTCTTTTGGCGGGGGCATCAACCAGGGACTGTGATGCGGTATAGGCATGAATTGTATTTAATACCGCCTTCCTGATCCCTATCCTGCGGTCTATTATTTCCAGCACAGGGCCTATATTATTGGTAGTGCAGCTGGCACATGAAAAAACATCTGTTTTCCCGTCTGCCCTGTTTACTCCATGGAGCACAGTAGGCGTCTCTTTGCTTTTCGTCGGAGCAGAGATGACCACATGCTTTGCACCGGCATGGATATGCTTTTCAGCATCTTCCCTCAAGGTAAAGAAACCAGTGCTCTCAATTACTGCATCAATGGCCATATCTTTCCATGGCAGCTGTGCCGGATCCTTTTGCGAGAGGTACTGAATCTTTCTGTCGTTGATTAAAAGGTGGTTGTCATCGAAGCTTACTTCCCCCTCATGCACACCGTAAACGCTGTCATATTTGAAGAGATATGCCGCATTCTCAATACTCATAAGGTCATTCACTGCAATAACCTCCAGGTCAGTAGTCTTCAGAATCACTTTCAATGAAGCTCTTCCTATCCTTCCAAAGCCGTTAATCGCTATTCTTTTCATAATCTTAACCTTTCATTTCTTATTTTGAATTATTATCACTGTTCAGAAGACTTTTTCTTTCAGTTGCGGCAACCTTTGCCTCCGTGTTAATTACGCCACGTTGAAAGTCACTGCTTTTTGGGGTAGCTCATTCTTCCGGGGCATATATAATCAGAGTCTGCTTGTCCGACGAAACCAGAGCGATCACTTGATTCAATAAACTAACAATATATGCTGTGGAATGTTTTCAGTCAGGTTTAAAACCAACTGACTGTGTGCAGTAGTTCTTCAGTTTAACCCCTACGGTGCACAAGCTGATACCCGGATTTGATCAGCCGGGTTCTGAAAATGGTTTTCGAGCTCAACCGCAATTCACAAATATAGACACCGTCCCGGATACTGGTGAGATCAAGCCTGATTGTCTGTTCGCCCGGTTCAATGCTCAGGTCGGTCAGGATTGCTACCCGGCTGCCGGTGACATCGAAGAGCCATACCTCGCACCTGCCTCCGGCGGGGGCAGTGAACCGGAGGTAACCTGTTCCTGATACCGGATTGGGATAAAGGAGAGTCGATCCGGGTGCCATGGTGCCGGCAGCGGCAGTCAGACCTGTCTCAAAGCAGCCCAGGTCAGGCGCTTTGCCTGCAAAGGGCAGCCCCACATCCACACCTGCGTCGATCAGGTCACTCCCTGCTACCAGGTGCATATATTCAATGTGCGGAAGAGTGCCGTCGCTCTTTCTCGGTCCGGTTGCACCGGCGGGATCAGTGCTGCGGAAATCGGCGGCAGTGGCCACGAACGGTGGCAGCCAGCTGTTCTTGTCCTGCACCGCGAAAGTGCCGATGTTAACCCTGCCCCCTAGCTCGGCGCAGTTCTTTATTGTCAGCACCCTGCCAGCAGCCAGCTCCTGGGTGATACGGTAATTGTCTCCCCCGTTGTTGTGGCCGCTGCAGTTATAGAGGGTCATCGATCCCTTGTTGTTGTTCTGGTCGAATCCCTTCGACTTGTTCGAGAAGGCAAGGCAATTTTTCAGGATGAAGTTATGTTCGAGGGCTTTATCATCGCTCCCTCCCATCTTGAATCCGTTGCCGTTGGCATTAACCCCGGCATCGGTGCCGTTTTCGAGGTATCCGTTCTCAAAAGACCAGCAGCTCTCGAGGGTGGTAGTGATATCATTGGTACCCCTCAGGTAACCGTCCCAGCCATCGTCGCTGTTTCGCCATGCGCGGCAACCGTAGAAGCTGTTCCCGCTGCCCGCAGTGAGCTTCGGCGCAAAGCCGTCAGCATTCCCGTTTTCGGGCGGATCGGCATTGAAGTAGGAGTCGCAGTTGCGGATGAGGTTGGCTGCCGCCCCGTTGTCTATCTGAAGCCCGCTGTCCCGGTTGCGGTAGAAGCTGCACTGTTCAATGCGGTTGTTGGTTCCGCCGCTGATGATCATTCCGTTGTCTCCTGCACCTGTGATGCTGATGCCTTTTATCTGCCACCAGCTGCCCGTAAGTACTACCCCCCTGCTGCCGGCGCTTTGTATCTGCCCCGAAAAATCAAGCACGGGGATCTCACCGGGATAAGCAACCATTGAGATGAGCGAGTTCTCCGTGCCGCTCTTGCTGAGAGTTATTGTTGCAGTAAGGCTGTATGTGCCGCCGCGAACATAGATGGTCTCCCCGGCTTTTACTGCCGTGACTGCCTTTTCGATGGTCCTGAAGGGGCTGCCCAGGGAACCGTTGTTGGAGTCAGAGCCGCTGGTGGCCACATACCAGGGCTGACCTGATGCCATAGACGAAGATGCCGACACGAGTGCCAGAACTGACAGGCATTTATAAAGCAGGCTCCTCATCCGGTTACGCTCATACACCATAAAGATACGTCAATT
>DHUL01000006.1:14765-18325 GCA_002409145.1 Bacteroidales bacterium UBA5235
GGAGGGTCGGAGGGTCGGAGGGTCTGAGAGTCGGAGGGTCGGAAGGTCGGGGATGTCATCTCTGGCGGATGGCGAGGAAGCGGCTGAGGATGGCAGACTGCTCTTCGTAGAATTCCTTGTGACCCGGGTACTGTTTGGCGAGATTGTTATAGTTCCAGGAGCCGAGCCATATCTCATCGGCAAAGTCAACGGCATCAAGCAGTTCCCGTAGATCCTGTTGAATAATGTTCGGGGTGGGGTAAGGTTCGATATGCACAAGGGTGCTGCAGCCAAGATCATGCAGTTCGCGCAATGCGCCGATACGTTCACTGTATGGGGCAGCTCCCGGCTCCCATTTTCTCCTGAACTCCTCGCTGAGCGAAACCAGGCTTATTCCGTATGAATTCTGCTCCGGGTATTCAATGGAATCGGCCAATACTACCGGCATGATACCCTTGGTCAGGGTGGAGCAACTTATTCCGTATGAGTTTATCAGTCCGATCAGGCGCAGGGTCAGGGATGCCACTTCCGGGTAGCCGTACATGAACGGATCGGTTGTCAGGCAGAGATGGATGTTGCCGGGCTTTGTTTTCATGCGTTCCAGCTCTTTTCTGAGCAGAGTCTCCGCATTGGCGACCAGTGCGGGCTTGCACCATTCAGTATAGGTACCCACCCTTCCATGCGAGTGTGCCATCATCCAGGCATAGCAGGGATATTTGCAGCCATGGCTGCATCCCTGTACGTGATTGATACACCAGAAACCCAGTCCGCTCCTGTAAAGCAGAGATTTGCGATTGATCTCCTCCATGGTTCACCTGGAGACAGAGGTGGTCAGTTGGTACCAGCCCTGAGCAGGTCAACCCTGACGGCTATCATCCGCTGGTGTTCCTCATCTGACAGGGCAGGGTCTTTCATCTGCAGAAAGGCGGCGCAGGGGAGTTCGGGACAGTCACCACAGTCGTGATAACCTCGCTGGTTGACAGCACAATCATACAGCGGGCATACCTTTGAGGGCATCATCTCAACTGCCCAGAAGGTTGCACCTTTGACGTTGCGGCAACCGGAACAGGTTTTGTTGCAGAACTCACATTCATCGCATCTGAGTCCGCATGTACTAAGTATCATAGCCTGAAGATTTGAATGCAATTTACAAATAGTACAGATTAACCAATCAAAAAATGCAGGAGGAAAAGGCAATCACTGTCCCCTGCCAGTCGCAAACCTGTGGCGGTTGCGTGCCACGAGACTGTAAAAGAAGTCGCGGATAAAAGCAGGTATGATGATCAGACCATACATCAGTTGCCACCCGCCGCCGAGATCCTTCAGGATATGAAGGACGGCTGTGGAACGTGTCAGGTACCTGCCATTCCTGCTGTAAACAACCGTGTCAATTTCAGTATCACTCAAGCCTGCGGCGCGAAGCTGTCTCTTACCCTCATCCGATTGAACGGGCAGAGGGTGGAAGCGCTCAACTCCAGCCTTGTCAGTAATAAACCTCACCTGGCTGATACACAACTGACATTGTCCGTCATATAGAATTGTTCCACCCATAACCCGGAAACAAATACTTCCTCAATTTGTTCCACAGGTTATTGCCACTCCGTCTGGAATGATTCATTCAGCAATCCTGAAATAATATCGGGCCAGCCAGGCTCTGTAAACCGGATCGAGGAAACATGGTCTGCCCCCTGCCATATCAATTACTTCCCTTGAAACGAGGGCATTCTTTATTTTTGTGACATTTCCGGGAGTTCCAAGCCCGAATTTAATAGCTGTATCCTGGGCGCTGAATTTCTCCTCACCACTTAACATGGCATGGAGGAAATTTACCTGGGTATTGCTCAGGCTGTCCGTAAGTGTATGAAACAGCATGCTCATCTGCAGTACCAGGTCATCGAACGCCCTCCGGATGACATCCCTGCTGCATTCTGTTCCTGTTCTCAGCCAGGCCTGCCGTGCCAGTTGCTGGACATAATAGGGATGGCAATCAGTTAGTTCTGTTATGAGCCTGGCATCTTCAGCTCCGATTCTCTTTCCGGTGGCGGAAAATCGCCTGCGAATGTAAGGGATCCAGTCTCCGGCAGCTATCTTTTCAAGGAAAATGATATCTCCGAATTTGTAGAATGGCATTGACGGGGACGCAAATACGTCTATCATCATATGGCGCTTGCTTCCGTACAGGCAGTATGATACCATGTTGTGTCTTTGCCAGTGCGATCTCAGCTTCTTCTGAAAACCCAGCGGATCGGTGAAGGCTGATATGTTCTGGAACTCATCGATACATACAACGATCTTCTTCTTTCGTTCGTTGCCAATTTTCTGAGGGAGGTCCAGAATATCATCGGGAGTTCTCATCACCTCCTTCCAATCCATTGAAAGACTGAAGGTAGTACCGTGACCCGGGCTGAATGTAACACTTGGCATGAACCTTCCGAGAAGCCTCGTTGTGTTCTCAAGCAGCTCTTTTGCCCTGGTAAATGAGCTTCTCATTACGGCTGTCGCGTAGTATTCATAGAAATGCTCTTCCGTTCTGACATTATTCAGATCAACCATACAGAACCGGATCTCACGGTTATTCCTGGAAGCTAGCCTGGAAGCATGCTCAACAAGTGACGACTTCCCCCATCTTCGGGGAGAGATGATTATTGTGTTCACCGAAGATTTGAAATTCTGAACAAGCCGTAAAGTCTCATCATTTCGGTCGGTGAAGTTTTCGGCTGAGGCGATCTTACCAAAGACAAATGGAGCATCCATAAGTTTTTACATAAAGTTATACTATTTCATAGCAATATACAAATAAGTAATATACCTTTTTGTATATTACCATTTGGTATATAAATGTATTTATGATTTATATTCCGGATCATTTCCCGGGTAAAGTTCAGCAACCTTCATGAGAGAATTCTGTCAGAAATTTCTCACTTCGTGAAGAATAAAGTGGAATTTGATTGGAAAAAACTCCGGTTTTTTTTCATTATCTTCACCCGGTCCAACTATTTTATAATATATGGCTGACATTCAGACAATTTACCAGGAGACTATTAAATTTGCGGCGGAAAAGCACGGCGCACAGAAGGTTAAAGGAGCTAAAATTCCTTATGTTGTTCACCTGAGCAATGTTACAATGGAGATATTCATGGCTGCCCGAAAGACTCACGGGTTTGATCTCGGTTATGCTCTCCAGGTAGCTCTCCTTCATGACACAATAGAAGATACAGATACCACCCGCCAGGAGCTGGAAATGGTCTTTGGAAAGGATATTGCCGATGCTGTCTGGGCACTCACAGGAGACCCGAAACTGCTTAAAGAGTACAGGCTCTCCGACAGCCTGGCCAAGATAAGACAGTGTCCGCTTGAGGTGGGAGCAGTCAAGCTTGCCGATCGTATAACCAATCTGCAGGCCCCGCCTAAAAACTGGAGCAAGAGCCATATCAGTGACTACCTGTTTGATGCCCAGCAGATTCTCAAAGCTCTGCATGGTTCAAATGAATATCTTGAAACCAGACTTGCAGCCAAGATAGAGGAGTACGGAAAGTACCTCAAGGGAGTGCAGTCTGAGAGTCTGAGAGTCTGAAAGTCTG
>DHUL01000006.1:18510-37737 GCA_002409145.1 Bacteroidales bacterium UBA5235
GTCTGAAAGTCTGAGAGTCTGAGAGTCTTAAGGATTTGCGATTTGCAAAATGCAATTATTCGCTGACCGGGTCATAGAATTCAACAGAAAGTTGGAATTCAAGGGCAGTCTGCCCGACGGAATTAACATCATGAACCCCTTCAGGGGAGGGAACGACTATATCCTGCAGGTCTCATCCGCATTTTACAGGAAATTCTACAGTGACAACAGCCCAAGACGGTTGATTCTCGGTATTAATCCCGGCCGGTTTGGTGCCGGTTTCACCGGAGTTCCGTTCACAGACACAAAACGACTGACTTCAGAATGCGGTATACCATACACAGGGCGTCAGACACATGAACCCTCCTCTGTCTTTATCTATGAGATGATCAAGGCTTATGGCGGGCCGGAGAAATTCTACAGCCACTTCTATATCACCTCAATATGCCCCCTGGGATTCACACAGACCGGCCAAAACGGAAGGGAAAAGAACTATAATTATTATGACCGGCCTGACCTGACCGCGGCAGTCTACGACTTCATGACAGAAAACATCAGGAAGCAGATTGAACTCGGAGTACTGACCGACACCTGTTTCTGCCTGGGCACTGGTAAGAATGAGAAGTTTCTCCTTGAGCTTAACGCGAAGTATAAATTCTTCGGCAAAATCATTGCCCTGGAACACCCGAGGTTCATTATGCAATACCGCTCGAAGTCGATGCAGGATTATATCGGTAAATATCTGCAGTCCTTTCAGGCCTGCAGGTCAGGCAATCGAGGGCCGAGCGTCAAAAAATGATCCGCCGTCTGGCGGATCATTTTAGCGGAGGAGCCGGTTTGCAGGGCAGGCAATAGTGTTGACAAAGTGTGCCCAGGGCTAAATCGCAAATCGCAATTCCTATTGAAACAGGTTCCCGAGCAGCCCCTGCGCCTCCTTCCCCCTGTTGGGGCTCATAGGTGAGAGGGCGCGGATCAGCTTGCGGATGGGCATGCTCTGCAGCCAAACCTTTCCCGTGCCGCGCATGGTGGCCAGGAAGATCCCCTCGCCGCCGAAGACCATCGTCTTCAGGCTACCGGTCGTCTCAATATCAAAATCAAGCGAGGGCTCGTACGCTACGATACATCCTGTATCGATGCGAAGCGTCTCCCCGCTGAGCTGCTTCTCTATAACCGTCCCCCCGGCATGAACAAACATCTTTCCGTCGCCCTCCACGCGTTGCAGGATGAATCCCTCACCGCCGAGGAGCCCGGCTCCCAGCTTGCGGTTCAGCGTAACCGACAGCTTCGTGCCGAAGGCAGCACACAGGAAACCGTCTTTCTGAACTATCAGGCTCCCGTTGACGGTACGCAGATCAACAGGGATGATTGTCCCGGGGTAGGGAGCTGCGAAGGCCACCTTGCTCCTCATCGAACCTTTGTTGGTGAAGTGGGTGAGGAAGAGCGACTCGCCAGTCAGTATCCTGGAGCCGGCCTGGAAGAGCTTGTCCATCACACCCCGGTCAGGCGATGCACCGTCACCCATCCTGGTCTCGTAGGTGATACCCTGTTCCATGTACACCATGGTGCCGGCCTCGGCTACGATTGTTTCATTCGGATCGAGCTCTATCTCGACGAATTGGATATCGTCGCCGAAGATGCGATAGTCAATTTCATGTGATACCATAAGTCAGTGTTTTAATGATTCCGTTACGAAGTTATGATAATAGAGATTTATTTCAAGCGTGACTGCAGCAGGAAGACATGCGGGATCAGAATTCCGCCCTGTGATAATAGTGTTTCTACAACGCGGGATTGGGGATGATGCAGAGAAACTCGAAGGTCTCACCGAAGGGATTTTTGAACTGGTGCAGGTCACCAGGTCTGACAAAAAGGCTCTGACCCTCCGCAACCTCATGTTCAATGCCCTTCTCATCCACGGCGATGCCCCGGCCTCGCTCTATCTTGATCACATGCTCATAACTGTGGTTGTGGAACGGAGTGTTACCTCCGGGTGCAACGAAGAAGTGGCGCATTATGATGTTGCCTGATCCGTCACCGGGACCTATCAATATCTTCATCCTGACGTTGCTGGCACCTTCCATCTGCACCTCCGGTGCCATGATTTCGGCGTTGTTGTTTATCTTCATGATCCTCTCGTTTATGCTGTTCTCAAATGTACTTCAGAAACATCTGACGCATGCAAAAGTTTTGATCAAAGATGCCAAAACGACCACCTTCATGGTTTTGATCGGTTAAGTGCCTCCCCCTGCGGTGAAGAAGATCATACACCGGCGAGCCGTCGGCGGAAGAATGACAGCATCAGCACCACTGCAACCGCAACCATCATCACTGCAGCTGCAATAAAAATTGCCTGGTTATCACCCTGCCGTTTTATCATAATTCCTGCAAATGCCCATACAACCGCCAGCCCGATGAAGGGATTCTCCAGCCGCCATATGGTCAGTGAAACGATGACCGCACCCATCACGATCATTATGATCGTCCAGGTCTGGTCGCTGATCCCGGATCCGCCCCACCCGTAACTCACCAGCAGAGCAGTTGCATTGGCTATGGTGGCAATGCATATCCATCCCAGGTAGACCCCGAAACCGGCTTTTATGAATGCATCAGGCAGATCCCGGATGAACACATTGATCCAGATAAGCGATACAAGCAGCCCTGCCATCAGTATGAGCGAGAGAGGCAGCCTTTCATAATGCCAGGCGATGATCCATAGTGCATTGAAGATGCAGGTTAAGCCAAAGAGCCAGCCCATGCGGAAGATGACTGCCTGGTAAGAGGTAGTGAACTGGATTACGCAAAATATCAGAAGCAGGATGTAGATCACGCCCCATATTGAGAAAGTCACACCTGCCGGTGTGAACAGGTTCGGGTAGGCATCGGAGAGCTGGCCGGTAGTCTTGCCGTTCAGCGGCAGTGCGTTTGCCAGGTAGTTCATCACTACCATTCCGGCGAAAAGAATCAGGTTCAGATATTTCATAGCTGCGGTTTGAAGGTTAGCTGTTCACCTAAAACTGGCACAATACGAATTTAGAAATTATTCCGGTACTGTACTGTGATGGTGCAGATAAAAATCAACACTCCCTTATTGAATCGCCTCCGGGTCTGCAGAGAAACCACCTGTTGTGCTCCAGTTCATGTTTCAGGATGTATTGTTCACCTGCAACGGTCTCCACCATGAAGTAATCTGCAACCGGATGCTTCTGCTCCTGATCCCACTGGTACCATCGGTCAATTACATCCTTGACCTCGTGCCTGGTGTTATGCCACATGAAACACTTTGGGGTTTCGTCATCCTTATAGCCTGAGTAGCATTCGGTCCTTATGTGAATCAGCTCTTTCACACTGTTGAGTTTTTTAGTTGAAAGTCCCTCATTCACAAAGATAAGCTTTTCAGTGATCGATGTCAAGCGGAGGAGGCGGAGTGAGAACAAGCTTATATTTTGCCGAGGAGAGTACCGCATCGCTGCTGAAATGATCAGTATAGAACCTTCCCTCTATATAATCATCTGCCTGGGAAAGGTAAAACTCGCTTCCGGGCACGCCCGAGATCCCCCCCGGTATGATTGTAAGAGATGAATCCCAGTCGGCGGTGTTGAAGATATGTCTGACTGATGCTCCGATTACTGCATCAAAACCGGGTTTTAATGTAAAGAACGGGCAGACGGTGTGATCACTTCCTCCTACAGGGTATTTCTCTGAATTCAGATGAAGGATTGAACCCAGTATCTTTACTGAACCCAATGGGTGCGTAAACGTGACAGTGTGTATCTTTCCCCATTTCCAGTGTTCAGGATGGTGGCCATGATCCTTTTCAAGGGAAGCGATTGCTTCTGTGAAACTCCTGCGTACTATGTCATCCAGAGTCTCCGTACCTTCCGTGGTGATGTCATCCACCATCTCGTCAGATCCTTCCGCCAGTAACCTGTAGATGTAGTATTCGGCCGATATATCCCACATATTGTCAAACAATTCACCAAGCTCATCAGCAAGGAGGTTTCGCTTGAAGCTGATCCTGAAGTATTCAAGCAGGGTTGGTGAGATCAGCGAAGGGCTCATATCATAATCCCAGGAAAAGAGGGTATCAAGCATAGCCGCCTCAAGTGGTGAGACCGGGACATAGTCCTCCCGTATCCTGAGTATCACAGGGGTCATCAGTCGTGCCAGGTCCGAGTGCTGGTCGGTAATCATCATGCAGAAGTCGTCAGTACCGAGCTTTTCCTTCTCCCCTAGCATAGTTCTGATGCGGTTGATGCGGTATGGCAGCTCAAAGGTGTTGCTGATGAACCAGGGATAGTCATCATCCACACTCCTGTTATTTGCCGATGAGACATAACCCGATGCGGGATTGAATACCCAGGGCATCTGTTCAAACGGAACATACCCTTTCCAGTCATACTCATCGGTCTCGCCGTTCCGGATCATTATTGCGCTGCCGTTCCTGACAGGGATTCCGCCGCAGCTGCTCATCCCGATATTACCCATGGTATCAGCGTAAACGCAATTCTGGCTGATAGCCCTGAACAGGCTCAAGGCTGACCTGAAGTCGTCCCATCCCCGGGCCCGGTTGATAAGCCAGACGGCCTTCACCTCATCACTTTCATCATAACCTGACCACTTCATGCTTATTGCTGATTTCTCATGACCTTGTAGTCCCGTCAGGTAATCATATCCTATCCATTGAAGGTCCGGAGAGATGTCGGTAATATCAATGCAACCTGAGATAACAGGCCCTCTGTGAGTGAAACGGATGGTTACAGTATCCGCCTTTTCTCCCCTGATATTCACAGCCATTTTCATCTTTGTCATTTCCCTCCATTCACCGTTGAACAGGTAGAGGTCAGGATTGGCGGGATTGAGCTTTTCGGCATAGAGGTCGATAGCATCGACCCTGAAGTTGGTCATTCCCCAGGCGATGGAACTGTTATGGCCGGCTATTATGAAAGGCGCTCCCGGGATCAGCACCCCTGTAACATTCAGTTCACCGGGGATAACCTGGTGCATCTGCATCCATATTCCGGGTAAGGGAAGGTTCAGATGCATATCATTTGACATCAACGGCATCCCGGTATCACTTCTGTATCCGGTCACAGCCCAGTTATTGCTGGAAGAGAGAGTTGATACTCCGAGGTCGGATATACCGGTTAATGAAGAGATCATCTCCCTGGTGCGAAAGATGATGCTGTCACTAATGGCAAAATCAGGATATACAACCGCATCTGCTGCCCGCCAGTCGGGTATCAGGGAAGCTGCCATTGTGGCACCAACCTTTCTGAACAGCTGATACACAAAGAGTTCAGCAGTAAGATTTCGGCAGTCGAGGTTCCAGCCCATGAGGCCTATTATGCTTGCAATATTTTCAGGGGTCCAGGGCTCCGGAGTGTATGAAAGGAGTCTGAATTCAAGTGGCAGGCGCTTTCCGCACGAGGCAATATAAGCATTTACACCGTCAGTATATGCGGTCAGACAATCGAGGATGCGGGGATCTTCATTTTCAATCAGGTGTTTCGATTTTTCCTGGATGCGCAGGCACCTGGAAAAGATATCAGCCTGTACAAATGACTTCCCGAAGATCTCCGCGAGGCGGCCCGATGTGCTCCTGCGCACCAGGTCCATCTGCCACAGCCTCTCCTGTGCCGCAATATAACCCGTGGCCATGTAAAGGTCGTGCTCATTCTTCGCATAAAGATGTGGAATACCCCGCTCATCGCGGTAGATGGTTACGGTGTCAGTAAGCCCTGAGAGTGGCATAGTACCTTCATATTGCAGGTTTGATATTCTGTCAGTGATCCCGGTCACTTCAGACAGGCCCGGGAGGGAAGATGCCAGGAACGCCACTCCCGCAAGGAATATACGAACAGGAAAGATCATCCCACTATGCAACATTTCTCTAAAATTAGGAAATTCTTAAGCTGAAAGCAAATAAAAAGACGCCTTTCAGCGTCCTTTTAGGTCCCGGAACCCTTCCCCCTGTTTCCACCAGTAGTTTATTGTCTCAGTTCCAGCTTCTGGCTTTGATTGTCAGTTCTATAGTTCCGGGGTATATATTAGTGTATTGAAGGAAATTCCAAAGGAACCACCGTCAACAGGGTTTTACTTTTTTAGTTCTACAACGGCATACCTTGATATCTTCCAAAACCGCTCAGGGTCTTTGATCTCAATGCTGGCAACCAGGCCGTTATCCTCGCGGACAAACTGATACGAATCTGTAGGATGTTCCGTAACAAGTTTTGCATCCCTGGAATTCACAGGGATATATTTCAACTGGGTGATGTCAATCTGGGCAAACAGGCTGTCAGCAATATCATTGACCAGCGATTCCGTTCTGCCAATCCCGAGGAATCCCCCGTCCTTTGAGACAATCCCCATATCTCTCAGCTCCCTGAAGCTGCCCGAGGCAATATAAGCCCTGTTTATCTCAGCCTGCTGGGTGCTGATAACCTCTTCCCTGGCTGAGACAGTGTTCTGCAGATCAGCAGTGAGCGTATTAAGTTCACCAATCTTTACATCTTTTTCAGTGACGGACTGTGTAAGGGCAGCTATCTCCTTCTCATGTCCCTCAATCCTGGCTTCAAGGCCCGCTATCATTTCCCTGAGACCTTTGATCTCCC
Source organism: Bacteroidales bacterium UBA5235 (assembly GCA_002409145.1). Lineage (GTDB taxonomy): Bacteria > Bacteroidota > Bacteroidia > Bacteroidales > VadinHA17 > SR-FBR-E99. Next base: position 25,101 of record DHUL01000006.1, read on the forward strand.
TGCCTGAATTCTTAAGCTGGGAGTTCAGGGATGCAAGTTTCTTCCTGTTCTCATCCAGCCGGAGGCTGATACTCTTGATATCACCGAGGATCTGCTCTCTCCTGGTTGAAGTGAATTCCATATTATCGGAGTTGCGGATTGTGATAAGGTTCTCTTTCTGTTTGATAGCATTGAGGTCATTTTCAATCTGGGTGAATGTCTGAAGCCAGTCGTTCAGTGTTGAGTCACGAACTGACAACATCTCATTGAAGGTACCTCTTTCTTTTTCCATCAGTGCCAGCTGTTTGTCCTGGTGCCTGTTAAACGCAATCCACGCAATGGCACCAGCCGCCAGAAGAATTATCAGGCTTATGATTGCGGTTGTCCTGGCACCGCTGACCATGCCGTGCCTGCGTGCGTTTTCAGCATAGCTGATGCCTGAAGCGTCATCACTGGTATTAGAACGGTTGGTTGTCTCTTCATTTTTCATGTTATTTCCTCCTTATTGGTTTTCTTGCCATGAGAGGTGCAAAGGGTGTGCCGGGGACGGCCGTCAGGTATAATGAATTGACAACCAGCGCATCCGCGAAAAATCAGATCATGCGTATTTATTCAATATGAGAACCATTTTCTCAAAATGAGAAAATAGGGATTTGAGGTGTCAGGAGTGCTTTTCTTCTTTCAGGAGCCTGTAGATCGTTGAGATCCCGATATCGAGCTTGCGGGCCACGGTTTTGATATCGTTATTATGTTTCCTTAGCAAGGCCTTTATGATCTTAATCTCATACTGTCGCAATGTCAGCTCCTCATCCATGACCTCGGAGAGCGGATTTCCCGTGTCAAGGATTATATCTTCAGTTTCTATGGTTTTGTTTTCTGAGAGGGTTACTGCAAGTTCAACAACTGATTTCAACTCCCTTATATTTCCGGGGAAGGGGTATCCAAGCAGTTTTTGCTGCGCACTCTGCGAAAATTTCCTGAGGGGGATCCCGTTCTCGGCACAGAATCTCTCTGAAAAATAACTGGCAAGGATAAGTATGTCATTGCCTCTCTCCCTTAGCGGGGGAAGTTCTATCGGGAGACCGCGCAGCCTGTAATAGAGATCTTCACGGAAATTCCCCTTTTTCACCTCCTCCAGGAGGTTCCTGTTGGTAGCCACAATTATCCGGCAGTCAGTTTTAACAGCCTTGTTGCTGCCTATCCGCACGAACTCCTTCTCCTGAATGGCTCTCAGGAGCTTTGCCTGCAGGGCAGGACTCATCTCCCCAATCTCATCCAGGAAAAGGGTGCCTCCGTCAGCCTCTTCAAACCTGCCCGTACGTCTGAATGTGGCGCCGGTGAAAGCTCCTTTCTCATGACCGAATAGTTCACTTTCAATAAGCTCTGAAGGTATTGCTGCCACGTTGACAGGCACGAACGGTTTGTCCTTCCGCTTTGAGTTGTAATGAATCGCCTTTGCAGCCAGTTCCTTACCGGTTCCTGTTTCGCCCGTCAGTATAACGGTGATGTTCGTTTCAAGAGCCTTCTCTATAAGAGCATAGACAGCCCTGACGGCCTGGCTCTCACCCATGATGGTATTGCGGAACGAATATTTCTTCTGCACTTCCTGGCGAAGAGAGGTTATCTCCCGCTTCAGCCCGATACCGTTCCTGATGTTTTGTACAGTCAGTAGAAGCCGGTCCCGGATATCATTCGTCTTGACTATATAGTCATAGACGCCAAGTTTAAGCAGGCTGACTACAGTCTCAATATCTTTCTGTTCGGAGATAAGGACAACCTGTACATCGCTGTTCTCCTCCCTGATTTTCTTCAGGAGATCGAGGCCGTTCATGTCCGGCAGCCTGTAATCAAGGGTTACAATGTCAGGTGCTTCATGCAGGGCCTCCAGGAAACCGGCAGCAGTATCAAAGCTTCTGATCTCATAATCAACATTCAGGCTCAGGGTGTGAACCAGGAGCCTGTTGTACCATTCATCGTCCTCCACAACGAAGATCTTCAGATGTGTTTCAGTCATTTGTTTCCCCTGTTTTCACTGGTCCCTGCATACCGGTGCAAATTAAAAATTTCCTCACAACTGCAGCAACGTTTCAGCCATTTTCAGAAAGGTAATTCTGGATCTCTTTCCGTACCTCCGGGAAGCTTCTGACAAGTGATCTGACAAGGATTTCGAGCTGTACTACGTCGCCTCCTTCCCTTGCAGATTTCTCAATCCGGATCAGAAGGGAAGCCATATTTCCGGCGCCAATATGACGGAATTTGGGGATAAGTTTATGAGATATATCCGCTATCCTTCCGGTCTCCCCGGTTTGCAAAATTCCGGCTATTTCAGCGATTCCATTGTCTGCCTCCTCAATTAACACGACGAGCATTTCCCTTAAAAACTTTTCATCTCCGCCGGCAATATGGCGAAGATCACGGAGATCAATCCCTGGCGAAATGGATTTTGGCAGGTCGCTGCTACGGCCGGCAACACTCATAATAGCCTCTGCGAGGCTTTTTTCCGAGAATGGTTTCCTGAGAAAACCGTTTATTCCAGATTTGCGGTAGCGACTGATATCCTCTTCGGAAAAACCGGCACTCACGCAGATCACAGGCATTTCTGATTCACTTATCTTCAGCTCATTGCGTATATACCCTGTAGTTTCCACCCCGTCCAGGTCCGGCATTCGCATATCCATCAGAGCCAGGTCAAACTTTTCCCTTCCCAGTATCTCCAGGGCAGCCCTGCCATCCTGTGCTTCGGAGCATTCCACACCCCACCGCCTGAAAATGGTTTTGAAAAGCACCCGGTTATACTCCTCATCGTCAATTATCAACACCTTCAGGTTTCCAAGCTCAGGGGGTACATCTGCAACAGGCTCAGTCTCCTCGCGCAAATCCTCCGGTTCTCCGACCCGGAACGGGATCTCACACCTCACCGTTGTACCTTCATTCTTCCGGCTGCGGAACTCAATTTTTCCGTTCATAAGGTCAACCAGTTTCCTGACAATTGAGAGGCCAAGTCCGGTTCCGCCATATCTACGCGCAGTACTCATCTCCTCCTGGGTAAAATCCTCAAAGATGAAGCTGATCTTATCCTCATCTATCCCGATCCCGGTATCAGCGAACTCCATCACCACCAATACCTCTCCGGGTTGTTTCGCGATGCCGGAAATCGAAAATCTTACAGTACCGCCAGCCGTAAACTTTACGGAGTTACTGACCAGGTTTATCATAACCTGCTTGAGCCTGTAGGGATCACCAAATAAAACCGCAGGGGTTTCCGGGTCAATGAAAAACGACACTACAGTATTGTTTTTCCGGGCCTGGTCAAGGAACATGGCATGCACCTCCCCTGCTATCCGTCCAATGCTGAATGGAATCTCCTCCAGCACCATCTTCCCTTCCTGCAGTTTTGAAAAATCGAGAATATCATTGATAATCTTTTCAAGATGGAGGGATGATGACCTTATTATTTTCAGTCTTCCAAGGGAGTTCTCATCCAGCGGCTCATGAAGCAGTTGCTCGGTAAATCCTGTTATGGAGGTCACCGGGGTGCGTATCTCATGGCTCATATTGGCCATGAACTGTTCCTTGGTTTTTGCCAGGTTTTCGGCTTCGTCCCTGGAACGTTGCAAGGCAACACGGTAGGCTTCAGACCTGTTGGCATACCTGGTGACTGTAAAAACCACAAGCGAGGCCAGGAGAATCCCCGAGATCAGGAACATGGCAAGCCAGCGATATGTTCTCCCGGAGAGAAGGTCTGCCTCATATGCCTTGGTACTTAGAATTTCCGATACCTCATTTTCCATCTTGGCAGTGAGGTCATAGAACTGCTCCCTGATCCGGGTGCTGGTGCCCGCCAGCTGGAGCTCCTGCTGCTTCAATTTTTCCCTGACTGCCTGATCCTCTTTTTCAAACCTGTCAAGGTCAGTCAGCAGAGCCTGCTCATCGATCCGGTTCTTTTCAGAGCGGCTGAAGACTCGTTTTAAAATCCCCCTCTCAGCCTCCTGCTCTCCCTCCGCCCTGATGTTCAGCCTGTCAGGCAACTGAATGAGGTATTCAATTACGCGATGGTCCTGGTTCAGGAAAAGCAGTTCATTCCAGATATAGATATTTTCTTCAATGAGTTTTGTAATGGTGTCGGTCTGTGCAATAAGGAGCGGTGAGTCACTGCATTCCTCCCTGAGCCTGCTGACTTTTTCGTCAATCCCGGAAATAACTGAATAATAGGGCTGAAGGTCTTTTTCGTCATTGGTGACTGAGTACATCCTGAAACTGTTTTCGGCCTTCTGCAGATCCATGGAGATCTCGCGTATTGTCAGGAGCTTTCTGCCCGGATCAACATCAACATTAATTGAGCTGACAATAGAAGAGAGGTTCTTGTAGGCCAGGTAGCCTGTGGCTGCCAGCAGTGCAACCGCCAGAACCATCAGCAATCCGATCTTAACCTGAATTGAGAATCTCTTCACGGTGAATTTATTGGATACAATGAACCCTAAAACTATGAAATAATATTGTCAGTCTGAATTTTTCCGGGCATGGCGGGCAGAAATAATGATTTCATGGTATCTTGCCTTAAAAACAGGAACACTGATGAACAAACTTACATACATGTTTTCACTCTGTCTGTGTCTGAGCACCCTGATTCTAAGCGGGCAGGATGGCAGGTTCAGTTTCGCGCTGGTCACTGACACCCATATCGGCGGCAGCAGTGCAGATGAAGACCTGCAAAGGACAGTTGAAGATATCAATGGAATTGACTCCGTTGCCTTTGTGATAGTGTCGGGTGACGTGACTGAATTCGGTTCAGATGCTGAGCTGCGTCTCGCAAAAAAAATTCTTGACAGGCTTGAGAAGCCCTGGTACATCATTCCCGGAAACCATGACACGAAATGGTCTGAGAGCGGCGCCAACAGCTTTCGCGTTGTCTTCGGCGGTGAGGCCTTTGCCTTCAGTCACGGCGGATGGCTTTTTATCGGAACCAACTCCGGTCCGAACATGAGGATGGGACCGGGACAGATACCAAGGGAAAACATTGTATGGCTTGATTCTGTTCTCAGCGTACCGGCTAACAGGGCGATGAAAATTATTTCAGTCAACCACTATCCGCTTGACGAAGGTCTGAACAACTGGTATGAGCTGACCGGCAGGTTGAAACAGTTTGATACGAGGCTGGCCCTGTGCGGTCATGGTCATTCGAACCGCTTAATGAATTTCGAGGGCATCCCGGCTCTCATGGGCCGGTCTAACCTGCGTGCTGGCCAGCCGCAGGGTGGTTACAACATCATGACAATCACCGGTGACACGCTGCTTACGGCTTCAGTAAGGCATCCGGAAGCAGACGAAGGGCCGGAGGATACCGCCGGCCACAGTGCGGCCACAATGACTGCCTGGGCCTCGGTCAGGCTGGAGAAACATGATTTCAATGCAGACACCACCATATGGCCAAGACCTGATTACTCCATGAATAAGCTGTACAGCGGGGTGCGCGAGGTATGGCGTTACCAGGAGAAAGCTGACATCGGCGCCGGTGCCCTGGTGACAGGCAGGATGGCAATAATCACCAGCACCGCCGGCGAGGTGAAGGCACTTTCACTCAGGAACGGACGTGTGAAATGGTCTTTCCCTGCCGGGGCCAAGATTTACGGTACTCCGGCTTCCGACGGGGAGAGAGTAATAGCCGTATCAGCCGACGGAATGGTAAGAGCCTTCACGCTGAAGAAGGGGAGGCTTCTATGGAGTTATGACGCGCTGCAGCCGGTGGTTGCTTCCCCTGTCATCAGCGGGGGGATTGTCTTCATAGCAGGCTCGTCAGGCCGTTGTCATGCACTTGAAATTACCAGCGGCTCACTGCTCTGGAGCAACAGTGGCATTGACGGATTCGTTGAGACCATACCATTGATATACAGGGGCATGCTGATCTTTGGCACATGGAACAACCGGCTCTATGCCCTTGACACCTCAACAGGAGAAACAAGGTGGGTCTGGAACACCGGGTATGCAAACAGGATGCTTTCACCAGCGGCATGCGTGCCTGTGGCAGTTGGTGATCGTTTGTTCGTGGTGGCACCTGACAGGAAAATGGCCTGTCTTGACGTAAATACCGGGAATCTGCTGTGGCATTCCAACCTCGGCGGGGCAACCGTCAGGGAGTCGATGGGGCTTTCGGAGGATGGAAAGCTTGTGCTGGCCAAAACGATGGACGGCAGAGTCATAGGTGTCAGTGCATCCGGTGACAGGCCGGAGATTATATGGAAGACTGATTTCAACATAGGATATGATATCGCCCCCGGAGTGATCACCGGCCATGACGGAATCATTTTCATTCCCTCTGACAAGGGCATTGTGCATGCAGCATCGCGCGAAGACGGGAGGCTGCTCTGGAGTCACAGGATCTCATCATGTCTCATTAATAACATCGTACCACTTAAAGATGGCAGCCTGCTTGTCAACTCCATGGATGGAATGGTTGTTAGGCTGGAGTGGTAAGGACGGAGGGACGGAGAGTCTGAAAGTCTGAGAGTCTGAAGGTTGGGAGGTTGGGATGTTGGGAGGTTGGAGGTAGTCTGTGGCGGATTGCGGCGGTTTGGCGGAGATTTTGCCGGCTGGTTATTGGCATCTGTCCAGCAAAAAAAGATTTTGATTTTAGTAACCAGGTGTTTAACTTTAGTGATTAACTGATCGGATTTTATTAACGCAAATAATTAACACTTTCTAAAACAAAAACTATGGCAGGATTTGTTGATGAATTCCTTAAGAGTTATGGCCCTGAGGTGACAAAACAGATGTCGAAGCAACTTTAACGTTGATAAGGGCACAGTTCAAAAGCTCATTCCCTCAGTTGGCACCGCTGATCCTTGCAGGGCTGAAGAGGCAGAAGGACACACGTGGAGGGGATGCGAGGGTAGATCACATCCTCAACAAGTATGGTGACGCCTCGGCGCTCAACAACATTAAGGATCTGATCTCCAACAAGGCACAGGCACAGGATGTTGATCCTAACCTGGGCGGGCTTCTGGGTGATGCAGGCGGTATTCAGGCTGCACAGGCACTGGCAAAGCGGATGAACATTGACCCCTCCGTCATCATGAAGATGATCCCGGCTCTTGCACCGCTTGTACTGGGAGCACTGTCGAAGAAACGTGACACTGGTGGCGCCGGCATCTCCGGTGTCGGTTCTCTACTGGATGCTGACGGCGACGGCAGTATTCTTGACGATGTGGCAGGATTCCTGATGAAGGGAGGTGCATCCCAGTCAAGGGGTGGCGGCCTTCTAGGCTCAATTCTCGGAGGGATCACCCGCCGCAGGTAAACCGCGTCACCATGAAACAGCCGATACTTTTCCTGTCTGTTCTCCTGGTACTCTGGATATCCGGTGCATCATACTGGTATGTATGCAAGATAAGGTGCGACTGCAGGAATGCGGCCGCACCTTCCGTTGAAATCCAGGCTGCCGCAGATACAACTGCCCAGACACCTGAACAGCTTCTCCTCACCTCCGTTAATGAAGCAAAACAGTATCTCTCTGAATCAGGAGCCGGGAAAGGATTCTTCCCCACCTCATCCGCCGATGGTGACATGAGCGGCATAAGCGATGAATATCTGAAGAAGCTGAAGCTCGTTCTCGACAATAACCCGGCTGCCCGTGTTGAGGTGACCGGCCATGCCGACGTCACGGGCTCCGCTTCCTTCAATAACGAGCTCGGTCTCAGAAGGGCTGAATTCGTTAAATCATACCTGGTAAACGCAGGCATAAAAGCGGAACAGATTGTGACATCATCGAAGGGTTCATCCGAACCTGCTGCGTCAAACAGCACGCCTGAAGGGAGAGCCGCGAACAGAAGAAGTGAAATCAAAGTAATAATCTAAACATCATGGCAGAACGTTTTACAGCAGATCTGCTGTTCATTTTAATTGTGCTGCTGGTGGCAGCATTAATCGGTTTCCTGATAGGTTACCTCTCTGAAAGAGGTCGCTGCAGGAGACGGATAGCCGTACTGGATGAGGAGATTGAAGGGCTGAAAACCAGGATACGCATACGGGAGGAGGAAAAGGCAGCGCTTGACGCGAAGCTAAAGCTGGCGGAGGATGAAAAAATAACCCTTGGCACCAGGATTAACGGCCTGGAAGAGGACAAGGCAAAACTGGCCGGTGAGGTTCGCAGAATGGACGACGAGATCACCAGCCTCAAACTGACAATAGACAGACTGGAGAAAGAGGTCATGGCTCTCAAGGCAGAGCAGACCGAAGAACAGAATGCAGTCCGGACTCACGATGTCCATAATACTCCACTGGCTGCCATGGTTCACGAAGAGTCGGTGGCACATGAGGAGTTCAGGCCTGACGATCTTGAGGTGGTGACAGGCATTGGGCCTAAGATAGCAAGGCTTCTGATTAACCGTGGTATAACCACCTGGAAAGCACTGGCTGACACCTCGGTCGCTTACATTCAGGAGATACTTGAAAAGGACGGCGGAGAGCGTTACCGCATCCACAATCCTGAGAGCTGGCCCCATCAGGCCAGCCTGCTTGATGACGGCCGGTGGGATGAGTTCCGGGAGCTGAGAGACAGTATCCGGGCCGGATCCAGGTAGAAAATTCTGTTTTACAGGTATGCAGCGGGGGGTCTGAGACCCGCCGCTGCGTAATAATTTCCACATATTCTGCCCCATTGTCCCTCCTTGCCTTCCATTCTATCCGATTTCCCTTTGAAAGAAGGACAAAAAACCTATATTTGTCATTCAAGGTGTGGAATAACCTGGTAGTAACAAATAAAAAAGGAGGTGCTGATGACTTTCAACGAGGATTTCTTTTATCATCCCCGGAAGTATAATACTATTGAACTATGGAAAGATGTGACGCCTGAGCAGTGGAATGATCCTGCCTGGCAAAGGAAGAACTCAATAAGGTCAGTTGACCAGCTGAAAAAGGTGATCAGGCTCACTGAACACCAGGAATCAGAGATAAGAAGGACTATAGGAACATTGCGGCAGCAGGGGAAGGAGACTCTGAGGATAACACCATACTATGCCTCACTTATGCAGGAGGATCCGTTCAATCCGGTCTTCTTCGGAGAAAAATCGCAAAAACGGCTTGATCCCATTTTCTGGCAGAGCGTGCCCACACCTGCCAACCTGATGTTTCCTGATGCCGGTGTTGAGGGAGCCATGAGTGAAGGATCACGCAGCTACGGAGCGGCTTACCAGCGCTACCCGAACAGGGTGGCGCTCTTTGTTGCAGAGAATACAAGCTGTGCATCATACTGCGTTCACTGCCAGCGGGCAAAGTCGCTGGACACCACTGCCGATGTTAACAGCCGGGAGGTGGACAGGGGACTTTTTTACATTGGCTACAACAGGAACATCAACGAGGTGCTGGTCACCGGAGGTGACGCGCTGATGATCAGCACCAAACAGCTGAAGTACATACTTGGCGAGCTGAGCCGCATACCACACCTGCGGGTCATCAGGATAGCCACCAGGGTGCCGGTGGTTCTGCCGATGCTCATCACTGACGAGCTCCTGACAATGATCAGGACCGAGTCAAACAGGTACAGCAATGGGCCGGAGAAGTATGTTTACTTCATGACCCATATCAACCATTACCAGGAGGTGACGGCTGACCTGGCTGTCGCCGTTAAGAAGATCACCAGACATGGATTTACCATTCGCAACCAGACAGTTCTGCTCAACCATGTCAATGACCACTACCGGACTCTGGCAGAGACATTCAGGCGGATGTTCTGGATCGGGGTGCATCCATACTACCTGCTGCAGTGCCACAAGGAAAAGGGGATAGTTCACTTCATCACTCCTATACAGGTGGGCAAGATTTACATGAAGCACCTGCAGGGATGGATCAGCGGTATAACTGTGCCACGTTATGCTGTCAACATTGAGGGCGGAGGAGGAAAAGTGCTGCTGATGCCATCAGGGCATGACACCCTGAACCTGGATACGAACATCGATGACAAGATCTCCGAGAGTTTTGCCAATGTCCTTACCTGGGATCATAAGAAGATAGTAAAATACGAAGCCCTGGGCAGAGCGACGAGGGAGGAGTACGAAAAGGCTGTCAGAATCATGGACCGGTTCATTGGCCGTAAGGGGGTCTTTGTGCCAAGGATAATTATAGTGGATAAAAATGGCAATCATCTGGAGACAACAAACAGGACCAGGCTTCCAACCTTTGAGAGGAGCAAGAAGGCAAAACTGCTTGATTATGAACTCTTCAATCTCGAGATGCCTCTTACCAACCCGGTGGATGCATACGATAAGATAGAGGCTGCCTTCCTCAGGTCAGGCTACGTCTCATGACCTGATAATATGAATTATACCACGTAGCGACGGGTCTGAGACCCGTCGCTACATCATCTAAACCAGATACACCGGATCAGGGGCAGATGGTGCCTTTATTGCAGCGGTTTCACCACCTCTATCACCTCCGGAAAATCCATTCCGATTTTCTTCAGGTGCTCGATGGTCGGGATACCGTTGTTGTTCCATCCGCGGCGCTTGTAGACCGCATCGCGGAGCAGATCATACTGCTTTTCACGGTACTGCCTCATCACCTTTATCTTTTCTTCGGTGCTCCTGCCTTCAGGGTCAACTCCAATCTTTTCCTTCAGCTGTTTGTCATACCGTTCCTGGCGTGACAGGTACTCCTCAACGGTGACAGGTCCGCACGCGCGGTAAGGCTGGTCATCATCCCTGCGCCTGCCGTATCCGCGCCGTATGTTGAACACTCTCTGGAAGTTGTACACTCTTTCGGAGTCCTCGATCAGCCTGTGCTTGTCAAACTCCCTTCCGGTCACGGCCTTGTAGATGGTGACGTAGTTGTCTACGTGCTCGGGCACCTTTGCCGGTTCATCCGTCTGGGCATTGGTTTCCGGCTCCACATCGTTCCATGGCAGTTTGCAGAGGCCTACCAGGCCGAACCATGTACGGAACATAGGGAAGTAGTGAAGCGCTTCGGCCTTGTTCTCGAATGTCGGGATCTGGTTGTTGACCATATCCATGAATATGAGCCATGCCTCATCATGCTGCGGCCCTTTGTTGGTGAGGGCATAGCCACCCTGCTGGGCAAGTGACTCCTTCGACATGTACTGGGAATATTCAAGACCCTTGTTCTCCATCCCGATATCCTGCATGAACTGCGGGTCACCCCATCCCTTTTCGGCAAAGATCTTTTTCATCCGGCGGATGCCCTGACCGGCAATAAGGCCGAAACCCTCACCTCGTGCCACTCTGTGAAGCAGCTCAAGTGCGTCAGGTATGTTCCCGAATTTAAGTTCGAGGCCACCGGTGCGTTCCTTGTTCAGAATGCCATTCTCATAACACTCCTGCATAAATGCCAGGCTGGTGCCCCAGGTAATGGTGCAGATACCGTATGTATCGCAGTAGAAGTTTGTTTCAATGATATAGCGCGGATCAAAAAATCCGCCGTTGGACCCAAGACCGGCAGCTGTTTCATATTCAGGACCGTCAACGATTACCTTCTGACCAGCATAGGGTCCGGTGGTTATTTCGTAGTCGTCAATAGCTTTCGCACATGCCATGTTGCATCCGATCCAGCAGCCGTCAGGAATGCCCTGGGTGAAGAAGGAAGTCCATACTGCGGAGTCTATCTTCGGGGCATCCTTGTGAGATCCGAACTTGTAGTTGTGTGTCGGCAGAAGGTCATGGTCGTCCATGATCTCCATCAGGTGAGCGGTACCCACCTGGCGCATCCGGCACTGCTTGTCATCAAGCTCACGCATCTCGCGGTTGAAGCGGCGTCCGCGTTCCTGGATTGCTTCTAGGTCAACAACATTGTTAAGGTTACCCTTGACGCCAGGGATCTTACAGACGACAGCCTTGATCCTCTTATTGCGGAAGACAGTTCCTATGCCGCCACGGCCGGCCTGCTTTAACCTGATCTTTTTGCGCTTGTTGTCGTAAAAAGTGAAGTTGAGCATGCCGATGAGTGAATGGTCGGCAGCTGAGCCGGTTGAAACAATGCCGATGTTCTTCCTGTCTGACTCATCACTGGCAAACATGTCTGTGAGCTGCTCGGCAAGCACATGACTGTCAATTGCTTCTGCCGGAGCCTCAAATATTTCGATATAATGCTCCACACCATTGATGAAGACAATGACGTCATTGGCAGCCTTGCCCTGCAGTTCAATGGCATCGAAGCCCGAGAACTTCAGGAAAGGTCCGAAAAAGCCTCCAACGTTGCTGTCCATCACCGAGTCGGTCTGCGGTGAGATGGTCACCACCAGTGATTTGCCGGAGCCTGAGTATTGGGTGATACCGCCGATGGGGCCTGATGAGATCACTATCTCATTTTCAGGATCATCCCATCTGGTATCCGGCTTGGTGGCATCCCAGAGGAGTCTCAGACCATAGCCTTTGCCTCCGATGAATTTTTCCTTCATCACCGGTGGAACCGGTTTTTCCTTTATCTCGCCCGTGCCGACATTGATATGGAGGGTTTTGTCAGTATAGCCCTTGTCGAGGGGAGTCCATGTATAGTTCCACCTGTTGATAAGCCTGTGTTTCGCCTTGAGTTCGCTGATATCCATAATATGTATTTGTATTGTTTCCAGTGATATTTACAAAAATAATGTATAAATATCCACAATCTAATGATAATAGTCAATATGCAGCCAATTGCCAGACGGGTGAAGATATGC
>DHUL01000006.1:37956-74692 GCA_002409145.1 Bacteroidales bacterium UBA5235
TGCGATTTGCGACTGTGTTTGCAGATTGCAGATTGCAGAGCGCTGACTGATTTTATTTGCCATTTCCGATCCGCATGATAACTTTGCATGCATGGAGATCACACTTAACAATGAACCGATGACCATTGACGGCGCCAGCGTTACCGTGGAGAAACTGCTTGAGCTAAAGAAATATACGTTCCGGCTGAGGATAGTGAAGATCAACGGGCGGATAATTGACCGTGACAGCTATGCGCATGAGATGATCTGTGATGGTGATACAGTACAGGTGATCTACCTCATGAGCGGAGGATGACAGCAAAGGAGAGCGAAAACAAAGGCAAAAACCGGAGAGGCGATTTCTGGCAACGGTTCACCCTGTCAGCCCTGACAGAAAGAATGCCGCCATGGATGAAGAACAAGTATATCCTTACCCTGCTCATCTTCATCGTCTGGATCATCCTGCTTGACCCCAACAACCTGATTTCGCGGGCGCGCGAGATAAAAACCCGCAACAGGCTGCAGCAGGAGAAGGAATACTACATGAGCCGCATCGAGGAAGACCGCAGCAAGCTCAACGAGCTGAGGACCAGCAACGAGAACCTCGAGAAATATGCTCGTGAACAGTATCGTATGAAAAAGCCTGACGAGGATCTCTTCATCATCGTCACACCGGAACAGGAACGGAAGATCAGGCGTGAACGGAAGGTGTCAAAAACACCGAAGCCCGCTCGCAAGCAGGCTCCGGAAAAGGATTCGCGTAAATAATCGTTATTTCTTAGCTTTCTCTGCGTTGTATTTGGCGTTCAGGCCGGCAATGACATCAGCAGTAACATCCAGGGTGGTATCGCTGTAAAGGACCGGTCCGGGGAACTGTTTGGCCAGGATATACTGGAATCCGCGATCAGCATTGAACTCAACCAGGTAAGAGTTGATGTACTCGAGCACCTGCCTCTGGGCCACCATGCTCTCCTCATTGAGGTTATATGCCATCTCGTCACGTCTTGCCAGCAGTGTCTGCTGCTGCTGTTGCAGCGTCTGCTCCATCTCCGCAGCAGTAGCCCTGGTAACCAGCCCCTTCTGTACCTTGTTCTGGAAGTCCCTCACATCACGGTCAAATGCCTGCGACTTGGATGTCAGTTCAGCCTCTGAACTCTTCGTCTTCTCCTCCAGCTCGGTTGATTTGTCCTTTGCCATGTCAAAGTTTGCGATAACCGAATCAAGCTCAACGTAAGCTATTCCGCCATTGTGTTTCTTATCCACGGATTCATTGGTACCGGCCGGTTTGTTTTTGCCGCATCCGGAAGCCATAAGCGCCGCCGAGGCCACCATAACTGCTATTATCAGGGTGTTCCTTGCAACAGATATTCTATTCATTTCAGAAATTAGGTTAAGGTTCAACAAATTGTTGCACAAACATACATAAATTTTAAATACCAAAAATCGGGAGAAACAGCTGAGCCGGCATCAGAACTCCGGGCAGGGGATTGCATGTATCCTTGCGCCACGCTTCACCTGCGATGAGGTAAACGAGTAGATCAGCGAGATTTCATATGCACCACCGGAGGAGGTGATGAGGTTTGATATTGTAAAGTCATAACTAAGTCCTATGTTCAACTGATCGGTTTTGATGCCCAGCATGCCGATTATAGCATCGCCCGCCTGGGCTGACACATCCTTCGAAGTGGCAAAAGGAATACCGCGGTACCATACGCCAAACACCAGGGGATTCTTGTAATAGTAAACGCCGATGTCCGATTGGATGAAGTCGGCCTGGAACATTACATTGGCTGCAACTGACAAAACTTCCTCGAGCTTTTTCTTCATTCTCCCGCGGCTGATAATCTGAAATCCGCCAAAGAGGTCGAGCTTTATCGGGATTGTGGTATTCTCACCCCAGAATGATGTTTTTGGTCTGAGCAGGTGGTCAACGGTGAAACCGCCCCATATCTTCTCGTTATAGGCAAGTCCCGACACGGCGAAGTCGATGTCTGCAACATTGTCAAAGGGAGGCGGTGTGATAGGCGGTAGTGTCCCGCCTGTTGTTATCTGGCTGTTCCATACCAGCTTGGTGAGGTCAAGGCCAAGATAGGTGAACTTAAAGTTGACACCGGGTCTTATATGCCACTCATCATTTACCTGGATGTCATAGGAATAGAGTAGTCCAAGGTTGGTGGTGCTCAGGTCGCCTGAACCGGCCACATCATATGTTGCCAGGAACCCGATCCCGGAATTGAAATTGGGGACCGCTTTGTCGAATGAAACGGAATAGGTGTGAAAAACTCCCGGAATTGAAGGCCATTGGTTGCGCCAGTTGAGTGCCAGCCTGTAGTCTTCCGTTGCTCCTGCAAAAGAGGGTGCAAGGTATAGCTGGTTGGCATAGAACTGTGAGAACTGTGGGTCCTGACTATTCGCAAACAGTGAGACTGTGAGGAGCAGACATGTCAGATATTTAGCTCGTAATGGCAAACCGGATCCGATTTTATTTACACAAAGTAGCTAATTATACGGCCAAACCTCAGGAAGGTTACATCAAATTATATCGACAGTACGCCCGTATATTGGGCAAGATATTAACTCACTTTCCTCAAACAACTTACAGTCAATATTTTAAAAGTGTCACATCTCCTGCCATAATAAATTTCTGCCCGTTCCGGTAAGTGCCCCGGACCTTCCACACATAGACTCCGGGAGCGCATAATCCGCCCTTGTAATAGCCATCCCAGCCCAGGCCGGTCTCATTGCTTTCAAAGACCAGCATACCTGCCTTACTGTATATTTTTAGATTGTAATCTGAGACCCCTGCAGCCACAGGGTGAAACACGGAACTCTCCTCATCAGTTCGTGTATTGTAGTTTCCTCCTGTAGGACCTCCCTCATTGGGAACGAACGCGTTGGGGAACCTGATGTACATCCCCCTGCCATTGAAGAGGTCGCTCACCGTGACAGAGTCGGCACATCCTTCAGCGGACCAGGCAACAAGCGAGACATTATATCCGCCCATCTCCCTGTACCTGTGTGACGGATCTGAGAGTGTTGAGAAGACCCCGTCACCGAAGTCCCAGAGGTAATCAACCGCACCTGTTGACCGGTTCACGAACTCCACCCTGTCACCCTCATCCAATGGGTCCTTATTTCGTACTTCGAATGCGGCTTCAGGTCTCTCATACACGTCGATCTCAACGGCGGCCGGGGATGAAAGTCCTCCCTGGCCGGGAGTGGTGAGTGTCACCGTGTAGGTGCCGGGCAGGTTAAAGATATAGTCAGGGTTCCTGAGTGAAGATGTTCCCCCGTCGCCAAAGTCCCATGAGATCTTCTGACTCTCCTGCGCGTTGCACGCGAAGCTCACATGGAGCGGAACGCACCCGGAGGCGACAGATGCCTCAACTGACAGAATCGCTGCCGGTGAGATTACGGAGATGCGGCCGGTGCCGATGGTACTGACGTTGACAGTCTCCGCTTCCGGGCGCCTGAATGTCAGTTCCGGTTCGCGCTCCGGCTGGCTGTCACCGGATGTGCTTACTGATGCCGGCTTAAATGCCGTGTCTGCAACCTTGACAAGTGAC
This sequence comes from Bacteroidales bacterium UBA5235, assembly GCA_002409145.1. Classification (GTDB taxonomy): domain Bacteria; phylum Bacteroidota; class Bacteroidia; order Bacteroidales; family VadinHA17; genus SR-FBR-E99. The sequence goes on from DHUL01000006.1 coordinate 41,502, forward strand.
GATTTTACAGCGACACTGATCGAATCATCCAATTTTCCGGCACTAACAGCCTCTCCAGGTACCATAGTCACTGCTTTCTGCTGTATCCCTGTGCCGGCAGGCTGTTGTTCATTGTCATGTCCAGAAAGGAGAATCACTCCGGCAACAGTCAGGGCGGCAAGCGCTGCGGTGAGATAATAGAAATTGAACCGTGAGATATTGAAACGGAAGAACTCCCGACGTTCCAGTCGGCGCATAACCCGGCCTTCCAGGTCGCTTCCTGCCACCATCTCATTCTCCTCAAGCTTGCTGCGGAAGAGATCCTCCAGATTGTTATCTCTCTGTTCCTCTGTCATTTACTAAACTGTAGCCTGTTTCTCTGTTATCTCCTTAAATATATCCTGCGATTCTGCTATCTCCTGTTCAAGTAAATTTTCCTCTCATTCGTGCCAGGCCTTCGAGCTTCTTCCTGAGAATTGCCCTGGCCCTGCTGTACTGTGATTTTGAGGTATTAACATCTATTCCCAGCATCTCTGCTATCTCATGGTGCTTATATCCCTCAATGGTATAAAGGTTGAATACCATCCTGTAACCTGGTGACAGTTCGGCGAGGACCCGGCACAGATCTTCAGCATTGCAGAAATCCTCTTCGAAACCGGCTGTTCCCGTTTCGATGCTGATGTACTCATCAATGTCTACCTGGTGCCTGTACCGGAGGTTTCTGTGATAGTACGTTATTGCCGTGTTTACCGTCACCTTCCTGAGCCATCCCCTGAAAGAACCAGTGCCAGAATACTCGCTGACGTTGAAGTAGATCTTCAGAAATGCCTCCTGCAACATATCCTCGGCCTCAGGCCTGTCAGTGGCGTATCTCATACAGACGCCCAGCAGGTATCCTGAGTACTGTTTCCACAGTGCCTGCTGCGCCTTTCTGTTGTGCCTGATACAGCCATCAATGATATGTTGTTCACTCATCATCAGCTGAGCGCTCTGAGAAGACAAGAAAGAGTTAAGAATGGTTGCAAACAGTAATATTTTTTTCAAAATAAGGAAAAAAATGTATTAAATCATGGAATGCTTCTGATATACATCATTGAAATAAGGGTATGATTCGGGTTATTTTTGTGGGTTGAATTTTAATGTAAAAGCAAATCATATGACCAGAATATTACAGCACCCGATACTTGAGATACCCGGTAATGAGGAGACAGCCTTTAAATATAACGGAGCTGTTGTGAAGGGGATGAAGGGTTTTACCATTGCGGCTGCGTTGCATCAGGCAGGTTATCCCGTTCATACGCACAGTCTTGACAACCGCAACCGGAGCCTGGAGTGCGGTATTGGCAAGTGCGGAGCCTGTGAGATGCTTGTTGACGGTGTGGTAAGGCGCATATGCATCACCCCTGTTGACAGCGTCAGGGAGGTGGCCGAGATACCTTCAGGATATCATTCAGCAGCACCGGTGAAGTCCAACAGCGCCACGCGGAAGGTCTATCACACCACCGTGGCAATAGCAGGAGCCGGTCCGGCAGGGTTGGCGGCCAGGGAGATGCTGAACAAACACGGCGTGCCTAACCTGGTGATCGACAGCAATGATCACATCGGCGGTCAGTTCCTGATGCAGACACACCAGTTCTTCTTCTTCGAGAAGGAAAAACAATTTGGAGGGATGAGGGGATTTGACATCGCAAGAAACCTGGCAGGTGAATCACACGCCGGTATCATGCTCAACTCGACAATATGGGATATTCTCGAGGGAAACAGGATAGCTGCGAAGAACATGCGTACAGGGGAGATCTTCTACGTTGACGCACAATACATGATCGTCGCCACCGGTGCGGTGCCATTCATGCCGGCCTTTGGCAATGATGACCTGCCCGGGGTTTATACTGCGGCGGTGATACAGAAGATGATGAACCAGGAGTTCACCCTTCTGGGCAAAAACATTCTTACCGTGGGTGCAGGTAACATCGGATACCTCACCTCCTACCAGCTCATGCAGGCCGGGGCAAAGGTCAAAGCCATCATAGAGGCAATGCCTTACGAGGGTGGATTCCCGGTTCAGGCCAACAGGGTAAGGAGGCTCGGCATTCCGGTCATACTGTCGCACACGCTGGTCAGGGCTATTCCCAACAGCACAAATGACGGTATCTGCGGGGCTGTGATAGCTGAGAGCCGCAACTTCACCCCTGTCCCGGGAACAGAAAAGATCATCGATGGTATTGATGCCATTAACATATGTACAGGTCTTATACCTGACAACCAACTCCTGATCAAGGGTCGTGAGGTGTTCGGCACGAAGGTGTTTGCCGCAGGCGATGCCATGCGCATCGGTGAGGGAACAACGGCTGTGCTTCGCGGAAAGCAGGCTGCCATGGAGATCATACAGGAGATGGGTGTACACAGCAACTACAGTGAATATCTTTCATTATCAAAGGAATATATTGATTCGCAGCAGCATCCGACAAGAGTCATAGAGAGCCCGTGGATGCCTGATGAGGCCAGGATGAAAGCCAGGCCGTTCGTGATAATTGACTGTCTTTACAGTTTTGCCTGTAACCCGTGCCAGTTCGCCTGCCCTCACGGGGCGATAACGAAAGTGTCGCCAGACACCGTGCCGGCAATAGACTATGACAGGTGCACAGGATGCCTGGCGTGCGTCTACCAATGCCCGGGGCTGGCAATCTTCGGATACAACCCCGCCAAGAACCAGTTGTTCCTGCCGGTGGAATACTTCGTCGAAGAGGGCAGCGAGGTCTGGCTTGTTGACAATAACGGGTCGAAAGTCGGTGAAGGAGTGATAGAAAAGGTGATGATGAAGCCTAACAGGACCAATGTTGCGAGGGTGAGGGCTATCACCCCGGCAGGTAGCGCTATTGTAAGCGCCAGGGGCTTCATCGCAAAGGAGAACTACCCTGTGCCTGTGACGTTCACCCCGGCTGACAACATGGAGGCGAAGGAGTATGTGTGTCACTGCGAGGATGTTAAGCTGGAAGAGATTATGGCAGTCATCGGCGACAGGAAATACATATCGGTTGATGAGATCAAGCACACAACACGACTCGGGATGGGTCCGTGCCGTGGCAAGAGGTGTATTAAGAGGCTCTCGATGCTTCTAAGGCCTTTGGGCATAGAGATTGTCGGCGACGCCACACCAAGGGCCCCTCTCTCTAACCAGATCACTATGGGAGAGCTCTGCCCGCAGCAGACACCTGAGATAATAGTCACCCAGGGTGATAACAAGAAGGTGAAGGTGGGAGCGCTGGTTGCCGGCGGAGGCATTACCGGAAGTGCCCTGATGCGGTACCTGTCCGAGGCCGGGATGAAGCCCGTTCTCATCAACCATGACCGCGGATCATCATGGCGTAATATTGCCGGCGGAAGACCAAACTTCAGCGTACCGGAACTGACTGACCTGGCAAGGCATAACCATAATATATTCAAGGAGTTACAGAAGATCAGCGAGATCAACTACAGGGAGACCAAATATGTGACCTTCGCCCATGATGATGACATGATGAGCCAGCTCGAGGCCTCACTGGCATGGTCTGACGGTGAGATGGTAATGCCGGGTGACTATGCAGCGAAGATTGCCCCTGGCATCAACCCGGAGATGAAGAAGACTTACAGGGGTGCTCTGCTGACCAACGACTGCTGGCAGGCAACACCCGGCAGGGTCATTGATCTGATAAGGCACCTGGGAATCAAGGCAGGAGGAACCGTGGAGGAGGACAGCACCGTCACAGGAGTTACCTTCAACGGAAGCAATTACACCGTAACCGTTCAGAACCACCGTGGTGAGTATGTGGAGTATGAGACCCCCGTCTTCATAAATGCCCTGGGCGCTCAGGGTGAGGAGTTCGCCCGCAGCCTCGGAATATATACCGGCACTTATGGTGTACGGCACCAGGCTTTCATCACCAGGCGCCTGCCGATGATGGGACCGGGCAACACACCTCTGCCGATGCTCATAGACCGCCGAAACTACAAGGGATTCATTGCAGTATACGGACAACAGCTGGGGGAAACCGGGCAGATAATAGGATGTGCATCGCCGGCAGCCGACCCCGCAGAAGCGGGACGAAACCTGAAGATAAACAGCAGGGAGTTCATGGAGATAGTATCAGAGGTTTTCACCTTATGGCTCCCCGAGCTCTCAACAGCCGGATTCCAGTCGCTCTGGAGCGGTTATTACACTGAGCCGCGCATGTATATCGATCCGGACCACGGCCTCTTCCTCGGATTGCGCGGACAGGGATTCATGCTAGGTCAATACCTGGCGAAACTGTACGTCGACAAGCTGACAGGGCGTGAGGTGCCAGCATACTTCAGCAGGCTGTCACTTAAGGGCGACGGACTGCCTGAAAAGGCATTCAAATAGAGTCCTGACTTGCATATTATGCTTTTTCATATCTTTGAGCGCCAAAAAAAATAAAAGCGCTCAAAGATGTTCAATAAATTCATTGCCTCCATCCTGCCATACTTCCCTAAGAAATTCATATGGATTTTTTCCCGCGCCTACATCTCCGGTGTGACCATGGCTGATGCCATGCGGGTCTCACGTGAGCTGAATGCACAGGGTGTCAGGGTGACCCTCGATGTGCTGGGAGAGTTTATCAAATCAATTGATGAAGCCGAGGCTAACAAGCAGGAGTATCTTAATCTTATAGAGGAGACCCAGAAAAACGGGATTGACGGTAACTATTCTCTCAAGCCCACAAGCTTCGGATTGCTGCTTGACAGCGAGGCATGCTACCGGCTGATGCGCGAGATAGTGGCAAAAGCAGCTTCTTATAACAACTTCTGCAGGATAGACATGGAAGACTCTCCCTGTACTGACCTGGAGATTGAACTCTACAGGCGTCTCCATGCCGAGTTCCCGCGTAATGTGGGGCTGGTGGTGCAGGCATACCTGAAGCGGACATACAGTGACCTGGAGAAGATGCTTGATATGAATACTCCTGAGATACCCACCAACTACCGTCTCTGCAAGGGTATCTATATAGAACCGGCTGAGATAGCTTACAAGAAGTATGAGGAGATCAACAAACACTATCTCGGGGACCTCGAGTTCATGTTCCGGAATAAAATATATGTCGGCATTGCCACCCATGACAAGCCTCTGATTGAGGGGGCATATGAGCTGATAAGGAAATATAATGTTCCCGGTAACATGTATGAGTTCCAGATGCTCTACGGAGTCACCCCGAAGCTGCGCCAGAGCATCGTTGACGGTGGTCACGGCATCAGGGTATATGTCCCGTTCGGGGAGAAGTGGTTCGGCTATTCAACAAGGAGGCTTAAGGAGAATCCGAAGATAGCCAGTCATATCATAAAGGCACTCTTTGTGAAAGGTTGAGGTCAGGCAGTAGGCAAGAGGCACTAGGCAATAGTGTTGAAATTATCGTTACGTAAACTGCAGATCATCAAGTATTTTCACTACTGCCTATTGCCTACTGCCTGATGCCTTATAAGGAGTGAATCATGTACCTGCCTCAGAAAATCCAGCTCACGTGCCGAGATATGCGGGGCGGGAGGTTCGGGATCTTCCGGCGGGCCGGTGGCTATCATATATATAAAAGGTATCAGTGTTAACGGGCTCAGCCCGATCATCCTGTCTGACGGGATCTGTCCCTTGTCATAAGCCTCCATCCTTTGTCTCTGCCTGAGTATCTCATAATTTGTTGCCGGGTCACCCAGCGCCGGGGGATTGGCCAGACCCTGGTAAACGGCCATCCTCAGATTATTGGTGGCATTAATGACATCCTGGTTTGGTGATGACCGTTCAGCCATTATCTCAGCCCGGATGTTACCCAGCCGGGGTATGACGACCACAGCAGGGATCATTGTAGTATCAGCAGCAAGATATATGCCGGCGGTGTATTCTTCTGCCCTCAGGGTGTCAGGCACTATCATGCTATAATGGCTGTAGCCGATACAGCTAAAAGTTATGGTATCATTATAGTGGGCATAAAATGAGAACATGCCTCTGCTGTCAGTAGCGCCGGCTGAGCGGCTTCTGATGATCCAGTGTGCGTCAGGCAGGGGCTGGCGGGTAGAGGCATCAAAGACAATACCATGGAAGAGTATTGATTCACGCTGCCGGGCGTTCAGACCCTGCAGATTAAGGGTAAAGATAACTGACAGGAGAAGGAATGACCTTAAGGGTCTACCTGCGCAGAATAATCTCGTCAAGTGTCCTCTTAGGAACATGGTGAACCTTCTTATCATCTCTCCAATATTTCACATCGTTATTGCGTATGGTCTCGATGACTACCTCTTCCACTGGTTTACCGAGAGCCAGAACAAGCAGGATCTCATACTGCTTCGGGATGTCAAAGGCGGTTCTCAGCCTCTCCTTCTTTACTGATGCAATGATGCAGCCTCCCAGACCGGCTTCCGTTGCTCCGAGCATGATGCTCTGTGCCGCTATGCCATGGTCAATGCCAAAGGATTCTGATATCTCCTTGTCACCCAGTATAACTATGTATGCTGTTGGTCTTTCGCCATTGTCCGGCCCCTCCCAGGTGGTGAGATATCCGGCCCATGCGAGGCAAGGGTAAAGGGTTTCGCGCTGTGCAGGATCAGTGACAAAAATATACTTTAGTGGCTGACGGTTGGCGCCGGATGCAGACAGGCGGGCCAGGTTGACAAGAGAGGTAAGAGTATCGGCAGTGATCTCATGTTTCCCGTCAAATCGTCGGTAGGTGCGTGTCTTTTCAATCAGGGTATTGAAGTTCATAGTCGGAATTTTGAGTAAAGATAGGGAAAAAAGCAGGCAGTGGTTTTAAAACGAAGCAGCCCCGCGCCGGGGCTGCCCGATATCCCTGAAAAGAGGCTGCCGGAAAATGAGTGGTGACAGCCTCCCGAGAGTCTATTTCTTCAGTGCTTCGTCGTACCGTTCTCCTATAACCTTCCAGTCGAGCAGTTCCCAGAAAGCCTTGATATAGTCAGGACGCCTGTTCCTGTAGTCAATATAATAGGCATGCTCCCATACATCGCATGTCATCAGCGGCATCAGGCCTGATCTGATGGGATTACCGGCATTTGACTCCTGTGTAATGACCAGGCGTCCGTCAGGTTTCATGCATAACCATGCCCATCCGGATCCGAAAAGGGTTGTGGCGGCTTTGGTGAATGCCTCCCGGAATCCTTCGTAAGAGCCGTATTCGGCATCGATGGCTTTTGCTATGGTTCCCGATGGTGCTCTTTTGCCTGTGGGCGAGAGTGATGCAAAGTAAAAAGTATGATTCCAGACCTGTGCAGCATTATTGAAAATACCGCCTTCAGCCTTTCGGATCATCGTCTCCAGTGTAGCCTCCTCAAAGGGGGAACCCGGAAGAAGGTTATTGAGGTTATTGACATAGGCAAGATGATGCTTGCCATGATGATATTCAAGGGTCTCTGCGCTTATTTTAGGAGCGAGGTCACCTGCTTCATACTTCAACTGGGGGAGTTCAAATTTCATAATCCGGACAGATTTTAGAATTACCTGTAAATATACTAAAAAAGCTTGATTTTTGCCGGGTCATTTCAGAAAAATGCTTGCCGGGAGTGGGTCTGCGACGCCTTTTTCCACAGCCACTGCAAACAGCTTCTCAATTGCCCGTCGTCCCTCCTCCCCGAGTGACAGGCTGAAGTCATTAACATATAACTTTATGTGTTCGCGGGTCACATCAGCATCAGTCTCGCTGGCATACTGCCTGATGAAGTCAACCGATTCGCGGGGGCTGGTCCGGGCATATTCAATACTTCGCCGGATGGCTCTCTCCACTTTTGATGCAACCATGCCATCAATTTTCCGGCTGATCACTATCCCGCCCAGCGGAACAGGCAGCCCGGTCATCTTCTCCCACATGGCGCCTGTATCGGCAACCATCGTCAGCCCCATAGAACCGTAAGTGAAACGGGTTTCGTGAATGATCAGCCCTGCATCGGCCTCTCCGGAAAGTACCGCCCCCGGTATATCTGAGAAGAGGTATTCGCGTTTGCGTGTGGCATTGGGCCATAAGATGCTGAAGAGGAGGTTAGCGGTGGTGTATTTTCCGGGGATTGCAATGAGTGCATTGTCAAGCTCGTCAGGCAATAGTTTTCTTTTGCTTATCACCAGCGGGCCGTTGTTGCGTCCCAGGGCACTGCCGGAATCGAGTATCAGGTATTTTTCCGCAGTCCGGGCATAAGCGTGAAAGCTCATCTTGGTAATGTCAACGGCACCATCTACAGCTCTGTGATTAAGTTCCTCAACATCAGCGAGAAACCAGTCGAATTCCAGCCCCTCTGTATCTACCCTCCCGTGCACAAGTGCCTCGAAGATGAAAGTATCATTGGGGCATGGGGAAAAACCAAGAGTCAGTTTCATGATTTGTTTTCAGTTTAAAGATTTACTGCATGGTAGCATGATTTAGGAATCTTCAGGTAACTGTTTCATCATTTGCAATTTGTTTCCGTGGATCATGCCTCTCTGGCGAGCAGTTCCAGGAGCAGGCTCATTTTTTTCTCCAGACTGTCAAGGGCCATGGTTATCTTCCAGTTCTTCATGTTACGTGGCTCCACGATGTTTGAAACGGACCTTACTGATATCCAGGGTATCCCGGACATTGCACAGGTATATGCCAGCCATGCGCCCTCCATTGTCTCTATCTCCGGGTCCCATGACCTGCGGATCCGTTCTATGACTGACTGTGACCCGGAAGCCATATTTACCGTTGCTCCCCTTACGACAGGCATCATTCCGGCGGCCAGATCAAAACACCTCCCTTTGCAGGGTATCCGTCCGCCGCTGAAAGGCGGTGTGTCAGGGTCGGCAAGGCCTGCACCAAAAAGGGGGACGAAGTTGCCGTTATCATCCAGACCCATATCAGCGAAACAGTCAGACCCGGTGGTGACAACGGTGCCGGGCTGGATTGATTCCACGTAACTGCCTGCAATGCCGGCACCAATCACCAGGGAGGGGATATTGCCGGTGGCAAACCTCTTCTGCAATGCCCACGACATTGCAGCCCCTCCTACCCCCGTGACAATTATCTCACACCGGCAGCCGGCATGCGATGCTGCCATTCTCACTGCCTCCTCCTCGGAGGGATGCGCCACAGCAATAAGAATATCTCCGAATGCATTGTTCATAGCCAGCTTAAGTTGGAGCGATAAATATATTATTTTTGAACAAAATAGCCCCTTATCCTGTCAACCAATTAATTTAGCGGATATGATCTACCTGACGAGAAGAGAACGGTTCAGCGCCGCACACAGGATGTTCCGCCCTGAACTCACCGACAAGGAGAACATGATCATCTATGGCAAGTGCTCCAATCCCCTGTGGCACGGGCATAACTACGTGCTCAAGGTAACTGTGAAGGGCGAACCCGACACGGATACCGGGTATTTTATGAATGCCACCAGGTTGAGGGATATAATTACTGAACGCATCATCGTGAAGCTTGACCATAAGAACATGAACGTGGAGACAGATTTCATGGCAGGAAAGGTAGCCACTACCGAGAACCTTGCCATGGCGATATGGGGTGAGCTCGAGGCTCCTCTGGCAGAGGAGGGAGCCACACTGCATTGCATAAGGATTGAAGAGACAGAAAACAATTATGTTGAATATTACGGATAACCATGGAAAAACTCAATGACGGCAGCGGAAGGCTGTCTGACGGATACAACAAGATAGAGATATGGAATCCCGAGATGATAGAGGAGATCTCAGGATATTACTATAAGATACTCAGGCTCCTGGGAGAAGATCCAGACAGGGAAGGCCTGCTGAAGACACCTGAGCGTGTTGCCAAGGCGCTCAGTTACCTGACACGCGGATACCAGTCTGATCCTGAAGAGATACTCAAGAGCGCCATCTTCAGGGAAGAATACCGGCAGATGGTGATAGTAAAGGACATAGACATATACTCAATGTGCGAGCATCATATGCTGCCGTTTCACGGAAAGGCGCACGTGGCATACATTCCCGACGGTTATATCACCGGGTTGAGCAAGGTAGCAAGGGTGGTCGAGACCTACGCTGCCAGGCTCCAGGTGCAGGAGAGGCTGACCACGCAGATACGAAACTGCATCCAGGATAATCTGAAACCTCTTGGTGTGGCCGTAGTCATTGAGGCACATCATATGTGCATGCAGATACGCGGTGTTCAGAAGCAGAACTCTGTTACCACCACCTCGGCATTCACCGGCTGCTTCCTCTCGAACCTGAACACCCGGGAGGAGTTCATGCACCTGATTGCCAGCAGGCTTCACTAAAAGTATTAATTCACAACACACCCCTGAAAAAATGAAGGCTTATGTATTCCCCGGGCAGGGCGCACAGTACCCCGGCATGGGAAAAGATCTGTATGAGAAATATCCCGTAGCGCATGACATGTTCGAAAAGGCCAACGCGCTTCTTGGCTTCCGGATAACTGACATCATGTTCGCAGGCACCGACGAGGAGCTGAGGCAGACCCGTGTGACTCAGCCTGCCATCTTTCTTCACTCGGTGGTTCTGACGGCTGTGGCCGGAACCGCTTTTAAGCCGGCAATGGTTGCCGGCCACTCACTGGGTGAGTTCTCTGCCCTGGTAGCTGCCGGAGCCCTTTCTATTAAGGATGGGCTGATGCTTGTTGCCGGCAGAGCTTCGGCGATGCAGAGGGCCTGTGGCATCAATCCGTCGACCATGGCCGCCGTGCTGGGCATGGATGATGCGGTGGTGGAAGAGATATGTGCCTCGCTGAACAACACTGTGGTGCCGGCCAACTACAACAGCACCGGCCAGATAGTGATCTCCGGTACCATGGAAGGGGTGGCTGCGGCCACGGAAGAGCTGAAGAAGAGAGGTGCAAAACGGATCGTGCCGCTGTCAGTAAGCGGCGGATTTCACTCTCCATGCATGGAACCTGCCCGCCAGGAGCTGGAAGAGGCAATACGAAATGCCCACTTCAGCCGCCCGCTCTGCCCCGTCTACCAGAATGTGACAGGCATGCCGGTGACAGAACCGGAAATTATTATGGCAAACCTGATTGCACAACTGACCTCTCCGGTAAAATGGACACAGACCGTACAGATGATGGTTGCCGACGGTGCGACGGAATTCATTGAGGCAGGACCGGGCAACGTGCTGCAGGGTCTGGTGAGGAAGATTAATCCAAATGTCGCCGTATCATCTATTGAAATAATATCCGGATAATTGCCATGTATTGATGTACCAGGGGGTCTGAGACCCTCTGTTACGAGATAATATCCGGATATCTGCCATGCCATAACGTTGCGCCGGGTATCAGACCCGACACAACATGATTATCATGCACCCGATGAAATCACTGCCATCCCCAGCCTGCCGTCCATTCTTATGACCAGGGGTTTGGAGAACCTGATGTGCCTGAACCAGGTGCCTTTGCCAACCTCCTTTTCCCTGCTCAGCCTGTCCCACATTATGACCCCTTCAGCCGTGGCTTCGTTCACAGCAAGGTAACCAATGTTCATTGAGGTAACATTATGGAAGAAGTGAGAACCCTGGGAAGCATCGATATGGAAGTTGGGCAGGCTTACCTCAACTATGATCTTTGCGTTTGAGATCTGCGGCCACTCAACAGGTATCCCGAGGAACCGGTCTTTCGTACCCCACCGGCCCGGGCCGATTAGCACATATTTCCTTCCCAGAGCCAGCATCTGCCGGTTGATGGCATCAATCTCGGCAGCCATCTCGTTGGTTTTCAGATTATCAAATTTTTCAGGTTCCACATATATGATATCCGTGATTCCCTCCACAAGCCCATTGCCCATGCTCTTTCTTGACACCAGCAGCATATCATCGGTGCAGACACTCTCAGGATCGATGGAGTAGCCGGCACCGCTTCCCACCAGGGGCTTTATCTGAAGGAGGTAGAAGGTGGCCCTTCCCTCCTCATCCTTGTTCAGGTCAATGGCATACTCTATCTCCACAGGCGCCCCGAAAGCCTCCCTCACAACCTCAAGGACCGTTTTCAGCGCATTTGCCAGCGGTACGTAATCATATTTGAGAATATTGGCAAAATTGACAACACGCTGACCGGGCATGGCCAACCCTGGGACAAGTGTTTCATTATCAATACTGTATACTGATGCGGAATGAATCAGGGTACCATCACTTTCCGCCCTCGAGATATCAAGCTTAACCAGTCCAGCGTTTTCACCCCTGAGAAGGTCAACCTCACTGTGTGCCAGGTTAACAGCATAAAACTCTGTCTGTGAATACCTGGTCAGATCTCTGATGGAGACAATATCAAGGGCGGGGTAAGCCGGAGAGAACCTGAAAGCCCTCTCGCCGTCAAGGACATACTGTCCGAGTCCCACTGCCGCCACGGCGAATCCGTCATGCGGAGTCATGCTGGCCACAGGATAAAAATTGAACGATTGTGCCGTTCCGCTGATATGGGGATAGAAGATATCTCCGTACCTGTTTCCCACAACTGCCTGTATTACCACAGCCATCTTCTCCTGCTCTATCTTGTATTTGACTGCCTCGAAATAGATGCGTGAGTTGTCTGAATAGATTGAGGAGAAGACGAGCTTGATTGCTCCGATGAGTTGCATAAGCCTCACCTCGGGATCAGGGTGGTTGTTGGGCAGCAGGTAAGTGCCGAAGATACCTGAAAAAGGCTGGCTCAGCGAGTCCTCAAACAGGCTTGACGACCTCACCGCCAGCGGCCTGGTATTCAGCCTGATGAATATCCTCAGTTTATTTTCGAGCTCATCGCTGAGCGTGCCGGCCAGGAACTGTTTCTGCAGAGCGGTGAAATCCTTCTCGTGGTTTACCACTTCCCAGAGCTGGTTGGTATCCATGAACTGGTCAAACTCATCCGTACCGATGATTGTGGTGAAGGGTGTCCTGATGTTAATACCATGAAGGAGGCGCCCCAGCTCGAAGCTGTAAATAAGGGTATTGATGAATGCCAGGCCGCGGCCCTTGCCTCCCAGTGACCCGCCGGCAAAACTCACGACGTTTGACTCGTCAAACATTACTGACTCGTCGAAGTTCACCACCTTGCCCTTGTTCATCTCCCGTCGCCTTTTCCTGATGATGTCGATAAGGAACTCCCTCATCTCCCTGAGGCTGTTGAAGTCAGATATCCTGACAGGATTAATGAGCTTGGCAACCTTCACCTCTCCTCTTGCCATCAGCCAGAGGGAGAAATGGTTCTTCATAGCATGATACACGAGGGAGTCTTCAGGGACAGTCTTGAGGAATGCTTCGAACTCCTTCATCGACCTGGCAACGGCTATCTGCTTTCCCTTTTTATCGCGGTAGACGAAGTGGCCGAACCCGAGATAATAGGTTATGAATGACTTGATATCCTGGAGCAGTGTCTCGGAATTCTTATTGATGAAGTTGGCTTTCAGTTCAGCTGCATAACGGGCATTTTCAGGGTCCGACGACTGTAGCACAGTGGGCAGGTTGGGCTGTTCCTCCCTGATGAGCCGGAGCATTTCAAGTCCGGCTGTCTCGTAAAGCTTACCGTTTCGCGGGAAGCGCATGTCAGAGATGACACCGAGCAGGCTATCCCTGTACCTGGTATAAATTGCCATGGCTTCCTCCCATGTGGTAGCCAGGAGTATCTTTGGCCTGGCCCTGAGTTTCAGTACTTTGTAAAGCTCATCGGAGGAGACGTCCTCGATGAGGATTCGTGTCTGCTCAAGGACAAGTGTATAGAGCATCGGCACGTAAGTTGAGTAGTAGTCAGGGGCGTCCTCAATAATCAGTATCACCCCGGTAAGTCCCTTTTGTGTGTCATTTCCAACATTCACCTTGTCTTCCAGCAGCTTTGCCATGGCGAAGAAGACACGCGACTCGCCTGTCCAGACGAACAGGTTGTCAAATGGCACCCCGTGTCTCTTCTGCTCCTGGACAAAGGGGATGTCATCGGGGTTATTGAGCAGCAGGTAGGTGGGAATATAGGGGTACTTCTGTTTGATCTTGCGGCAGAGGTTCATCGGGTTGCTCTTGTCTACCCCTACCATTATGATAATCATGTCATAGTGGCGGGCCTCGAGGCGCGAGAATGCCTCGTCCTCTCCTGATACACCGGTAATCCGGGGAATAGTAGTGAGGCTCATCTGGTAGTACTCACCGAGCATGTAGTCAGAGAATCGCCCTTCACCCTCAATGGAATAGGCATCATAGAGGCTGGCAACCAGCAGTATCTCCTTGACCATAAATGGCATAAGATCATGGAAGACATCCCTTTCGGCATTATGCCTGTCAAGGAATTGCTGCAACAGTTTCCTGATTGACCTGCCTTCATGGTCATAGGGCATTTTCAGCTCAGCCTTGTCCTCATGTGACAGGACGTTGTCAGCCAGCATGCTGTTGACATAACCGGTGATAAGGATTGCGAACCTGCCCAGTAGTTCATCTTCCTCCTTCAGGAATGGCCCGTAATCCTCAGGAAGAAACTGGCGTGTATAACATACTGTCACAGTACCTTTTCCGGCAATTGTCTCAAAGTCATGTTCCAGTTTCCATTCCGTTTCGGCATATCCGGGAGTTTCAAATGTCCTGCCCTGGAATTTTATGCTGGCAACTGTGTACCCGGGGTACTGAAGAGCATCAGGCAGCCCGAGTACCAGGCTGGTCAGTGTCTCATCAACAGGTTTTCTCTCCTTGATAATCTGTGTTGCACGGTTGATGCATGCAAGCTCCTTCAGGCGTTCCTGCTGGTCATGTACGTCACGGGTGAAACCGGGGTCATGTTCAGGGTTATCATTCATCTGGGTATCAGGAAATGTCGGATACCAAAATAAACAAAAAGAGAATAGAATATTACAGCCGGTCCCCTGCATTTAGGAACCGGCTGTTAATTATCACCGGGCAACTGCCGGCAACGGTATTGATTCAGTGGTAATTACTTAACCTCCCAGGTTGATCCGCTTCTGAGCAGTTCATCCACTGTTCTGATCTTCGATCTGGCCTGGACCCGTTCGTGCTGCTCGATCATGGCGGCGTCATAGGTCTGGGCGTTTATAGCCCTTATCACGCCAAGCGCCACAGGGTACTCGGGAAGCGACATTCCTGCGAGCCTGTAGTGAATGCCCGGATTGGGCTCATGGGCGTCATGGGTAAGGATATCCTTCTCAGTAATACCGTTCTCACCAATCTTTACCACCTTCAGCTTGAGATCTTTCAGGATGATACCCTTGTCGCGGTTCTTCCCGAATATCATCTTTTCGCCATGGCGCAGAGTGATGGTATTGTCATCCCGGTTTTCCTTGCTGGTAAAAGCGTCATGAGTCCCGTCATTGAAGATTACGCAGTTCTGGATGACCTCCACAACGGCAGTGCCGTGGAACTTCGCCGCCTCTTTATAGACTTCGTTTGAGAGCTGCAGGTTATAGTCGACCGTGCGGGCGAAGAAACGACCGTTGGCGCCTATTGTCAGTTCCCCGACCTTGAAAGGCTCCTCGATAGTGCCATACGGCGAAGTCTTTGTTGTGAGGCCTTTTTTCGAAGTGGGAGAATACTGTCCTTTGGTAAGTCCGTATATCTCGTTGTTGAAGAGGATGATCTTGATGTCTATATTACGCCTGATGGCATGAATATAGTGGTTTCCGCCGATAGCCAGTGCGTCGCCGTCACCGGTCATCTCCCATACCATCAGCTCAGGGTTGGCTATTTTTATGCCGGTGGCTATTGCAGCCGCCCTGCCGTGGATACTGTGAAAGCCGTAGGTGCTCATGTAGTATGGGAGCCTTGAAGAGCAACCTATACCTGATACGAAGACATATTTTTCCTTCGGTATATCAAGTTCAGCAAGTGTCTTCTGAAGTGATGCCAGTATTCCATGGTCACCGCATCCCGGGCACCATCTTACTTCCTGGTCGCTTTTGAAGTCCTTTGCAGCGTAGTGGTTATGATTTGTTTCAGCCATTTTTCTTACCCTTAAGCAATTTAATACAATAGTCCTTAATCTCCTTGACAGTGAAGGGGAGTCCCTGAATCTTGTTGTACTGGTTGTACGTGTATTTCTGGTGCTTCATTCTCAGGTAGTTGGCAAACTGTCCTGTGTTCAGTTCGCAGACCACCAGCTTGTCAAACCCTGCAAATACCTTTGCGGTGTTTTTCGGAAGGGGCCTGATGTAGTTGAATACGGCTGCAGAAACACTGTATCCCTCCTCCTGCAGCTCAGCCACAGCAGTGGTGATATGTCCGTAGCTGCTGCCCCATCCTATTACGAGCAGATCGCCTGATTTCCTGCCATGAACCTTCAGGTTAGGCACTTCCCTTACTATACGTTCAACCTTTTCATCACGGACCTTCACCATGTATTCATGGTTCTCAGGGGTATATGATACACTCCCCTTGATTGTCTTTTCAAGTCCGCCCACGCGGTGTTCAAGTCCCGGCGTGCCGGGGATGGCCCATTTGCGTGCCAGTGTCTCAGGATCTCTTTCGTATGCGAGGAACTCCTTGTCTGTTTTAACTGCGTATGGTACGGTGATAGGCGGGAGGTCATTCGTTGAAGGAATCTTCCAGGGCTCTGAACCGTTGGCCAGGTAGCTGTCAGTAAGCAGTATCACCGGAGTCATGTGTTCGACGGCAATTTTTGCAGCTTCGAATCCAAATCTGAAGCAATCTGAGGGTGTGCCGGCTGCAATGACCGGTACCGGGCTCTCGCCGTTACGGCCAAACAGAGCCTGCCACAGGTCAGCCTGTTCGGTTTTCGTGGGCAGCCCGGTGGATGGTCCGCCACGCTGCACGTCTATTACCACCAGTGGGAGCTCAGTCATCACGGCCAGGTTAAGGGCTTCCGACTTAAGAGCAAGTCCGGGGCCGGATGTGGAGGTTACAGCCAGACGCCCTGCGAAGCTGGCTCCAATGGAGGTGCAGATGCCAGCAATCTCATCTTCAGCCTGGAGGCTCTTGACACCCATGTCCTTCCTCTGTGCAAGTTCCTCAAGGACCCCGGTGGCAGGGGTGATGGGATAGGAGCCGATAAAGAGCTTCAGTCCGGCTTTCTCTGCTGCTGCAAGCACGCCCCATGCAGTGGCCTGGTTGCCGTTGATGTTGCGGTAAGTACCTTTCTTTATTGGTGCGGGACTTACCCTGTATGAGGGTGTCAGCGCCTCAATGGTCTCACCGTAGTAATAGCCTGCCCTGAGTACTTTGCTGTTTGCCTCGGCTACGAGCGGTTTCTTGCCGAATTTTTCCTCAATGAAGTCCTCAGTGTACTTTAGCTTGCTGTTAAAGAGCCAGTAAACCATCCCCAGCGCAAACATGTTCTTCGTCCTGAGTACGGTCTTGGGATCGATTTCCATATCCTTGAGAGCCTCCTTCACCAGGGTGGTGATAGGCGCCGCAATGAGATTCATCGAGTCAAGCTTGTCTTCTGTAAACGGATCAGCCTTGTAACCGGCCCTCTGTATTGACTTTTCAGTGAAGTTATCTGAGTCATAAATGATTGTGGAACCTTTCCTCAGCCACCTTGAATTGGCGCGGATGGCCGCCGGATTCATTGCCACAAGAATGTCGGTGAAATCACCCGGTGTGTTAATCAGTTTGTGCCCGATGTGTACCTGGAAACCGGAAACGCCTCCAACGGTACCCTGCGGAGCCCTAATCTCGGCTGGATAGTCAGGAAAGGTGGATATGTCATGTCCGAACAGGGCTGACGTATTGGAAAAGAGGGTGCCTGTAAGCTGCATCCCGTCTCCAGAGTCGCCTGAGAACCTGATCACCACCGCATCCTTCTCAATGACCTTTGATCTTTTTCCCATGATGATTGAAACGTATTTGATTTTAAGTAAAAACCTGGGTTAAAAAGTAACAGTAAATTATGAAGCTAAGTTCACTATTAACCTGATACAACTGTATGATTTTGGTCATGTTTGCATGACTGCCCAAATTACTTTAACAGAACGGAATATACCTGCAGCCTGTGCTGTCCGGCATGTTTGCGGAAGCTCCACCCTGGTGGGTCACGACCAGATGTCTGCTTTCAGGAGGTTAATTGAACTTTCAAAGAACATCCTTGCAATTTTTTCGAAGTAATCAGTAAAGTCTGATACGAAGAACAGGTCTTCACCTGCTTTGCCCCTGTTGACCAGGTCATGTTTTTCGAGGGTTTCCCTTAGCCTTACAGCCACAATGCGAGCGGAGTCAACCACCTCTACGTTGAAGTTAAAGAACTTGCTTATCTGGTTACGGATGATGGGGTAATGCGTGCATCCCAGTATCAGGCCGTTTATGTCGCTCAGCTTCTGGTCTGAGAGATATGTTCGTATGATGGCATTGCTGATGTCATCAAAAATAAATCCTTCTTCAATCATTGGCACGAGGAGCGGTGTTGCAAGCGAGACCACGCTGGTGGAAGGGGATGCCTCCTTCAGCTTCCTTGTGTATGTGCCTGAGTTAACAGTCAGTTTTGTGCCTATAACCCCCAGCCTCTGAAAGTTACGTGATGCGCAATATTCAACCACCGGATTGATCACATCGAGGATTATGACCCTCCTGCCGTATTCTGCAAGGAGGGCTTCATATGCTGAAGCAGATGCCGAGTTGCAGGCAATGAGCACAACCTTGGCATCATGGCCGAGCAGGAATTCGGTAATCTTCCTTGAATATCCCCTGATAGCTTCCTCAGACTTATCGCCATAAGGGAGGTGGGCTGTATCACCAAAATAGACAATCTGTTCCCCGGGCAGGATCTGGCGGATGGCCTGTGCCACCGTCAACCCTCCCACACCTGAGTCAAATACCCCGATCGGGCGGTTGCTTGCTTCCATGGCTTTATAATGTAAGACTGCCCGCCGGGGGCGGGCAGTACTTTAATTTCATCTTAATTATTTGATTCCCAGCTTCGTCTTTACCAGCGGACCAATGTCGGTGCTCTTTACCGTGTCTACGTAAACGAGTGTGCGGACATCATATATATAAATGTAACCGCCCTCCTTTGCAACGGCATTGATAGCGTTGTTTGCCTTCTCAATGATGGGATTCAGCAGCTCAGCCTGCTTCTCCTGCAGCTGAACCTGGGCCTGCTGCTGGAAGTTGGTTATCCGTGTCTGCATGTCCGTTATCTCCTGCGCCTTGTTTGCCTTTACAAGATCAGTGAGATTCTTCTCCTCCTTCGTAAACTGATCATACTTGTTGTTCAGTTCTACCTGCATCAGCTCCAGGGCATTTGTCAACTCCTGCCCGAATGCATTGTACTTCTTCATTGCAGTATCATAATCAGGCATTCCCATAATGATGTCATCACGATTGATGTGACCTGTCTTGAACGACTGCGCAAATCCATCCTGTGCTGTGAAAACCAGTGCAGCAAACAGGAGTATCACAAATACTTTCTTCATTGTTTCTTATTCAAATTTTAACGTGCAAATGTAATTATTTAATTCTTATAACCCATTTTCTGCAAAACCTGGTCGGAGAGATCATATCTCGGGTTGGCAAAGAGGATGTTTGACCCTGAGGAGGTATCAAAAATCACTGCATAGCTCCCTTCGACGGAGATCTCCTTGATGGCTTTCAGTATCTCATCCTGGATGGGTTTGACCAGCTCCTCGCGTTTCTTGTAGAGCTCGCCCTCCATTCCGAAATACCTGTTCTGAAGGTCTTTCACCTCTTTCTCCCTGGCAATGATAGCCTCTTCCCTTTTCTTCTTCTGATCCTGTGAAAGCAGCACCACCTCTGCCTGGTAGTCCTTGTACATCTGCTCCACTGCGGCATACCCGTCAGCAACCTCCTTCTCCCATCCCTCGGAAAGTTTATCAAGTTGCTGCTGTGCTGCGGTAAAAGCGGGTATGTTGTTACGAATATACTCGCTGTCGACAAAAGCGAATTTTTGTGCCATACCGCTTAAAGTGGCGGCAAACACAATGATTGTCATGATAATGATCTTTCTCATAGCTGCTGTATTTTGTCTTGTTTTCATCAGAATTGCTGACCTATTACGAAGTGGAACTGACTTCCCGAATCTTCAGACCTCCCGGAGACAGCTGTGTCAAATCCGTAGCCCCAGTCAATACCGAGGAGCCCGAACATTGGCAGGTTGGCCCTCAGACCTATTCCGGCCGAACGGTTCATGCGGAATGGATTGAAGTCTTTTATATCATACCATGCCCTGCCTGCCTCGAGGAAGGCAAGCGCATAAATGGTTGCCTGCGGGTTCAGGGAGATGGGGTAGCGCAGCTCCATGGTAAGCTTTGAGTAGACGTTACCGGCCTCTACACTCCTCAGGGTTCCGTCTTCCTCAATCTTATTTATTCTTGGTGTGAGTGACCCGTTGGTGTAGCCACGCAGGGCAATCACTTCACGTCCGTAGAAGCTGTATCCGGTCATGCCATCACCTCCAAGGTAGAAGTTTTCAAAGGGTGAGGGACCGATGTCCTTGTTGTAGTATCCCAGGTACCCGAAGGCAGCTTTGGCATTGAGGATAAGCTTTTGTTCGGTGTCAAGGGGAAGAAAATAATCTGCTTTGAAAACCGCCTTGTAGAACTCAATCCACCTGTACTTCACCTGGTCAGAAGCACCGGCGAAGTTTTTTCCGCTGATGGCCGAAAATGGCGGGGTGGCCTGAAGCGAAAGCGAAAACGTTGAGCCGGTCCGGGGGAAGATAGTATTCGGCCCTGCCGAGAACCTGGTTATCCTGGCGCTCAGAGTTGCAAGATTCGCCGTACCTGTTTTAAAAAGGAACTGGTACATCTCGAACTTTTTAAGGTCGTACCTCTGATAGCTTGCCTCATAGTATACAGAGAAAAAGTTGTCAGGCCATTCCAGCCTCTTGCCAAAACCGACCGAACCTCCGTCAATGAGCATTAACTGCCTGTCTTCTTCATTCACCTTCCCGCTGTCACCCATCTTGTTCCGGAATGCAGAGATGGAGAGGGTGTTGGGCTTCTTGCCGCCGAGCCATGGTTCGATGAATGAGATATTATAAGACTGATAGAAACTACCATTCGACTGTGCCCTGATCTGGAGTGATTGTCCGTCGCCGGAGGGGTATGGTCTCCACTCGTTCCACTTGAAGAAGTTGCGTATGGCGAAGTTGTTGAATCTCACCCCGACCGTCCCCACGAGCATGCCTGCACCCCATCCCCCGGATATTTCAAACTGGTCATTGGCTTTTTCTTCGAGTGCATAGAGCAGGTCAACGGTGCCCTCAACCTGGTTTAGGAGAGGCTGGGGGTTGATCTTCTCGGGGTCGAAATGGCCGAGTACTGCCACCTGCCTGGCTGAACGGATGAGGTTATCCTTGCTGAAGAGGTCACCGGGCATTGTGAACAGCTCACGCCTGGCTACGTGCTCATTTGTGCGGGTGTTACCCGTAATAATGACGTTGTTCAGAGTTGCGGGTTCACCTTCGTATATACGCACCTCAAGGTCAATGGAGTCACCCTCGATCTTTTTTTCTACAGGAGTAAGCCTTGAAAACAGGTAGCCAAAGTTGAGGTAGAGTGAACTTACTGCATCATCATCCACATTGAGTCGTTTATCTATCAGGGTCTGGTTGTATATCTCACCTGAAGGGAAGTTGAAGACACGTGAGAGCTGATCCTTTGTATAGATGCTGTTGCCCACCCAGTCCACATTTCTAAGGTAGTACTGGTTACCTTCATTGACCTTCAGCACCAGGGCCATCTTGCCATCTTCCAGTGCATAGGTGGAGTCACCCAGTATGCGGAAGTCACGAAATCCGTTTTCATTATAGAATTCAACAAGCTTGGTGCGGTCCTCCTCATACTTGTCCTCGATGAACTTGGATCCCTTGAAAATATTGAGGTCCTTCTGCTTGGTGTTCTTCATCACACGGCGCAGACGCTTGTCCTCGAAGAAGTCATTACCTTCAAAAACGATCTGTTCGATCTTTACCTTTGATTTCTTGTCAATGACGAAATTGAGTATGACATTGTTGGGCAGATCAGGATCATCCTTCTGGACTATATTCACATCGGTGTTGAGGAATCCCTTCTCAATATAGTGATCCTTGATGGTGCGTTCGGCCCTGTTGAGCAGGTGTGCCGTTACCTGTGAACCTGCAGGGAGGCTTAATTTTTCCGTCAGGTCGGTCTCTTCCGATTTCCTGATGCCCTCGAACCTTAGTGAGGAGAGCCTCGGGCGCTCCTGGAGATATATGTCGAGCCAGATGTTTTCCCCCTCTTTCCCGGTGACGGTTATCTTAACATCCGAGAAGAGTCCCTGATCCATCAGTTTCCTGGCTGCTGCCGAAATCACCTCGCCGGGTATATCTATCTTCTGACCGATCCTCAGGCCGGAGATGCCTATGAGGGCATTGGGCTCAAGGAATTTCACCCCTGAGATAGTTATGCCGGCAATAGTGTACTCTTCGGGGTAGACATAACTGACGTATTTTTCCTCTGTCTGGGCTGTGGCAATCAGTCCTGTCAGAAGCAAGACAAAAAGGGAGAATATCCGCATAGGTTTTATTTTTTTCATCTCAAATGTTTTCAGTGATCTGCTCACTGGTTTTACCAAATCTCCTTTCCCTTTTCTGAAAGTCTGCCACTGCTTTGTAAAAGTCCTCCTTACCAAAATCGGGCCAAAGTCTTTCCGTGAAATAAAGTTCAGTATAAGCAAGTTGCCAGAGGAGGAAGTTGCTTATGCGCTTCTCCCCGCTGGTACGTATCATAAGTTCAGGGTCAGGAATATCTGATGTGGTGAGGCTTGCGCTGACGGTATTCTCATCAATCTGCTCCGGGCTCATTCGTCCCTCCCTGACTTCAACGGCTATCCGGCGGCATGCCTCCGAGATCTCCCAGCGTGATGAGTAGCTGAGGGCCACCACGAGGGTCATCCGTGTTCCTTTCGAGGTAATATTCATTGTCTCGAACAGCCTGTTCCTGACTTTTTCGGAAAGGCGTGAGAGATCACCGATGACCTTAAGGGAGATATTCTTCTCCAGAAGGGTTTTGGTCTCATTGTTAATTGATTCGATCATCAGGTCCATGAGGGCAGAGACCTCATCGTCAGGCCTGTTCCAGTTTTCGGTGGAGAAGGCATAAAGAGTAAGATACCTGATTCCCAGTTCGGCAGAAGCTTCCACGGTTCTTCTTACTGCCTTCACCCCCTGGTGATGACCGTAGATGCGTTCCTTTCCCCTCCTGTGCGCCCAGCGGCCGTTGCCGTCCATAATGACGGCCACATGCCCGGGCAGCCTGCTCATGTCTATTTGATCCTTAAACGTCAATGCTATCTCCTCTTTCTAGTTTTATCTTTTCCCATCTCTGCAAAGGCCGGACAGCCTGCAAGCTTGCTGTAAATCTTCCATGTGACGGAGACCCCCAGGAAACTGTACCAGTCATTATTGTGGGTCCATGTTCTGTCAACTGGTTCGTCACCGGAATTAGTAATGTCGAATTGGCCATCCAGTTTATCAGTAAAAGTCTTGCGGAATCCATATTCGATTTCAACACCAACCTGGTTAGCAACGTTGACCTTGAAACCGGCAGAGAATGGAACAGAGAGGAACGGGCCGGCCTGGCTCATCATGGAGAAGGCTGCGCCTCCGGCAATATATGGTGTATAGTCAATATGCCTGCTTCTGAATGTGGAATATGGGAAGAAGTTAAATTCATAAGTAGCACCCAGCTCTCCCAGGAAGGAATTCAGCGGGGTCATGTAACCTCCCAGCAGGTTCGCCCTCACGGCCTGCCTGGGATTGAAATTATACCGGTAAAACAACTGCACGGCAGGACCGGGCTTGAAAAAAGCGCTTAGAGGATTCTGCTCCCCGAGGTATGTCACCACCCCGGCAGAGACGCCGTAATCGGCGCTGCGCTGCGCCATAACGGGAGTCAGGGCGCAAGCCAGGGCGATTATCATGAGGCATCTCTTCATCATTTCTGTAAACAGTTATTTGAACATTGGCAATCCGTTACGGGCTGTTTTTATCCTGTAACTGAATGTCAGCATGAATGTATGGTATACGTCCTTACTATGGGATAGATTCTTTTCAGGGTCGGCATCAGGTTTTTCATCGGCGTCATATCCGTCAAGATAATCTGAAAATACATATCTCATGGCAAACTCAGCTCCGACTAGAATGTTAGGATCAAGGGCTATTTTTGCACCCAATCCGAACGGAATGACGGCAGTAAATCCGTTTTCTGTCATTCCTGATACTTCTGACAGAAATTTGTCATTTTTTTTATAAACATCGAATCCTGCACCGCCTATTCCTGTAAAGAGATAACCATCGATACTGTTCAAGAAGTCCTTCGCCCTGTTTATGCCCATACTTCTATAGTTCTGAAACAGGAAGCTGTTGCGTCCCCTGTTCCTCACAAAGTAATATTCACCGAGCAATGCAGGTTCAAAAAGTGAGGTTCCGGCTTCATAGTCTCTTCCCGGATTCGAACCTCTGGCATCTGTGGCGTGGAGTAAAGCATAAGACATTGACAACCTTGCCGCTACATTGTCTGTAATGAAATACCTGAAAGAGCCGTTTACACTGAATCTTGTTTGTTTGAAGGTGATGTCCTTCAGTCCCATCGCATTTTCTCCGGGGGAAAAGCCTCCGATGTCTCCATAAAACTGTGATGTGCCGACAGCTGCCGTGGCTTCATATCTTTTCATCTTCCACAGCTGACCTGATACGAATGGTGCAGTGAGAGACACCACCATACACATCACTATCAGACGCTTAACCATCAGTCACATTGTAATTGCGGCTACAAATATAAGGAATGTACAAGATTTAAAACTTAAATATTCCTTAATTATTGTCAGTTACGGGGATCAGCCCCCCACATGAGCTTATTCCTGAGTGTACTGAAAAAATCGTTTCCGGCGATTGTCACTGTGCTGAGCCGGGAGGCCGACCGGCGCACCTCGAGAACGGTTCCCGAGGGCACTCTTATTGCTTTTGAGTCAATGGTAACCAGGCAATGGCTGCTCCGACCTCCGGTGCCAAGGGTGATGACACTGCTCCCGGAGACAATTATTGGCCTTACCGTAAGGTTATGGGGCGACATTGGAACGATAATTATACTGTCATCCGTCGGATAAAGAATCGGGCCACCCACACTCAGGTTGTATGCCGTTGATCCTGTGGCCGTTGAGATGATAAGTCCGTCAGCCCTGTAAGTATTCAGGAAAGTACCGTCAACCTCAACGGTAATGGTGATCATGCTCTGGTCACCCTTCTGTACGGTTATCTCATTCAGTGCCATTGCGTTACCATTATTTGCCAGCTCCGGGGGCGAGGTTATCTCCAGCATTGAACGGCTGATCACCTCAAAACTCCCTGAGATGAGGAGATCAACTGACTTACCTATTTCATTATCAGGTATATTGGCAAGAAAACCAAGACGCCCTGTATTGATTCCCGCAACCGGAATGCCGGCAGCACGCACCCTCAGGGCCGTCTCAAGGAAAGTCCCGTCACCGCCAACGCTCAGTATCATGAATACATTTGCAGGGAGTTCTGATAACTCACTGAAGAGTATCACCCTGTGGTCATGGTTGAAATGGCGCCCATCAGGGTCCATGATGTTCAGGTAGATAGTCACACCTCTCTCATACAGGGCATCAATGACCCTCATCAGGCCTGCAGTGGTCTTTTCCGTTAGGCTTTTGCTATATAGTGCAATGGTTCTGTCCATCGGTATCCGAAGTTACATGTTCAGGTACTTCATGAGCAGGTTGTACCTGTCGGTATAGAAACGGTCCAGCTCGTCATTGTCAGTCACCCAGGTTGTGACCTCGTACGAGTATCTCTCAAATGTTCTTATTATTGAAACCAGGTCGGTAGTATTCACCTTCAGGGTTATCTCAAGACTGGTTGAATCAGGGTCAGATGTGATGTGCATGCTGAGTATCCTTGCGTCATTGCTCTCCACTATCTGTGATATCCGGCTCATGGAGTAGTCTCGCTGAAGCACCTTCAGGATCAGGATTCCGCCAGGCTGGTCAATGGCTGAGATCGAGGCGATACCGCTTATGATCTCATTGTAGGTGATGACACCGCGGTAGTGGTTATCGTTGTCGATGACCGGCACCACAGTCAGCCTGTGGCGTGCCGCCAGTGCTATCACCTCATAGATATGCTGATGTATCTTCACTGAGGGTCTGGGCAATGACAGAGGATGGTTTCCTATCGGTTCTTCAGGCTGGTTAAGGTCATAGATGTCACTGTCAGAGATGAGGCCGAGGTAGTCGCTCTCGTTCACGATAGGCAGATGTGAGACCCTGAATATCTCCATCCAGTTGAGTGCAGTCTGCGCTGTGTCAGAAGTTTTCAGGGCAGGGACCACATCGGATATCATGTCTTTGGCAAGCATTCAGGGGCTCTTTGGCGAATAAAAGTACAAAAAACTGCGGATCTTTATAACTTTGCCGGTAGAATCAGCTGAAGAAAGCCATGACAAGACTGAGTGTAAATATCAACAAGGTTGCCACCCTGCGTAATGCCCGTGGCGGCAATGTACCGGATGTGAAGCTGGCTGCCGTAAAATGCCAGGCTTTCGGCGCCGGGGGGATCACCGTTCACCCAAGGCCTGACGAGAGGCACATCCGTTACAGTGACGTATATGATATAAGGGATATCGTCACCACCGAGTTCAACATCGAAGGCAATCCTGAGGAGCCATTCATCAGGCTGGTACTTGACGTGGTGCCGGACCAGGTGACCCTGGTGCCTGATGCCCACGATGCCATCACATCGAATGCAGGCTGGGATACCAGGAAGAACCTCGCCTTTCTTACCGACGTGATTGCCCGTTTCCACGATAAGGGGATACGCACCTCCATCTTTACCGGTACTGACCCCGGGATAATTGAGTATGCAGCACGTACCGGGACTGACCGTATCGAACTTTATACCGAACCGTATGCATCGGGTTATCACGCTGACAGGGATGCAGCAGTTGCACCTTTCGTGACGGCAGCCATCGCGGCACGTGAAGCCGGACTGGGTATAAACGCAGGACATGACCTTGACCTTCACAATCTTGCATGGCTGCATAGACAGATTCCATGGCTGATGGAGGTCTCAATTGGGCACGCGCTGATTGCAGACGCCTTATATTACGGGCTCGAGAATACTATTCAGATGTACCTGCGGGAGCTTCGCCGGGACTGACAATACATGACATGATCACCGTCAAGCCGGCTCCGGGTCATGTCTTAATGAATGATGCCCTGACGGAGCCGGCAGGACTGTTACCGGAGGTGCTTCTCCACTATGGTCTTCAGGACCTCAATCCCCACCAGGTTCTCACCTCCTCCGGGGATAATTATGTCCGCATATCTCTTTGACGGCTCAATAAACTGAAGGTGTGAGGGCTTCACCGTTTTGTTATACCGTTCGAGCACCATCAGCACTGAGCGGCCACGTTCAACAATGTCACGCTGTATCACCCTTCCCAGCCTGTCATCTGCATCTGCATCGACGAATACCTTTATGTCAAGCATCTGGCGCAGACCCGGGTCAGCAAGAACAAGTATTCCCTCCACCACTACCACCTCGGCCGGTCTGATAGGGATAGTCTCCTCTGACCTGACGCATGTAAGGTATGAATAGATGGGCATCATTACAGGTCTGCCGGCTTTCAGTTCCGCAAGATGGGCTATCAACAGAGGCCACTCTACCGAGTCAGGATGATCAAAGTTGATGTTCTGCCTCTGTTCAACAGGTATGTGGCTGTTGTCACGGTAGTAACTGTCCTGGGG
Source organism: Bacteroidales bacterium UBA5235 (assembly GCA_002409145.1). Taxonomy (GTDB): domain Bacteria; phylum Bacteroidota; class Bacteroidia; order Bacteroidales; family VadinHA17; genus SR-FBR-E99. Next base: position 69,136 of record DHUL01000006.1, read on the forward strand.
CAGTATCACCACCTCCCCCGGAGGGAGCATCTCAATCAGTTTTCGTACTACGGTCGTCTTTCCTGAACCTGTGCCTCCGGCGATCCCGACAATAAGCATAAAATGATTATTTTTGTACCAAAAGTAACAAAAACAACTGTATGGTAAAGCACATCGTGATCTTTAAGCTTACCTCGCCGGTCACTCCCGAAGAGAGGATCCAGTCGGTAATGAAGCTGAAGGAGATCTTCGGGCCGCTGGGCAACAGGCTGAAGTACATCATTGAATACCGGACCGGGGTAAATATCACTGATGTGGACCATGCCGGGGATTTTGTAATTGAGGCCACTTTTGCAACACTGGATGATCTGAGGCGGTACCAGTCAAGTGAGCCGCATCGGGAGGCTGTGGCGGCAGCTTCAATTATTAAAAAGGCCAAGCTGGTTGTTGATTATACCTTCTGAAGCTTATGAGTGCACTATATCCTATCCGGTTCAGGCCTGTGCTCAAGGAGACGCTCTGGGGAGGAAGCGCTCTCAGGGAGCGGTTCGGCAGGAAAGCAGGATCCGGAACTAAAGTTGGCGAAAGTTGGGAGATATGCGGCATGCCGGGGGCCAGCTCGGTGGTGGCCAACGGATTCCTGAAAGGAAACAGGCTTGAAGAGATTGCAGAGATCTACATGGACGAGCTGCTGGGTGAATCCGTCTACGCAAAGTTCGGAACCGAGTTCCCGCTGCTTGTCAAGTTCATTGATGCTGCCGACAGGCTCTCAATACAGGTTCATCCTGATGACAGGCTTGCCTCCGAGAGACACCATGCCTGGGGCAAGACTGAGATGTGGTATGTAATTGATGTGAAACCCGGGGCAGTCATCTACACGGGTTTCAGGAAGAAGACCACAAGGGAAGAGTATCTGGATTACCTGGGAGCCAGGAAGCTTGCTGACCTGGTGAATGTGACCCCTGTCAGTGCCGGTGATGTATTCTTTATTCCTGCCGGCCTTGTGCACGCCATCGGAGCCGGGGTGCTTCTTGCAGAGATACAGCAAACCTCTGACGTCACCTATCGCATCTACGACTGGGATCGTGTTGATGCATCAGGCAGGCCTCGCGAAATGCACACCTCACTTGCCCTCGATGCCATCAACTTCAGCCTTGACAGCAATAACCTCATCAGACCTGTGCCGGAACTCAACCGGACAGTGTTGCTGGCTGAAAGTCAATATTTCCATACCAGCCTGATAACCTTTGACAGGCCAATCATAAAGGATTACAGCCTTACTGACTCCTTCATAATCTACATCTGCACACAAAGTATGGCAGTAGTGGAATGCAACGGCCACAGTGAGGAATTAAAGGCCGGCGAGACCATACTCATTCCTGCATCGGCCGACAGCGTTGCCATAATACCCCGGGGAACAGCCACGCTGCTTGAAGTATTCGTACCACAAAAAAACACAGCCAAATGAAACAGCTTACAATTCTGACAGCATCATTGATCATAATTCTTGCCTCCGCCTGCGGAGGAGGTGCCGGCCAGGAAGGGAGAGGAAGGAATAAGGAAGTGCAGGTGGCCGATACGGGTTATACAGGCATCAGGAGCTACGTCAGGGATAATGTCATCATGAAGGAGGTTTCCTTTAAAAACGGCATTCGTGAAGGTATGACCCGTACCTTCTACAAGGGCGGGCAAGTGGAACAGGAGATACCATACTCGGGTGACAGTAAAAACGGTGAAGCCAAATGGTTTTACCCTGACGGGAAGCTCTTCAGGGTAACTCCCTATGTCAATGATACCATTCATGGTGACCAGGTGCAGTACTACAAGAACGGAGGGGTAAAGGCACGGCTCCGCTATACAGACGGTAAACGTCACCCTGGTCTGGAAGAGTTCATGATGAACGGAGAGAAGGTGACCAGTTATCCCGGGGTGAGGTACAGGGTCAATGACCGTTACGCGGAGAGGGGGTTGTACAAGATATTCATCGAGTTCACAGACATGGCTGAAAATGGCAAGTTTTACAGGGGTGACTACGTCAACGGCCTGGTTGACCTTGACTCACTGACCCTTCTACTGCAGACAGCCACAACGGGGTATCTCGATATGCAGAAGAAACCCGGCCACAATGCCGATTCAGTGGTGGTAACAGCATCATACCTGACGCGGTTTGGCAACAGGCTCTATCACAGGTTGGCAATACCTTTACCTTATAAAGACTTAAACTGAATGATATGTCACAGATAATAGTACCTGGCATCAGGCTCACCACAACAAGAACGGTCAGCAGCAGTGATACGGCTGCAATATACGGATCAGGACTGCATGATGTGCTTTCCACGCCGGCCATGATCGCATTCATGGAACAGACAGCGATGAAGGCTGTCGAAGCCTGCCTCGACGAGGGAGAGGGTACCGTCGGGACCGAAGTTAACATAAGACATCTTAAAGCTACCCCGGTGGGCAGGACCATAACCTGTACCGCCACCCTGCAGGAGGTTAACGGAAACAGGCTGCTCTTTCATGTAGAGGCAGATGACGGGACCGGTAAGATTGGCGAAGGACACCATGAGAGATTTATTATTGATAACCGGAGATTCAAGGAAAAGCTGAACGGGTAATGATCATCAGGTCAGCCTCCTTTGTCACCAGCAGCGCGAAGATCAGTCAGCTGCCACCGCCTGACCGTCCGGAATATGCTTTCATAGGCAGGTCAAACGTCGGCAAGTCATCACTGATCAATATGCTTGTCTCGAGAAAAGGGCTGGCAAAGACATCTGGCAGCCCGGGCAAGACACAGACCATCAATCATTTTATCATCAATGAGAGCTGGTACCTGGTAGACCTGCCCGGTTATGGTTATGCACGCGTATCACAGAAGATGCGCGAGCAATGGGACAAGCTCTTTACATCATATGTCACGCTGAGGGAGAACCTTATCCTTCTCTTTGCCCTGATTGATGGCAGGCATGAACCGATGGCATCTGACCTGGCATTCATGGAGAGACTGGCCCTGAACGGTGTACCATTTGCCAGGGTTTTCACCAAAACCGACAAGCTGTCGGCTGCCGAAGCAGCAAAGATCAGGGAGATCCATGACAAGGTCATGCTGCGCACCTGGGAGAGCCTCCCTCCTACCTTTGTCACATCCGCTTCAAGGGGTACAGGCAGGGAAGAGGTACTCGATTATATTGAAAACAGTATGATATTTTTCACCGGGAGGAAATGATTAACCCATAAATATTATTTTTGGGGCATCGTTGAGTGAAACCAAAACCAATTTTCTGTTATGACCAGCCGGGCCCCCTTCAAGATATTTTCCTGCACATCTTCACTGACAATTGCAGAAAAGATTGCCGACCACCTCGGCATTGAACTTGGCAAGAGCTCACTACTGAGCTTTAGTGACGGCGAATTCCAGCCCTGTTTTGACGAATCTGTCAGGGGCTGTCATGTATTCATTATACAGTCTACCAATCCTCCCGCGGAGAATCTGATGGAGCTGCTTCTGATGATTGACGCTGCCAAGAGGGCTTCTGCCTACAAGGTGAATGCGGTAATTCCTTATTACGGTTATGCGCGTCAGGACCGCAAGGACCGGCCCCGGGTGTCACTGGGAGCCAAGCTCACTGCCGACATGCTGACCAAGGCCGGCGTTGACCGGATAATTACGATGGACCTTCATGCGGACCAGATACAGGGATTCTTCGACGTACCCGTCGATCACCTCTTCGGGTCAGCACTCTTCGCCCCTTATATCAGGAACCTGAATCTTCCCAACCTGACCGTCTCCGCCCCTGACATGGGCGGTTCAAAGAGGGCCAATGCCTATGCACGCTACCTGCAGTCTGAAATGGTGCTGTGCTATAAGCTCAGGAAAAAGCCAAACGTGGTTGAGGAAATATCAATAATAGGAGAAGTGGAGGGGAGGAATGTGGTCATCATTGATGACATGGTTGACACTGCCGGAACGTTGACATTTGCCGCTACAGTAATGAAGGACCGCGGAGCATTAAGCGTCAGGGCTGTGGCCACCCATCCTGTGCTTTCAGGAAATGCGGTGGAGAAGATTGACAAGTCACCCCTTGAGGAACTCGTTGTCACAGACAGTATTCCGCTCGTCTGCCATTCGCCGAAAATAAAGATTCTTTCCATTGGCGATATCTTCGCCGAAGCAATAAAAGCAGTCTATACAAATACCTCTATCAGTTCCGGTTTTGTTTTCTGAGCTTTTTAGCTATATTTGCACGCCAATTTTTTCCAACAAAACGTCAAACGTGTGATGGGAGGTTAAATGGCATTAACCTTGAGTAGCACAACAAATTAAAGACTGATGAAAACTATTGAGATCAAAGCCTTCCCCCGTGAACATTTCGGCAAGAAGAGTACCAACAGCCTGCGGGCAGAGGATAATGTACCATGTGTAATGTACATGGAGAAGGAGAATCTTCATTTTTATGCACATGAGAACACGTTCCGCGGACTGGTATATACTCCCGACGTGTTTCTTGTGAATCTTGAAGTTGCCGGAAAGAGCTATAAAGCAGTGATGAAGGATATCCAGTTCCATCCTGTTACAGACAGGTTACAGCATATCGATTTCATGCAGGTAAGTGAAGACAAGCCTGTTACAATAGAAATCCCGTTGAAGATTACCGGTGAGTCGGCAGGTGTAAAGGCCGGAGGCAAGCTTCGCGTCAAGCGCAGAACTCTCAAGGTTAAGGGGCTCACAAAGCATATACCTGATCATCTTACCATTGACATTACCGGCATCGGGATCGGACAGTCAATCAAGATAGGTGATCTCAAATATGAGAACCTGGATATCATTGACAACAAGCGCGCAATGATTGTTGCAGTTGAAGTCTCCAGGGTTTCCCTCAAGGAGGAAGAAGCAGCTGCTCCGGGAGCTGAGGCTCCGGCTGCTGAGGCTTCTGCTAAGGAATAACCTCTCCAGGGTGCGTAATGAAACATCTTATCGCCGGTCTTGGCAACATAGGCGACGAGTACAGGAACACACGTCATAACGTAGGATTTATGGTACTGGATGCTGCAGCTGCAGCATCCGGTATCGTTTTTAAGGATAGCCGTTACGGATATATTGCCAGGCTCAGGCACAAAAACGCCGAACTGGTATTACTTAAGCCATCCACCTTCATGAACCGCAGCGGTAATGCGGTACGATACTGGCTTCAGAAGGAAAAAATCGCACAGGAAAATCTCCTGGTCATTACAGATGATATAGCCATACCCACCGGGAGCATCAGACTCAGATCCGCCGGAAGCGCCGGCGGGCACAACGGACTCACCAGCATTAGTGAAGTCATGGGTACGGACCAGTATGCGCGCCTGAGGATAGGCATTGGGAGTGACTTCCCCAGGGGCAGGCAGGTTGACTATGTGCTCGGAGAGTGGAGCACTGAAGAACTCCTGATTATGGAGAAAAGAATCCCGCTGGCGGTGGAAATGATGCTTTCTTTTGCCGTTGCAGGATGTGAACTCACCATGACAGCATATAACCGCAAGGGCAAAACCCTCAGCGATGACAGCGTTTTGCCCCCTGCAAAACAATGACCGATGA
>DHUL01000006.1:74911-116578 GCA_002409145.1 Bacteroidales bacterium UBA5235
ACCGATGAAAGCGGAAAATGGTGAAAGGATCGATAAGTTCCTCTGGTTCGTAAGGCTGTACAAGTCACGCAGTATAGCCACCGAGGAATGCAGGAAAGGAAGGATCATAGTCTGCGGTCATCCTGCCAAGCCGGCGTCCCTGATTGCCCCGGGCGCAATCATCACTGTCAGGAAACCACCGGTTACTTACACCTACGCTGTTACCGCCATTCCCAGGGGAAGGGTCGGGGCACCGCTGGTCAGCAGCTACATCACTGACATCACCCCTGAAGAGGAGAAAACGAAGCTTATCCCGGGAAGGATGGTCAGCGGATACCGGCCGCGCGGCAGCGGCCGCCCGACCAAGAGAGAACGCCGGGAGCTCGATGACTTCCTGGAATAAAACCAGGGCTTCCCTCCGGAGTGTATCCGTTGCATGCATCCACACAGCTCCCGCCATGGTGGTATAAATACCTAAAATATAGGTGATACCTGTTAACTGCGCCATTTTTTTCAGTCCGCGGATAAACTTTTAATAACTTCGTAAAATGTGAGGTCTGGGGGCTTCACAACTCTTTAAAGGAAGGTAAAAACCTTGTTGCGGAATGGGTAAGAAGAACATTGAGAAGTTTGATATTTTCTATCAGCTTTTAAAGAAGTATGTCGATTTCTGGCACAATTATATTTTCTATCGCAGGGTAATAGTTCTGGGTAAGGATACTGTTGATTTTTCCGTGCCTACAATCCTGGCGCCCAATCACCAGAATGCGCTGATGGATGCAATGGCTGTGCTCTGCACCCTTGACCGTCAGCTTGTGTTCCTGGCCAGGGCTGATATCTTCAGGAAGAAGTTCGTTGCAAAGATTCTCTATTTCCTCAAGATGCTTCCTGTCTACCGCATCAGGGATGGTTTCGATGCCGTGAAGCAGAATGATGATACTTTCCATGACACGCTGAGGGTGATGGAAAACCGCAACGGAGTGGTTATCCTGCCCGAAGGTAATCATGCCACTTTCAGGAAGCTGAGGCAACTGAAGAAGGGTATCTGCCGCATCGCCTTCCAGACCGCTGAAGCAAAGGAGTTTAAAGGAGAGATAAACCTGGTTCCGGTCGGACTTGAATACTCCCATTACTGGCGTTTCAGGCAGGTACTCACTGTTGTGTACGGGCATCCGATCCATGTCTCGGAGTATTATGATTCATACCGGGAGAATCCCAACAGGGCGATGGCCGAACTGCGTGACAGGCTATCGGATGAGATGAAGAAGGTGATGGTACACATCGAGGATGAGGAGAACTATGAGGCTGTCAATGAACTGCGCAGCATCATCAACGAGAAGTACAGTGACAAGATAAGGTACCCGAAACTCTTCCGTGACAAGCGACTTGTAAGCAAACTCAACGAACTGAGGCTGGCTGATCAGGGGAGCTACCGGGAGATATGTGAGGGGTCACTGGCGGTACGTGACATGGCAACAGAGCTTAATGTCACATACCGTCACCTGAGAAAGAAGAGCCACCGGCTTGTATGGCTTACACTGTCATCACTTCTGCTGCTTGTCACCCTTCCCGTTTTTGTTGCCGGCGCCCTGTTCAATATACTGACTTACCAGGTGGCATACCAGCAGGCCATCAAGTCAAAGGATCCGGCATTCATCAGCACTGCAAGATACGGTTTCTTCCTGGGGCTGAGCTTCATCTTCGGGCCTCTGTACCTGATACTTGCCCTTATTTTAATCAAGCCGTGGTGGGTGGCAATAATGGCCTTCATGATTATCCCGGTGCTGGGCATACTGGCATGGAACTGGTTTCTTCTGCTGCTGCGCACAATAGGGGGGATAAGGATCTGGAATCTCCGTCGCACCGGGAATCCTGTATTCATTACGTTGGTGGACACGTACAATAAACTCATCAAACGCGTTGCTTCTCTTTGATAATGAAAGATTTTTTTACCGGAAAGGTAGTTTGGATCACCGGGGCCTCCTCGGGAATAGGCGAAGCCCTGGTGAAAGCCTTCGTCGTGGGCGGAAGCAGGGTGATAGCATCATCCAATGACACAACAGGGCTGGAAAGGGTAGCCGGAGAGTGCTCCGGGTTAAAGGGGAGTATCATATGCGTGCCCTTCGACCTGTCAGATACCTCCGGCATCGAAAACCTGGTTAATGGGGTAGCCCGGCAGGAAGGCCGGATCGACATGCTTCTCAATATCGGGGGGATAAGCCAGAGGGCGCTGCTGATTGAGACACCGCTGTGGCTTGACCGTAAAATCATGGAGATCAACTACTTCGGCACAATCGCCATCACCAAGGCAGTGCTTCCTCACATGATTGCCGGCGGAGGCGGGCATATAGCTGCCACCAGCTCCATCACAGGCCGGTTCGGTTTCCCGCTGCGTTCAGCATACTCAGCCTCAAAGCAGGCGCTGCATGGCTTCTTCGAGACCCTGCTGATTGAACACGGCAAAGACAACATAAGGGTCTCCGTGCTCATTCCGGGGAGGGTGCAGACAGCCATCTCGCTTCATGCGCTTACTTCTGCCGGCAAGGAACACGGCAAGATGGACGACGGGCAAAAGGGCGGCGTAACCCCGTCAAGAGCTGCTGAACAGATCATCAGGGGGCTTCAGAGAAACAAAAGGGAGATACTTGTTGGCAGCAGGGAGCTGCTGATGCTTAAAATCAGGAAATATTTACCATCGCTCTTCTTCAGGATAGCGGGACGGATTAAACCAATGTAAAAAAGGAGTCATGAAGATCAAGGGTTACATTATCAGTGGGATACAGCAGATGGGTGTTGGGGTTTACGACCTCAGTGAAGCATGGGAATGGTACATCAGGGCATTCGGGATGGACTGCCGTATCTTCGAGGATGAAGCAGAGGCCAGGCTGATGCTGCCATACACCGGTGGTAAGCCGCGAAGCAGGCATGCCGTGCTGGCGATGAACCTGCAGAGCGGCGGCGGATTCGAGGTGTGGCAGCACAAGGGAAGGGAACCGAAATACCGTGACCACGAGACAAAACTGGGTGACCTGGGCATCTTCGCCTGCAAGATGAAGGTAAAAGATGTCGACAGCGCCTGGAGTTATTGGAAAGCCAATAATGTGGATGTGCTTGGTAAACCGTTGGCTGACCCGGCAGGCAGGAAGAGCTTCTTCGTCAAAGACCCTTTCGGCAACCTGTTCCACATTGTGGGAGCCACCGACTGGTTCATGAACCTGAAGAAGATCTCGGGCGGATCATACGGAGCCATTATCGGTGTATCAGACATCGACCGGGCACTGGGACTCTATTCTGATATACTTGGATATGACAGGGTGGTATTTGACAACACTGGCACCTTTGATGACCTGGCGCCGGTACCCGGCGGCAGCGGTCAATTCAGGCGCATGCTCCTGGCACCCTCAAGACCATTCCATGGCGGCTTCAACCCCATCTTCGGCCAGAGTGTCATTGAGCTTGTACAGGCACTTGATCGTAAGCCGACCCGGATCTTTGAGGGGAGGCTATGGGGCGATCCGGGTTTCATTCACCTCTGTTATGACATCAGCGGCATGGATAACCTTCGCAAATACTGCAGCGAAACGGGCTTCCCGTTTACTGTCGACAGCAAACAGAGCCATGAGGGAAGCAGCTTTGATATGGGCGAGGCAGCCGGCTACTTCGCTTATATCGAGGATCCTGACGGCACCCTTATCGAATTCGTAGAGACACATAAGGTGCCCATCTTAAAAAAGTTTGGTTGGTACCTTGACATGCGTCGCCGTGACCCTAACAAGCCACTGCCGTCATGGATGATCAAGTCATTGAGGTTCTCAAGGGTAAAAGGCAATAGGCAATAGGCAATAGTAAAGATGCTGGAAACCAGGCAGTCTCTACACAGATTATGTTAACACTATTGCCTAATGGCTATTGCCTACTGCCTGAACTTCCCTCATGACTCTCATGAAGTTCCCTCCCCAGATCTTGGCAATATCGTCGCGGCTGTATCCGCGGCGGATCATTTCCTTTGTAATGTTCTTCATCATAGAGACATCAGTGCACCCCTCAATACTTCCGCCACCGTCGAAGTCAGATCCTATGCCTACATAGTCGATCCCGATGACGTCAATCACATGCTGAATATGGTTCACGGCATCTTCAATTGTTGCCAGCCTGACATATTCCGACCTGAGTTTTGAGAGCTCCTCCCATCGCTGCTCCTGCTGTTCCTCGGTCAGTTCCTGGCCAATGTTCCGCCATTTGTCGCGCAGTTCCCTGACCTTTGCATCATACTCCGGGTTTGGTACCGGCTGCCTGAGATAATCACTCAGGATGCATATCTGAATTACGCCTCCGTTCTTCTTCAGGGCCTGAAGCATGTCATCATTGAGGTTGCGGGGGCTCTCACACAGCGCCCGGCATGATGAGTGGGATGCTATCACCGGCGCCTTCGTTATGGCCAGCACATCATAAAATGACTCGTCAGAAATGTGTGACACGTCAACTATAATTCCGACGCGGTTCATCTCCCTGACTACCTCTTCGCCGAAGGCGGAAAGACCATTATGCTCAGGACCGCCCTTGTCGCTTGAAGAGTCGCATATATCGTTGTTGGATGAGTGGCACAGGGTGATATAGCGTGCACCAAGATCATAGTACTGGCTGATCTTTGAGATATCAGTACCCACAGGGTAGCCGTTTTCTATCCCCATGAATATTGCCACTTTGCCTTCAGCCTTCAGTCTGAGGGCATCATCAGGATTGAGGGCTATACCGGCTATGCCCTGGTTGCGTGCCACGCTTGCCCTGACAGAGTCAAAAATGGCAAGGGTTCTTCCATGCTCCCTTTCGTAAGCCTCAGGGGTACGCGGTCCCTGTCCGATGAAAATGGCAAAGAATTCGGCATCAAGTCTCCCCTCCTTCATCCTCGGAAAATCGACACATCCCTTGTCATTGCGAACTCCGGGATCAAAGCCGCCCCTGAAGTACCGCATGGGTGTATCACAGTGGGTATCGACAGAAAGGATGTCATCATGCATCCTCTCAGCCTTGCGGCTGATCTGCTCCTCTCCCGGCTTGCATGATACCGCGAAAAGACAGAGAGTCATTACCAGGAATTTAATATGCATTGTATTCATTTAAGATGTCAGTGCTAAGATATAAATATCAAAGGCTGATTATAAGTGCCAGTCAACTGCTAAAGTCATAAAAAAGGTTAAATATGTGATTATGAATGAGAGGGAGGTGCTCTGCAGCCGGCGGGCCCATGTGACTTTCTGAACTAAAAGTCAGTGAATCACAGAGATTATGCAATAAATAGCCGTTGAACTACAGTGATCCTGCTAAAAAAAAGCCCCGCTGAAAAAAGCGGGGCAGCCATGAAAAGAATGGAAAAATTGCTTTTGGACAGTAAAAAGCATCTTAAATTTCCTCTCCAGTATATTGTACCGGTCTGATCAGTCTTTTAACAAACGCAAATATAATTAAAATGTGATCCTGCTCCTAATATTTATCAAAAAAAGAGTTCGGGAAATGGATATGGCACTATTCATGCAACTAATTTAACTTTAATGCGTCATTGATCAAGAACAACCTGGAACTTGGCCACACCGGATATACACATACATGACAGGCTCATTGATGAGTGCCGCGGGGGAAACCGGAGAGCACAGTTCAGGCTGTATGAGCTTTATTCAAAGGCGATGTTCAACACCGCCCACAGGATAATGGGCAACAGGGAGGATGCCGAGGATATGCTACAGGAGGCATTTACTGACTGCTTCAGGAAGATAGGGTCATACCGCACTGACTCCACCTTCGGGGCATGGCTAAAAACAATAGTAATAAACCGTTGTATCAGCAGGCTTCGGAAGAAGGAAACTGAACTGGTGCTCATTGATGACTATAGCCGCCATGAGATGCAGCAGGATGAGCCACAGGAGATGACATGGCCTGACCCGGCGGTAATAGCCCGGGCTGTGGAAAGGCTTCCTGACGGGTACAGGGTGGTATTCAGCCTCTACCTGCTCGAGGGTTATGATCACACCGAAATTTCACAGATACTTGGCATCTCGGAATCAACTTCCAAGACACAGTATTCAAGGGCAAAGGAAAAATTAAAAAAGATACTCTCAGAAATGCAAAGAGATGGATGAACTCGAGAAACATATAAGGAGCGTCAGGAATGAGCTGGATATACATGAACCCGGCCCTGACCTGTGGAAAAGGATCGGGCAGGATCTTTCCGGTAATGAGGAGTCGCCTGAAGGCGGCATTAACAGGCAGGAGGCGGGAGACAGCGGCCAAAGTGGGAAGAGAGGCCTTCCGGGCAGGCGGATACATATGCACCGTGTGATATGGCGTGCGGCGGTGGCTGTGATAGTTGCCGGAGTGGCCATCACCGTCCTAGCAGGCATGCTGCTCAGGTCTCAGAATCTGAATGACCCGCAGGTGGCAGCGGTACGGGAGACCTACAGGTATTATGACGAAAAGATCAGAACACTATACGAGGAGGCAGAGCCATTGCTTACCGCCAATCCTGATATCAACACCGAACTGACCCTGGGCTTGAACGAGCTTGACAGTCTGTCAGCACAGATAATCCGTGACCTGGATGATAACATTGCCAGCAGTGAGGTGATTGAAGCCCTTATTGGCAACTACAGGCTCCGCATAGAGCTACTTGAAGACATGCTCAGCCTTATGAAGGAGACAGGTATTGAAGCAGAAATAAAACCAGGCAATGAACTATAAAACTCTGTTAATTGCGATCATGCTGATGCCGGCCGGACTGACACTTACAGGCCAGCAGATTTCTGACAGCAAGGTCCTGAGGCAATCATTCCGGGCAGGCAGCGACGCTATCCTGGAGGTGACTAACAAGTACGGTGACATACACGTCACCCATTCAGACAATGACTCAATCACCGTAAAGGTTGAGATCACCGCCTCGTCAAATACCGGTGACAAGATTGATGCGCTGATGTCAGACGTCGATGTGAGTATCACCCAGTCAGGGACAGCGGTCAGGGCAGTAACATCATTCCGGAAGGGGATCACTCCCCTCTTCGAAAGTCTCAAGGGGCTGACAAAAAACCTGGTCAACTTCGATTCACGGCTCAAGATAGACTATCGTATTGAGTGTCCACGGGAGACAGTGCTGCGGATCACCAACAGTTATGGTGATGTGTATATCGGTGATGAAACTCCGGTGCTGGCGCTAAAGCTGTCAAACGGCAACCTGGATGCAGCAGCTGTGGGCAATGCCCAGATGATGGAGCTCACCTTCTGCAAGGCGAATGTAAGAAGCGTCAGAGAGGGAAAGCTGACTCTTTCATTCAGCGAACTACGGGCCCGTGAAGCCGGAACAATCAAGCTTGCCTCTGTCTCGTCAAAGGCATGGGTTGACGCCTGCCGTACAGTTGACCTCGACTCCAAGCGTGATGACCTTCATTTCGGCACCGTGGAGGTGATGACAGGAACCAGCTACTTCAGTGACATCATTGCTGACCGGATTACCGGCGAAATAAACATGTCAGTGAAATACGGGAACCTCTCATTCGAGAATGTTGACCGGCGATTAAGGCTTACAGATATACGCTCATCATATGCTGACATTGACATGGCTCTGGAAGAGGGTTCAGCCTATGACCTGGAGATAAGACATACCAATGCCTTCGTCTCCCTTCCGGGATTCACCCCTGAGCCGGAGAAGACGGAGATAAACGCTGAAGACAAGGTCTTTCTGACAAGAGCTTCGGCTGGCACCGGTGCCGGTCGTCCGCAGATAAGGATAGAAGCCACAAGGGGTGAAATCAGGTTATTGCAGAAGTAGATTTTTGGGCAGAAATGCAACTGACCAGATTTTTTTATGTCCTTAAGAGGAAACAGTAAAAGGATAATAATATGAAAACACTAATTCCGGCTTTAATAATGGCCATGACAACACTTGCCTCCTGCAGTTTCTTCGTGGATTGTATTGACGGCAACGGGGATGTGGACACCGAATTGAGGGATGCAGTACCGTTTACGGCCATTGCCAATGAAGCATCATTTCACGTGAATTACATCCAGGGTGAGGAATATACGATCACAGTTGAGGCTGAGAGCAATATTCTGCCTTATATAGAGACAGAGGTAAGGGGAGGTGCGCTAGAGATAGGCACTATCAGGGGCACGCACTGTCTTAACTATACAAAGCACCCGGTAATCACCGTAACAGCTCCTCAGATCAGTGAGATAGTAAATTCAGGGTCAGGCGACTTTGTTGCTGGGCCACTGTCTGGAAGTGATGTAAGGATTGTAAGCAGTGGTTCGGGTGATATCACTGCAGAAACCCTTTCAGGCGACGAGGTCTCATTAATCTTATCAGGGTCAGGAGACGTGATTACAGAAGAGATTGATGCCACCTCACTGAAGGCCACCCTGTCAGGTTCAGGCGACCTGACGATGTCAGGTTCAGCGGTAACGTGCCGCTTCGTGGTCACAGGGTCAGGTACTATTTTCTCACGTGATTGCTCCAGCAGCACAGCCACATTCACATTATCAGGCTCAGGATCAGTTTATGCCACGGTCAATGATCAGCTTGATGCTGTTATCAGCGGCAGCGGCAACATCTATATCGTGGGCGACCCGGATATTAACCTCACCCGCACAGGTTCGGGCAGGGTCATCCATCTGTAAAGAATATCTGCATATTGCATACAGCGGCAGGTCTGAGGCCTTTCGCTGCCTGCACAGCGGATAAAGACCATAATCATACAGCAGCGGCAGGTCTGAAACCTGCCGCTACCTGCATAAATACAGAATACGATTAATGACAGGAAAATCAGGTGAGATCAATCTCGTTACCCTGCCTGTCGCAGAACTGATACTGCAGGAAATGGAAAGATTCGATTCCCTGCACCTTTATGCTGACGCCGTACTTCTTGTTTGTCCTGGATATCCTGGGAAAGAGCCCTTCCCGCAGGTAGGCAGCTACAAAAGGATGGGTCCTGAGGATGAATCTTGTGGTCTTTACCTTCTCAATGATTGAAGAGAGTGTCCGTTCGATCTCATCGGTAAGCAATATAGCAGGGGCAGTTTTCCCCTCTCCCCTGCAGACAGGGCATTTCTCATCAGTGACGATTGTCGTTTCGGGGCGTACCCTCTGCCTTGTTATCTGCATCAGCCCGAATTTGCTGAGGGGTAGTATATTATGTTTGGCCCTGTCAGCGCTCATCAGTTCCTTCATCCTGTCATGGAGGGCCTGGCGGTTATCGTTAGCCTGCATATCAATGAAGTCAATCACGATTATTCCGCCCATATCTCTGAGGCGCAGCTGCCGGGCTATTTCCCTTGCCGCCTCAAGATTGACGGAGAGGGCATTTGACTCCTGGTCAGAGCCTGATTTTGACCTGTTGCCGCTGTTGACGTCAACGACGTGCAGTGCTTCAGTATGCTCAATTATAAGGTATGAACCGCCCTTGAAAGAGATGGTGCGTCCGAAGAGCCCCTTGATCTGTCGGCTGACGCCATAATGGTCAAAGATGGGAAATTGCTCCTTATATACCTTTACTATCTTTTCCTTCTCAGGGGCTATCTCCCTGATGTATGATTTCACTTCGCCGGCAATAACCTCATCATCCACGATGATGCTGTTGAAGTCGGTACTGAGTATATCCCTGAGGATTGTTGTCGTGCGGTTCATCTCACCCAGGAGCAGTCGTGGCGACTTTACGTCACGGTGTACTCCCGAGAGAGCTGTCTCCCATCGGTTGATAAGTTCCTTAAGTTCAGCGTCCAGGGCTGCCACCTTCTTTCCTTCGGCAACGGTACGTACAATGACGCCGTAATTCTTCGGCTTAATACTCTGTATCAGGAGCTTGAGGCGATTTCGTTCCTCTGCGTTCTCTATCTTTGAAGAGACGGATACCTTGTCTGAGAATGGCATGAGGACGAGGTTTCGTCCTGCTATGCTCACCTCTGAGGCCAGCCTTGGCCCCTTTGTGGAGATGGGTTCCTTGGTTATCTGCACGATAACTGTCTGTCCTGCTGTCAGTACGTCAGCTATCTTCCCATCCTTGTCAATGTCAGCCTCAGGCTTGAACTTTGACACTGTCGTCATTCTGGCCTTGTTCTGTGTGGCCAGCTGGTAATAACGGTGGAGGGTCCTGAACTGGGCTCCCAGATCAAGATAGTGCAGGAAAGCATCTTTTTCGAACCCAACGTTAATGAACGCTGCATTAAGCCCCGGCATGATCTTCTTTACCTTTCCCAGGTAAATGTCGCCGACTGAGAATTTTACATTCCGCTTTTCTTTATTTAACTCGACAAGCTGCTTATCCTCCAGTAGTGCAATGGATATCTCAGCATCATTTACGCTGATAATTAAATCCTTATTCACATTCCGGAATTTGTTGCCAGCCTATAGTCGCTTTATAATGCAACTAACCTAAAGATCTACGGATCTTTAGGTTAGATATAAGAGCTACAGACTATGCATTTATGCTACTTCTTCTTCTTATGCCTGTCTTTCCGCAAGCGCTTTTTACGCTTGTGGGTTGCCATCTTATGCCTTTTTCTCTTTTTACCGCTTGGCATATTATTATTTCTTAACGTGTGATTTTACCTTGTTGATGAAAGTCTTGGCAGGTTTGAATGCCGGGATATTGTGAGCAGGAATGATAATGGTGGTATTCTTCGAGATGTTCCTGGCTGTTTTCTTCGCGCGCTTCTTCACGATGAAGCTGCCAAATCCCCTGAGATAAACATTATTGCCGGCGACCATTGAGTCTTTTACTGATTCCATGAAAGCCTCAACGGTTTTCTGAACGGTCACTTTTTCAATTCCAGTGTTCTTGGCAATTTCGTTAACAATGTCTGCTTTTGTCATGTTGCAAGAATTTTAAATTCAACAAATTATTTTGATGTTCTGTTTTTTCAATGTGCAAATATAAAATATTATTTATCAATAACAGGCGACAAAACTTTTTTTTCAGTCCGAAATTGCTGATTTTTTGATACCTATAAAATATACGGTGTAAAAACACGCTTTACGGGCAAGCCCGGAAGGCGGCTCCCGCAAGGGAGTAACTGTCTCCTGGCCTTCACAGCAATATTTTTCGTAACTTTACATCCTTTTAGAGAAGTATAATTAATACTAAAGCTATGTCATTCAATAAGGTAATACTGGTGGGTAACGTCGGTAAAGATCCCGAGATCAGGCGTTTTGAGAACAATATCAAAGCTTCTTTCTCACTCGCAACAAGTGAAACCTACACCCCCAGGGGTGGCGAGAAGGTGACACAGACTGAATGGCACAACATTGTGGCATGGAGAAGGCTTGCCGAACTGTCTGAGAACTATATACGCAAGGGATCACAGATACTCGTTGAGGGCAAGCTTCGCTACAGGTCATATGATGACCGTGACGGCAACAAGAGATACATCGTGGAGGTGGAAGCCGATGTGATTCAGCTGCTTGGCCGTAAGCCTGACAACGCAGGCCAGCCGGGCCAGGGTTACCAGGGCAACCAGGGATACCAGAACAACAACCAGGGCGGCAGTCAGGGTTATACTTCCCCTTCCCGGCCGTCATCTCCTTCAGCGGGCGAGGGATTGGGTGAAGATCTCTCCACCCATGACACTGCAGATGACCTGCCCTTTTAGGTAACCAATCCGGATGATTTTGGAGACGCTACTCTCAGGTACATTAACCGGAATAATGGTTCTTGCCGCTGTTACAGGATCACCACTTGCCATGGGAGCAGAGATAATCTGCCTCATTCTGCTTATAATAGCATCTGCATTCATCTCCGGTTCAGAGGTGGCCTACTTCTCACTTACCCCAAATGACATGGAGGAGATCCAGCACCGCAGGGGCAGGAGGCAATCAGCCGCGATGGGACTCCTTGCAAAGCCTGACAGGCTGCTGAGCACCATCCTTGTAGCCAACAATGTCATTAACATTGCAATCATAATACTGGCGGCGTTCATCAGCTCAAGACTTTTTGACCTGAGTAATAACCCTGTCCTTTCCTTTATTATTGAAGTGGTGGTCATCACCTTCATACTGCTGCTCTTTTGCGAGATCATCCCCAAGGTTCTGGCTTCGAGAAGCCAGCTGAAGTTCGCACTGATGATGGCTCCGGCACTCACCTTCACCACAAAGCTGTTCAAACCCCTGGCCTCCCTCCTGGCCTATTCTTCGTTCTTTGTCAGGCGCAGGCAGAAGTCAAGAGATGCGGGCCTCAGCATTGATGACCTGTCGGTGGCCCTTGACCTGACCTCTGCGGAGATCAAGGATGACAAGGACCTGCTCAAGGGGGTTGTCCGGTTCGGTAACACCAGCGCAAGTGCTATCATGTGCCCCCGGATGGACGTCACTGCCCTCGACATAAGCAATGGATTCCATACCATCATGCATGAGGTGGTCGAATCAGGCTTCTCCCGCATCCCGGTCTATTCTCAAACCTTTGACAACGTCAGGGGCATCCTGTTTGTCAAGGACCTGCTGCCACATCTCGGCAAACCTGACAACTTCAGGTGGCAATCACTCATCCGCCCTGCCTACGTGGTGCCGGAAACGAAAAAGATAAGCGAGCTGCTTAAGGAGTTCCAGGCAAAAAAGATACACATGGCTATTGTAGTGGACGAGTACGGAGGGACAAGCGGGCTGGTGACACTTGAGGATGTGCTGGAGGAGATTGTAGGTGAGATCACCGATGAGACAGATGAGGAGGTGCCGCTTTACACTCAGACAGGTGAAGGAAAATGGGTATTTGACGGCAAGATACTGCTGAATGATTTTTACCGTATTACAGGGCTTGAAGATGATCCCTTCGGGGAGGTGAGGGGCGACTCTGAAACACTGGCAGGATTACTGCTGGAGCTGCTCGGGGAGATACCTGTCAAGGGCAGGGAGATAACTGCAGGAGGCTTCAGGTTCACAATTGAAAGTATTGAGAAAAGGCGGATCAGGGAGATCTCTGCTGAAAAGAAAGGGGAAGACGTATGAAAAAAGTAATTGCGGCCGCACTGCTGGCCCCGGCACTGATTCTGGCGGGTTGTGGCCATCCACCGGTACCAAAGCCAAAAGGGTACTTCAGGATCGACCTGCCGCAAAAAAGCTATGTTCATTTTGACTCCCCCTGCTCCTACTCCATCGAATACCCTCACTACGCCATCATCAACCTGCACCCCGCGGCTGCCACTGACACCTGCTGGATGGACATCGAATTCCCTTCGCTGAAGGCGAAGATACACCTCTCCTATTTCGATATACACGACAACCTCACATCACTGACCGAGCTGTCGCGTGAAATGGCCTATAAACACACTATCAGGGCAGAGGCCATCGAGGAGAAGCTCTGGGCTGATGAATCTTCCAGGGTCTACGGGATGCTATATGACCTTAAGGGGAACACGGCTTCAGCGGTGCAATTCTTCGTAACCGACAGCACCCGCCATTACCTGAGGGGATCCCTTTATTTCACAGCCCAGCCCAATGAAGACTCACTCATGCCGGTGATCTCATTCATCAGGGAGGACATCATTCACCTTATCGAGACGCTGAACTGGCGGTAGAATATGGGCTGCATTACCAAGCACTATCTGAACAAGGAGACGGTTATCGGAGTCTGGAAAATCGAAGAGGATATCGATACGCTCCTTTCAATGGTGGAATTCAGCCCTGAAGACAGGAAAAGATACGAGTTCTTCCGGAGCAACTCAAGGAAGATGGAGTTTCTGAGTGTCAGGGCTCTGCTTGCGGAGATGCTCGGAAATGAAGCAAGGATAGTTTACAACAAGAACAATAAGCCATTTATCAAAGACGGCTCCCACTTCATCAGCATCACTCACTCCAACAAGCTGACAGCGATACTTTTAAGCAAGACCGAGCGTGTAGGCATTGACCTTGAGTACATGAGGGTGAACATCAATGCCTTTGCCTCGAAGTTCATGAACAAAAGGGAGAAGGTAACCCGCAGGTGGTCTGACCGTACCTATCACCTGTATATACACTGGTGTGCCAAAGAGGCTATTTATAAGATCTGTGACAAGGAGGGAATAAACATTGTCAATGATATCACCATTGAACCTTTTGTGGTGAAAGAGTCTGGAGAGATCAGGGGCATTGTGGAGAATGAGAGGATCAGTGACCGGTTCACTCTGTATTATTCGAGATACGACAATTACACCATTGTCTGGACAAAGAAGAAGCATGAAAGTTGAGATACCCTGGAAGAAGAGGAAACTTGTGGCCCAGCTGATAGATCCTGACCGGGCCGGAGAGGAAACGCTGGTAACTGCTGTCCGGCTGGCTGAGGAAGCTGGTGTGGATCTTTTCCTGGCAGGCGGCAGCCTTACAACTGTGCCTGTGGCTGACGTCGTCAGGAGGCTGAAGGAATTGTCATCCATCCCGGTGGTGCTATTCCCGGGAAATCTCACACAGCTTACTGTTGAAGCTGATGCCGTTTTCCTGCTGTCACTCATAAGCGGACGGAATCCCGAACTTCTCATTGGCAGCCATGTAATTGCAGCTCCTATCCTTAAAAATATGAGGGACAGGGTTATCCCTGTGGGCTACATGCTCATTGACTGCGGAGGAGGCACTTCCGTTGAGTATATGAGCCAGACCACCCCCATTCCGTCAGGAAAGAACGATATTGCCGTTGCCACGGCACTCGCAGGAGAGATGCTTGGCATGAAAGCCATTTACCTGGAGGGAGGCAGCGGTGCTGCCAGACCGGTTGATCCATCCATGATCAGGGCTGTAAGGGAGGAGCTGACCATCCCGATCATTACCGGTGGAGGAATAGACTCAGATGAAAAGGTGGAGCAGGCTTTTACTGCCGGGGCTGACATGGTTGTCATCGGCAACGGCTGCGAACAGGATCCGGCACTGATAAGAGGTGTATGCCGCGTCAGGGACAGCTTCAACCGCGGTGCTGTAATTATCTGACATTGCCCGGGTGGCGGTCCGGGCAACAGTTATCTGAACAATTCGTGAAGGGGGTCACCGCTCGATGAGTTGGGAAGCGGTACCTTGCACAGCACCGAGAGGGTGGTGGCAATATCCCTGGTGCTTACACTTCGGGTGACGGAAGCCCTGCTGGCTGTCCATCCAAACCAGATCATCGGCACATGACTATCATACTCCCAGGGCGAATTATGGCCTGTTACATCGTCAGTCTTCTCCACCCAGCCGGGGTTCAGGGCTATCATGACATCACCCGAGCGCAGCTGGTTGTAGTTATTGCTCATCTTGCGCAACAGCCCGCCGGAGAAATCACTCATCTCGAAAGCAGAGGTGGGCACGGCGGCTGAGATACCGGAGAATTGTACCATGAAACGGGCTACCCTCTTCTGCATATCCTCCAGGTTGATCTTTGCACCCTCAATCAGGCCCCGGTTAAGATATATCTGGCTGTCAAAGAATCCCCGCACCCAGTCGCCCTGGCCGTAAACGGCATTGAGATAGCTGCGGAGCAGCTGCAGTGACTGGTTCAGCCTGAAATAACCCGAAGGTACCCTGCTCTGTTCGAGTACTGCCGGGATCTCTGACACCCCGTTAGCCGACACAAGGTAAACAAGTACATTCTTCTTGCCGAGTGACTTGTCAATCTTTTCGACAAGCCTGGCGATGTTCCTGTCAAGTCTCACCAGTACATCCGAAGCCTCCACGGAAGAGGGTCCGAAACGATGACCCACATAGTCTGACGAAGAATAGGTAATTGCAAGAAAATCAGTGATTTCATCCTGACCCATCTGCTCATTGTCAATCAGCCTGAGCGCCAGTTCAGTGGTAAAATCGTCTGCGAAGGGAGTATCTCGCAGAACGGAGAAATCACGTGTGACATTAAGCAGTTTCCCTTTGGTTGAAAGGGCTTTGAGATCATATGGGAACCATGTCTGGCCGTTGAACCCCCTCTCGAGACTGCTCGAGTCGGGCTGGCATCCGGGATATGTTGCCGGATCAAGCAGTGGTTGCCATGTCTGGTTGAGATACTGCTGAGGCATCATCATGGCATTGAGGTCCATGAGCCATGGAGGGAGTGTCTTTATGAAATATGTGCTTGACATCCAGGAACCGGTGCGGTCATCAAACCAGAAAGCGCCGTCAGCAGCATGGCCTGCCGTGATGATGGCAGACATCTCCTTCATTCCTATTCCATAGACCTTTGATCCACCACATGAAGCCATCTGAAGTTCATCAGCGAAGGTCGAGGAGAGCAGGTTGACAGGCGAGAAGAGACCGGTCTCGAAACTACCTCCGACAGGGCTGGCGGTTGCATCCTGAACACAGTAGATCATCTCATCATTAAACGGATGGAACCAGGAGTCAGAGGTTATACCGTGAGCTGAAGGAGATGCACCGGTGGATATGGTCGCAAAACCGGGAGCTGCCTGGGTGGAGAGGTAATCAATTGATGCATTTCGGTAATAGGTGCCTTCGCTTACCATCCTCTTCAATCCATTGTCAGGAAGAATTTCCCATATTCGTTCAAGCTGGTCATAACGCAGCTGTTCCACGATAATACCTATTACAAGCTTCGGTTTGTCAGGCGGTATATAAGCTGACTGAGCTGTAACACTGAATGTAAAAATAAGCAGATATAATACTGTAATTACCCTTTTCATCTTCAAAAGCCCTCCTGGAAATAAGTCCCAAAAATACCAGTTTTGATTTTATCTGCAACCCGGTCGGTAAAAGATATCACCACCGGTCACCGGTTTATCAACCGTGTGATGACCGCTTTGCCCCTTACCATGGGACCATTGGGCTCTCTGTTGACGGAAACAAGGAATAATCCGGTCGGCAGACCGGTGAAGTCGCATTCAATAGGGATGCCAGGCCGTGCGGTTGCCCTGTATCGTTTCATGAGGGCGCCGGAAGTTGAAGTGACAGTGACCGTCACCTCGCCTGTAACAGCCACGGGAGGCAAGACGCTGAAGCTTCCGTCCGACGGATTTGGGAACACCAGAAGCCCTGATTCCGGCGGTACAGGATAATCATGGTCGTCCTTTTCAAGCCGGATATCACTGACCTGAATGTTATTGGATGAGGTAAGCTCCGCGGTGATGGTATCTGATTTATATCCCGGGCAGGAGAAGGTGAGGTTCCAGGTACCGGGGCTAAGGAAACGGGTATAAAATCCGGTGGTAGTGTCTGACCAGACATGTGATGAGTCGAGGTCATGTCCGGCGATGAAAATCTTCGCGCTAAGCGGATCTCCTGTTCCGGCATCGGTGACCGTACCCCTTACTCCTGTCAGAGCTTCGGCCAGGTAGCGTAGCAATGAACGGTAATTCCACTGCCACAAGAGTTCCAGGTTTGATCCCGGAGTCATTTTGATATCATCGAGCTCTATGGTCACCTCGCGTCCTCCAAGGCCCCAGGTGACAAAATCCTGCCGTCCTCCCCTTACCTGGTACCACTCCCACCCTTTTGTGACACCGTTGTCAAGGAATGTCATATAACCGGGCCCGGAATTCAGGTGAACGGTGTCAGCATAACGCCTGCTGATGGCATTGAACCAATCATCGTCAGGATGGTCTCTTGTCCATTTGTCCCATGGATAGTTTACAACCTCTGCACCACTGTGCAGGTTGACGGAGAGAGCGAACCGTCTCTCTTCCATGAACCTGATCATGTCAAGGGTTTCCTTCTGCAGTGGCTCAGGCGCGCCTACCTCGGGGTCGGGGAAATTGCGGTTGAGGTCATAGCCGTTGCTGTTGGCGCGAATAGGATAGGTCAGGGTGTCGCCGTTGCGGTACATGCCGTCAGGGTTGGCAAGGGGGTTGATCCATATTTCCAGTCCTGACACCAGGTCTGCCACCAACCCTGCCGCATTCGCTCCGCTGCCACCACCGGAAGCCAGGTACCCGGCGAGGCGCATCAGAAGAACAAAACCTGCTGTCTCATCACCATGGATTGATGAGCTGATCATCACTTCAGGCTCGGGCTCATCCTGCTCAGGGTTATCAGAGATCTTCAATGCCAGCACCGCCCTCCCCTGAAGGCTGAAACCTATTGTATCAAGCCGGCAGAGGTCGGGCCACTGGTCAGCAATCTTATGCATGATTGTGTCATAATGCTTCCAGGTGGGATATGACTGCCAGAGCATTGCCTCTGCTACCGATGAGGCAGTATAAAACCCCTTTCGCTCTTCCGGCACAATCAGTCTGTAAGGTATGGCTGCCGCAATGAACTCCGTGGCGTCGCGGGCAGAGAGGCAGAGCCTCGCTGTAAGCCCGTCGCAGGATGAGACGGAGAATCGTGAAGCCAGCCTGGTCATTGCATCATATCCGGGATAACTGATCACCACCTCGGCCTGGCCATACCTGTTCACTGCATTCCTGATATCATCCCCGGCCGGGCTCTCCTGCCCGTAAACTGCCTGCATTGAGACAAGCAGCAGGATTACCGGTATGACTCTGCGGAGTTTCAACCTGATGGTTATACGTTAAACCGTATGTGGAGTATGTCACCATCAGCAACCACGTAGGCTTTGCCCTCCACCATTAGTTTGCCGGCTTCGCGGCATGCGTGCTCGGAGCCGAGCCTGATGAAATCATCATACTTCATCACCTCCGCCCTGATGAACCCTCTCTCGAGGTCGGAATGGATGACACCTGCAGCCTGGGGTGCGGTCATGCCGGCAGTAATGGTCCATGCTCTTATCTCCTTCGGCCCCACGGTAAAAAATGTCTGCAGGTTAAGCATCCGGTAGGCAGCCCTGACGAGCTTGTTCACCCCCGGCTCAGTCAGTCCTGATGCCCCGAGGAACTCCAGTCTGTCAGTCTCTTCGGTGAGATTGGCAATCTCAGCCTCAAGTGCCCCGGCAATCACCAGCGGCTCAGCACCCCTTGAAGAAAGGAAACTTCTTACATCCTCAACGTACCTGTTTCCGTCCACTGCCGAAGCCTCGTCAACATTGCACACATAGAGCACCGGTTTCATGGTCAGCAGGAAGATATCATCGACCACTTTCTTTTCCTCGGGCTTCAGCTCAAGGGAGGAGGCGTTCTGAAAACTCTCGAGATGAGTCTTATACAGGTTCAGAATCTCAACACCGTGTTTAGCCTCCTTGTCTCCGGTCTTTGCCGCCCTCTCAAGCCGCTGAATCTTCTTCACAACTGACTCCACATCCTTGACCTGCAGTTCGAACTCAACGTTTTCAAGGTCATGGACCGGGTTGACAGAACCGTCTATATGCGGGAGGTTGTCATCATCAAAGCATCGCAGAACATGTATCAGGGCATCAGTGTTCCGTATCTCACCGAGGAGGCGTGCCCCTGAGCTGTCACCCTGCCCCCTGACCAGTCCCGGGATGTCAACGATATCAACCGTAGTATGTACAATCCGTTCGGTGGGCTGGAACTTTTCAAGCTCATAAAGCCTTTTGTCCGGGACCTGGATTACACCGAGGTTCGCTTTTACGCCGGTACCATACGTGTTTGTCTCACCGCGGGTATTTGATATACAGTTGAAGATGGTGGTCTTGCCCACGCTGGTGATCCCTATAATTCCGCATTTCAATGCCATATCTCATTATTCTGTTGCTGCAAAGTTACCAAAAAGAGGCTAAGTTTGAGGTGCGGATTAAACCAATGGCTCTTTCGGACGTCTGACTGACTAAAACACCCGCGGAAGGTTAATGTCGCAATTTACTGAAGATGATATCAGGAAAACTCTTTCTGAGGATGCCGATAAGGCATTCCGGATGATCATTGATCTATACGGGCGAAAGCTCTACTGGCACATCCGCCGTCTGGTAATCACCCATGACGACGCTGATGACGCCCTGCAGAACACTTTCCTGAATGCATGGAAAAACATCGGATCATTCCGGTCTGAGAGCTCGCTATTAACATGGCTATGGTCAATTGCCACCAATGAGGCCCTCAATCTGATCAGGAGGAGGGCACGTGAGAACAGTGTTGCACTCGATGATGTTGAAGGAATCATTGCTTCCTCAGCAGAAGGAAGCACGTGGTTTGACGGCGATGCTGCGACAATTAAGCTGCAGAATGCCATCCTGAAGCTGCCGGAGAAACAGCGTGCGGTATTTAATATGAAGTACTTTGAAGAGATGACCTACGAAGATATAAGTGCCGTTACCGGAACATCCGTGGGGGCTCTTAAGGCATCATATCATCATGCCGTGAAAAAGATTGAACAATTTCTTGACAGGAATTAAACCTATTCCCGTCAAGGGTGTCAAAGAGATATCATGAAATTCAGCGAAGAAACAGGAAAAGAGAATCCATTCAGGGTGCCGGAAGATTATTTCGCCACGCTGGCTGATCGCACCATGGCCACAATCAGGGAAGCGGAGGCCGCAGGTCAGGAAGTCGGTCAGCTCTCAAAACAGCCGGTGGCTGTACCGGGAGATGCCGGTTCCGGGAAACGTGGCAGGATTGTAAGGCTGAAACCTTTCCTTGCGCTGGCAGCTGCCATACTGGGCTTCGCCATTCTCGCAACCGCATTGACCAGACTGATCAATGCTGACCGTCCGGGCAGGGTATCCGATGCCGCAAACAGCCTCTTTGCAGACCTCGCCGCTGAAGAGATAGATATATATATGCTTGAAGATGAGCTGAATATGACCGAAACTGTCATCCCGGAGATAACGGAGGAGGCAATCTCCTCAGAGGCCATCATTGATTACCTGATGACAGAAGATATCCTCCTTGATGACATATATGAACTTTTATAATAATACTATGAAGAGATTTAT
Organism: Bacteroidales bacterium UBA5235; assembly: GCA_002409145.1. Taxonomy (GTDB): domain Bacteria; phylum Bacteroidota; class Bacteroidia; order Bacteroidales; family VadinHA17; genus SR-FBR-E99. The sequence continues at coordinate 95,596 of DHUL01000006.1, forward strand.
TACAACCATCGCTGCACTTTTGCTTACAGGAGTCGCAGTCATGACCCTCCGGGCGCAGGGTCAGGGGATGGGTAAGGGTGCAATGCAGGACGACGGGGTGAAGCTCACGGCCTATAAGATTGCCTTCTTTACAAAGAACCTGGATCTTACTCCTGCTGAGGCGGAAAAATTCTGGCCGGTCTATAACGACTATTCGGCAAGGAAGAGCAAACTGCAGGCTGACCGGTTGCTCCTGATACGTTATGCTGCACAGAACCAGACTAACATGACTGAGGAGGAGGTTGCATCGACTGCTGACAAGCTGACCCGGTCATTTGCCGACGAGGCAGCCATGGTGGTATCATTCAATGAGAACCTGGAGAAGGTGCTTCCGCCGGCCAAGGTCATCAAACTGTACCAGGTTGAGCACCAGTACAAGCAACAGTTGCTGCGCGAGCTGAACCAGAGAAGGCAGGGTCAGGCACAACAGGGCATGAGGAGGAGCATGTAGGCAAGGCCTGCTGCGATTACTGATTGATTGCTCAGGAGTTCTTAATTTCTTTTATAAATAACGGGAGTTCAGGGAGCGGGACAGCTGTCTGTTCTCCTGTTTTCATGTTTTTAACAGTAGCCTGTCCGGCGGCTATCTCATTGCTTCCGGTAATTACTACCAGGGGAATCATGCATGAATCAGCATATGCAAACTGCTTCTTAAGCTTTACGGGGTCAGGGTACAGTTCGGTGGCGATGCCGGCCTTTCTCAGCTCACCGGCTACTTTCATCAGTGCCGGCAGTTCCCCGCTACCGAAATTGATGACCAGCACCTGTGTGGACGAGCCGGTTTGCTGCGGGAAGAGGCTGAGTTGCATCATCACGTCATAAATCCTGTCAGCACCGAAAGAGACACCGACACCGGATACGCCAGGCATGCCGAAGATGCCGGTAAGATCATCGTAACGTCCCCCGCCGCAGATGCTTCCGAACGGAAGATCTGCCGCCTTAACTTCGATTATGGTACCGGTATAGTAATTAAGCCCCCGTGCAAGCGAAAGATCAAGCTCAACCGCCGCCTGCACCGGTTCGACAGCCAGGTGACCAGCCAGCTCCTCCATCTCCCCGATCCCTTTCAATCCTGAAGCCGATACGGCCATCACCTTCCTCAGCTCAGTGAGTTTCTGTTCCGTTGAGCCGCTCAGATCCATGACCGGTTCGAGCCTTGCAATCACCTCAGGAGTAATGCCTCTCCCGGCCAGTTCCTGCCTTACTCCGTCCCTGCCTATTTTTTCAAGCTTGTCAATAGCCACGGTGATATCTGTGATCCTCTCCCCTGCACCGGCTATCTCGGCAATGCCTGCCAGGATCTTGCGGTTGTTGATCTTGATTACGATGTTGATGCCAAGTTCCCCGAAGATGCGGTCGATTATCCTTACGAGCTCAGCCTCATTGAGCAGAGAGTCACTGCCGATCACATCCACATCGCACTGGAAGAACTCCCGGTATCTCCCCTTCTGGGGCCTGTCAGCCCTCCAGACCGGTTGTATCTGGTACCTGCGGAACGGGAATGTGATCTCGTCGCGGTGCTGGACCACATACCGGGCGAATGGAACGGTAAGGTCATACCTGAGTCCCTTTTCGCTGATCTGCCGGGTCAGGGAGGATGTATCTGCAGCCGAGAGTACCGATGGCGTCACTCCGGCCAGGAAGTTTCCCGAATTGAGCACCCTGAAGATGAGCCTGTCACCCTCCTCACCATACTTTCCCAGAAGGGTTGAGAGGTTTTCCATAGCCGGGGTTTCTATCGGCAGGTAGCCGTAGAGCGAAAAGATCTTCCTGATTATTCCGAAGATATAGTTGCGGCGTAGCATCTCAACCGGAGAGAAATCGCGTGTGCCCTTTGGGATGGAAGGTTTCTGAGCCATGACTGGAAATAGTTTCCCGGCAAAAATAGGAAAAAATGACGGAAGGGGATCATATCCCTGCGGATGCAGGTTGTGTATCATTATGACGTTTCGACAGGTCTGAGACCTGGCGTTAGCGCATCACACAGAATAATCTCATGGCACTGGCCATTTTTCACATATGCAGGTTCTGCATCATTATGACGTAGCCGCAGATATGAGACCTGCCTTTACCGTATTGTAATGATAAATTATTTATTGGATGAAAGGAATAGAAATAGGATATTTGAAGACCTCGCCCTTTGCGGCCCTGATGCTTGCCACTATGACGCACACCACCTCAAGTATGCCGAGCGCAATTATCAGCGGAATTCCCACAATGATGAAGCAGAGCGGAATTAGTAAAATAGAATAAAGCAAGATGGAAATCTGGAAGTTGAGGGCAGACTTCCCGTTCATATCGACCCATTCAGACTGGTCTTTCCTTGAAACCCAGCAGATAAGCGGTCCGATAATCCCCCCGAAGGGGAAGAAATAACCGGCAAAGGTTGACAGGTGACAGAACATTGCCCAGTCGCGCTCTGACTGTGTGTAGGTTTTAGTCTCTTCCATTGCTTTTTTCTTAAAGACGGTTCACAGTTCAAAATGCTGCATCCTCAGAAGCGTGCAAGCCTCTTCAGATCTGTAATCAACAGGCCACTCGCGTTTTTACTGTCAACCATATGACTGTCATAGTAATACATTATCGCATCATCTGTCCCTATGAGGGTTTTCATGCAGGTGCCGGTCTGTTTTACACCTTCGGGGCCCACCTTGTGCACTACGAGGACATCCTTCTGCTTCTCATCGATGGCGCGCATGATTTCCTCTTCTTCCACAATCCTGACCTTGTAGGGGTAATATGCTGCAATCCTTTCCAGGGTGTTCACCTCAGGAGCCAGGTCAGCCTGCCTCACCAGAATAGTCTTGTTTTTTATTTCAGGGACATTTTTGTTATAGTATTTGAGGTACCGCAAAGCTGAGAGTGTGGGATTCTTCACCACCAGTCCTGCGTGGTATTCCATGAACCGGATGATTAGTCCGAGCTTGTAACTGTACTCCTCCTCCGGGGCGCCTGAGAAGCAAAGTGGTATGGCACAGAATTCAGGCAGCTGATCAAGTTCATCCACGTCGGCGCCCAGCAGCAGGTTCAGGAAGTCATAGGTGGAACCTGACCTGTCATTGCTGAAGTTGGTTATAGTAAGCACCAGGAAGGAGTAAGCAGGGTCATTGCGCATGAGGTTGAACTCCTCCGTGGTTATGTTTTTCACAGGGGTTACCTTCCAGTATTTGTCAACCGCAGCCTTTATCTCAGCATTGTAAAAAGAGAAGGGATCATCTTCCCTGACAACGCATGTTACTGATTTTTTGAATTTTGCAGCGTCATCAAATGTCGGGTAGGGCCTCTGCTGAGCGGATATGGCTGAGGCAAACAGAAAAGACAGGGCGAGGAATGTGATTTTCTTCATTAAGCAATTATTTGCCTGAAGGAAGGAGAACCGGGTGTCTCTCATTGAACTTCCTCAGGTATACGAACATCATTTTTTTCTGGTTTTTGTTGCGCATTGATACAAACTCATCGTACAGCTCCGGGTCACGCATAAGGAGTGCTTCCAGGTTCTCAAGGTTATACTCATATGTCTTTCCAGTCTCGAAATCTATCATGAACATTTCGAGGTCAGTGCGTGATGTGTTGCGGCTGTATGGGTATCCGCCGTAGTACGGGTTATAGTAACGCGAGGAGTAAGGACTGTAATAATAGGGCGAATAGAATGACCTGTAGGGTGAGTAATAGGGGTCATAGTACCCGTAAGGATTGTAATCGGTCTGGGTTGTGACATCTGCCACGAAATGGATTATCGCCCCGAAGAAGGTGATGCGGTTAAAGTTGTTTTGTACCTTGGCATAAAGGACACCATTGCGGGCGAAGCCCCATATGGCATTCTTTTCTATCTCCTGCCTGACGCCCATATTATCATAGAAATAGATCTTCTCAGAGGAGATCACCTGGTCAAAGAAATCCTTGTCGTTGTAGTCTACAGACGTAAAGAGTTTAGCCTTTGGAATCGGACTGTTTGTCTTAACCATGTCAAAGTTCAGGTATATGCCGTCTCTGAACTTGAAGTCAGGAGTATACTGAACAAGAGTATCACCCTGCTGTGCCCTGGTGAAGCCTGTGGCAAACAGGACTGCGATCAGTGTCAATGCTGCCTTTTTCATCACACTCTTTTTCAGATTCTACTTCAAAAATTATACCGTAAGGCAAAAATAATCTTTTCTCATCACGGAGAACAGGGCTCTCTTTATCTTTATTGAAATTGATGTATCTTTGAATGACGTTAATCTACTGCGTTCACGATATGCCGAACAGATCAAGATCATCCGCCATTCCTCACTCAGACCTGATGACCCGATGGACGCGGAACCGGATATTGCTGCCGGTTGCCGTAGCACTTCTCCTGCTGGTCACAGGACTTGTCACCGCTCTCGCCGGGCTGGTGTATGTGCCGGTGGCAGCAGGTGCCATTGCTATTATACCACTTGTGCTTGCGATAGCAGAACTGCGCAAGCTTATTGCAGACAACAGGGAAATTCTCAGGGAGCTGGCTTCAATTGCAGAAAAGAATGAAGAGGTGATCAACTCCTTTTCGCACAAGATCAGGGAACCGCTCAACAACCTCGTGCTTCTGGGCAACATGCTCCGTGAGACCACTTCATCACCGAAGCAGGAGGAGCTTGTGGAGACCTTCATTGCCTCCACCGGATCAATGGTGGAGGTGGTCAACGAACTCACCATGGAGACTGCCGGTAACATCACCTTCGAGAGGCGAGGTGAGATACGGTTCAGGCTGGGGCCCATCATACATGATACCATCGGGCTGATGAAACTCAGCAGGAGACATGACCAGAGTGTGGTGGTCTATGATGACCATGGCGAGGGGGACAAGGAATACAGGGGTGACCCGATTATCATCAAGCAGATACTCATCGATCTTCTCAGTGCTGCCATTTCAGGACCTGCAGGTAAGGTGACAATCAAGATACAGGCAAGGGTAGCCGGTGAAAGGGAGGGGTCACATAAAGTGGAATTCACCCTGTCATCGAATAACCAGGTAGTCTTCATCGGTGAGGGACGCCAGCCTTACCCGCTGGCTGGAAGACTGATCCGCGATTGCGGGGGTAGCTGGCAGGAGGCAACATCCGGAACCGGTTCCTACTTCGTCTTTTATATCTTCCTGCGCAGGGCCGACAAGCTGACACGCCCCGCGGCCGCAAGCACCCTTATCAGGGAAATGGAAACACACAAGGGTCACAAGGAAATAAAAGAGCTGAACATACTTCTGGTGGAAGACAATCCCATCAACCAGCGAATAACCCAGCTTATGCTTGAACCGCTTGTAAAGAGGCTCGAGATTGCCCGTAATGGTAAGGAGGCGCTTGATATGTTTGGCACATCGCGCTATGACCTTATACTCATGGACGTGCAGATGCCGGTGATGAACGGGCTGGTGGCAGCAGAGAAGATCCGCGGACTGGAGATGAGCTCCAGCGGACACGTACCCATCATAGCCATCACCGCTAACGCTATGCTGGGTGACAGGGAGCAGTGCCTGGCTGTCGGAATGGATGATTACATCAGCAAACCAATCGAGCCTGAGGTGCTTATTGAGAAGATAACAGCTCTTATCTGACCTCAGAAAGGTTTAACCCCCAGGATCATCATATCATCAATCTGGTCATGCCCTCCCATCCATGACCTGATGGTCTCATCAAGAATCCGTTGCTGGTCGGTAAGCGGATATTTGCTTATCGTCAGCAGGATATGCCTCAGACGGCGATACATGAACTTCTTGTTTTCCGGCCCTCCGAACTGGTCAGCATAACCATCGGAGAAGAGATAGAGGATATCTCCCTCCTGGAGTGTGAATGTGCTCCGGTTGAATGATACCATGGCTAACGACTGCACCACGTTCTTCTTGTCGCCCTTTATCTCTATCAGCTTGTCGTCACGCACTATATAGACGGGCAAAAACGCCCCGGAGAACTCCAACACCTTCGTCTTTCTGTCAATTATGCAAATACCCATCTCTATTCCGTCCTTAATGATGGCTTTGCCGCTTTCCTCCTTGAAGAAGGCTGATTCAAGCTCGCGGTTCATTGTGATCAGCACCTGGTCAGTGTCATCAACCTTCATCTCATTGATGATCTTATGGATGAGTTCCAGCCCGATCATTGACATAAGGGCTCCCGGCACCCCGTGACCGGTGCAGTCTGCCGCTGCGATGAAATACTTTCCGTCACGCTCGCTGAACCAGTAGAAATCACCACTTACTATATGTTTCGGCCTGTAGTAAATGAAATGTTCCGGAAAGATCTTCCTGATGTGGTGCCCGGCCGGAAGAAGGGCTGCCTGAATCCTGCAGGCATAGTTGAGACTGTCTGTCAGGTCCTTGTTTCGCAGTTGCAGTTCAGATCTCTGCACCTCTATCTCGCTGTATGCACCCTGTATCTCACGCAGGTGCTTCCTGGTACGGAGCAGCACCCAGGACTGGAGCATTACCAGGTAGACCAGAGCTGCTATGATGAAGATCACAATGAGGTAATTGAGAGCCGGGCTGTCTCTCAGTCCCTGCACAAAGGCAGTAAACAGGGCTAATGACTGTAAGCCTGTCACCCGGCGGTTGCATTAACCGTCTCCACTGAAGCTTCACCCGGTTTGAGCAAGGGAAGGAGCCTGAGTGACGGTGATTCAATTAGAGGGCCGAGGCCATATTCCTGCCACCTGTTGTTGACAAGTTCGATCGTCTCCGGGTCTGAACAGACTACATTCGGCCACTCCCTTGGGAAAGCCGGCAGGGAACGGGTTTTTGAGGTGGCATCAATAAATATGGCGCCGCCTTCGAGATGATAGAGATCGCGTGCCGGATCACTGTTGCCGGTCACCAGCCATGTAAGCATAGCCGGGTCATCGGCATCAGCCCCTTCATCCACTGCAATGATGACTGTGCCCGGCGTGGTAAGCGATGCAGGGAGTGAGGCTGCCAGGCGATGCATATCAAGCCCGTCCTCCGGTTTGGTTATTGTCAGTATTGCCACCGGAAGAGCATAATCAGCCAATGTTTTCATCCCTGTAATGATCTTCTCATTGAACTGTTCACCGGTGAGAAGTATCAGCGGAACTGAATGATATTCATCTGTCCGTTCCTCCGAGAGCTTCGCTGTAGCGTCAATGCCGAGCTTGCCTCCCATGCTGAACCGGTCAGAGGAGTGATCAAGCACGTCTAGCGGGCCGCGGGTAAGCAGAAGGTCGGAATCAAACCTGACGTTGGCAAAGACCTCCTCAGCCACTGCGCGGTAATCGGTGATATTAACGTTGCTGCTTACGACTATGATATACTTGCTGAGCATCATCTGTCCTGCACCGAACAGGGCACTCAGTACCTTCATTCCCTGGCCGGGGTAGGTCTTTTCGATGCTCACAATAATCAGGTTGTGGGCCACTCCTGAAACAGGCATGTGCAGATCACGTATCTCCGGGGCTATTGCAAGTTTTATGGGTGCGAAGAATATCTTTTCTGTTGCCTTTCCCATCCATGCATCCTCCATGGGAGGCACTCCCACTATTGTAGCGGGATAGACAGCGTTTTTCCTGTGGGTGATACATGTGATATGAAATAACGGGTAGAGATCGGCAAGTGAGTAGAAGCCTGTATGATCGCCGAACGGTCCTTCGGTAACCGGGCTCTCTGTCGTATCGACATATCCCTCAATGACAAAATCGGAGTCAGCCGGTATCCACAGGTCGTTTGTAAGGCATTTGACCAGGGTCACTCTTTTACGGCGCAGGAATGCTGCCAGGAGATACTCATTGATATCTTCCGGCAACGGAGCGGTGGCAGCATAAGTATAAACCGGGTCGCCTCCGAGGGTCACAGTGACGGGCATACGCCCTCCTCTCTTCTTCCATGCTTCGAAGTGACGGGCCCCGGTCTTGTGCCTGTGCCAGTGCATGCCGGTAATGTCACGGCCCATGACCTGCATCCGGTACATGCCGAGGTTGGGGCTTCCGGTCTCAGGGTGCCTGGTGTGCACCAGCGGAAGGGTGATAAACCTGTCGCCGTCATGGGGCCAGCATTTAAGTATGGGCAGCCTCTCAAGGTCAGGTGCCTGTTCTACCACCTCCTGGCATTCACCCTTGCCTGATTTTCTCTTAGGTGACAGGGTGAGCAGACGCAGCATCCCCGGCAGACGTGCCAGTTTGCCCGTCAGGCCGCGGGCCTGGGCCAGTGACTCCACGAGGGTAAACAGCTCATCACCTGCATCATCAAGCGAATTACGGCCTATAGCCGCTGCCATGCGCGTGTCAGAGGCAAAAGCGTTTATAAGCAGCGGGAAGTCAGTGCCTGTCTTCTCAAACAGCACAGCTTTCCCCCCGTTTTTTACCAGGCGGTCAGCTATCTCGGTAATCTCAAGAACAGGGGTAACCGGGGACGTGACACGTATCAGCTCACCACGTGATTCCAGAAATGATACAAACTGAGACAGACCGTTGAATGACATTGAACAAGAGATTTCTACAAATATAAAAAAAACTCCGCGATGGCGGAGTTTTCATTTTGGTTACGGTGCCAGGGGCTTACCTGCAGCCGTAAACGGCATTACCTCCCAGTTCCTCCTCGATGCGGAGCAGCTGGTTGTATTTGGCAATACGGTCAGTGCGGCTGAGTGAACCTGTCTTGATCTGGCCCGAGTTTGTTGCAACTGCAACATCTGCGATGGTAGAGTCTTCTGTCTCTCCTGAACGGTGTGATGTTACGGTCGTGTATCCTGCCCTGTGAGCCATCTCTATGCAATTGAGGGTCTCAGTAAGGGTTCCTATCTGGTTCAGCTTGATGAGGATGCTGTTGGCGCAGCCAAGACTGATACCCTTCTTCAGATACTCAACGTTGGTCACGAAAAGGTCGTCACCGACGATCTGGATCTTTGAACCAAGTTGCTGGGTATGCAGCTTCCATCCTTCCCAGTCGCCCTCACTCATACCATCCTCAATGGAGTCAATGATCGGATATTTTTCAACCAGTGCGGTGAGATAATCAGCCTGCTGTGCAGGGGTGAGCTTCTTGGCATTCTCTCCTTCGAATTTGGTGTAATCGTAAATGCCATTCTCAAAGAATGAGCTTGCAGCACAGTCGAGTGCTATCATCACATCGACACCCGGTTTGTAGCCTGCAGCTGTTATTGCCTGGATAATGCTGTCAAGTGCATCTTCGGTTCCCCTGAGCACAGGTGCAAAACCACCCTCGTCACCCACTGCGGTACTGAGGCCGCGCTCCTTGAGCACCTTCTTCAGTGAATGGAACACTTCGGCTCCCATCCTGAGGCCCTCTGCGAATGTCCCTGCGCCTTTGGGGCGGATCATGAATTCCTGGAATGCTATAGGTGCGTCAGAGTGGGCACCACCATTTATTATGTTCATCATAGGGACCGGCAAAATGTGGGCATTGGTTCCGCCGATATACCTGTACAGAGGCAGTCCGTGGTATGCTGCTGCAGCCTTTGCGCACGCCAGTGACACGCCGAGAATAGCGTTGGCTCCGAGGGTATTCTTGGTGGGTGTTCCGTCAAGCTCAATCATCTTCTGGTCAACGGCTATCTGGTCAGTCACATCCATTCCCATTAATTCCTCAGCTATAACATTATTGACGTTATGAACAGCTTTGAGCACGCCCTTGCCAAGATAACGCGACTTATCGCCGTCTCTCAGCTCCAGTGCCTCGTTTTCACCGGTTGATGCACCGGAAGGCACTGCTGCCCTGCCTGATGCGCCGCTGGATGTTATAACTTCAACCTCGATTGTCGGATTGCCCCTTGAATCAAGAATCTCTCTCGCGTGAATACTAACTATCTGACTCATTGTAATTTATGTTTTGTTATATTAATATGCAATATATTAAAAAAAGGGATACGGCCATCAAGACAATATCCCTTCTGTATATGAGCATCAGCTGCTATTCTTTTGATTCTTCGGTTTCCGGTGCCTTTTCTTCGGCAGGAGTTTCAACCGTTGAGGCAGTTTCGGTTACTGCAGCTGTTTCTGCTGTCTTTTTCTTCGGGCTGCGGCGGCGGCGTGAAGTTTTGGCTTTTACACCTTCACCGGCAAGCATGTTTTCATTGAAGTCAACCAGTTCGATTATGCACATCTCAGCAGCATCACCGATGCGTGATCCTGTTTTGAGGATACGGGTGTATCCGCCCGGGCGGCTGGCGATCTTCGGTGCTACTTCCCTGAAGAGTTCGGCAACTGCGTTTTTATTCTCAAGATAACTGAATACAACCCTGCGCGAATGGGTTGAGTCATCCTTTGATTTGGTGATGAGGGGCTCAACGTATGTTCTCAGCGCACGTGCTTTGGCTGTTGTTGTACTTATACGCTTGTGAAGGATCAGTGATGATGCCAGATTGGCCATCATTGCCTTCCTGTCGGCGCTTTTCCTTCCAAGGTGGTTTATAGCATTTAAATGTCGCATTTCTCTCTATCCTTACCTGTTATTAATCTTTGTCGAGTTTGTATTTTGTCACATCCATCCCGAATGAGAGGCTCATAGTTTCAAGGAGCTCATCGAGTTCAGTGAGCGACTTCTTGCCGAAGTTGCGGAACTTGAGGAGATCATTCTTATTGAATTTGACCAGGTCTCCGAGTGTCTCAACCTCTGCTGCCTTGAGGCAGTTGAGTGCCCTGACGGAGAGGTCAAGGTCAACAAGCTTGGTCTTGAGCAGCTGGCGCATATGGAGTATTTCCTCGTCGAACTCCTCGTTGGCCATCTTGTCTTCGTAGTCTATGGTGATCTTTTCTTCGGAGAAGAGCATGAAGTGGTAAATGAGGATCTTTGCTGCCTCCTTGAGGGCGTCCTTCGGGTGGATTGAGCCGTCAGTGGTTATTTCGATGATCAGTTTTTCGTAGTCGGTTTTCTGTTCAACCCTGTAGTTTTCGATCGAGTACTTGACGTTCCTGACGGGTGTGAAGATTGAATCGATGGCAATCAGTCCGAATTCGGCTTCTGCAGGCTGGTTCTCTTCAGCCGGTACATAGCCTCTGCCTTTGGAGATATTGATCTCGAACTGCAGTTTGACATCGGGTTCCATACGGCAGATGAGCAGGTCAGGGTTCAGCACCTCAAAGCTGCTGAGAGAGTTATTGAGGTCACCTGCCCTGAATGCTTCCTGTCCTGAGATCTTAACCACAATTTTCTCAGTTTCAGTATCCTCAACCATTCTTCTGAAGCGTATCTGTTTCAGGTTAAGAATGATTTCGGTTACGTCCTCCATCACACCGGTGATGGTTGAGAACTCATGGTCAACGCCCTCTATCTTGACGGTGGTGATGGCGAATCCTTCCAGTGAGGAGAGGAGTATTCTTCTCAGGGCATTACCCACGGTGATGCCATAGCCGGGTTCAAGCGGGCGGAATTCAAACTTTCCGTACTGGTCGTCCGCTTCCAGTAATATTACTTTATCAGGTTTCTGGAATGCTAATATGGCCATATGAATATTATTACTTTATTACTTGGAATAGAGTTCAACTATAAGCTGTTCCTTGATATCTTCAGGTATTTCGGTACGTTCAGGGACGCTCATGTATTTTCCGGCCATCTGTGTGTCATCCCACTCGAGCCATGCCAGTTTTGAGCGGCGGTTTGCGCCAAGGCATTCGGTAATGACTTCAAGTGATTTTGACTTTTCCCTGACGCCGATGATATCGCCGGGACGAAGCATCATTGAAGGTATATTTACTACGTTACCGTTGATAGTGATATGACGGTGTGTCACCAGCTGACGTGCTGCCGGCCTTGAGGGTGCTATGCCGAGGCGGTATACCACGTTATCAAGGCGTGACTCCAGCAACTGGAGGAGAACCAGGCCGGTGACTCCTGATGCAGCTACTGCCTTCTCGAAGGTGTTGTGGAACTGACGCTCAAGCAGGCCGTATGTATATTTCACTTTCTGTTTTTCGCGCAACTGAACACCGTATTCCGATGTCTTTTTTCTTTTTTTGGTCAGACCGTGCTGGCCGGGAGGGAAATTCTTCCTGTCGAGGTATTTGTCAGGGCCGAAAATAGGCTCTCCGAATTTCCTGGCGATTCTTGATCTGGGTCCTGTATATCTTGCCATTGAATGAGATGTTTATCGTTTTGAAAAATGTTATTATGAGCCTTTTAAACCCTCCTGCGTGAAGGCGGACGGCATCCGTTGTGAGGCATTGGTGTAACGTCTACGATTTCAGTCACTTCCACACCACTGTTTGAGATGGCACGGATAGCTGACTCGCGGCCTGAGCCGGGTCCCTTGACGAAAACTTTCACCTTACGGAGGCCAAGTTCAAAAGCAACCTTGGTGCACTCTTCTGCTGCCATCTGAGCGGCATAGGGGGTGTTCTTCTTCGAACCCTTGAATCCCATCTTGCCTGCTGAGGCCCAGGAGATCACCTGGCCGGTGCTGTTTGTAAGGCTTATGATGATATTGTTGAATGATGAATGAACGTGAGCCTGTCCCACGGGTTCAACCTTTACGACCTTCTTCTTTAATGTCCCAGTCTTCTTTGCCATATATTACTTATTTAGTAGCTTTTTTCTTGTTTGCCACGGTCTTCTTGCGTCCTTTGCGGGTGCGGGCGTTGTTCTTCGTGCTCTGGCCTCTTACCGGCAGTCCGATACGGTGACGAATGCCGCGATAGCAACCGATATCCATCAGTCGCTTTATGTTAAGCTGCGTTTCAGAACGAAGCTCACCCTCCAGCTTGTAATTCTCAGCGAGGATCTGACGGATAGCATTTATGTTATCGTCATTCCATTCCTCGACCTTCATCTGACGGTCAACGCCTGCCTTGTCAAGCACCTTCTGTGCGGTGCTCCGCCCGACGCCATAGATATAGGTGAGAGCTACTTCGCCCTGCTTGTTCCTTGGTAGATCTACCCCATTAATACGTGCCATATACCTCTTTTAATTTGAAGTGCAAAGTTAATCAAATTTATCCCTGCCTCTGCTTGAACTTGGGATTTTTCTTATTTATCACATACAGACGCCCGTTACGCCTTACAATCTTGCAGTCGGCTGAGCGCTTCTTTATTGATGCTCTTACTTTCATCGCAGTCTTATTTTCTATTTAAACCTGAACGTTATTCTTCCTTTGGTAAGGTCATAAGGCGACATTTCAACCTTCACCTTGTCACCGGGGAGTATTTTAATATAGTGCATCCTCATCTTCCCGGAGATATGTGCGGTGATGATATGTCCGTTTTCGAGCCTGACCCTGAACATCGCGTTTGAGAGCGCCTCGATGATCGTTCCGTCAATCTCTATTGATGGTTGTTTGGCCATATACTTACCTCTTTGTTAATACTTCCTCTATATATTCAAATGTCGAGAGCAGATCGGGTCTCCCCTCCCTGACCGCAACAGCATATTCAAAATGTGCTGACGGTTTGCCGTCACCTGTCCTGACTGTCCACCCGTCACTGTCAGTACGTGTGTTTTTGGTACCCATATTGATCATCGGTTCTATGCAGATGACCAGGTTCCTTTCAAGTCTCGTGCCAGAGCCGCGTCTCCCGAAATTCGGAACCTCGGGGCCTTCGTGAAGGTGCTTCCCTATGCCGTGTCCCACCAGTGTACGCACCACGGAGTATCCTCCGCTCTCAGCCTTTGTCTGTACGGCGCAGGAGATATCTCCCACGCGGTTACCGGCAACTGCCTGCTTCACTCCGTCCTCCAGAGAGGCCCTGGTGAAATCGAGAAGGCGCTGTATCTCAGGCTTCACCTTTCCCACCGGGAAGGTGAAAGCGCTGTCACCATAGTAACCGTTCAGTATCACTCCACAGTCGACGGATATTATGTCGCCATCCCTGAGTGCATAGTCTGACGGTATCCCGTGTACCACCTCTTCATTGACAGATGTGCAGAGGGTGTTCGGAAATCCTGCATACCCCTTGAAGGCAGGGAGGGCACCGTGTGAACGGATAAACTCCTCGGCAATCGCATCAAGACGGAGGGTTGTCACCCCCGGTCTGATATGCACGGCTACTTCTGCAAGAGTTTTTGAGACCAGCTGGTTGGCTTCCCTCAATAACTCTACTTCTGCATCCGTCTTAATATAGATCATCAAAGAACGAAATCGCATTAAATAGCCGTCACGGCTCCGGTCCTTCCCTTAACACGGCCTGACTTCATTAGGCCGTCATAGTGGCGCATGAGCAGATGGCTTTCGATCTGCTGAAGAGTATCAAGCACAACGCCCACGAGAATAAGGAGCGAAGTGCCTCCGAAGAACTGTGCAAACTCACCGCTGACGCCAAAGTTGACGGCAAAGGCGGGGAGGATGGCAATTATAGCGAGGAATATTGAACCCGGAAGGGTGATGCGTGACATGATAGTATCCAGGAACTCAACCGTCTTACGTCCCGGTTTGATACCGGGGATGAATCCACCATTCTTCTTCATGTCTTCAGCCATCTGCACCGGGTTTATAGTAACTGCGGTATAGAAGTAGGTAAAGAGGATGATGAGAATGGCGGTCACCAGGTTGTACCAGAATCCGTACATATTTGTAAATGCAACCACGAATCCTGAGCCTGATTCCCTGAATCCGGCTAAAATCACCGGCAGCATCATAATCGCCTGTGCGAAGATGATGGGCATAACGCCGGCTGCGTTCACCTTAAGGGGAATATATTGTCTTACACCACCATACTGTTTGTTGCCAACGATCCGTCTTGCATACTGGACAGGTATGCGGCGTGTGCCCTGTACCAGGAGCACTGAACCGAGTATCACTGCAAAGAGGAAGACCAGCTCAATGAGAAGGGCCACAAATCCACCCGAGCCGCTGCTGCGCGTTCCGGCTTCAAAGATGAATGCCACAGGGAAACGGGCAATGATACCAACCATGATAATCAGTGAGATACCGTTCCCGATACCCTTATCGGTGATTTTCTCACCGAGCCACATAACAAATATCGTTCCGGCCGTAAGGATGATCACAGAAGAGATCCTGAAGAACCAGCCCTGAAGCACAAATGCTTCCGGAGGCAGGATTGCATGGAGGTTTGCCAGATATGTAGGTGCCTGAAGTATAAGAATAAAAACAGTAAGGTACCTTGTATACTGGTTCATCTTGCGCCTGCCGCTCTCACCCTCCTTCTGCAGTTTCTGGAAGTACGGGAAAACGATACCCAGCAACTGGATAACGATTGAGGCGGAGATGTAGGGCATGATCCCGAGGGCAAAGATTGAGGCCTGCGAGAAGGCGCCGCCCGAGAACATGTCAAGAAGGCCCATAATACCCGAAGAGGTCTGGCTTCTGAGGTTCTCAAGCATGGAAGGATCGATACCGGGAAGTGTTACATATTTGCCCAGGCGGTATAGTGCAACGATACCAAGGGTAAAGATGATCCTGGCTCTCAGATCCTCGATCTTGAAAATGTTCTTAATGGTCTGAATGAATTTCATGCCTTACAGTTTAACTGCGGTTCCCTGAATTGCTTCGATTGCTGCCTGTGCCGACTTGCTGAAAGCATGGGCATGAACCTCAAGTTTCCTTGTAAGTGTACCCTTGCCGAGTATCTTCACCAGTGCATTCTTGTTGACCAGCCCTGCTGTAAGCAGAGTTTCAAAATCAATGCGGTCCGTGTCAAGTTTTGCAGCCAGGGCCTCAAGTGTGCTGAGGTTGATGGCTTTGAAATCAACGCGGTTGATGTTTTTAAAACCTGATTTCGGCACTCTTCTTTGGAGTGGCATCTGGCCTCCTTCAAAGCCTATCTTCCTGCTGAAGCCGGAGCGTGACTTGGCGCCCTTGTGACCGCGGGTTGATGTGCCACCGTGTCCTGATCCCTCACCTCGTCCGATGCGCTTTTCTCTTTTGACCGATCCGGGGGCCGGTTTCAAATTGCTTAAATCCATAGCGAAATATATAATGCTGTTAATACCTTAGAGTTTCTCAACTTTGACCAGGTGTTTCAGTTTGTTGACCATGCCCATGATCTGGGGTGTGTCTTCGTGTTCAACAGTCTGGTGCATCTTTCTTATACCCAGTGCCGCGAGGATCTTTTTCTGTGACTCGGGCTGGCCTATTTTGCTCTTAATCTGGGTTACCTTGATTTTTGCCATGATACTTGAATATTTACTAACCGTTAAACACTTTCTCGAGGGTAACGCCCCTGTGGTCTGCCACTGTGCTGGCATCGCGCAGTTCAAGCAGGGCGGCTATGGTAGCCTTCACAAGGTTGTGCGGGTTTGAAGAGCCCTTTGACTTGGCGAGCACGTTCTTCACTCCCACGCTCTCAAGCACAGCACGCATGGCGCCTCCCGCCTTAATACCTGTACCTTCTGTGGCCGGTTTGATAAAGACATAGGCTCCGCCGAACTTCCCATACTGTTCATGGGGTATGGTGCCTTTGTGTACCGGTACCCTGATGAGGTTTTTCTTGGCGTCCTCAATGCCCTTGGCGATGGCGGTGGTCACTTCACTGGCCTTTCCCAGGCCGTGTCCGACGATACCTTTCTCATCACCCACAACTACTATGGCTGAGAAGCTGAAGGTGCGTCCTCCCTTGGTTACTTTGGTTACTCTCTGGATGCTTACCAGCCTGTCGGTAAGTTCAAGATCGCTGTTCTTTACTCTCTTTATTCCGTATGCCATACTGATTAGAATTTTAAGCCGCCTTCGCGTGCTCCGTCAGCTAATGATTTAATCCTGCCATGATACTGGTATCCGCTTCTGTCAAAGACAACGGTCCCGATGCCCTTCTCCCTGCATACTTCGGCAAGACGCTTTCCTACCAGGACAGCCACCTCACTCTTCTTCTTCCCGGTGACGGAGGCAATCTCCTTCTCCCTGGAGGAAGCTGCAGCCAGTGTCACACCATTGACGTCGTCAACAGCCTGGGCATATATCTGTTTGTTGCTGCGGAAGACCGCTACCCTTGGTTTTTCGGCCGTTCCCTTTATCCGCTTACGGATTCTCAGTTTAATTTTTTCTCTCTTTTCTGTCTTTGATAAAGCCATGACTTCAATATTTAATCATGTTACACACCAGCCGATTTACCGGCCTTTCTCCTGAGCTGTTCGCCCACGAATTTGATACCCTTGCCCTTATACGGCTCAGGCGGACGCAGTGACCTGATCTTTGCAGCGACATGGCCTATGAGCTGCTTGTCAATGCTTGAGAGAGTAATGACCGGGTTGCTCCTCTTTTCAGTTTTGGTTTCAACCTTGATCTCCTGCGGCAGTTCCATCACAATATCATGTGAATAACCGAGGCTCATTTCAAGACGCTGACCATTGGCTTCTGCACGATAACCGACACCTACCAGCTCAAGGTCCTTGCGGTAGCCTTTTGAAACGCCCACCACCATATTGGCGATGAGTGCACGGTAGAGTCCGTGAAGCGATTTAATGCGCTTCTCGTCGTTGGGCCTTGCCAGTATGACTGTATTGTTTTCCACCTCCACTTTGATATCACTGTCAACCTTCTGTGACAGGGTTCCCAGGGGGCCTTTAACGCTGACCACATTGTCGTCACTCACTGAAAGGGTGACGCCAGATGGCAGGTTTACAGGTAATTTTCCTATACGTGACATTTGATTTCCTCCTGTTTAGTAAACATAACATATTACTTCACCACCGACATTCTCCTTCACTGCCTCCTTTTCAGTCATAACACCGCGGGAGGTTGAGAGAATGGCTATTCCCAGCCCGTTAAGAACACGCGGGAGTTCATCAACACCGGCATATCTTCTGAGGCCCGGACGGCTGATACGCTGTATCTGTTTGATAGCAGGCAGCTTTGTCTTGGGATGATACTTGAGGGCAATCTTTATCTTGCCCTGTACGTTATCATCTATGAATTTATAGCTGAGGATATATCCCTTGTCGTAAAGTATCCGTGTGATGTCCTTCGTCAGACCGGTAGCCGGTATCTCAACCACTTTATGGCCGGCTCTGATGGCATTCCTTACCCTGGTAAGAAAATCTGCTATTGGATCTGTCATCTTATCGTATGATTAATTTGTTTATATCTCGGTTGTTACCAGCTTGCTTTTCTTACGCCCGGGATGAGCCCTTTTGAAGCCATCTCCCTGAATGTAATCCTGCTGATGCCAAACTGTCTCATGTAGCCTCTCGGTCTGCCGGTGAGTTTGCACCTGTTGCGCTGCCTGATTGGGTTTGAGTTGCGCGGCAGGGCGCTCAGGGCAATGTAGTTGCCATCTGCTTTGAGAGCGGCCCTTTTGGCGGCATACCTTTTGGCAAGTTTAGCGCGTTTGACTTCGCGGGCTTTCATTGATTCCTTAGCCATATTCCGATCTGTTTACTTGTTTTTAAAGGGAATTCCGAATTCTTTAAGCAGGGCATAAGCCTCTTCATCACTCCTGGCCGTTGTGACGAATGTGATCTGCAAGCCCATGATCTTGGCGATCTTGTCGAGGTCTATCTCGGGGAAGATGATCTGCTCGGTGATGCCGAGGGTATAGTTACCGCGGCCGTCGAGTTTTGCATTTACACCCTTGAAGTCACGTATGCGCGGCAGTGCTACCGAGATGAGCCTCTCGAGAAACTCGTACATGCGGTCCTGGCGCAGGGTGACCATCACACCGATTGGCATGGCCTTCCTGAGCTTGAAGTTCGATATGTCCTTCCTGGAGATGGTCTGCACCGCCTTCTGTCCGGCTATATCTGATACCTCCTTCTGTCCCATTTCAAGCAGTTTCTTGTCGGCGATAGCCTGACCAAGTCCCTGGTTGATTACAATCTTTTCAAGACGGGGCACCTGCATTACAGTTGTATAATTAAACTGTTTCACCAGGGCAGGTGTGATCTCATTCTTATATTTGGTCTTTAAAGCAGGCGTGTACATTACTTGATCTCCTCTCCTGATTTTTTGGCATAACGCACTAGTTTGTTTTTGTCATTCAGCTTTCGGCCGACACGGGTGGGTTTACCATTTGCCGGATCAATGACCATGAGGTTCGAGATATGAATGGGGCCCTCCTTCTTGAGAATACCTCCCTGGGGAGCCTTGGCATTGGGCTTGGTGTGCTTTGATACCATGTTGATTCCTTCCACCAGGGCTTTGTTTTTGGCCCTGTCAACCTCGAGGACGCGTCCTTTCTGTCCTTTGGATTCACCGGCAATGACAGCCACTGTGTCTCCCTTCTTAATGTGTAATTTTTTCTGCATCGGGTGTCAGATTAACAGTTATAACACTTCAGGTGCAAGTGAAACAATCTTCATGTACTTGTCGCGCAGTTCCCTGGCGACAGGGCCGAAGATGCGGGTTCCGCGGACTTCATCCTGGTTGGTGAGCAGCACCACGGCGTTGTCATCAAAGCGGATATAGGAACCGTCAGGGCGGCCTATCTCCTTGGTGGTTCTTACAACCACTGCCCTGCTGACAGAGCCTTTCTTTGCTTCACCTGAGGGCAGAGCGCTTTTGACGGATACTACAATCTTGTCACCGACGCTTGCATACCTCTTTTTGCTTCCGCCGAGCACCCTGATGCAAAGTACCTCCTTTGCCCCGGTGTTATCGGCTACATTCAACCTGCTTTCCTGCTGTATCATGATTACTTAGCTCTTTCAATTATTTCAACCAATCTCCAGGACTTGTTCTTACTGAGGGGCCTGGTTTCCATTATGCGCACCGTATCACCGATGTTGCAGCTGTTTTCCTCATCGTGAGCCATAAGCTTCTTTGTTTTGCTGACGAATTTGCCATAGATCGGGTGTTTGACCTTTCTGTGGATGGCAACGACGATAGATTTGTCCATCTTGTTGCTGACGACAACACCTGTACGTTCTTTTCTAAGGTTCCTTTCTTCCATGCTGATACGGCTATTTTGATTTCTCATTGATCTCTCTCTTGCGCTTCTCTGTCATGAGCCTTGCAACTGTTCTCCTGCTCTCCTTGATTTTCTGGGGATTTTCAAGGGGAGAGATTGCGTGGTTGAGTTTCATGCGCACGAGTGCGGTCTTCTCGTTGTCAATACGTTCAAGAAGCTCCTGGTTGCTTAATTCTCTTATCTCTGAACTTTTCATTGCTCTGTTTTTTTATTCCTCTGCGTAATCATGACGCACCACGAATTTTGTTGCCACGGGCAGTTTGGCAGCTGCGAGGCGGAGGGCTTCCTTTGCCACGTCGAAGGGAACTCCTTCGGCTTCAATGATGATGCGGCCGGGGGTAACGGGAACCACGAATCCTTCAGGTGCACCCTTACCTTTACCCATACGGACCTCTGCAGGTTTCTTGGTTATCGGTTTGTCAGGGAAGACACGGATCCATATCTGGCCTTCACGTTTCATGTGACGGGTCACAGCCTGGCGTGCAGCCTCAAGCTGACGGCCGGTTATCCATGCCTCCTCGAGGGTTTTGATGCCAAATGATCCGAATGCCAGCTGATTGCCTCTCTGGGCATTGCCTTTCATCTTGCCCTTCTGGCTCCTCCTGAACTTGGTCTTCTTCGGTTGTAACATCGCTATATTATATTAAACAGTTATATACTTATCTCGATTCCTTATTGCTGCCACGATCACCGCGGTCACGGTTACGGTCACCGCGGTCACCACGGTCACGGTCACGGTCACGATCGCCGCGGTCGCTCTTCTTTCTGTAGCCGCCTGCAGGTGCCTTGCCTCCCTTGACGTTCTTCGCGCCAATGTTGGGGCTGAGATCACGCTTGCCATAGACTTCGCCGTTGCATATCCACACCTTGATTCCGATGAGGCCCACCTTCGTGAGAGCTTCGCCAAGGGCATAGTCAATGTCTGCACGGAAAGTATGGAGAGGAATCCTGCCATCCTTGTAAGTCTCGTTACGAGCCATTTCTGCACCGCCGAGCCTGCCTGAGATAACAACCTTGATACCTTCGGCGCCCATGCGCATTGTTGAGGCAATGGCCATCTTTATGGCGCGGCGATATGAGATCTTTCCTTCAACCTGACGTGCTATGTTGCCGGCAACTATTGCAGCATCAAGCTCGGGGCGCTTTACCTCGAAGATATTTATCTGGACTTCCTTC
>DHUL01000006.1:116802-127361 GCA_002409145.1 Bacteroidales bacterium UBA5235
ATGATGATACCGGGGCGGGCTGTATTGACAGTTACGGTGATGAGCTTGAGGGTACGTTCAATGACGATCTTTGAAAGACTTGCCTTGGCAAGCCTGGCATTCAGGTATTCCCTGATTTTGGTGTCTTCAACGAGCTTCCCTGAGAAGTCATTGCCGCCATACCAGTTTGAGTCCCATCCCTTGATGATTCCTACTCTGTTGCCTATCGGATTTACTTTCTGTCCCATTGTTTACTCTGAAATATTTTCAACTTCCTGTTTCCTGCTACCCAGCACAAGGGTTACATGGTTTGATCTCTTGCGTATGCGGTAAGCCCTTCCCTGGGGGGCAGGCTGGATACGGCGCAGAATGCGGCCGCCGTCAACCTGAACCTCTTTCACGTAGAGGTTGCTCTCCTCGAGGCGTACCCCTTCATTCTTGGCCTGCCAGTTGGCGATAGCCGAGAGGAGGAGCTTTTCCAGCCTGCGTGAAGCTTCCTGCTTGCTGAACTTCAGGATATCAAGAGCCTTGTTCACTTCCTGGCCACGGATAAGATCGGTAACCAGCCTCATTTTGCGCGGTGAGGTAGGGACATTGCGAAGAAGAGCCTGAGCCTTCTCTTTTGCGGCTTCCTTCCTGACGCCTGCGCTTATTCTTTTTCTTGCACCCATTTCTGATTCTTTTTCAGTTTTTATGCCACATTACCTACTTCTGTTTTCCACCATGACCGCGGAAGGTGCGGGTAGGGGCAAACTCACCCAGCTTATGACCAACCATGTTCTCGGTAATGTAAACAGGTATGAATTTGTTTCCGTTATGTACTGCCAGGGTGTGACCCACAAAGTCGGGGGAAATAACTGATCTTCTCGACCAGGTCTTGATCACAGTTTTCTTTCCGCTGTCATTCATTGTGTCCACCTTTTTGCCCAGGTGAATATCGATGAATGGGCCTTTTTTAATAGATCTGCTCATCGTATCAATTATTTTTTCCTTCTTTCAATAATATGCCTGTTAGAATACTTGGTACGGCTCCTGGTTTTGAAACCCTTGGCAGGCATCCCGCTGCGTGAGCGCGGGTGTCCTCCGGAGGCTCTTCCTTCGCCACCACCCATAGGATGGTCAACCGGGTTCATGGCAACGCCCCTGGTTCTTGGCCTGCGGCCGAGCCAGCGCTTGCGACCTGCCTTTCCGGATCTCTCCTGGTTGTGGTCAGTGTTGGAAACGGTTCCTATCGTTGCACGGCATGCGGTAAGCACCATCCTTGTCTCTCCTGAAGGAAGCTTGATGATTGCATACTTGCCGTCACGGGCAGCCAGCTGTGCAAAAGTACCAGCACTGCGGGCCATGGCTGCACCCCTTCCGGGCTTCAGCTCTATGTTGTGAACTATGGTACCGAGAGGTATGTCTTCAAGGAAGAGAGTGTTTCCAACCTCGGGGGTTGCTGTCTTTCCTGACATCAGCTCCTGGCCGACCTTCAGACCGTTGGGGGCAATTATATACCTCTTCTCTCCGTCTTCATAGGTAAGAAGAGCAATACGTGCCGAACGGTTCGGGTCGTATTCGATCGATGTGACCTTCGCGGCAACGCCGTCCTTGGTCCTCTGGAAATCGATCACACGGTACATCTTCTTGTGGCCGCCGCCAATGTACCTCATGGTCCGCCTGCCGTTAACGTTCCTTCCTCCTGTCTTTTTCAGCGGCGCGAGCAAGGATTTCTCCGGCGTCTCACGGGTGACCTCGTCAAAGGTACTCGTGATCTTATGTCTCTGGCCTGGTGTTACAGGCTTGATCTTTCTGACTGCCATATTATATTAAATGTTGCTGTAAAAATCTATGGTCTCTCCACTGGCGAGAGTGACAACAGCCTTTTTCGTTGCTGCCGTCCGGCCTGCCATTACACCTGATTTGGTGTAGCGGGTCTTGCTCTTGCCTCCGTAGTTGATTGTGTTGACGCTCTCAACATTGACCCCGTAAAGTTCTTCAACAGCCTTCTTTATCTGAAGCTTGTTTGCCTTACGGTCAACCAGGAAGCCATACCGGTTGAACTTCTCGCCCTGGGCGGTCATTTTCTCGGTCACTATGGGTTTGATAAGTATTTCCATATCTCTGCTCCTGGTTTATAATGTTGACTGCAAAACATCAACTGCGCTCTCTGTCAGCACCAGAGTTGAAGCTTTCATAATTGTATAAGTGTTTAAATCACTGATAGTTACAACTTCAACTCCCTGCAAATTTCGAGATGACAAATATATATTTTTATTTTGTTCCGGTAAAACAATGACTGATTTTTTATTCGGGAGGTTGAGGTTTGCGCTCATCCCGGCCATTTTTGAAGTCTTCGGAACATCGAGTGAGAAGTCTTCAAGGACGATGATTTTGTTTTCTCTTGCCTTGTATGAGAGGGCTGATTTCCTGGCCAGTTCCTTTACCTTTTTGTTGAGTTTGAAGCCGTAGAATCTGGGTCTGGGGCCGAAGATGCGGCCGCCGCCACGGAACTGAGGGTTCTTGATGCTGCCGAAACGTGCTGTTCCGGTGCCTTTCTGTCTCTTGAGCTTGCGTGTGCTGCCCATGACCTCTGCGCGTTCCTTGGTCTTGTGTGTGCCCTGTCTCTGGCCGGCCATATACTGTTTGGTATCAAGGTAAATAGCGTGGTCATTGGGTTCAATGCCGAAGATGGCCTCATTCAGGTTGACCTTTCTTCCGGTCTCTTTGCCGTCTATGTTAATTACTGCTACTTCCATCACTTTGTTATTATTACGTAACCACCTTTGGGGCCGGGTACGGCACCCTTGACGAGAAGCAGGTTTGATTCGGGGAAGATCTTAACGATCATCAGTTCTGTTTCCTGCTGTTTTCCGCCTTTTTGTCCTGCCATGCGCATTCCGGGCATAACCCTTGACGGCCATGAAGATGCGCCCATTGAACCGGGAGCCCTGAGCCTGTTGTGCTGGCCGTGGGTTGTACCGCCCACGCCGCCGAAGCCGTGACGCTTGATGACGCCCTGGAAGCCTTTGCCCTTGGTCCAGCCCCTGACATCAAGATATGTATCATCATTGAAGAGATCGACTGTAATGACATCGCCTCTCTTGTATTTGCCTTCCTCGAATCCGACGAACTCGGCAATTTTCCTCTTCGGGCCTGTGCCGGCCTGCTTGAAATGACCTATCTCAGCCTTGTTGCTTGCCTTTTCCTTCTTGTCGTCGAAACTGAGCTGCAAAGCCGAATAACCGTCTTTCTCCACAGTCTTTACCTGAGACACGACACACGGGCCCACTTCCAGGACTGTGCATGGTATGCTCTTCCCGTCTTCATTGAAGACGGAGGTCATTCCAACCTTTTTTCCTATTAATCCCTGCATAATTCAGTATTTTTCCGGTTTCACACTTTAATTTCCACTTCCACTCCGCTGGGCAGCTCAAGCTTCATCAGAGCATCGATGGTTTTGGGTGTTGAGCTGTATATGTCAAGCAGGCGCTTGTACGAAGACAGTTCGAACTGCTCTCTTGATTTTTTATTCACGAACGGTGAACGGAGCACCGTATAGATCTTCTTATGGGTAGGCAACGGTATGGGACCGCTGACAACTGCACCCGTCGATTTGACCGTCTTGACAATCTTCTCAGCCGACTTGTCGACCAGGTTATGATCGTAAGACTTCAGTTTGATGCGGATTTTCTGACTCATCTTTGTTAAAGAATTTTTCCTGTTGTTACTTCAATAATTTTCTTCGCTAATTCTGCAGGCACCTCTTCAAAATGCGAGAACTCCATCGTAGATGTAGCCCTGCCGGAGGTAAGGGTACGCAGTACTGTAACGTATCCGAAGTTTTCTGCCAGAGGTACTTTTGCTTTAATTACCCTTGCACCTGCTTTCGATTCCATACCTTCCACCTTGCCTCTCCGCTTGTTGAAATCGCCCACAACGTCACCCACGTATTCTTCGGGGGTAACCACTTCGGCGTTCATCACCGGTTCGAGCAGCACCGGGTGGCATTTGGCCGCCGCATGGCGGAAAGCCTGCCTGGCCGCAATCTCGAACGAGAGCGAGTCTGAGTCAACGGGATGGTACGAACCGTCTTTGAGGATAACCTTTAGGCTGTCGAGCGGGAAGCCGGCCAGCGGGCCGTTCATCATTGCCTCGCGGAATCCCTTTTCCACTGAAGGGATATATTCCTTCGGCACATTTCCTCCCCTGATCTCGTTCACGAAGGTCAGTCCGGAAACACTGTCATCGGCAGGCATAATTTCCACGGTAATATCTGCGAATTTGCCCCTGCCGCCTGTCTGTTTCCTGAAGAGCTCCCTGTGTGTGTAGGAGGTCGTGACGGCCTCCTTGTATGCCACCTGGGGTCTGCCCTGGTTGCATTCGACATTGAACTCTCTCTTAAGACGGTCAATAAGAATTTCAAGATGCAGTTCACCCATGCCGCTGATGACTGTCTGTCCGCTGTCAGGATCGGTCTTCACCCTGAAGGTGGGATCCTCCTCGGCAAGCTTGCCGAGTGCTACGCCCAGACGGTCAATGTCAGCCTGCGTCCTTGGCTCAATGGCAATCCAGATAACCGGTTCCGGGAATTCCATTGATTCAAGCACCACAGGCTTGTTTATGGCACAGAGTGTGTCTCCAGTCTTGAGGTCCTTGAATCCCACGCCTGCGCAGATGTCACCTGCATAGACGGTTTCTACGGGATTCTGTTTGTTTGCATGCATCTGGAAGAGGCGGTTGATCCTCTCCCTCTTTCCGGATCTGACATTGAGAACGGTGTCGCCTGCATTGAGGGTACCGGAATAGACCCTCATGAAGGCCAGCCGTCCCATGTACGGATCGGTGGCTATTTTGAAGGCGAGAGCGGCAAAAGGCTCGTCAGCTTCAGGTTTGCGCTCAACCTCTTTGTCGTCGCGCGGGTCTTTGCCTTTGACGGCACCCACATCAACCGGGGATGGCAGGTATGCCACCACTCCGTTCAGGAGGCGCTGTATGCCTTTGTTCTTGAATGCCGCTCCGCAGAAAACGGGTACAATCACCCCTTCCACGGTCTCACGGCGGAGGACTGTCATCAGTTCATCGGCAGTGATGCTCTCATGGTCTTCCAGGTAACGTTCGAGGATGGAATCATCCATTTCGGCGCATGCCTCCACCAGCTTCATCCTCCACTCGGTTGCCTCCTCCATCATGAAATCAGGGATTGGCTTGATGGTGAAGTTCATGAGCGGGTCATCGCTCTCCTCAAAGATGATTGCTTTCATCTCGACAAGGTCAATGATGCCATCGAAGTTTTCTTCGGATCCGACAGGTATCTGTACAGGCACCGGGTGAGCCCCTAGCTTGTCTTTCATCTGTTGCACCACTCCGAGGAAGTCGGCGCCGGCACGGTCCATCTTGTTGACGAATGCTATGCGCGGCACGTTGTACTTGTTAGCCTGGCGCCATACGGTTTCACTCTGCGGCTCAACCCCTCCAACGGCACAGAAGACCGCCACAGCGCCGTCAAGTACCCTGAGCGACCGCTCCACCTCAACGGTGAAGTCCACGTGCCCGGGTGTGTCAATGAGGTTGATCTTAAAGAGCTGATCCCTGTATTTCCAGAAAGTGGTAGTGGCTGCGGATGTTATAGTGATCCCTCTCTCCTGCTCCTGCACCATCCAGTCCATGGTGGCATTACCGTCATCGACTTCGCCGATGCGGTGTGTACGACCCGTGTAATAGAGAATGCGCTCGGAAGTGGTAGTCTTCCCGGCATCAATATGGGCCATTATGCCAATGTTCCTGGTATTTTTAAGATCGCTGTTCATCCTTTGCTGCTGGCTAACCACACTTAACGGTTATCAGAACCTGAAATGGGCAAAAGCCTTGTTGGCTTCAGCCATACGGTGGGTATCCTCTTTTTTCTTGTATGCGCCGCCTTCATTGTTGTAGGCTGCCATCACCTCTGCTGCAAGTTTCTCGGCCATGCTGTGACCGGTGCGCTTACGCGCGAAGAGAATAAGGTTCTTCATGCTTATGCTCACCTTGCGGTCAGGGCGTATCTCGAGGGGCACCTGGAAGGTGGCACCACCAACCCTGCGGCTTTTAACCTCGACATGCGGAGTGATATTGTCAAGAGCCTGTTTCCAGATCTCAAGCGGGCTCTTCTCCGCGTTTTTCATCTTCTCGGCGACTATATCGAGTGAGTCATAGAATATCCTGAAGGCAACGGTCTTTTTACCATCGTACATCAGGTTATTGATGAAACGGGTAACGTACGGATCGTTGAATTTCGGGTCCGGTAGGAGGATCCTCTTCTTTGGTTTTGCCTTTCTCATATCTTGAATCCTTTAACTGTTACTTCTTTGGTCTTTTTGCTCCGTATTTTGACCTTCTCTGTTTGCGGCCATCAACACCGGATGTATCGAGTGCGCCACGGACAAGGTGGTAGCGGACACCCGGGAGGTCCTTGACCCTTCCGCCCCTGATAAGCACTATCGAGTGCTCCTGCAGGTTGTGTCCTTCACCCGGAATGTAGGCGTTGACCTCTTTCTGGTTGGTCAGCCTTACCCTGGCTACTTTTCTCATGGCTGAGTTAGGTTTCTTGGGCGTGGTAGTATATACGCGAACACATACTCCCCTGCGCTGCGGGCATGAGTCAAGAGCAGGTGCCTTGCTCTTGTCTACCAGCTTCTTGCGGCCTTTTCTTACTAACTGCTGAATTGTTGGCATAATTCTTTCTTAATTAATTTTCCTTTTTATTCTGGTCTTCAAAAATTTATGTTCAATACTGCTCTTCCGCACCTCGCGAACGCCGCCTCAGAGCGGATCACACAACCTGTGCATTATAACGACAAAGAGCCGCCACAGTGCCCCGGGGTAAAGTTTTCTGAAGATGTAACTTATGGTTTGTAAGTTATTTCCAGGATTTTCTTCCCGACCGCTCCTTCCGACATCTTTTGTAAACTTACATATTGACGGAGAGACCGGTACTCCTGTTTTCAAAAAACCGCGGCAAAGATAAGTAAATATTTTTCAAACAACCATCACTTTATATGCAATCTTTTGAAAATTTGTTATTTTTGCGCTCCCATCTGAACGAATTACAATATATTATATAATAACAGCCGAAAATGAAGACATACTCAACAGACCACCTAAGAAACATTGCTCTGCTGGGAAACTCTGGCTCAGGTAAGACCACCCTCGCGGAAGCAATGCTATTCAACGGAGGGGTTATCGAGAGACGGGGTACAGTAGAAGCCAGGAACACCGTCTCTGATTACAAACCTATTGAGCAGGAGAACCGGAACTCCATCTTTTCAACAGTACTTTACACCGAGTTCAGGGACAAGAAGATCAACATCCTTGACACCCCGGGTCTTGACGATTTCTCCGGCGGGGTTATATCATCAATGTACGCTGCTGACACCGCCATGCTGGTGATCAACGTACAGAACGGTGTTGAGGTGGGAACCGAAATACACTTCAGGCATGCCGAGAGGTTCCACAAACCCCTGATCATAGCCGTCAATGGTCTTGACCATGAGAAGGCAAACTTTGAAAAATCAGTTGAAATGCTTCATGAGCGGTTCGGCACCAATGTAACCCTGGCCCAGTTCCCGGTGAACGAGGGTCTCGGCTTCAACACCGTCATCGACGTCATCAGCATGAAGATGCTGCGTTACGGCAAAGACGGCGGCAAGGCCGAAGTGCTTGACATACCCGCTGAACACAAGGCCAAAGCCGATGAGCTTCATGCCGCACTCACAGAAAAGGTGGCCGAGAGCGACGAGGCACTGATGGAACTCTTCTTCGCAAACGACAGGCTTTCAGAAGAGGAAATCAGCCGCGGGCTCCGCGAAGGCCTTCTCAAGAGGGGTATCTTCCCTGTATTCTGTGTATCATCAAAGGGAAACATCGGCGTTGACAGGCTGCTCGACTTTGTAGCAGTATCCGCTCCTTCCCCCGCTGACATGCCTGCTGTGAAGAATGCCAAGGGCACCGAGGTGAAGTGCAATGCCTCAGGCCCTGCATCAGTCTTCGTCTTCAAGACAACCCTCGAGGAACACATTGGTGAGATCAACTACTTCAGGGTGATGTCAGGCAAGATCACTGAGAACTTTGATGCCGTGAACACCAGCAACGGCACCAAGGAACGTCTCTCCCAGATATTCGCCTGCGCCGGCAAGAACCGTACCCGTATACCCGAGATCCATGCAGGTGACATCGGAGGCTTCGTTAAACTGAAGAACACAAAGACAAATCATACTCTCAACGCTCCGGGAAACGACTGGACATATGAGGAGATGATGTTCCCCGCTCCGAAATACCGTGCAGCCATCAAGCCTCTCAGCGAAAGCGATGAGGAGAAGATGGGCGAGGCTCTCAACAGGATGCACCAGGAAGATCCAACGATCCTCGTCGAGTACTCCAAGGAGCTCAAGCAGATCCTCATCCATGGACAGGGTGAATACCACCTTAACATTCTCAAGTGGCATCTTGACAATATTTACAAGATAGAGACCCAGTTCCTTGCTCCGAAGATCCCATACCGCGAAACCATCACCAAGGCATCGCAGGCCGATTACCGTCACAAGAAGCAATCGGGTGGCGCCGGCCAGTTCGGTGAGGTACACATGATCATCGAGCCGTTCGAGGAGGGTTCCACCGAGAAGAACATGATGAAAATAGCCGGCAAAGAGCTTAAGCTCAGTGTCCGCGACAAGGAGGAGATTGAACTTCCGTGGGGCGGCAAGCTGGTTTATGTCAACTGTATCGTCGGAGGTTCAATTGATGCACGTTTCATGCCAGCCATCCTGAAGGGTATCATGGAGAAGATGGAGGTTGGTCCTCTTACAGGCTCATATGCCCGTGACATCAGGGTCTATGTTTATGACGGCAAGATGCACCCGGTTGACTCAAATGAAATCTCATTCCGTCTTGCAGGCCGTAACGCCTTCAGCACAGCGTTCAAAAACGCCGGTCCGAAGATCCTTGAACCCGTTTACGATGTAGAGATCTGGGTTCCGTCAGACCGTATGGGTGATGTGATCAGTGACCTGCAGGGACGCCGCGGCATGGTTCTCGGCATGTCAAGCGAGAAGGGATTCGAGGTCATCAAGGCAAGGGTTCCCCTGGCCGAGATGAACAAGTACTCAACGGCACTGAGTTCGCTCACCGGCGGCCGCGCTATGTACAGCATGAAGTTCTCAGAGTATTCGCAGGTTCCGGGCGAGGTTCAGGATGCCGTCATCAAGGCATACGAATCCGAAGAGGAGGAAGAATAGACAACAACAGATCCATATATCTGTATATAAAGCAGGTAGAAGGGTGTCTCAAAAGGGCACCCTCTCTTTTTAGGATTACTGTTCATTTCTTCCAGTTTTGTTCGAAAGAGACCCAAAATCAGGATAAGCTTATTAATTCAATAATTATTTATTGAATTGGATTGTTATGAGACCTAAATTATGGCAGGGCAGAAAACCGTTCTGGACCGTAGTCCGGAATAATCACTCGCTGCTACATTAGAATTAATTACTGTGCATTCCTGATAATGTCGATTACTTTTTCCTTCTTCAGAATATACAACCCAATCCGTTCATTAGTTACTCCCTCCTTCGCCTTAAAATTATATTGGGGGCTTTCATTCACAAGGTTTGCCTCAAAGTATCTAAAGAAAACTGATGGCATATTCCTAATTTGATCTGCAATTTCAACAATATGAGTAGATATTGCAAAAACGCTTTTATTTAACTTTGAGAGCTCGGTTATAGTTAATAAGGAGGCGTCGTACGCATCTTTTATATTTGTACCACGAAATAATTCATCAAAGACTACAAAAACATTTTCTAACTGAGCTACTTTTTCTGCGGCATATTTTACTCTAAGAACTTCGTTATAAAAATGGCTATAACCTTTGTTGAGATTATCAGGGAGGTTTATGGTTGTGATCAATCCACAAAAAACAGAAGTGGTAAATCTGTGAGCAGGAACAGGAAATCCTATATGTGATAGATAAATACAGATACAAATTGATTTTAGAAAGGTGGATTTGCCAGCCATATTGGGTCCTGTTATAAAACATAGGTTTTTGCGCGAATTAAACTCAATATCATTGACAACCGGGTTTTTTAAAAAAGGATGAAAAACACCCATCGCAGAAATATAGGATTTCTGTTCTGAATAATCTGGAGTAGTAAACCTGTGCCTATTTGCCGCATATGCAAGCGCTTTTATGACATCAATCTCGTATACATGATATAGGATCTTGCGGAGATTTTCAACTTCAGTTTTTCTAAAAATGATAGAAAGGGATAGATATTCATACGGCAAGAAAGTCTCCTTCCCTTTTAACTTGTTAATTACCTTAAGTTCTGAGTTTTCAATAATTTCACTGATTTCACTCTTTTTTTTCTTTATAAGCTGTGAATCCGGAAATTTCTTGTTTTCATATGAAGCAAATATTCGTAACTCATTTAGAAAATAA
This sequence comes from Bacteroidales bacterium UBA5235, assembly GCA_002409145.1. Taxonomy (GTDB): domain Bacteria; phylum Bacteroidota; class Bacteroidia; order Bacteroidales; family VadinHA17; genus SR-FBR-E99. Next base: position 127,235 of record DHUL01000006.1, read on the forward strand.
ATAATGTCCTTGGTCCCTTTTAATAAAACATAATAATCGTTGCTTTGCCTAAAGAAATTTTTCAATGCCATCCAGATCGAATGAAGGGACTTAAAAGGCCCTGAATATACGGGTCTAGTCAGATAAT
>DHUL01000049.1:0-18255 GCA_002409145.1 Bacteroidales bacterium UBA5235
CAGTGATAATTCCAAGTGGAATTTTAAAGACCACTAAGCACTATCATCTGTATAACACCAACTGACTAGATTTTCGCAAAAATGAAGAGGAAACTGATTATTTCGTCTGTATTGTTCCTGTTATCGGTCCTCAATTATGTTTCCGGTCAGGATTTAAAGATCAATGATCTCGGGTATTTTGAGACACAGGGCGTCAATGTCCTTGTTTACAGTAATCAATTTACCGGGGGTTTTAACGATGAGAAAAATGCCGGAATAGAGTTGATACACCATGGCGTGAGGACAGTGCAGGGAGGAGCGGTGAGGCTTTCCGGAACCCCGGAGCAGTGGGATCTTGTTCCTGCAATGCTGGACCGGAAGGTAGATCCTGTTTCGAAAACCATCGAGGTTGGGTTAAGGTATACCGATTACGATTTTGATACACGCCTGGTCGTAACCGCAAAAGGCAAGGGTGTTGAGATTTCTGTTTACCTTGATAAACCCGTGCCGGCAGCGCTTGAAGGAAAGGCAGGTTTTAACCTTGAGTTTCTTCCCTCGCAGTACTGGAATAAGGCTTATGTCGTGGACGGACGCTACAACAGGTTTTCGCGTTACGTGGCAGGAAACAGCGTTACCAGGCCCAACAGCCAGAAACCTAAACAGTTCAAGGGATATGTAACTTCCGACGACAGGGGAACAGGCAGATTTATCGATCCCCTGCCGCTGGAAACCGGTCACACCTTTCTCCTCGCTCCGGATGACCCCGAACGCATGGTCAGAATAACTTGCGGCGATGCAGACCTGATGCTTTTCGATGGCCGTATGCTGGCACAGAACGGCTGGTTCGTCGTCCGAAGCCTGCTTCCCGCAGGAAAAACCGGGCTGGTACTGACCTGGACAGTAGAACCAAATGCCGTTAAAGGGTGGATAAGAGAGCCAAATATCGGATTCTCCCAGGTGGGCTACCTTCCCTCACAGCCAAAGGTCTCCGTGATCGAACTCGACAAGAAGGATAAACCGCTGACGAAAGCATCGATTTATAAAGTAAATGAAGATGGCAGTGCTGCAAGAGTATTCACCGGCAGAATCGTTCCATGGGGCGACTATTTCAAGTACCACTACGTGAAATTCGATTTTTCTCCGGTTCAGACCCCGGGGATATATTACATTCAGTATGGAAGGTTCAAAACAAATAACTTCCTGATTGAAAACAGCGTTTATGACAGGATCACAGAAGCCACCAGCGATGTATGGATTCCGATACACATGAATCACATGTTCGTAAACGAGGCATACAGGGTCTGGCATGGCGAGCCTTTCAAGGAAGGATATCTGCAGGCTCCGCCGAATACCGATCACTTCGACCTTCACTGGCAGGGACCCACTACCGATACCAGGTTCAAGCCTCTGGAATTGATTCCCGGATTAAATGTCGGCGGTTTCTTCGATGCCGGAGATTTCGACATAGAGACCTCCTCGAACATAAGTGTGGTACAGAATTTCGTTAGAACCTGGGAATACTTCAAACCAATGCGCGATCAGACTTTTGTCGATCAGAAGCAGCGTTATGTCGATCTTCACCGTCCGGATGGTACACCCGATATATTGCAGTTTATCGAGCATGGCACACTTAACCTTGTAGCCCAGGCAGAGATCATAGGTCATATGACACAGACACTCTCGAACTCTGTACTGGATAATTACCATCATCTCGGTGATGCAGCCTCAATAACAGACGGCCTTCTCTATAATCCGGACCTGGGTCCTTACGAGATAGCCGCTGACGGGCGTTCGAGCGGGGTTAAGGATGACATGTGGGCCTTTACCAGCCGCAATCCAGGCCTCGACCTGTCGGCCGCAACAATGTTCGCTGCAGCAAGCCGGACATTGAAGGGATACAACGACGATCTCTCGGAGAGAGCCTTGCAGCAGTCCAAAAGACTTATGCAGGAGGCAACGGCACTGCCTGCCGGCAGGTCCCGGGAAAACCGCGTATGGGGAGGCGGACCGGCAAACATGGGCACCAACCTCCAGTTGTATATCTCGACAGGAGAGCAACAGTACAGGGACAAATTCCTGGAACTGTTATGGCCTGCGCTTGACCGTTTCGTCAACTCCGGCCTTTTGACGGCCCTGGATGCGATACCCTACATGGACGCTTCCTATAGGGAGAGGCTTCGTCCGTATATTGTAAAGTACAGGGAGTACCTCGAAAAGCTTGAAAAAGATAATCCGTACGGAATACCGATAGGAACTGGTAACTGGGCAGGCGGGGGAGAAGTGCTGAATTTCGGAACCACAGTCTGCTTTGCCAGCAAGTATTTCCCTGATATTATAGGCATTGAGCATACTTTCAAGACCGCCAGCTGGCTGTTTGGCTGCCATCTTTACCACAATTATTCATTTGTGGCCACAGTTGGCGCCGGCCGCCCGAAAGCAGTATTTTACGGGAATAACAGGGCTGATTTCTCATTCATTCCGGGCAATGTTGCTCCGGGAGTGTTGTTCAGAAAACCTGACCACTTCGAAAACTATGATGACTGGCCATTCCTGTGGGGACAGAACGAGGGGACAATTGCCGGGAACACAAGTTATCTGATTTTCGGATCAGTCTTCAGAGACCTTGTTAAGGCAGATCAGGTTCCGGTTGTTGAAACCACCTCGGGGACTGTTTCCGGCACTGTTTACGATGGCGTGTTCTCGTTCAAGGGAATACCATATGCCAGGGCTGAAAGATTCATGCCTCCGCAGGAGGCTGAGCCATGGACCGGCGTACTCGAATGCAACAATTTCGGACCTGTAGCCAAACAAATAGTAGCCTGGATTGCAGATTCCGTGATGGATGAAAAGAAGCTGTTCAGTGTAAATGTCTGGACACAGGGAATATCGGACGGCAGAAAGCGGCCTGTTATGCTATGGCTGCACGGCGGTGGATTTCATGTGGGCAGCAGCAATGATCCCATGACATATGGAAAGGCCCTGGCAAAAAAAGGTGATGTGGTTGTGGTATCTCTGAATCACCGGTTGAATATCCTCGGCTATCTCGATTTATCTGCATGTGGCGAAAAATATGCTCAATCAGCAAATGTCGGCATGCTCGATATTGTGAAAGCCATGGAGTGGATCCGGAGAAACATCGGGAATTTCGGAGGCAATCCTGACGATGTGACTATTCTTGGCGAGTCAGGCGGTGGCGGAAAAGTCGGGACGCTAATGTGCATGCCGGCGGCTAAGGGTTTGTTTCACAAGGCAATCATTCAGAGCGGGACTCTTGTAAATGTAATGACCAGGGAGCAATCACAGGCCCTGGGCCTGGCGGTTCTTAAAAAACTGGGACTTACACCCGGCGAAGCTGACAAGCTGAATACAATTCCTTACATGGATCTTGTTAAAGCAGGGAATGAAGCTGTATCTGAGATTTATGGTCCGAGGACACCCGGATCCCCGACATCGTACGGTTTCGTACCTTCCGCTGACGGAATTGTCCTGCTCCAGCAACCTTTCAGCCCTGGATTTGCCGGTATTTCGAAAGAGATACCCCTGATGATCGGCACCACGTTCAACGAATTAATGAGAACATACTATGGCGAAAAAGAAATGTCGATGGAACAGGCCAGGGAGCGGCTGGTAAATGAATACGGTGACCGCACCGATGAATTCATCAGACTGTTCTCGGAGGCCTACCCGGATTATACACCTCAGGATCTTCTTTCCATTGACAATGTCTTCAGGCCTTATACAATCAGGGCCGCTGATGCCAGGGCAAGGCAGGGCGGAGCTCCGCTGTATGTCTACCTTCTGGCATGGAAAAGCCCTGTTGACAATGCGTCGAAAGGTTCATTCCATGGCCTGGACATTCCCCTGGCCTTTTATAACGTTGACCTGAGGCCGGACTGGACAGGCAATGCAGCAGAAGCCTGGAAACTGTCGGAAAAGATGAGCTCGGCATGGCTGAATTTTGCAAAGACGGGTGATCCCAATGCGCCTGGTCAGCTCACTTCGTGGGAGCCTTATACGGCTGAGAACGGTGCAACCATGTATTTTGACAAAGAATCCAGGATTGTGCACAACCATGACAGGAAGCTGATGCATTTCATCAGACCTGTCAATTAAAGCCGGGATCATATTATGCAAGGGGTATCAGGTCCGCGGAGGCGGTCCTGAGGCCCCCCGCCATAAACAGTGCACCCCCTTTCGGGGGTGTCTGTAATTGCTTTTTTGTGGAGCTGGCGGGAGTCGAACCCGCGTCCAGGCAAGGCAGCCATATGCTTTCTACATGCTTATCCTGCCTTGATTGTCGGGGGTGACCAGGTGGCAGGCATCCGAGTCACTCCTTATCTCCTGTTATTTTACCGTCAGGCCGGAGAAACCATCGGGCTATCCCTGAATTGCGTGCGCTTCCTTTTCGGGTTGGTACAGGGCCTCACCGCCCGGGAAACGTCTCGTCCCAGCACCTTGTGCCGGGATTAAGCATAATCTGCTGTGCAGGTTACGCAGCAAGAGCGTAGTTAGACTCGCCAGTTATTGTTTTGAGACACAAGTTATAGAGATGCGTCCCCCTACTCTGCATGCTTACATACCACCGCGGCTTGCTGTCAAAACCAGGTCAGCCCCATTTGTGGTATTCACAACACAAATTTACTCATTTATGTGTTGCACTGACAAATGTCTGCGCAAAAATCGGGCCGATTTCTTATCTTCACGGCAGTACTAAATCATTCTCACATGGAAAAGAAAGTGAAGGTAGGGCTCATTCGTGAGACAAAGATACCACCAGACAGAAGGGTGCCACTGACACCCTCACAGGTAGTGGAGCTGAAGAATAAGTATCCCGACGTGGAGTTTTATGTCCAGCCGTCAGATATCAGGTGCTTTACTGACGACGAATACAAATACCTCAAGATACCCATGCGGGAAGATCTTAGCAGCTGTGACATCCTTATGGGAGTCAAGGAGGTGGACAAAAGATTTTTCATACCGGGAAAAACTTATCTCTTCTTTGCCCATGTAGCCAAGAAACAGGAACACAACCTCGAGATGCTCAGGGAGATACTCAACCGTAAGGTGAAGGTCATAGATTACGAGTACCTGACTACTGACAAGGGCCAGCGTGTAGTGGCATTCGGCCGCTGGGCAGGCATCGTTGGCGCTTATAATGCACTGAGAGCCAGGGGTATCAAGACTAACAGGTTCAAACTGAAACCCGCCTACCAGTGTCATGATCTGAGTGAGATGTGGGCCGGATTGAGGCTGATTCAGCTCAAGCCGGGTCTGAAGATCCTGGTTACCGGTGAGGGCAGGGTGGCAAACGGCGCCATGGAGACCCTTGCCAACTGCAACAACCTTTTAAAGGTAAGTACAGAAGATTTTCTGTCAAAGGAGTACGACGTTCCTGTTGTCTGCCAGGTGGGACCGCAACATTATGTGAAGCATCATGACGGCCGCCCCTTTGACTTCAACAATTTTGTACAGCACCCTGAGGATTACAGGTCTGATTTCGTGAAATACACGAAGGTGACGGATGTCCTCATCGCCGGTCACTTCTGGGATCCAAAGTCGCCAGTGTTCTTTACAAAAGAGGATGTTGAAAAGCCTGACTTCAGGATTTCCGTCATCGGTGACATAAGCTGTGATATCGGTGGTCCGATTCCCACCACTCTGAGGGCAACCACCATTGCAGATCCATTCTACAGCTATAACCGGAAAAAGCATTGCGAAGAGGAGGCTTTCAGTAATCCTGACAATATAACTGTCATGTCGATTGACAACCTCCCCGGTGAGCTGCCAAGGGATGCATCGGGAGATTTCGGCAAACAATTGATTGAAAATGTGCTGCATGATCTCTTTACAGGCAATGATTCACCCATGATTCAGCGTGCCACCATAACCTCCGGCGGGAGGATCGAACCGCAATACGGACACCTGACAGGGTGGGTACTGCCCGAAGGTGAGAAGCCATGATGCGGATCGTTATCTGTGGCCCCGCCCATCCGTACCGTGGGGGGATAGCTGCCTACAACGAGAGGCTCGCCCAACAACTGCTACAGGAAGGAGACGCTGCCGCCATCTATACTTTTAAGCTCCAGTATCCCTCTTTTCTGTTCCCGGGAAAGACACAGTTTGATCATGGTTATGCCCCGGAGGGAGTACCGATTACAAGAGCAATAAACTCGGTCAACCCGCTGAACTGGTTCAATATAGGGCTTCGTCTCAGACGTACCCGGCCGGACCTTGTTATAATGAGGTACTGGCTTCCTTTCCTTGCTCCGGCGCTTGGATTCATCGCACGGCTTGTAAGGAGCAACAGGTATACCAGGGTCATCACCATTTTCGACAATGTGGTGCCTCACGAGAGACGGTTTGGTGACACGATTCTTACCAGGTTCTTTGTGAAAAGTATCGACGGAGCATTGGTGATGACAAGGGCAGTGGAGAATGATCTGAGGCAGTTTTCGGCCAATATGCCCTGCGTGATCTCTCCTCATCCCCTGTTCGATAACTATAGCGTTCCGGTATCACGTGCCGAGGCTGTCGTAAGGCTTAAACTCAGCCCCGAAAACAGGTTCATCCTCTTCTTTGGATTTATCAGGGAGTACAAGGGACTTGACCTGCTCATCCGGGCCATGGCTGAGCAGTGTGTGCGAGACCTCGGTGTTAAACTTATTGTTGCAGGTGAGTTCTACGAGAGTGAGAAACCTTACTTTGATCTCATCCATAAGCTTGAAATAGGTGACAAAATTACCTTCCACTCACACTTCATCAGTGATGATGAGGTAAAGTATTACTTTTCAGCGGCCTCACTCGTAGTGCAACCCTACCGGAGCGCCACACAGAGCGGTGTCACCCAGGTGGCATATCACTTCAAGAAGCCGATGATAGTTACGAATGTAGGGGGACTGGCTGAGATTGTGCCGGATGGCGTTTGCGGATATGTTGTTGAACCTGACCCTGTTGCCATAGCGGGGGCAATATGCGATTTCTTTGGCGGTGATGAAAACAGGTTTGAAAGCGGCATCGGGGAAAAGAAAAAAGAGTACTCCTGGGACAGGCTTACAGAGGCACTTCGCAGCCTCGCCAGGGAAGTCCAGAAGAGCAGGCAATAGGCAGTAGGCAGTAGGCAGTAGTGAATTTGCTGCTAATCATACATTTGGCTTACGAATTATTGCCACTCTTGCCTATTGCCTATTGCCTCTTGCCTAATGCCTAATTTCTGCCCACATTAAGTGTTTCCTTCACCAGGTACCGGTTACGATCGGGTGAGCGCCGGTTGACCAGTTCCGCCAGGAAACCGGTTACAAAGAAGACAGAGCCGATTATCATTACCGCCAGTGCAATGTAAAAGTAAGGGCTGTCAGTAACCAGCGGTGCTCTCAGGTTCTGAGATACAAACACAAGCTTTCTGATGCCAAGGTAGGCCGCCAGGATAAAGCCGGCAAGGAACATCAGCGTTCCGAGTGAACCAAAGAAGTGCATGGGGCTCTTGCCGAACCTTGTGATGAAGCTTATTGTCAACATGTCAAGATAGCCCTTGAGAAACCTGTCAAGACCGTACTTGGTGACCCCGTACTTGCGGGCCTGATGCTGAACCACCTTCTCGCCTATATTCCTGAACCCTGCTTCACGTACCAGCATCGGGATATACCGGTGCATCTCACCGTATACCTCTATGCTCTTCACCACCTCGCCGTCATAGGCCTTTAGTCCGCAGTTAAAATCGTGCAGTTTTATTCCTGAGAATTTTCTCGCCGTGTAGTTGTACAACCTGGAGGTAGTTCGCTTGATGAAAGGGTCATACCTCTTCTTCTTCCATCCGGAGACCACATGATAACCCTCCTCGCGGATCATCTTCACCAGTGAAGGAATCTCATCAGGGCTGTCCTGAAGATCAGCATCCATTGTTATCACCACATCACCGGAGGCTGCTTCGAAACCGGTCTGGAGCGCTGCTGCCTTTCCGTAGTTTCGGCGGAACCGCACTCCCTTTACCCGGCTATTGGCGACAGAGATGCGCTTCACCGCCTCCCATGTTCCATCCGAACTGCCGTCATCTATAATAATTACCTCGTACCCTATTGATGACCCGGAGCACACCCTGTCAATCCATTCTGCCAGTTCCGGCAGCGATTCCGCTTCGTTATAAGCAGGAACTACAACGGTCAGATCCATATTACTGCTTGGGTTCTTCTTCCAGCTCGTCAAGGAGAGGATTACCTTTCTTCATTACAAAAAGTGAAACTATCAACGACAAAATGAGTCCGTAGAATACACCGTTGACAACACTCATCAGTGCTGTGAACCAGGGCTTCATCAACTTGGACTGCATCTCCATTCCCTGCTCTATGGCTGATTCGGGAAGACCCTTTTCAAGCATCCTGGCTTCGGCAACTGCCATCGATTTCTCCATCAGATCCGGGTCAATGAAGGAATAGAGCACGTAAACATATAGTGCTGAAATGATTGCTGCATAAAGACTGATAATCACACCTGCACCCACAGATTTACCATATGAGATGTAACCGTTGTTATAATGATCACGGTATGAGCGAAGCAGAAAAAAAAGAACAACCAGGCCCAGAAGCATGCTTGGCCAGATAATCCATGTCTTGAAGGTTAAATCAAACATGTAGGTTAAGACCGAGAAGACTACCGTTATGAGACCGTATATGATCCCGTAGTTAAGAGTCTCTTTCCAGATTGACTGTTTCTTTTCCATTTTAATGCGATTTCAGATTTTGAAAACAAATATACTTTTTTTGCGTGAATAGGAAATCCTGCTATTGAGCACGGAATATTTGGTGCAGGCCGGAAAAAGTACTATTTTTGTGCGGGGTAAGTCTCATACGACCAGCTCCCTTTGAACTCCCCCAGGGTCGGAAGGCAGCAAGGGTAGAAGGTTGTAGCGGTGCGATGTGAGTAGCTTACCCTTCTTTTTTTTAAATCCCTGTCATAAGAAGTTTATATATTTGCCGTCACTTTACTGAAGAGATGCTGATCAGGATATACCCGGAAAATCCGAACCCCGCTTATGTGCGAAGGGTGACATTCGTCCTGGAACAGGGCGGGGTAGTCATTTACCCTACGGACACGATCTATGCAATGGGTTGTGACATAAGGGCATCAAAGACAATTGACAGGATAGCGAGGTTCAAGGGACTTAACCCGGGCAATCCCGACATGTCAATGATTTTTGAGTCTATGAGCCAGCTGTCTGAATACACCGTCATCCATGACAACAACCTCTTCAGGCTGCTCAAGCGTAACCTGCCGGGCCCCTTTACCTTCATCGTACCGGCAAACAACCAGATTCCTGCTATGTTCAAGCACAAAAAGAAGACTCTGGGCATCCGCATACCTGACAACAGCATCACCATGGCTATAGTGCGTGACCTTGGGAGGCCACTCATGACCACCTCGATACATGAGGATGATGAAATAATCGAGTATATCACTGATCCTGAGCTGATTCACGAAAAATATGATGACTTTGCCGACCTGGTTGTTGATGGTGGTTCCGGCGGCAATGAGCCTTCTACAGTGGTCGACTGCACAGGTCCGGAACCTGTCATTCTGAGGCAGGGGATGGGAGTGCTCGAGTACTGACAGGTTCTCTTAGTGACGGTCTCCTGTAAAGAATTTATTAAGCTTGTCAAATGCCGCTGGCAGCGCAAACACCACCACTTTATCATTTGCCTCAATCAGGGTATCACCTGTGGCTATATATGGTTTGTAGCTGCGTATCCCTCCGCCAACAATGGCATCTTTCGGGAAATCGATCAGCTTGAGCGGCCCTGAGGTGATCCGTGCATGCTCAGGCACATTGTATTCAATCACTTCGGCATCTGTACCTGTCATCATCTTTACCTGGGTGACGTTGGGGTTCATGGTATGCCTGAAGATACGGCTGGCAGTGGCAATTTTCTTGTTGATGATTGTGTCAATGCCTGAGTTTTCAGCCAGGTTGATGTACTCCATGTTTTCGACCTCGGCAATGGTTTTCATTACGCCAATCTTTTTTGCCAGCAGGCAGGAAAGGATATTTGTTTCAGAATTTCCTGTCACTGCCACGAAGGCGTCCATGTGCTGAAGGCCCTCTTCGGCCAGAAGGTCCCCGTTCCTGCCGTCCCCATTGATAACCAGGGTCTCCTCGAGCGCCTCGGCGAGGTCACGGCATTTCTCCATATCGATATCAATCAGCTTTATCTGGCAGTCATGCTGAAGCTTCAGTGCAATATGCCTGCCGATACGGCTGCCGCCGAGGATCATGATGCTCTTTGCCTGAACGTTCTTCTTCCCTGAGAACTTCATCAGGTCAGAGATGCCGTCACGGGTTGAGATCACGAATGCCAGGTCGCCCTCCCTGAACTCCTCCTGCCCCCTGGGGATGATAGTCTTCTCATGCCTCTTGATAGCAACGGCGCGGTACTTGATTGAACCCAGCGAGTTGGCTACATCCTCAAGGGTGCGGTTGAGAACCGGGGCATTCTTCTCCAGCTTCTGGACATAGAGGGATAGAAGGCCACCGGCAAAATCCATAAACTCGGTGGTGCCGGTCTCCTTAAGCAGGCTGATGACCTCCTTGGCGGCTATAAGCTCGGGGTAGATCAGGTGGTCTATTCCCATTTCACGGAAGAACTCCTTGTTGGTCCGTTCCAGGTATTCCATGTTGTCAATACGGGCTATAACCTTCCGTGCGCCAAGCTTCTTGGCAAGGATGGCGGAGGTGATGTTGGTGTCCTCGTAATGTGCAACTGCAATAAAAAGATCTGTGTTCTTTTTGACTGCTTCCTTGAGTATATTTATAGATGTGGCTGATCCTTCATAGGTCAGCACGTCGATTGCTGCGTCAACAGGTTTGAGACGCTCCACTTCCGAATCAATAAGGATGATCTCGTGTTCGCTCTGCGAGAGCATCTTGGCAAGGTGTGTTCCCACCTCACCTGCACCTGCAATAACTATTCTCATGTTCTCATGGATAAAACAGTGCAAAGTTAAGCAAAAGAAATGTTAGCCTGGTTCAATAATCCTGATCTTTAGTCCCCGGGTACAGGCATGCTTCTGCACCTCTGACGGAATCACACCGGCAGATGAGGGCACCAGCAACAGCCTGCCGTGTTGCCGTACCATCAGAGGCTCTCCCCTGATATTGTAGGTGATCACCCTTTCGCGATGAATCTCCTGCGTTGTTTTCACCACGTTGCATACCAGCAGCAGGGCAACGGCTACCAGGAAAGGTCTGAGAGTCAGCCGGACGATGCGGAGGAGTGCAGCAAGGAGAAGGGCTGTGGCAAGGGTCATCAGGATGGTCTCGGCAGCTGACATGCCAATACCCGTTATCACACCGTAGTCAGCCGAGCTGATTATTCCGGTGAAGCCAAGTGTGAAACCTGCCAGACGGTCAAGGAGCATGGCAAAAAATGATGCCAGCACTGGAACAGGAGAGGATGCAAGCAGGAGCAGTGCCAGAATAAGTACCACGAATGAGACCGGAATGACCACTATGTTAGTAATAAGAAAGAGCATGGGAAAAATGTTGAAAAGACTTACTGAGAGCGCCAATGTTCCTGCCTGGGCCACCAGTGACACCGCGGTCATCTGCCACAGGTAGTCGGCAATCCGGTTCCTGAATTTCAGCAGCCTGTAAAGAGGAGCGTAGAAGGCAATGATGAAAGCTACGGCGAGATAGGAGAGCTGAAATCCTGCCTCGAAAATGACAGAAGGGTGGATGGCAGTGATAATGAAAGCAGAAGCCAGCAGGTTGTTCATTCCTGCGGCCGGCCGGTTGAGCATGGATCCTGCCTGCAGAAAGGTGAACATGATAGTTGCCCTGAGCACTGAAGGAGTAAGGCCCGTGATGAAGGCAAAACCCCACAGTGCCGGGACGATTATCAGCGCCCTGAAGCTCTTCAACCTCCCGCGCAGGAAGAAGAGGAGCCAGGAGAGTGCCATGCTTATCATACCCACATGGAGGCCCGATACTGCCATGATATGCATGGCTCCTGACCTTGAAAATGTGGTCAGACGTTCCTTGTCAAGCAGTTCCTTGTCACCTATTGTGAGTGCTGTGATCAGGCCGAGTGCCTCTCCCTGAAGGCCGGAACGGCTGAAAACACTTATCATGCCACGTGCAGCGATGACCGACCTCTCCCGGATTGTCCGACGGGTACCCGGATAAAACGTCATGATATCTCCGGCCCTGAAGAAAGCCATGTGCCTGATCCCTTGTCCTTCCAGGTAACGGCGGTAGTTGAACTCGCAGGGATTACCGTTGTTCTTCACCTGTGACGGCCTGAGACGAACTGTTGCCATGTCGCCGGGTTTCCAGGCGGATGGAACGGTGTCTCCCAGGAACCATAAAAGAATTGAGCCCCCGGGTGTAGTGACGGTGTCACCTGATCTGACGCTGACAACCCGCGCTCTCAGTGACCAGCCGCTGTTTCCCGGATCAGGATAGCCCGACAGACGGATTGTCACCTCCTGCCGGTCACTGCCAAGGTCGCTCAGCCGGCTGCATTCCCAGGTACGGAGCAGGTATCCGGCAGCAATCATAAAAAGTATCAGGCATACCCCGAAGAGTATGTCAGGACGGTACCCCGTATGCAGCAGGCGGACCGCCATCAGTGTGAACGCGATGACAGATACAATCGCTGCTACCAGAGTAAAACCATGGAGGTATTCTGCCATGATCACTCCGGCACACATGGGCACGGTAAGCCTCAGGAACGGTATATCCCTGAACTGCACGGGTCAGCAGCATTAAGACCCATGTAAGTTAAGAAATATGTGAATACGGATCAAATACAGGTAATTTACCTGCTGTTGGGGAGCACAGTGTGGTAGGTGGCTTCAAATTTTCCCTTGCTGATGTCATTCAGCTTGCCCCTCAGCAGGCGGCGACGAAGCGGACTGAGCCTGTCGGGAAAGAGAATCCCGTCAAGATGATCATACTCATGCAGTACAACCCTTGCCTTGTAACCGGTGTAGACCTCGTCATGAAAATTCCACTGCTGGTCATAATATTGTATGCGTATCTCAGACTCCCGGTCAACCTCCTCATGAAGACCCGGAAGGCTTAGACACCCCTCATTCATTGGTACCATGGCACCTTTGCGCTCAATCACCTGCGGGTTGATGAAAGCCTGCTTAAACTCCTTCATCTCGGGGTGATCCTCGGCCAGAGGTTCACCGTCAATGACGAAAAGCCTGATTGATTTACCAACCTGGGGGGCTGCAAGGCCAAGACCGTCAGACTTGTACATTGTTTCAAACATGTCTTCAATGAACCTGTCAAGGTCAGGATAATCTCTGCCTATTTCCTCTGCCACCTTTCTCAGGACCGGGTGTCCGTATACATAAATCGGGTAAGTCATTTCTTCTTCAGTTCCTGTTTTTGTTTTCCTGGCTTTTCAGCCATGATTGGAGTATTATTGATGCGCTGATGCGGTCAGCCAATGCCTTGTCACGTCTTCCGCTCCTTGTAACTCCGCCGTCTATCATTGCCTGCAATGCCATCTGTGAGGTGAACCGTTCATCAGCAAGATGCAGAGGTGTCTCCGGAAAGATCTTCCTGAATCTTGCAATGAACGGATCAATGTATTTTACGCTTTCACTGGGCAGATTGTTCACGGTGACCGGGTAACCGATCACGACATCCGTTACGTGCTCCCGCGGAATGTAGTCGCGCAGGAACGCCTCCAGCTCTCCCGAAGGCACAGTCAGGAGGGGAGAAGCGATTATCCTCATGGGGTCAGTGACCGCCACTCCGCATCTCTTTCTGCCATAGTCTATCGCAAGTGCTCTTCCCATTGTGTCCTTGAGCCTCTAAGTCTGTACGGATATTTTTCTGCCGGGCGCAAAGATACCGGTTTTCCTGCATAAAAAGAAGAGAGCCGGTCAGTGCCGGCTCTCCTTTCGTCATTTAACAGCTTTATTCTGTTTTGGTTTCAGTACCTGCTGGTACGGTGCCGTATTCCATCAGGGAAAGACGCTTATAGTTGTTGTACCTCCATTTTGCGTTCTCCTCTGCTTTTTCGAACAGCACGTCGGCCTCGCCGGGGAAGTCCTTCAGAAGCGAGGTATAACGCACTTCTGACTTGAGGAAATCCTGGAATTTGCTCCAATCAGGTTCTTTAGAGTCGAGCTGGAACGGGTTCTTGCCCTCTGCCTCAAGGCGCGGGTCGAACCTGTAAAGATGCCAGTATCCTGCGGCAACTGCATCTTCAGCCTGCTGCTGTGTCTTGCCCATGCCATTGCGGAGGCCGTGGTTGATACAGGGTGAGTAGGCGATGATGAGTGACGGTCCGGGATATTCCTCAGCTTCGCGAATGGCCTTGAAGTACTGGTTCTGGCTTGAGCCCATGGCAACCTGCGCTACGTAGACGTAGCCATAGGTCATGGCCATCTGCCCGAGGTCTTTCTTGCGTATCTTCTTGCCTGAGGCTGCGAACTTGGCAACAGCACCTGCAGGTGTCGACTTTGATGCCTGGCCCCCGGTGTTTGAGTAGACTTCAGTGTCAAGCACGAGAACATTTATGTTTTCACCTGAGGCAAGTACGTGGTCGAGGCCGCCGTAACCGATGTCATAAGCCCATCCGTCACCGCCGAATACCCAGAATGATTTCTTGACCAGGTAGCTCTTCAGCTCGAGGATCTCCTTACAAACAGGAGCCTTGTCCTTTTCACATGCTGCAATCACCTTCTCTGAAACAGCCCTGCTGACCTTCGCGTTCTCCTTCTCTGCAATCCATTCATTGAATGCTGCCACGGTCTCAGGTTCAAGTCCGCTGCCCAGGCTCTCCTTCATCAGGCGCTCAAGACGCTGCCTGATGCGGGTGGCGCCAAGCATAATCCCGAAACCATACTCGGCGTTGTCTTCGAACAGAGAGTTGGCCCATGCCGGACCGTGACCGTTCTTGTTCACTGTGTAAGGCATTGAAGGAGCCGAACCACCATAGATGGATGAACAACCTGTGGCGTTCGCGATGACCATACGGTCTCCGTAGAGCTGGGTGATGGCCTTGATGTAAGGTGTTTCACCGCAGCCGGCGCATGCTCCCGAGAACTCGAAGAGCGGCTGTGCAAACTGTGAATTTTTGACATTGGTGTATTTGTCAACAACGGTATCCCGGTAACCAACTTTCTCATGCATGTAGGTCCACCTGTCAGCTTCGGCAAGCTGTGTCTCAAGAGGCTTCATGATAAGTGCTTTCTCCTTGGCCGGGCATACATCGGCGCAGTTGCCGCAACCGGTGCAGTCAAAGACACTAACCTGGATTTTGAACTTATGGCTTTTGGTGTTGCCTATGCCCTGCTTTGCAACGGTGCCCTCAGGCGCTGCTGCCAGCTCCTCGTCAGTGAGGAGGAAGGGACGTATTGCAGCGTGCGGACAGACATATGAGCACTGGTTGCACTGGATACACTTGTCCATCTGCCACTCGGGCACGTTGACTGCAATGCCACGCTTTTCATATGCCGCTGTTCCTGCGGGGAATGTACCATCCTCGCGACCAACGAATGCACTGACCGGGAGATCATCACCCCTCTGACCGTTGATGACATCCACAACGTCACGTATGAAGGCAGGCTTGCCGTTGTCTTCCTTCACTTCGGCTACCTTAATTCCGGCCCATTCTGCAGGAATTTCAACCCCGGTGACTTCACCTCCGCGATCAATGGCGTCGTTGTTCATCTTCACAACGTTTTCACCCTTCTTGCCATATGCCTTGATGACGGCATGTTTCATCTCGTCAACCGCAAGCTTGTAGGGAATAACTTCCGATACCTTGAAGAAGGCACTCTGCATGATGGTGTTTGTCCTGGTTCCGAGCCCCAGTTCTTCTGCAATTCTGGTTGCATTGATGATGTAGAAGTTGATCTTGTTTTCTGCGAGATACTTCTTCATATGATCAGGCAGCTTGCTCTTTGTCTCTTCCGCATCCCAGATGGAGTTCAGGAGGAATGTGCCGCCTTTCTTGAGGCCCCTGAGCATATCATACTTCTCAAGGTATGCAGGAACGTGGCAGGCCACGAAGTCAGGGGTGTTGACAAGATAGGGCGACCGGATAGGATGATCACCGAAACGGAGATGTGATGTCGTCACTCCGCCCGATTTCTTTGAGTCATAGGCGAAGTAAGCCTGGCAATACTTGTCAGTAGTCTCACCGATGATCTTGATTGAGTTCTTGTTGGCTCCCACTGTGCCGTCAGAGCCGATGCCGTAGAACTTGGCGGAATAGGTCCCCTTGTGGCTGACGTTGACCTCGGGAACCTGAGGAAGTGACCTGAAGGTCACGTCGTCAACTATACCGACGGTGAACTGGTTCATCGGCTTGTCCTTCTTCATGTTCTCGAAGACGGAGATCATCTGTGCCGGGGTGGTATCCTTGGAGCTGAGACCATAACGGCCGCCGAGGATTTCCGGCTGCATTTTCTGACCGTAGAAAACATCCCTGACGTCAAGGTAAAGGGGATCACCATTGGCTCCCGGTTCCTTCGTACGGTCAAGAACGGTTATCCGCTTGACGCTTTTCGGGAGGACATTGAAGAGATATTTGGCTGAGAACGGCCTGTAGAGGTGGACACTGATGAGTCCGAGTTTCTCACCTTTTGTTTCTGCCAGGTAGTCAATGACTTCCTTGATGGTCTCCGTGACGGAACCCATTGCAATGATTATATTTTCTGCATCCGGTGCACCATAGTAGGTAAAGGGTTTGTACGTACGGCCGGTGATTCCGGAAATCTTCTCCATATACTCATTGACAGTATCGTCAAGGTTGGTATAGAAGCGGTTTGATGCCTCCTTGGCCTGGAAGAAGATGTCAGGGTTCTGAGCTGTTCCCCTGGTAACCGGTTTTCCTGGATTGAGAGCCCTTTGGCGGAACGCTGCGAGCGCATCCATGTCAACGAGCTTCTTCATATCCTCAATGTTTATCTCTTCAATCTTCTGTATCTCGTGAGATGAGCGGAAGCCATCAAAGAAGTGGAGGAAAGGAACCCTTGACTTGATTGCTGAAAGGTGTGCCACACCTGCAAGGTCCATTATCTCCTGTACGCTGCCGGTGGCAAGCATTGCGAAACCAGTCTGGCGCGTGGCGTAGATGTCACCATGGTCACCAAAGATTGAAAGTGCATGCGCAGCAACCGTACGTGCGCTGACATGAAATACTCCCGGCAGGAGTTCGCCTGCCATTTTATACATGTTGGGGATCATAAGAAGAAGCCCCTGTGAGGCGGTGTAGGTTGTAGTCAGTGCACCTGACTGAAGCGAACCGTGTACTGCTCCTGCGGCACCGGCTTCGCTCTGCATCTCAACAACCTTTACCTCTTCACCAAACATGTTCTTCAGTCCGTGTGCTGCCCACTCATCAACATATTCTGCCATGGTGGAGGAAGGAGTAATGGGATAGATACAGGCCACCTCGCTGAACATATAAGCGATATGAGATGCTGCCTGGTTGCCGTCACAAGTGATAAATTTTTTTGTTGCCATTTCTGATTATAAGTAATTATTGATCAAATAACCTTTGAAAAAATAAATTGCAAATGTACTCATATTTTATGAGAATTTTACTCACTGTTCATTGAAATGAGGAACTCTTCATTTGAGCGGGTCTGTGTAATGCGGTCACGAAGGAACTCCATAGCTTCCACTGAGTTCATGTCAGTCAGATAGTTTCGAAGTATCCATATCTTGTTGAGCATGTTCTTGTCAAGAAGCAGGTCTTCACGCCTTGTGCTTGAAGCCGGAATATCAATTGACGGGAAGATCCTCCTGTTCGAGAGTTTACGGTCAAGCTGGAGTTCCATGTTGCCTGTCCCCTTGAACTCTTCAAAGATGACATCATCCATCTTTGATCCGGTGTCAGTGAGTGCTGTGGCGATAATGGTCAGTGAACCTCCGTTTTCGATGTTACGGGCTGCGCCGAAGAAACGTTTTGGCTTGTGAAGGGCGTTCGAGTCAACACCGCCGGAGAGCACTTTCCCTGATGCAGGGGCAATGGTGTTGAATGCCCTGGCCAGACGCGTTATGGAGTCAAGCAGGATGACCACGTCATGACCGCACTCCACCAGCCTCTTGGCCTTTTCCTGGACGATGGTTGCTATACGCACGTGCCTCTCTGCCGGCTCATCAAATGTAGATGCAATAACCTCTGCATTCACGTTGCGTGCCATCTCTGTGACCTCCTCGGGACGCTCGTCGATGAGCAGGATCATGAGGTAGACCTCCGGGTGGAATTTGGCAATTGCATTGGCAATATCCTGCAGGAGGATGGTCTTGCC
>DHUL01000049.1:18489-19361 GCA_002409145.1 Bacteroidales bacterium UBA5235
GTCTTGGGCTGTGCCACGATCAGACCACGTTGTCCCTTACCTATGGGGCAGAACATATCAACGATGCGGACTGACAGGTTGCCTTCACCCGGCCTGCAGAGCGTAAATTTCTCATTTGGAAACAGGGGAGTCAGGTAATCAAACGGCACCCT
The DNA here is from genome assembly GCA_002409145.1 of Bacteroidales bacterium UBA5235. Classification (GTDB taxonomy): domain Bacteria; phylum Bacteroidota; class Bacteroidia; order Bacteroidales; family VadinHA17; genus SR-FBR-E99. The sequence goes on from DHUL01000049.1 coordinate 18,642, forward strand.
GTCACGGATGAAGTCCGGTGTACGTCCGTTGATCTCCTCAACCTTGATGAGAGGGAAGTATTTTTCACCCTCACGCGGCGGACGGATGGTGCCTCTGATGGTATCACCGGTCTTCAGACCGAAGAGCTTTATCTGCGACTGCGAGACGTATATGTCATCTGGTGAACTGAGATAGTTGTAATCCGGCGAGCGGAGGAAACCGTAACCGTCGGGCATGATTTCCAGGACACCGGTATTGGCTACTATTCCTTCAAAATCGTATGCTCTTTCCTTCTTTTCCTCCCTGACAGGTTCATGCACCTCAGGCTGAGATACACTGGCTTCGGCCGGAACCGGAGGGATGACCACTGCACCTTCCGGTGCGGCAGCCTCCTCAATGATACGGCTTTCACCATCAGGCTCCTGGAATCTCAGTTGGTCCTGCTCAGTGTCGGTAATTGTTTCGGGGGCAAAGAGAAGTTTGTCGGCAGGTGGCAGTACCTGTTCATTCTGGTAGTTCTGCTCACGGGGCTGTGGCTGTGGCTGCGGCTGCGATTGCGATTGCTGGGGGGGAGTCTGAGCCATCTCCTCCTGACGGGCCATCTGCTGTTGGCTGTGCTGACGGTTCTGGTCAGGCCTGTATGGTCCCTGCTGATCATTCCTGTAGGTGCGAGGACGCTTGTCACGGTTCTGCTGCCACTGCTGCTGCCTGTTCTGCTGCTGTCCCTGTGAATGTTGCTG
>DHUL01000049.1:19538-48967 GCA_002409145.1 Bacteroidales bacterium UBA5235
TGCTGACTTTGTTTCTGACCCTGTGCCTGACTCTGGCCCTGAGGCTGAGGTTGTGGCTGTCCCTGCTGCTGTCCTTGCTGTTGCTGCTGCTGTCCCTGTTTCTGCGCCTGGGGCTGATTCTGCACCTGGGGCTGAGCCGGCGCCTGTCCCTGCTGCTGTCCCTGACCCTGTGGTTTTCTCTGCTGTTGGTCATGCTGAATTTTCGGAGGCCGTCCCTGGTTTTGCTGCCTGGGCTGCTGCTGTCCCTGGTTCTGCTGAACCGGCTGCCGGCGCTGATCAGGATTCTGCCCCTGTCTCTCAGGTTTTCTTTGCTTGTTTTGCTGACCGGATTGATCCTGTTTTCGGTCAGATTGCTGACTTTCGCCTCTGGCTGACTTGCGTGTCTCAGCAGCGTCAATAGCCTGCTGGTCAAGGATCTTGTAGATAAGATCCTGTTTCTTGAGTAGTTCTACCCTCTTAATTTTGAGCTGCTTGGCAATCTCCCTCAATTCGGGAACCAGCATCTCGCTCAGTTCAAGAATATCATGCATAGTGTAAAATGTGTAGAAGAATTAATTTCGATAGTTTTTGATGAAGCGGGGAATTTGAAAGAGTCCCTCCGACTGAGTAAACGACTTGCGTCATTATTCCGGTGCAAGTATAATTAATAATTGATTAATATACAAATTGACAGCACAAAAAATGGCATGTAAGTCTTCCTTATCTGATCACTATTCCCCCTCCAAATATGCAGCAAATACTATAAAATTTCACCTTTAACGGGTCATTTTTATTAAAAATTGCACAACTCTTGTTTATCTGAGAATATTTTAGTACAATTGTGAGCTTCTGCGTGAAAGAAACAGCAGGATGTCCGATAATTAATTGTCAATGCGTCAGTTAAAGATAACCAAGCAGGTTACCAACCGTGATACGCCCTCTCTCGACAAGTATTTGCAGGAGATCGGGAAGGTTGAGCTCATCTCACCGGATGAAGAGGTGTCACTGGCACGCAGGATCCGCACGGGTGATCATGATGCTCTGGCAAGGCTTGTGAAGGCAAACCTGCGGTTTGTGGTGTCCGTTGCTAAACAATACCAGAATCAGGGGATGACTCTCCCTGACCTCATCAATGAGGGGAACCTAGGCCTCATAAAGGCTGCCCAGCGTTTTGACGAGACCAGGGGTTTCAAATTCATCTCCTATGCTGTCTGGTGGATAAGGCAGGCCATCCTGCAATCACTTGCCGAACAGTCAAGGATTGTCAGGCTCCCGGTAAACAAGATCGGCTCTATCAACCGAATTAACAAGGCGTACTCCAAACTTGAACAGGAATATGAGCGTGAGCCATCGGCACAGGAGATAGCTGACCTGCTGGAAATAGCCCCCGAGGATGTAAAGGAGGCCATACGCACCAACGGACGCACACTGAGCATGGATGCTCCGATAAGTTCGGAGGAGGACAACAACATGTATGACGTGATGCAGAATGAAGAGACGCCTAGTCCTGACCGCAACCTTATCAATGAATCATTATCTTATGAAATAGAAAAGGCCCTGAGCACCCTGTCACCCCGAGAGGCAAGGGTTCTGAAGCTTTATTTCGGCATAGGCATGAAACACCCCTTCACCCTTGAAGAGATAGGAGAGGAACTGAAGCTCACCCGTGAACGGGTCAGACAGATCAAGGAGAAAGCCATCAAACGCATTCAGTTCACCACCCGTAGCCGGATACTTAAGTCATACCTGGGCTGATCACCAAACTGATATTCTTTTAGTTATGAGTCACCTTGTTTCACCGTCACTTCTTGCTGCTGATTTTGCCAACCTTGCATCAGAGGTTGAGATGATCAATGACAGCGAGGCTGACTGGCTTCACCTTGACATAATGGACGGTCTTTTTGTACCCAACATTTCGTTTGGTTTCCCTGTAATGGAAGCAGTACGTGACCTCTCCTCCAAGCCACTTGATGTACACCTGATGATTGTTGATCCTGACAGGTATCTTGAACGGTTCAGGGAGGCTGGTGCCTCGAACCTGACAGTTCATTATGAGGCTTGCCCGAACCTGCACCGCACAGTCACTGAGATCCGCCGGCTCGGGATGAAGGCAGGGGTGACTCTGAATCCACACTCTCCGGTAATACTCCTCAAGGATATTCTTCCATATATTGATATGGTGCTGCTGATGACCGTGAATCCGGGCTATGGCGGGCAGACCTTCATCCCAGGCAGCTTCAACAAGATCGGTGAGCTAAGAAGCATGATTGACGAGGGAGGTTATGATGTGATGATAGAGGTCGACGGAGGAGTGGATTTGCATAACGCACCCATGCTTGTGCATGCCGGTGTGGATGTGCTCGTTGCAGGCAGTACTGTATTTTCCGCATCAGACCCTGTTGAGATAATTCGCAGACTCAGGGAGCCGGTCTGATACCGGCAGTTCACAATTCAGTTAATTGATAACGAAGACCACCGGGCCGGACTACTCATCAAGGCGGTGTTCAATCCATGAGATAGTCATCTCACGCTGCGACGCATCAAACCAGTTGATCTGGTCATCCCTGTTCCACCAGGTGAGCTGTTTGCGGGCATAGCGCCTTGTGTTCCTCTTGATGAGCATTACTGCCTGTTCACGGGTGATCTCTCCATCAAACCATCTGAACATTTCACGGTAACCGACGGTATTCAGGGCATTTAAACCCCTGAATTGTTTCAGTGAAGCAGCTTCCTCTTCAAGCCCTTCTTCCATCATCCGGTCAACCCTCATGTCTATCCTGCGGTACAGTTCACCTCTCTCACGTGTCAGTCCGGCTTTTATGATCCTGAAGTCGCGCTGTCTTACCGGTGCTGTCAGGAACGAAGAGTAAGGCCTGCCAGAGCTTTCGGTTATCTCCAGGGCACGAAGTATGCGACGTGGATTATGAAGGTCGAGTCTTGAATATGACAGTGGATCAAGCATCTTCAGTGCAATGCGCAAACCCTCAATGCCTTCATCATGGTACATCCCAAGATACTTCTGCCTGACGGCAGGATCAGTGTCCGGGATATCATCCATACCCCTGCACACTGCATCCATATAGAGCATTGATCCTCCCGTCATGATTGCCACAGGTTTTGATGCGAACAACGATGGCAGAAGTGCCAGTACATCCCTCTCGAAAAGACTGATACTGTAGTAGTCGGCAACAGACAGAAATCCCACGAAGTGGTGTTTGACCCGTGCAAGCTCCTCCTCGCCAGGGGCGGCGGTTCCGGTCTTCATCTCACGGTAAAACTGCCGTGAGTCACATGATATTATATCACATCTGAGTCTTTCGGCCAGCTCGATAGCAAATGCCGTCTTACCCACTCCGGTGGGACCGGGAAGGACAATCAATGTATTTTTCATATGATCTGACTGAAGGAGCGATTATTCCTCTTCCTCCTCGTCACTGTTTTCGATACTGTCGAATTCAGACAGATCATCTTCATCCTCACCCTCGAAGAAGATGTCGTCATCGACGACGTCCTCATCAACCACAACGTCATCATCGTCATCATCGGTCACAACGAGGTTGTTATATTTCTTGCGCGAAACGCCACCGAAAGTCACCTGCTTGGGAGGAAGGCCCTTGGAGTTGATGCATGTCGGATACTCTTTATCATCTTCTTCCTTGAACTCACCTACGTATTCAACATAGAGTGCCCTGTCATTGAAAAAGTCAAAAACATAGAGCAGTTTCTGGTTTTTCCGGAAAATGATCTCTTCAAGTACTGCGTTCTCCATTGTTGATGAGCCTGCACCCATATCAAACAGGGTGAACTCCTCCTCCTTTTCCCAGCTCTCTGTTGCCATAAAGAAAGAGGCAATCTGGGAACGGTCAAACTCCAGCTCTTCCTGCAGAGTATTGTGAAAATCAAGCAGAGATTGACTGTCAAGGAACTCAAACTCTCTTGCAAACGACTCATCCTCATCAGATAACACCACAAATCTGTAAACCATAACACTCACTTTTTCAACTTGTGCAATTTAATATTTTTTATAATAGATTCTCTTCGACTTATTTTTTTAGCAGGAAACTGATTGTGTCAATATTGTCAGCATAATTCCACAGTTCCGGTTTCTGTGTTGTCCCAAAGGGGAGATGGCCGTGTCCGGCGATGCACTGCAGCATGCCTGCGCTCATCTCAGGGGTTATTGCAGGGCCTGACCGGCTGTCATAAAACTCATAATGAAGCACAGCCATCGGGGGAGTAAGAGAGGACGATTCCTTAAGAAGTATGAACCGGCCGTCAGTGTAACTCTCCCTGTTCACTATCATCACTGCCCTGTGATGGTCGTAGTTTACCATATACCCGTAATGAGAACGGAGTGATTCATATCGCTCCCAGCGGGGCAGGAGGGACGCCGGGTCATATCCGCCGGGGAGATACAGTTTTGAAACATTCCGGCAGCCCAGTCCAAAGTAAGAGAAGACATCGTCACCAAGTAATTCCAGCTCACTGTCACTCTCTGTTCCGTCAAGAACAGCAATGCTGTTCCTGTTCCTCCTTATGATGGAGGGAACGTTCCTGAAATAGTATTCAAAGTATCTTGAGGTATTGTTGCTTCCGGTGGCAATAACTTTCCCGAATCCCTTCAGCCTCCCGGTTGTGAGCTCAGTAACGTGTCCGAATTCCGGTTCAATTTCAGTCAGTGTGGCAGAAACGGCTCTCATCAGCAGTTCATCCTTCGTGCTTAGTCTTCCCAGCAGGCGGTTTCCTGATATCAGTACACATAGAAGATCATGAAATCCCACCATTGGAATGTTACCTGCCATAACCACTCCCACTGTTACCGGGTCATGCCCTTCATTCAGTTCCGGGTAAGCTGACAACCACCGGATCAGTTTCTCCCTGGTGAGAGAGTCTCCGGTTGCGGAGAGGGCACGCCTGACATTTTCAGGCGTGAACCATGGATTGGAGAGATACAGCGTTTCAGAAAGTTCATAAAAGTGTCTTCCGGATCCAGTGGCGGAGCCGGCTGCTCCTTCGCGCATCACTCTTCCCAGCTCCGCAAAGGCATCAATGCCACGTTCAATCGACAGATTCTCCTTCTTCACCCGGGCAAAGGTAAAAAATGAAGTGAAAGTATAAGAAGAAGAAATTCAGAAAAGATGTATCTTAGTTCCATCTTTAGCTGAAGGAAGTACTGTGAAAGGATTGACATTATTCTGGGAGAATGTCAGGGTTGCATTCAAGGCAATCAGGTCAAACAGGGTAAGGGCTGCACTGACAATGGCTATAATTGCATTCGGGATTATGGCCCTTGTGGGAATTCTTACTGCAATTGACGGACTGAAGAGCACCCTTACCGAGCAATTTACGATGATGGGAGCAAATTCCTTTACAATTACCTCCCGCTCGATGAGGGTTACCATTGGTGACCAGCATATCCGCACCAAAAACCATTCCCACATCACCTACAAGGAGGCAATAACTTTCAAGGAGAGGTTCCGGGAACCTGCCTGGGTCTCCGTATCGTTCAATGCATCGGGTATGGCGGAATACCGCTTTGGTAACAATAAAACCAACCCCAACATATCAATACTGGGTTCAGATGAAAATTACCTGACTATTGCGGGACAGGAGCTTGAGTCAGGGCGCAACTTCTCACAGGAAGACCTGGCAGGCAGCAGGCATGTGGTCATCATAGGGAAGGATATAGTACGCTTCCTCTTCCCCGGAGTTGATCCGCTCGGAAAGGAGATAAGCCTTCCCGGGCTGAAGCTCACAGTTATCGGTGTTATAAAAAGTTCCGGCGCGAGCATGATGGGAAGTGACCAGATGACCATCATCCCCATTACAACCGCCAGGCAGTACTTCTCAAGACCCAATATTACCTACAACATAGGCGTGATGCCGCAGAAGTCAGTCAGTCTCGACATGATGGCAAGCGAAGCAGAGGGGATCTTCAGGATAGTCCGTAACCTTGACCCCCGGGATGAGTCTGATTTTAATGTTCAGAAGAGCGACACCCTGATTGAGATGCTGATGGAGAACATCAAGTATGTGACTCTGGCTGCTACAATTATTGGCCTTATAACTCTTTTCGGAGCTGCTGTGGGGCTGATGAACATCATGCTGGTATCCGTTACAGAAAGAACAAGGGAGATAGGTGTGCGAAAGGCACTTGGCGCGCGCAAATCAATAATCAGGCAACAGTTTCTTTATGAATCTGTCATTATCGGGCAGATGGGAGGCCTCCTTGGCATTATTACAGGAATTCTTATGGGCAATCTTGTCTCTCTCGGGATGGGCTCAAGTTTCACAGTGCCATGGGTATGGGTCATCGGAGGAGTGTTGGCCTGTTTCCTGGTAGGGATAGCTTCGGGCTACTTCCCTGCCGTAAAGGCTTCGGCTGTTGATCCGATTGAAGCACTTCGCTATGAGTGATGTAAAGTCATTCTGATAAATCGTGTTGTACTGTTCCTGAAGTTGGCAAGATGAGTATTGAGATAATTCAGACAGGATCGAACAACATTCCACGGATCACCTATGATCAGGATGAGGACGTGCTGAGCATCACCGGTCGCTCAATTGCAGAGAGATCCGACATCATCTACCCTCCGCTGGAAACATGGATCAGGTCGCACCTGGAACGTTTCACTGCTCTGAGGATCGTCATCTTCCTGGAATACATCAACAGCGGATCATCAAAAGCGCTGCGTGATGTGCTGAGGATGATCAGCAGCTACCGGGCCCCGCGATACAGGATACGCCTCACCTGGCTCTATGAGGAGGACGACGAGGCCATGCATGAACTGGGGGAACACTACCGCGATTCGGTTGGCATCAACATGGATGTGCAGATGGTGTTGTAAAAGGACAATTTCCTGCCCAAATCACATCTTAATATATCCTCGTAACGTGTGGGGTCTGAGACCCCGCGCTCCATCCCCCGGATGCAGATCATGGATATATATGCGAAGCGTGGGGTCCCGGGACCCCACGCTGCATCATATTATTTCAATTCCTGCATTACGCAGGATTGCCGGAAATTAAAGCATTTTTCCCATAATCTCGATGAGGTCAATACATCTTGCTGAATAACCCCACTCGTTGTCATACCATGACAGGACCTTGATCATGGTGCCATTGACCATTGTGCTCTGGGCATCGAATATTGAAGATGCCGGATTGTGGATAACATCAACGGAGACAATCTCGTCCTCGGTATACTCAAGAATACCTTTCATAGGACCTTCAGCGGCCTTCTTAACTGCTGCGTTGATCTCTTCTTTCGTTGCTGCCTTCTTCAGAACGGCAACAAGGTCAACCAGCGACCCGGTAGGCGTCGGGACCCTTACAGAGATACCGTCAAGCTTGCCCTTAAGCTCAGGGATGATCTTGCCAACTGCCTTGGCTGCACCTGTGGTGGTTGGTATCTGTGAGAGAGCAGCTGACCTGGCCCTGCGAAGATCCTTATGAGGCAGGTCAAGAATGCGCTGGTCATTTGTATAGGAGTGAATGGTGGTCATGTAACCGAGCTCGATCCCGAAGGTGTCATTAAGAACCTTCGCTACCGGTGCAAGACAGTTCGTTGTGCATGATGCATTCGAAACACAGGTGTGCTCCGGCTTGAGAACATCATCGTTGACACCTACAACTATCATAGCATCTATGGCATCCTTCGCCGGAACAGTGAGAATGACCTTCTTCGCGCCATTCTTCAGGTGATCACCGTAACCTCCCTTGGGGCTCTCCTTCGAGGTAAATATACCGGTTGATTCAATTACTATATCTGGCTTAACTTCCCATGGAATTACAGCGGGATTCTTCTCTGCCGTGACTTTGATCTTGTCACCCCTTACTATGATATTCTGCTCATCATAGGTGACTCCGGGAAACTGACCCTGGGTGGAGTCATACTTCAGGAGATGAGCAAGAGTTTTAGTATCGGTGAGATCATTGATTCCTACTATTTCAATGTTGGATTTCTCGAAGGCCATCTTGAATACGTTGCGGCCTATCCTGCCAAAACCGTTGATTGCTACTTTAATCTTTGCCATTGCTATAATGTTAATATGGTTATTAAAAGGAATGACAAAAGTAGTAAATAAAAAGGAGAGGTCAACAATGAGTGATAATTATTCTGCTGGCTGCTTCCGGAGAAGCTCAAGCAGGCCCCGCTGGTTGACAGGATCGAGGATCATGCCGATACGGTAACCGACAAATATTGAAGGGAAGAACTGTTTGTTGTCATCGCTGGCCATAATGGGTATGGTCTTTGTGAAGGTATGAAGAGAGGCTCCCACCTCCACGGTGTGTGTTACACGGTCATTCCGGCTGTATTCAAAATTGAATCCGGTGCGTGTGTAAAGCCCGGGGTAAAGTTTAACGTCGTCCATGCCCTTGAAGAATGAGGCTTTGCTTATGATATCCAGCGGCTGGTGTATGGTCAGGTCGAATGTCTGCTCCTCAAAGGTATAGTAGCCGTTTCCCAGCGGTATATAGATCTTGTAATAGATTGGCTTGGCAAAAAGAAGTGTGGCTCCGCCACCACCGAACCAGCTGACAGATACGCCTCCCAGGTCATGTTTTTCAAATATTTCCAGCTGGTACCCGGCACCGGCACCGATAGTCCAGGTTGAATTAAGCTTACCGAACACAAATGTTCCGGGGCTCTGAAAATAATAATTGGAGAGTTTGATCTCCTTGGGATGCTTGAAGCCTTCAATACTTCCTTCAAGAAACCAGCGCTGATTGGGTTTGAACTGGCGCAGGTCACGATAGATGATCGACCAGCCGTCGGCATTCAGTGCCGGGCCAACAGATTTCTCGTTGCGCCAGAAGATCCTGTCCTGCGGGTCAATATCTCCCTGCCCCGCGAGAGACCCGCAGATAACAATAAACAGTATGACGTGCCAAAATCTCTTAATCATTTTTGCGCTGATGTTAAGACTGGCAGCGGGGGAGAAGCGATGATCAGCCTTCCTGCTCCGTCGAAGCGGTATCGGCACTGCTGTATGCCGGACATGCTTCACGGTTGCATGAACTGAATGCCAGTACTGCAAGCAGAGCGAGGACGACAACCAGACCAACTTTTTTCATAATTCCTGCCTTTAAGTCTGAAACAAAAGTAACTTTATTTTTAAAACAAGATTTGTGCCAGATTATTATTTAAGTCCGATCCTTTTTAAACCAACAGCTCTGTCATTTGTTAACAGGTAAACTGAAAAACAATGAAATTTCAGGGATATATTATACTATTAATAACAATATTATTTCTTGCAATGGAAAAGGATAGCCTGTCACAGGAGAAGCCGGCATACAATGACCTGACAGCCCAGGAATCGAAGGTAATTATCAGCAAGTCAACGGAACACCCCTTCACGGGGCTATATGAAAAGTTCAACGCCAAAGGAACATACCTTTGCAAACAATGCGGTAATGCCCTCTATCATTCTGACGCCAAGTTTGATGCCGGCTGCGGGTGGCCAAGCTTTGACGAGGAGATAACGGGTGCGGTGAGGCGGGTCAGGGATGCCGACGGCATGCGCACTGAGATAGTTTGCACAAACTGCGGCGGACACCTTGGTCATGTCTTCACCGGTGAACAATTCACCCCAAAGAATACACGTCACTGTGTCAACTCGGTATCCCTTGACTTCGTTCCGGAGGTGCTGCCGGCAGGAACTTACGGCACAGCCCTGTTTGCCGGCGGATGCTTCTGGGGAGTGGAATACTTCCTGCAGAAGGAGCCGGGGGTGATGGCAGTAGTTTCCGGCTTTACCGGTGGTCATATAAAGAATCCTTCATACAGGGAGGTATGCAACGGAAATACCGGCCATGCCGAAACGGTGAAGGTCACCTATGATACAAAAAGGACTTCATATGATAAGCTCGTGAAACTATTCCTTGAGATACATGACCCTACCCAGGTAGGCGGACAGGGGCCTGACACAGGTGATCAGTACCGCTCCGAGATCTTCTGGAAGAACGAGGAACAGCGAAAAACAGCGGCAAAATACCTTGCCCTCCTTCGCGACAAGGGACTGAAGGTGGCTACCCGGCTCACAAAGGCCTCTGAGTTTTATCCGGCAGAGGAGTATCACCAGGATTACTATTTCCGCAATGGCAAAGTACCGTACTGCCACGGGTATACGAAGAGGTTTTAGGCAAGAGGCAGCCGGGGCTTTTTCTTCGCAAATCGCAAATCGCAAATCGCAATTCGCAAATCGCAAATCCCTATAGCTTTGGTACTCTGCCTGACGTCCACGGAGCTTTTATCTCATCGAGCTTCGCGTTGAGCTCACCAACAGCCGCTCCTGCCTTCTGAATTCTCTCAAGAAGCACCGGGAATTCCTTCTTCAGGATAGTGAACTGCTGGTCAGCAATGCCGGATATATCGCCGGAGTTGCCATAGAGTGACCTTGACATGGCTGACAGCCTTGCTGACAGCGATACCGGTGAGGGAGGAGTCTCCTCTGTGCTGGCACCTACAGAGATACCCCTGATGAGATATGTTATCTCACCCATCTCATCACTCAATGCTGCTGCTTCCTTCATAAGTGAGGCCGGTGCATCAGGCATTTGATGGATTGTCTGCATTATGGTGTTAACAATACCGTCAAGTTCGGTGGCGTACGAGATTGCACCGTAGGCTGTCTTTGCGAAAGCAGACATCTCCTTCATCCATTTCTCCCTGGCTGCTGCATTCGTGGCCGGCAGGGTCACTATGTCCAGAGGCTTGCATACAAACGGCTCAGGACTTGCAAGTTCCCTGATCTCACCATTGGCGTACATGGCCATTGATACGAAATATTTGCCCGGAATGACCGGGATGCCTCCACCACCCCAGCGGCTACGGCTTTCTTCAGAAACAGGGCTGAATTTCCCGGAAGCCCTGACAGGCTGATAACCGGCATAGGTAAAGTTCCATGTCACGCGGCCCACTCCCTCTGAGGCATTCTTATAAAGCTTGCGGATCACTGAGCCTTCTTCATCAGTAATGGTGAAGATAAGATAAGGTTTGATCTCACGCTCCTCAAGGCTGAGCTCCCTTGCAGTGGGTTGCGGAATGAATTCTCCCTTTTCAACGAGCTTCTTCTCCTTCTCCTTCCTGACATCACTCGCAGTCTTCGGAACCGTGTCAACATAATATGTAATGGTAGCTCCGTAAGGAGGATTCTTTGCCAGATAGTACATTGAACCCTGGTTGTCAAACTCATCTGTCTGAACAAACATCCTGGCCTCCCTTACCGGGAAGATATAGCCGGCCTTTTCGGTAATACTCTTCGAGTAATTCTGCAGGGGTGTATAGTCATCAATCACATAGAAGCCCCTTCCGAATGTGGCAATCACCAGGTCATTCTCGCGTTCCTGGATGGCAATGTCACGTACCGCAATCGTCGGAAGGCCCTTGTTGAATTCGGTCCACGTTGCGCCTGCGTCAAATGATACAAAAAAGCTGAACTCGGTTCCCAGGAAAAGGAGGCTGGGATTGACATGATCCTGTTCAATTGTATGAACAGGTCCGTTTGCCGGCAGGTTTGCGCTTATTGAGGTCCATGTGCGTCCCTTGTCCGTGCTCTTCAGTACATATGGTTTGAAGTCGTCACGTTTATGGTTATTGAATGTGGCATATACAACGTCTGGATTGTACTTGTCGGCCAGCAGATCGCTCACAAATGTATATTCCGGCACACCGGGATAGGTTTTGTTCATTCTCCAGGTTGTGCCGCCGTCTTCCGAGACTGCTATGACACCGTCATCACTTCCGGAATAGAGCAGGTCCTTCTGCACGGGCGATTCAGTGAGGGAGACAATTGTTCCCCAGAGGGAGGTTGACTTGTTTCTCGCGATAGCGTCTGAGGGCCAGTACCTGTCCATTACCTTGAAGTTGTCACGGTTCTCGTTCCTTGTCAGGTCAGGAGATATTGTCATCCAGTTGCTACCCCTGTCATCACTGCGGAACAGGAAATTGGCAGCCATGTAGATCCTTTTGTTGTTGTGTGGGCTGATAAGGAGGGGAGTATCCCAGTTCCAGCGGTAGGTAAGTTCTCTCTCACCGGGGATGGGCCTGATGCTCACCCTTTCGCCGCTTCTGCGGTCATAGCGGGAGGCATTACCGTATTGTGATTCGGTATAAACAATGTCCGGTTCTTGTGGATCAATGGCCACCCAGAATCCGTCACCTCCCGAGGTGACGAACCAGTCATCGTTTGTGACACCGTTGCTTGTGCTGGCAGAGGGGCCTCCCATGGAGTTGTTGTCCTGTGTGCCACCGTAGATGTAGTAAAAGGGGTAGGTGTTGTCGACAGCCACCCTGTAGAACTGGGTCACAGGCAGGTTCGACTTGAAGATGAAGTTCCTGCCGTTGTCCCATGTCTCGTAGATGCCGCCGTCACCTCCGATATAGAAATGTTCCGTGTTGGTGTCGTCAATCCACATGGCATGGTCATCAACGTGACGTCCCTGGTTGCCCACGTTCTTCCATGTAAGGCCACCGTCAACGGTGACCTGGGTGTATGTGTCAAGGCTGAAGACCCTGTCAACATCCTTCGGGTCACAGATGATCTTGTTGTAGTACTGTCCGCTTGAATGGTAGGAGTTCATCCTTTCCCATGAAGCGCCTCTGTTAACTGACCGGTAGAAGCCACCGGACTCACCCTGTGCTTCCACAATGAGATAGAGAACATCAGGGTTAACCGGTGAGATGGCTATCCCCATGCCGCCTATATCTCCTCCCGGCAGGCCTTTCATTATCTTTTCAAATGATTTTCCGGCATTGACAGATTTATAGACTGCTGATTCCGGTCCGCCGCTGATCTTCATGCCGACGTGCCTGCGGCGCTGTTCGCTTGTGCAGTAGATGATATCGGGATTGCGTGGGTCAAGCACCACGTTGTTTATACCGGTGTTTTCGCTGATACTGAGAATCTTTTCCCATGTTTTTCCGCCGTCAGCTGATTTGTACAGTCCGCGTTCCCCGCCCGGGCCCCAGACTGATCCTTCCGCTGCGACATATACCACATCACTGTTCCGGGGGTCAATGGCTATTCCGCCAATTTGGCGCGACTCCTTCAGACCCATGTTCTTCCAGCTGGCTCCCGCGTCATCCGAACGGTAGACGCCGTCACCCCACCCCAGTGCACGCTGGTGGTTGTTCTCGCCGGTACCGGTCCAGACCACATTATGGTTGTTCGGATCAATAACAATGCATCCAATGGCATATGCACCCTGTTTGTCAAAAATCGGCTCCCAGGTGGTGCCGTTGTTCATGCTCTTCCAGATGTTGCCCGAGGCAACAGCTGCATAGATCTCTGAATGGTCGGAGGGATTTACTGCGAGGTCTGCTATACGGCCTGAAGCCCATGCCGGTCCCACGGACCTGAAGGAGACCGCGCTGAAAAATGATGAGGATACCGGGGGTCCTGACTGGCTCTCCGACTGCTTTGCATCCTTCTTTGTCTCTTTCTTTTGTGCCCACAGACTGCAAGAGCCTGCCAGCAACAATACGAAAATCAGTGTAAGAACTTTTTTCATAAGTGGTGTTTTGGTCAGGTTATAACTATTGCTAAGGTAAGTTAACGAATTTTGTCAGCTTACTTTTTAACGTTATTTAATTATTTTGCTGAGAATTAAAACGAGTCCCAATGAACAGTACATATTTTACCCGGAGAACAATAAGAAAATACGCACAGCGCGAAATTGACAGTGACCTCCTTGAACGACTTCTGACTGCCGGTACGAGGAGTTCAACCACTGGCAACATGCAGGTATACAGTATCATAGTGACAAGGGATCAGGAGATGAAAAAGCAGCTGGCTCCGGCCCATTTTAACCAGCCGATGGTTACTGAGGCGCCGGTGGTGCTTACCTTTTGTGCCGACTTTAACAGGTTCAACCTCTGGTGCAGACAGCGTGACGCCGAGCCGGGCTATGACAATTTCCTGTCGTTCATGACTGCGGCAACTGATGCTCTCATCGCGGCCCAGACAATATGCAACGCCGCTGAGGAGGAGGGGCTGGGCATCTGTTATCTCGGAACGGCTACCTATAGCGCTGACAGGATCATTCAGGTGCTGGAACTTCCCAGGGGTGTTGTACCTGTTGCAACTGTTACCATTGGCTGGCCGGCACAGGTGCCTGAGCAGCCTGACAGACTCCCGCTGGATGCCGTTGTGCATTACGAAAAATATCATGATTTTGCACCGGACATGATCGATAGCCTTTACAGGGAGAAGGAGGCACGTGCCGACTCTCTGCAGTTCATTGCTGAAAACGGGAAGAAGACTCTGGCGCAGGTATTCACCGACGTGCGGTACAAGAAAGCAGATAACGAATACTTCTCAGTGAAATTTCTGGAAGCTGTCAGGGGACAGGGATTTTCTGTCTAGAAATCAGCGGTAAGCAGTCCGCAATCGGCAGTCTGAGCCTCTTCAGCGGGCGAAGTTTCGTATACCCGGTGTCGGGGAGGAGTGTCAATCCCGTGCACGAGGTGCCGGAACCGGGGTCAGTTTACTCCGCTCTGAAATTTAACCCCAGTTCTGTGGCTATTACCTTCAGATCTTCAACCACGGCCGGCACCACACTTATGCCGGTTTTCAGGTGTTTCTGTTCTGCTTCCCTTTCCGGGTCACCGGGTATAAGCACCCGCTCTTCACCCTTCGCCGGTTTTGCGCTGCGGAATGTTCTTATCCAGTTGTCCATTGCCGCCCTGAACTCTCCGGCAGGTCTGAAGGCGTCAATTCTCATGGCGCCGAAGAAATGACCTGTGCCCAGTCCCGGCTGGTTCTCCGGCACCGGGAGGTAGGCCACGCTGGGTGGTACGAATGGGCCGAAGTTTGCCCCGCTGAAGAGAGCGCTGAAAATGTCAATCACAGCTGTCATGCAGTATCCCTTGTGACTTCCGTGAAGGCGGTCGCCCCCAAGGGTGACCATACCACCACCGCGGCGAAGTATGCCGGGATCATCGGAAGGATTTCCCTCGGCGTCCTGAACGTATCCCAGTGGCACCTTCTCGCCTTTCTTCTCAGAGACTGCCAGCTTGCCCCGTGCGATGGGCGTGGTGGCGAAGTCTGCCACGAAGGGTGGTTCCTCCAGTGCAGGAACAGCTACAGCCAGCGGATTGGTACCCAGAAAACGGCTCACGGAAAAGGTCGGCACCACCAGCGGATTGGCATTGGTAACGGCGATGCCCACCATATCATGTTCAAGAGCCATCATTGCATAGTATCCGGCTATGCCGAAGTGGTTTGAGTTGCGGACTGCCACCCAGCCCGTGCCGGTGGCAGCCGCTTTCTCAATGGCAAGACGCATCGACCTGATCCCTGCAACCATCCCGAAGCACCTGTCACCGTCGATTACTGCGGTGGAAGGAGTCTCATGCACAACTCTTACCCCGGGGGCAACGTTCACACGGCCACTCTTCCAGAGCTCGTAGTACTCGCGTACCCTGATCATCCCGTGCGATGAGTGGCCACGCAATTCGGCGGCCACCAGCACCCCGGCAATGGCGGCGGCGTCATCACGGCTGCATCCTATCTGCATGAAAACTTTGGTTGTGAAATCCAGCAGGTCATTATGATGATACATTGTCATGGTCTGAAAGTCTGAAGATTTGAAAGTCATGCAATCCTGCGGTCTTGCAGTCCTGCGGTCTGTGTTATTGATTATATGAGTAAATCACTATTGCCTAATGCCAATTGCCTATTGCCTATTTTCTAACCTTCACCGGATAGGGTGGTCGGACCGGCTCAACAGGCGGATTCTTCTCAAGCTCCTTAAGGGCCACCTCGATAGCTTTCTCAAGTTGAGGATCCCTGCCTTCAAGCACATCGGCTGGCCACTGTTCCACTTCAATGTCAGGGGCTACGCCTACGTTTTCAACAACAAAACCGTCTTCGGTCCAGATAGCCAGGTTGGGCGCTGTCACCATTCCTCCGTCCATCAGTTCGGGGAAGCCAAGTGTTCCTACCAGGCCGCCCCAGGTACGCTTACCTACCAGGGTGCCGACACCAAACTTGCGGAACATCCATGGAAGCATGTCACCACCTGAACCTGCTGTCTCATCTATGATCATGACCTTCGGCCCCTGTATTGATGCACTAGGAGTCTTAAGGTCATTGCCGTAGCGCATGTTCCAGTATGACTGCAGCGGACGCTGAAGCAGATCAATGTAGTAGTCGGCAATCATTCCCCCGCCGTTGAACCGTTCGTCAATGATGATGGCCTTCCTGTTAGCCTGCGGGAAAAAGTACCTCTTGAAATATTCATGACCCTGCCCGGCAGTGTTGGGTACATAAACGTAAGCCACTTTGCCATTGGTTGCTTCTGTTACCTTCCTGAGGTTGCTTTCAACCCAGTCACGGTTTCTGAGGCTGTTCTCGTTGCCTGTGGGTACAACCTTAATGACACGTGACCCGGCATATTCGGGATTCGGCCCCACGGTGAGCTCAACAATCCTGCCGTCTTTATTCTCGAGGAAGCTGTGAATGTTTTTATCTGCGGTGACATCGTGACCGTCAACTGCCAGTATGTATTCCCCGGTCTTTACGTTCAGTCCCGGTTCGGTAAGAGGCGATCTGAGATCAGGATTCCAGTTAAGTCCGCCGTAGATTTTCTTCAGCCGGTATCTGTTGTTCTCGACAGAGAAGTCAGCGCCCAGGAGTCCTCCTCCGATCCTCTGCGGGTTGTTCAGCCTGTCACCTCCGCCAACCCTGTGGTGGCCTACACCAAGCTCACTGCACATCCACTGGATGACCCTGTTGAGGTCACCCCTGCAGGTCAGGTGAGGAAGGAACTGTGAATACTTATCCTTCATTGCCTTCCAGTCAGCGCCATGCATGCCCGGATCATAGAAATAATCGCGGTTGATTCTCCAGGCCTCATTAAATATCTGCGGCCATTCTTCTTTCACATCAATCCTGACCGATATGGACCCGGTATTCAGCACACCCTTGCCCGGTTCCGGTTTTTTGCCTGCAGCTGTAATCCCGAAGGTCTGTCCCCTGGCATAAAGCATCTTCTTCCTGTCAGCTGAAACCAGATAGCCGTCGAGCTCCATCACCTCCTCATCCTTCCTGTCAGTGACATTGTATTTATGAAGCATGGACTTGCGGTCAGCAGGGTTGGAAACGATATAGAGTATCTCGCCCTTACCTGCAACACCAAGAGAACTGTAAGTGCCGGATGATACCGGTACGTTTACAACTCTTTCCTGCAGTCCGTCTGTCTCAATTTTCAGAAGGTCACTCTTTTCCGGTACTGGTGCCTTTGCGGCACCCTTCGAAGAACCCTTGCCTGAGCTCTTTTCCGGGGCAGCGGCTGCTGGGTTTTCAGCATCGGTTTTGGCTTCCGTGCCCTTTTCTTCATCACTCTCCTTTGCAAAGGGTGAAATGATATCCTTCCTGAGGGTGACAAGATAGATAGAGTTTGTCATCCTCATGTCAGCGCTTGAAAGGTCGAACCAGTTGATTACTGGGCCGGCGTCAGTGGATGCGAAGAAATAGATATAATCTCCGCTGGGGTCAAAGACGGGGTCAGCAGCATCACTCAGTCCGTCAGTGACCGGGAATGATTTCTGCTGGTCAACCGAATAGAGGTACACAACCCTGTAGAAACTGTTGAGCATCTTAGTGTATACGATCCATCTGGAGTCTGATGACCAGTCTCCGTGCATGTCCCTGAACGGTCCCGGGAAGTATATCTCGTCAGAATCGATTTTTTTTGTTACTGAGGTTGTTATGTCAAGGAGCCATAGGTTTCTTCCGTTATCTGTAAAGGTGATCTTTTTACTGTCAGGAGACCACTCAAGGTAGTTATAGAAACCCGTTCCCGGCAGATTGAATACTTTAGCTTCACCCTTGCCGTCCTGCGATTTCAGATTCAATGTGTATTCACCGGATTCGTCTGATAAATAAGCAATTGTCTTACCATCAGGTGACCATGCCGGAGTTTTCTCGTGCACGCCGGCTGTGAGGGTGATATTTCTGGGATCTCCCTTTTCGGCAGGCAGGGTGATGATTTCGCCCCTGTACCCTAATACAACGCGGCTTCCCGTCGGGGAGATGTGTACGCTTCTGATGTAGCCCGGACCCTGAATGTAACGCGGGCGCAACTCAAGCAGATCAGCTGCTATGGCTGTCTTCAGCCTCTGTGATTCGCCACTGGTGATATCATAAGAGTGAAGGTATCCTGCCTGTTCGAATATTATCTTGCCGGAGGTGCCTGAAGCCTTCAAAACAGGGAAGTCAGTGAAGCTTGTATGCTGCCTGATATCGGCACCGGTGCCGTTGCACGAAAAAAGGTTGAATTCACCGTTCCTGTCACTGAGAAAGTAGATCCTGTCACCAATCCACATGGGATCAGTGTCATTGCATCCGCCCTGCGGCTGGGGTACCTTTATAACCGAACGGTCAGCGAAGGTAAAGAGCCAGATTGTCGAGACTGTGCCTCCGCGGTAGTTTTTCCATTGTGCATGTACCGGTGGAAGGGGGGTATAGGCCATCCTGCTGCCATCAGGTGACCAGGAGGCATAATATGCATTTGGTATGCCAAGCTGTTCCGGGTATCCTCCATCTACACTAACCGTGTACAGCTGTGTGTATCTGCCGGTAAAGGATGATCTCTGGGAAATGAACATCACCTTCTTCCCGTCAGGGGTGAAGCCTCTGGCCGCATCACTGCCGGGGTGCCAGGTGAGTCTCACCGGTAAACCACCTTCCACCGGGATGACAAAAACATCAGTATTCCCGTCATACTGGGCGCTGAAGGCTATCAGCTTCCCGTCAGGGGAGAAACACGGTTCTCCTTCAATCCCCTCATCTACTGTCAGACGGCGGGGATTTGTCCCGTCGGCATTCATCACCCACAGATCATCCGCGTAGATGAATGCAACGTGCGATTGACTTGCTGCGGGTTGTGACAGCATCCGTGTGTCAGATGTGTCTATTCCGCATAGATTGCCAGATGCTCCGAATATGAGAGCTGCAATCATTACTGCTGCAAAAAGATTTCTTTTCATGGTTATCTGGTTTTTCTGAAAGTGTTGGTCGCATTTGCCTGTGCTTTTGGCGTGATGACCAGGTCATTAATACAAACATGGTCAGGAAGGTTGGCGCAATAGAGGATGACCCCGGCAATGTCATCGCCGGTGAGCGGTTCAAGGCCGGCATAGACCGCTGCAGCCCTTTCGGTGTCTCCCTTGAAACGGACCTCGGAGAACTCAGTCTCCACCATCCCGGGAGCAATGTTGGTTACCTTAATGCCATGCTTCAGAAGATCAATCCGCATAGCCCTGGAGAGAGCATCAACGGCATGCTTGGAGGCACAGTAAACTGCTCCATTCTCGTATACCTCCTTGCCGGCAATTGATGCGATATTGAAAATGTGCCCTGTTCCTCTTCTGACCATCAGGGGCGATATCACCCGGGTAACGTAAAGCAGTCCCTTGACGTTGGTGTCAATCATCCTGTCCCAGTCATCAGTGTCTCCCTCGTCAATATGGCTCAGACCTACTGCCAATCCGGCATTATTTATGAGAATGTCAATGTTCTTCCATTCCTCAGGAAGGGCGCCGAGATGCTTTTCCACTTCGAGCCTGTCCCTGACATCGAAGCAGAGAGCAAGTACCTCAGTGCCGTAAGTGCTCCGGAGGTGATCAGCAAGTTCATCGAGTCTCTCTTTTCTTCTTCCTGTAATAATCAGTCTGTCAGATGATTCTGCAAACTTCCCTGCTGCGGCTTCTCCAATACCTGAAGTCGCACCAGTAATCAGTACTGTCTTTTGCATAGCATAACTTTTTCGGATGGGTAAATGTAAAAATATTAAGGGTATCTTTACCGCCTGTCCGGAAAATGATGGATTAAACCTATACCAAAGACCACTGAATGTCCGGCAGTGATGCAAAATAAACCGGCACCTGACAAAGAATTTTATAGTGATGCACGATACAACCCGGAAAAGCGGACCTTCTGCAGAGCAGGTTGAGATCATGTTTGATTCAATTTCAAAGCATTATGACCGTCTGAACCATCTTCTTTCCTTCGGCACTGACAGGTTCTGGAGGAGAAGGGCAGTTTCTCTCATCGGGAGGTATGCTAAACCAAAGACTGTCCTTGATGTTGCCACGGGTACGGGTGACCTGGCCATTGAGGCACTCAGGCTGCAGCCTGAAAAGGTTACGGGCATTGACATCAGCTCAAGGATGCTGGAGGAGGGCCGCCGAAAGATTGAAACGCTGGGTTCCGGAGACAGAATAGAGCTGCTGAAGGGCGATGCCTCTGCCATCGGGTTCAGCGATGGTACTTTTGATGTGGTGATGTCAGCGTTCGGGGTGCGCAATTTTGAGAACACCCTGGCGGGACTGACAGAGATGTGCCGCGTGGTCAGGCCCGGTGGAATGATAATGGTGCTGGAGTTCTCCAGGCCTGCATGGTTTCCGTTCAGACAGATATACGGATTTTACTTCAGAAGGATTCTGCCGCGCATTGGAAGAAAAGTTTCCGGCGACAGCTCAGCATATTCATACCTGCCTGATTCGGTAATGTCATTCCCCGACAATGAAAGATTTCTCGGACTGCTTGAGAAGGCCGGATTCAGCGGCGTCGCGCAGAAGAGGCTTACCGGAGGCATAGCAAGCATTTATACCGGATTCAGGTCCTGAGAAGCACCATACAATAAAAGCTAAATTCTCCGTTTTATTAATCAGGACCATTCAGAAGAGTGTATAAAAGAACTGCCATAATCTTCCTTCTGCTTCTGATGCCATTATTGTTGGTTGCCCAGAAGGCGAAGCCAAAAAACGACTCGAATTATGACGACAGGCTTCTCCATTTCGGCTTCAGCATGGGTATCAACACTATGGATTTCCTGGTGAAGATGAAGACAGACTCTGACCTGAGGGCAGAGATTGTCAGCCTGAAGCCGGGTATAAATATCCAGATTGTTACTGACTACAGGCCATCAACTTATCTTGACCTAAGGTTTCTGCCGGGAGTATCCTTTGGACAGCGAAATATTAATTTCTATGACCTGAGCGGAGCAAAGTGGGGAGAAACACAGGTACTTGAGTCATCGTTTCTGGAATTTCCGGTTTCACTCAAGGCAAAGGGAATGAGGATGAACAACTCAAGACCATACCTGCTTGCAGGGATTAATTTCCGTTATGACCTTGCCGGAAAGAAGGAATATGATCCTGACAGGCCTGTATATATCAGGCTGAAAAGACCGGACTTTTATTATGAGGTTGGCGCGGGCATAGACTTTTATCTTCCTTATTTCAAGCTTACAATTGAAGCAAAGATGTCAACCGGTCTTTCTGACGTCCTGGTACATGAGCCCTCCCCGGATTATGCCGAATATGCAAATTCTATAGGTTCACTGCGATCCCAGATATGGTCTCTTTCATTCCATTTTGAGTAGTCATGCCTGAAGAACTCAACATGGTGCTGTCTCCGCAGGTAGCCTTTGATGAGACGGAACTGAGGAGGATCCTCGAAAGAAAGAGCGGAAGAAAAGATTTTACTGTACGCATCCTCAGGCGATCAGTTGATGCACGCCAGCCAGAGATCAGGGTCAATCTTACGGTTCAACTGGTTTATCCTGGTGAGGAAACGGAAGTGACAGAACCGTTCAGGATCACTGATGTCTCTCATTCCCGGGAGGTACTTGTTGCCGGCTGCGGACCGGCGGGGTTGTTTGCTGCACTTGCGCTCATTGAGGCCGGACTGAAACCCGTTATCCTGGAGCGGGGAAGGGAGGTGCATGACCGTAAGAGGGACGTAGCAATCATAAGCAGACAGCATATTGTTGACCCGGACTCAAACTACTGTTTCGGTGAGGGAGGGGCAGGCACGTTTTCCGATGGCAAACTCTATACAAGGTCAAAAAAGAGAGGTGACAACCGGCGTGTGCTTGAACTGCTGGTGCTGCACGGAGCTGATCCTGCGATTCTGTATGAAGCTCATCCTCACCTGGGAACAGACAGACTGCCCGGAATTATAACCGCAATAACAAATACCATCAGGGAAGCCGGTGGAGAGGTGCTTTTCAGTAAACGGATAACAGGAATTTCTGTCAGTGACGGGCAATTCCGGGAGGTGACCGTCAACGGCAACGAAACCTTCAGGGCAGGTGATCTTATACTTGCCACAGGTCATTCGGCACGTGACATACATGCAATGCTTGCCGGGGCAGGGGTGAAGCTTGCCTTCAAACCATTCGCCATGGGCGTAAGGGTAGAACATCCCCAGGAGCTGATTGACCACATTCAGTACCATGGCAGGTCACGCGGCGATCTCCTGCCGGCAGCAGCCTACAACCTTGTTACGCAGGTTGCCGGCAGAGGTGTATACTCTTTCTGCATGTGCCCGGGAGGATTCATGGTTCCTTCGGCCACTGCACCGGGAGAGGTGGTGGTCAACGGAATGTCTCCCTCAAACCGCAACTCCAGGTGGGCTAACAGCGGTATAGTGACAGAAATAAGGGAGGAGGATACCATCCTTTACGGGAGAGGCCCGCTGGCAGGTACAGCATACCAGGAAGCCCTGGAGAGGATGGCATGGAAGGAGGGAGGCATGACACAACGGGCACCGGCGCAGAGACTGACCGACTTTGTAGAGGGCAGAGCTTCATCCTCCCTGCCCGATGCATCATACTTTCCCGGCCTGACTGCTTCACCGCTTCATGAATGGATGCCTGCAGACATTTCCGGAAGGTTGAGGGAAGGATTCTTGGAGTTCGGGAAGAAGATGAGGGGTTTCCTCACCGGTGAAGCGCTTGTTGCCGCAGTGGAGTCACGTACCTCATCTCCGGTAAGGATTTTGCGTGATCCGGTCACACTGAACGCGGAAGGCATTGAAGGTCTGTGGCCTGCAGGCGAGGGAGCCGGATATGCCGGGGGAATAGTCTCATCAGCAGTGGATGGGATGCTGCTTGCAGCCAAGCTGCAAGCAGGCAAAAGGCATTAGGCAATAGGCAAGAGTGTTGACAACGCATATAGTAACTGCATGATTAGCAGTAATTTCACTACTGCCTACTGCCTATTGCCTACTGCCTCTTCTAAAGAATTCCGAACATACTATGGCAGCTGCCATGCTGACGTTTAACGATTCCAGACCCGCAACAGGCTTTGACGGACCGGGGATGGTAATGCGGCTGGTGACATGTTGCAGCAATCCGGCGGAAATCCCTTTTGACTCGTTGCCAAAGAGGATGATGCCCTCGGTGCCGAGATCACTCTCGTACACCGATTCACCGTCAGTTGTGGTGCCGTACACGGGTATGCCATCGCCCGCAGCACTGCCGAGAAGCTCCTCAAGCGGCCTGTACCATACGTTTACATGCATGAATGCCCCCATTGTTGCCTGGATCACCTTAGGATTGTAAAAGTCAACCGAATCCGGAGAACATATGATATTGCCCATACCGAACCATGCGGCTATGCGTATGATTGTCCCGAGGTTTCCCGGATCCTGCACGCACTCCAGCACCGGGGTAAGCCTGCCACGGAGGGAGTCATCGCTGAACTGTGCCTTCCTCATGGGGGCAACAGCCAGTACGTTGTGAGGGGTTCTGAGCGAGCTGATCCGTCTCAACTCCTCGTAGTTGACCGTGACAACCTCATCGGCCCCGCCAATGACTGCCTCCGGCTCACCGTCAATCCATTCAGGTTTGCCTGCCATAAGCATTACCCTGTTTCCTGCAAGAATATACTCCCTGACAAGTTTGTCGCCTTCAATGACAAAGAGTGAATTGTCCTCCCTTACCTTTCGTTTCTGAAGCGAGAGTATCATTTTTACATGGTTACGGGTGATCATTCTGTGCATAATTCACTAATTGAAAATAGAGTTTATAATGGTATATTTGTGTGCACCACTCTTCCCGGGCAAGTGATCCAACTGAGAGCAAATATAAAAATTACCGGACCCAAACTCTTTCTGCTGACTATCATTATTTTCACGGCGGCATCATGTAATCCCACAAAATACGTCCCATCGGGAGATTTACTCCTAAGCAGCAATGAGCTTGCCGTCATCTCAGGTGGTGAACCGTTGCCGGAGACGGTGACACGGAGCGCCATGAAACCCTATATCAGGCAGCAACCAAACAAGAAGATTTTCGGGGTGCGGTTCCACCTCGGGCTCTTCAATCTTTCGGACATTACAAGGGAAAAGTGGCCACACGGCTGGTTGAGGAGGATCGGTGAAGAACCGGTGATCCTTGATGAAGTTGCCGCAGAGAGATCCGCCGGGCAGATTCAGAGCTACCTCTGGTCGAAAGGCTTTTTCAATGCCACCGTGACTGATACGGTAAATGTAACAGGTAACGAAGCAAAGGTTATCTACAGGGTCAATCCGGGAAGACCATATACCATCGCTGACATAAGGTACGAAGTACAGGATTCAGTCCTCAGGAGCCTCATCATGATTGACACGGTGAACTGTACCGTGGAGAGGGGAATGATATATGATGTGGATGTCCTCAGAAAAGAGCGCCAGAGACTGGAACGCTTTATCCGCGACATTGGCTTCTATACTTTTTCGACCGAGAATATCTTCTACCGCATCGACAGCTCACTTATGAGCCATCAGATGATTGTCAATTATGTTGTTTCTCCGGGAGTAACGCTCGACAGCCAGGGCAGGCTGGTCTCAAGTCCCAACAGAATGTACCGTGTCAGGGATATTTATGTCTACCCGGAGTTCGATCCGCGAATCGCACTGACAGGCGGAGATGAGTATCTCAGCAGCCTTGATACCTCATATTACGGAGGTATCCACTTTGTAGCTCCGCCCGGACGTACCCTGATCAAGCCCGAGGTGCTTGCACAGGCAATATATGTTGAACCGGGGTCGCTCTACAGTGTCACCAATACAGAAAGGACACAGAAGCACCTCAATGATCTCAGGAATCACAGGCTGGTTAATGTCTCATTCATTGATGCAGGAAGCATGTCCGGTGAAAGGAGGGATGAGGGGATGCTCGACTGTATCATTCAACTCACCCCGATGGAGCGGCAATCATTCACTGTGGAACTCGAGGGTACCAATACCGGCGGTAACCTCGGCGGGGCCCTTAACCTTATTTATCAGAACAAGAGCTTGCTAAGGGGTGCCGAGGTATTCAGCATGAAGCTGAAGGGTGCATATGAGACCCTTACTGAAGATGTCAGTGGTTTCACGAACACCCAGCAGTACGGGATCGAGGCCAACCTGAGGATCCCCAAGTTCATGATCCCATTCCCGGCAAAGGAATCATTTGTGAGGAACAGGGACCCCAGAACTGTTCTGCAGGCTGGTTATAACTACCAGAAATTGCCGGTTTTTGCCCGTTCGGTTGCGAACATATCGCTGGGCTATTCATGGACCGGAAACAAATATTCCAGGTTCAGCATGAACCCGCTCTCACTGAACGTGGTGAAGCTCCATTATATCAATCCCGAATACCAGGAGATGATTGATGACATGCCTTACTTCTCCAACTCGCTCCGAGACGTCAGGATTGTCGGCGGACGGTATGACTTCGTATTCAACAACCAGATGATTCAGAAATCACATGATTTCTGGAACATACGTGTCGGAGTGGATGTCGCCGGCAACCTGCTTGATGCCGTCTACCGGACAGCCAATGCTCAGCTGGCTCCTGACGGCAGCTACCATCTTTTCCGCCAGCCCTTTGCCCAGTTCCTCAAGGGTGAGGTGGATGCAACCTATAACTACAGGTTCAATGAGGCCAGCAGCATTGCCTACAGATTTTTCGCAGGAGTTGGATGGCCGTATGGCAACTCTGTGGTCATGCCATTTGAGGAACAGTACTTCGGTGGCGGTTCCAACGATATCAGGGCCTGGATGGTGAGAACACTCGGACCAGGATCGTACATACTGGAGGAGAGCTCATTCATCAACCAGACAGCCGACATGAAGCTGGAGGCCAACATTGAATACAGGTTCAAGCTGTTCTGGATACTGGAGGGAGCTGCCTTTATTGATGCCGGTAACATCTGGACTGTCAGGGAGGATGAAGGCAGGCCGGGAAGCGTATTCCGGTTCAGGTCATTCACCGATGACATAGCCGTGGGCACCGGGCTCGGACTCCGGTTTGACCTTAAGTTCGTTCTTCTGCGTGCCGACTTCGGGTTGAAGGTGCGCGATCCCCAGGAGACAGAAGGCTCGAAATGGATCCCGTTCAACCGTCCCTATGACCGCAAGCAGGACATCACGATGGTGATAGGGATCGGGTATCCATTCTAGCAGGCAGTAGGCATTAGGCATTAGGCAATAGGCATTAGTGAAATTACTTGATAATTTGCAGTTTATAGGGTGATTATGTCAACACTATTGCCTACTGCCTCTTGCCTTATATTCACCTTTTTCCTACCTTTCATGTCGTCTAGCTGCTTAGTCTATGAAACGATTCAGGAAAACCGTCACAGCGCTGTTCGGTTTTGAGCGCAGGGAGAGGCGTGGAACGTTCGTCCTGTCGCTGATTGTCGTGGTGCTGGTTCTCGTGCGCCTTACAACCCTGAGGCCGGGTGAGGTACCGGCAGAGATTCCTCCGCTGCCATTGGAGCAGGATATAGCAACCGGCCACAGTGACAAGGAAAAAACTCTCCCGGTTCTCTTCAGCTTTGATCCCAACACCTGTACTCATGATGACCTTCTGAGGCTTGGCCTGTCAGCCAGGCAGGCGCGCACACTCATGAACTACCGGGGCAGCGGGGCGAGGTTCAGGCGGCCTGAAGACCTGAAGAGGGTTTACGGAATAGATTCAGCCACAGCTTCAATGCTGATACCTTATATTATTATAGGGACAGATCAGGAGAGAAAAAATCCGGGGAACGGAGCAGGAGGAAATGAGGCATATCCGAAGGGGAAAAATCCGGGGACCCCGTCAATCGGGTATGAGCGAGAACCGGTGGTAAAACCATCGGCAGATCATGCAGAAAATGCAGGAGGAGGACCGCGGGAGTACGGGAGGGACAAACTGACAACAGGTGCTGCCGGGAGCTATGCTGTTCGCCTTGACATTAACCGGTGCACCGCCGGAGAGCTGGTCACTCTTCCCGGCATCGGGCCGGTACTGGCAGAAAGAATAATAAAATACCGGAGCCTCCTTGGCGGATTTGTTGATAAATGGCAGCTGGCGGAAGTATACGGTCTCGACAGTTCGGTAGCCATGCTGGCAGCTGAGCGCATAATCATGACATTTGAAGATGTGAGGCCGCTGGTTCTTGACAGCGCCACCTACAATGACCTCGCCCGCCATCCCTACCTGGGATACGAGACTGCGAGGAAGATAACCACATACAGGTCGGTTACAGGATCGCCTGTCACACTTGGAAGGATGGTCAGCAGCGGTGTCATCACCCCGGATCAGGCCGCGCGAATAGCCCCGTATGTGAGACCTGGCCCGGGCGTTACAGGAACCGATTATGAATTTATTTGCTCAAAAGTTTTGAAATGATTTCCGGAGATATTAATTTTGCGGCTCGATTTAAATTTAAAGTTCAATTATGATAATTGTACCGGTAAAAGAAGGCGAGAACATAGACAGGGCTCTCAAGAAATTCAAGAGGAAATTTGAGAAGACTGGAGTTATCCGTGAGCTCAGGTCGCGTCAGGCCTACGTCAAACCCTCGGTCCGCCGCAGGGATGAGATAAAGAAGGCCGTCTATGTTCAGCAGCTGCAGCGCGAGGAAGAGTAAAATTCCACCAGGCCGAAGCTGAGACAAAAAAACAAAACCAAAAGGTTCCTTTCATGAATACAAAGGAATCGTTCCTTCAATTCATAAGTACCGAGAAGCGTTATTCACGGCACACTGTAACTTCTTATAAAAATGATCTGAATCAGTTTATGGGCTGGCTGGAGGAGGTCCGCCCGGAGGCTGAACTTGTTTCTGTAACCCATGCTGATGTGCGTGGCTGGATGGTATCGCTTCTTGAAGGTGGCGCTTCGGCCGGCACGGTTCACAGGAAGATGTCAGCATTAAGGACTCTCTTCCGTTATATGCGCAGGCATGAGCTCATAACCATAGATCCGACGGCAGGGCTGAAGCTTCCCAAAAAGCCGAAACCGCTTCCCGTTTTTGTTGCCGAGGATGCTCTCACGAAGCTGCTTGACGAGTTCAGGTTCGGAGATAATTTTTCCGGGATCCGTGACAGGACTGTTGTGGAATTTTTGTATCTTACAGGCATGAGGAGGTCGGAGCTGACAGGCCTGCGTGACGCGGATGTGGATCTCTCTGCGGGGCAGGTCAGGGTTACTGGAAAGAGGGGTAAGCAGAGGATAATTCCTCTTGCTGCCGGCATGGTAAAATCACTTTGGTCATACGTTGAAGCGCGTGAGGAGAAAGGATTCTCCGGAGGCTGGTTCTTTGTCACTGACAGGGGGAACAAAATGTATGACAGGGCTGTTTATAACATAGTGACGAGATACCTTGCAATGGTTACCACTGTTGAAAAGAAGAGTCCTCATGTTCTCAGGCATACTTTTGCCACACATATGCTGAATTATGGTGCTGACCTCAACTCGATAAAGGAGCTTCTGGGCCATGCCAGTCTCTCAGCCACGCAGGTATACACACACAATACATTTGAACAACTGAAAAAAATCTATAAACAGGCTCATCCAAGAGCATAATCAATAACTTAACAGGAGGTACTGCCATGAACATTCAGATCCATTCGCTCAGGTTTGATGCAGACAAAAAACTGATTGACTTTGTTACCCAAAAGGTTAACAAGCTTTCTCAATTAAGTGATGACATTGTCAGCGCCGAGGTGTTTCTGAGGTTAGATAAAGATGATGAGAGGGAGAACAAGATTACGGAAATCAAGGTGGAGTATCCCAGGGGCCCGCTTTTTGCCCGCAAACAGAGCAAAACGTTCGAAGAGTCAACCGATCTTGTGGTTGACGCTCTTAAGAAGCAGATAGTCAAACAGAAGGGAAAGATGCGGGGGGAGTAATCCCTCTGCATCAAAAAAACTTCTGATAAATTTGAGATTTGAAATTTTAATTTCTACATTTGCAAACCGATTTTTGAGGGTAATTTCTCAGAAATCGGTCGTTCTTTCAAATGCCGATGTAGCTCAGTTGGCCAGAGCAGCTGATTTGTAATCTGCAGGTCAAGGGTTCGAATCCCTTCATCGGCTCATTGTATGACAGGCATGTATGTCTAACCAGGCATGCTCTGTAAAGACGGGGAGATACCAAAGTGGCCAACTGGGGCAGACTGTAAATCTGTTGTCTGAAGACTTCGTAGGTTCGAATCCTGCTCTCCCCACTCTTACAGTGCATTGTCCCTTATTCCGGTGGAAACGGAAAAGAGAGGGACCACCGGTTAACTAAATAAGCGGGAGTAGCTCAGTTGGTAGAGCATTAGCCTTCCAAGCTAAGGGCCGCGGATTCGAATTCCGTCTCCCGCTCAACATGCCGATGTAGCTCAGGGGTAGAGCACTTCCTTGGTAAGGAAGGGGTCA
>DHUL01000041.1:0-4620 GCA_002409145.1 Bacteroidales bacterium UBA5235
GGTTTTTCTTATTTTGAGATAGAATAATCTATTAGGTATTCACTATTAACAGTACATTATTGGTTATATAATAAACAGTTAACTGCAAATTTTGACAATGCAAATTAATTTCTTCTCAATCAATTTAGAGTTTGATAAATATCAAATTTGTTCAGAGCCTTATTCAGAAGACCGCCTTGCCGAGTTGAGAAACACCTATAACTCTACACATTCATTTTTCAGAAACGATGATTCAATCTACATTCCAAATAAGAATGGTGACGGGTCATACTACTCGTTGCAGGATGAATGTAGAATGTAAAAAAAGAGAACCAACTCTGTCAGAAGGTTTATATGCTAACATGGCGGAGTTGGTTTATACAAAAAAACCGTCAATAGTCAGACGGTCCAGAAATTTGTAAATTTTACATTTCGAGTAGGCTATTAGTACTATACAGCATCGGTACTAATCCCGTACTCAAAGTGGTTTTAAAAAGCGCAAGATATTTAATATTTGTTCATTACCATGCCTCCTTGTCGGTCTGCAGGGACTCGAACCCTGGACCCGCTGATTAAGAGTCAGCTGCTCTACCATCTGAGCTACAGACCGGAATTTTGTCGTGCAAAAGTAATATTTTTTTGAATATAGTTCGCGCAAAAAACTATTGTATCAGAACAATCATCCCGTCACCCGGAAATTACTGCATCAACAGAATCATCCCCCGGTCGGAAATTATTGCGTCAGAACAATCATCCCCTCCCGCGGAATAGCCCGGTAAATGATCTTCGCCTCGGCTTTGGGGATCCAGATCTTAATATACGGTACATAAGGTGGCGTCTTCAGCCGGGTGACAGACCTCATTGTTACTGAAGCATCCTTTGCCCTGCCCTTAAGGTCAAAAAAGAATCTCGCACGGCGGTCAGCCACTACCGTATCTTCCTGCTGCTCAAAGAAGAAACGAATATTACGGCCAGTATCCAACGTGTAAAATACCGCCTCAAAATCAGTGGTATCAGGCTTTACACTTTCAACCGCCTGGGATGTATCCTTAGGGGCAATCTTCACACTCACCGGATCCTTCATGAAGGTAGCCTGCATGCCGGTTATTGTCAGGGGAGCAGAGAGCATGCTGTAAATAGCCTCCTGGTTTGCCCTGTGGAAAAATGGCGAGACATCATACTTGTCAATAGCCACTGTCCGCACCGGCAGTCCCTTAATAAGAAGCTGTATGACGCTGTCGCGAACGTTGATCAGCAATCCTACGGAGTCCGACTCCGCCAGCCTCACCTGCGAGCTCAGGAAGGCTTTATCACGGATCATATCAATATATCCCGGGATGGCACACAGGTTTATAGTGTCTCCCTCCTTCTGCTCCAGCGAGGCGAAATATGCATTGTCAAATTCGTTTACTGTACGATTGACGGCCAAAACCGCCATCACCAGATAATAGATGATGAAAATTGCCAGCACCGAAGCGGCAATTATCAGCCAGATTTTTCTTTCCCGGTTCATCGCTTCAGTTCTTGTCAGTAAATGTAAACTCTTGATCCTACATTCAGGGAGTTGAATACCGCATCAAGGTCCTCATCGCCAAGTCTTATGCATCCGTGCGTTACAGGCATCCCGAGCTGCCTCTGGTATAAAGTCCCGTGGATCAGGTACCCGTCACCGAGACTCATGGCATACTTGCCCAGTACTCCGAACTCATACCTCGACGGATCACTGGGGCCCGGTATTGGCAGCCCCTCCTCGACAAACGCCCAGTCAGGCTTCCGCCATACCGGGTGGGTAATCTTGCCCTGTATGCTCAACCTGCCCCTGGGAGTCTTGAATATCCACTCCTTATCGCCCTCCTCTGTCTTAAGGAGCGTGTAACTGCCTGATGAGCAGTATCCTTCGCGAATGAGCTTCCTGTTCCTGTAAAGAGAGAACCGGTTGTCAACAGTATTGATCACAAGGTAAGTCTGTGTCGGAACAAATGAAGCGAGTCTTCTTTCAAGACGGGTGATCTCGTTCCGTGTGGCGGATATCTGCCGCCTGATTGCCCTGTTTTCAAGCAGTGACGAATCGGGCCTGCACTCGGCACGGCTCTTCCCCCATGAATGCTGCATCGCAGGTGCGAGGTAAACCGGAACCGATAAAATTAACAGCAGTAGCAAAAGTATAACTGCAGATGTCAGGGTTACCCTTGCCCAGCGGTGGGATTTCACAAAACCAACTGCCAGGTTCAGATATTTGTTGAATTGTGATTTGCTGCCCGGTTGTGCTTTACCCGGCTCCATATTGCCGGAGTCCATATCGCGAGAAGCCGGACTCTCAGGAGGTTCATTACCTGGTGTACCTTCTCCGGCTAAATTTTCATTCTGATCTTCCGTGTTCATTGCTCTCTCGAATTGAAGAACTCTTCAAGGGTCAGTGTCGATCCGATGATTGTTACCGGGGTTCCCCTTGAGACATATTTAAACAAGATGTCCATATCAGAGTTTTTCAGTGCAACACATCCCTGAGTCCAGTGCCCTCCCTTGCCCCCATCGCCGTGGATCTCAATCAGGTCGCCGATGCTGGCGTCGGCCGGAAGCTGCCCGTTCCTTATCCTCTCGTTGAATTCCTGCACATCAGTCTTGTTCGGATAGTTGATCAACAAGGCCATATGATACTTCGTCGAGCTTCCTGACAGCTTCTTCGTCACAGTATATTTACCTTCCGGGGTAGCCATGTCTCCCCTGCTCTTT
The DNA here is from genome assembly GCA_002409145.1 of Bacteroidales bacterium UBA5235. Taxonomy (GTDB): domain Bacteria; phylum Bacteroidota; class Bacteroidia; order Bacteroidales; family VadinHA17; genus SR-FBR-E99. The sequence goes on from DHUL01000041.1 coordinate 2,713, forward strand.
TTGTCTCCCAGCCAGTTGCTGCCAAATTCTGCCTCAAAGGTATATTTCTTTTTGCCACCCTGGTACAGATGAAGCTGTGCCGGTATCTTTTCCACAAGAATTGCGTATGATCCGCTCCTTTTGCTCTCGGCAACAGTCTCATCAGCCCAGTCCCTCCAGTTGTCAGAGTTTTTGAAGTACTCCTCGAGATTTTTTCTGGCCAAATTGTATGTACCTGATATATACTCGTTTGCCTCGGTGATCTTGACATTTCCGTCGACGTAACGCTCTTTCTTGAAGTCGATCCCAGCCTCCTTGATGAGGAGTTTGCCGCGGGCGTGTTTCTTCTTGACATCCTGGGGGAGCGGCATAGATAGAAAGATTTTCTCGAACGCTGCTATCTCATTGTTGAGGCGTGCGATTTCGCTCTCAAGGGTACTCTTGAGGCTCTGCGATCGTGAGATCGTATTTCGCTGAGCTTCTTCGGCCTTCTTCTCAGCTATCTCCGCGAAGCGTATGACCCGATCGTAATCGCGCGTCAGAATGAAGCGGTCGTTTTCGCTTTGCCAGATGGCCATAGCAGAGTCATAGTTATTTTTCGCCTCGCGGAAAAGCTTTGGTGAATAGATCTCCGACTGCAGATCCCTGGCCCTGGCGATGGCGGCGCGTGCCTGCTCCACCTCCGGCAGCGGAGGCTCGGGCACAAGGGCCCGAAAAACCAACACTCCGATGATGGTCAGCACGACGCCGACGATAGCATAGACTATAATGTTTGTCAGGGATCCTCTTTTCATGGGCGCGAAGTTAAAAAAATCCCCGGGACGAGGCCCGGGGATCCTTTTATTAGTTCAGCGGTATCCTTAGATTTTGATACCGGCTTTTTCCATTGCAGCCTTCAGCTCGGCGATGATGCCGTTGATGCCTTCGGTAGAAGCTTTTACCTTGTCAACAACTTCCATGTAGTTGGTGCCGCCGTCGAAGAGGGTCTGAGCGTCGGTGAGAGAGGTCTCGAGGACGGTCAGTTCGTTCTTCATTTCTTCTACAACTGCTTTGCCTTCCTTGCCTTTAGGAGCTTTGAGAAGGAGAGCCTTAGCCTCATCGAGGAGGGTTTTGGCGCCGGTAAGCAGAGTTTCGGCTTCAGCCTTAACTTCAGCTTTCTTTGCTTCTACATTGCCTGACAGTTCAGCTGCTTTGAGAGCAATACCTTCTGCAGCAACCTTGATAGCTTTGAAATCCTTGCCTGTCTTTGACTTCTGGGTCTCGATGTTCTGGAGCATGACGGTGAGTGAGTCATTCAGAGCAGCGAATTCTGCGGGGAAGTAAACGTCAGTCTGGACGGTTTTTGCTGAGTCAAGAGCAGCTTTTGCAGCATCAAGAGCTTCCTGGGGAACTTTTGCGCAGCTTGCCATCAGGGCAGCTACAGCAACAGTAGCGATTGCTAAGAAAAGTTTGTTTTTCATTTCTGTTTAAAATTTGGTTCTGTTGTAATTTTTAAGAATGTCTCCGGTTTTGTATCACTAAACCGATGCAAATTTATATAATAATTTTAATCCGGTTTTAATCTCCGGCAGTTTTTTTTAATGGAAATTTAATCTCGGCTTGGCGGATTTCCCGGGATGGCCCTGGCTGGGGGTTTCCGCCTGCAGGGCGAAGCTCTTGCTCTGTTGGTTAAGGGGTGTTGAAGGGGACTTTTATGGTATAAGGGGGCTGGTGGCAGGACGAAATTGATGTTTTACGGCAGGGATTGAGGCTACCGATATTCACATTCTCTTTGGCGGAGCTGTATTGCCGGCACCCCGGCCGCTCACTCTCCGCACCTTCGTAACTGCACAGAAAGCTTATGTGCCCGATAGCTCTTATCAGAATTTAGAATCAAAAGGCCCTGTGTCCTTCTCAGGCATACACGATTTGCAGGGTCTGCCCCGTCAT
>DHUL01000041.1:4806-20131 GCA_002409145.1 Bacteroidales bacterium UBA5235
GTCTGCCCCGTCATGCATGATTTGAAGGACATTCTCCGGGTCACACGATTTGCGGAATTTTCCGGCCTGTACCAATAAAAAATCTATCGGATGAAATCCATCTTTGTCGATTGCTTCCCGAGCCTCCCGAACATCTTCACCCAGAAATATTCGAGGCTGCACAGGAATCCTGCTTTTTGCCAGAAGAATAATATTATACTCCACAACAACACATTCATCCCGCCAAAGAGGAGGCACCCGTTGATGGTCTGATCCCAACCGGGGACAACGTGAAACCAGAGCACCCTGAACAGCTCCGATGTTGTTGTTTCCAGAAGGTATATCGTCAGGCTGACCCTGCTGAACCACTTCAGGAGTGCCATGCGGGTCAGCAGCCGATTATTCTTCTCCTGCGTCAGCAGTGCGGTTACAATTAGCAAAATGAAGAACCCCAGTTCAAAATTTGTCTTGAAATACCAGAAAAAATCTGGCCTTGAGATTGACTTGTCAAACTCTGTCATTCCGGCCAGTCCATAGACACAGAACAGCGTACCCAGTGGCAACGCATAAAGTTTCAGCAACCTCCTCCTGCCATGATATGCCATGAGCCCGATCATCATGCCGGTAAGGCCATAGGCCGAATAAGGCAGAAGCGGATATGGATTGGCTATGGTAAAACTGAAAAAGGTTGCTGCCAGAAAGTGACGCGATTCAACAGCCCGTTCAAACGAAGGAAAAATCGAGATCCTGGCAAAGGAGAGGATCATTATAAGCGCTATGGAGAGACCCAGGAGCAGGTATTGGGTTCTTTCCTTCCTGATATGTTTCAACAGCAGGAATAAGACCGGGGTAAGCAGAATCAGGTTGAAGGCGATGGTGGACAGCGATGATCCCTCGAAATATTTGGTATAACCAGGGAACTCCAGCTTCGAATCCCTCAGTGAAGCGGCCACAACCGTCAGATCAGGCATGTTGTTGATGAAATCGATATTCCACCGGCCAAGGAAAATGTTTAGCAGATAATGGATGATTACATAGATCAGCCCGGCAATCATAACATACAGGAAAGGTTTGAATATCAGTCTCTCTTCGCTCCTTCGCGACAACATAATTGTATTAACAACCATGGAGTAAATGATGAAAATTCCTCCCCAGAGAGCCATGAAACTCATTATAATAATAAGTAGCGGAGGGTCTTCAAAATCGATTTTATGGATATTGGCAAAATTATAGATCGATGAATGAAAGAAAATGATCAGTATCAGCGCGAGTCCCCTCAGCACATCGAGCGACTCGATCCTTTTATTTCCCGCCAGGTCATTCATTGTTGTCTGATTCCTTTTTTATTCTGGAAAGTTTATCTGAGCTGAGGAAGTCAATCCTTCCCCTCTCACCAGGATCACAGGCCGAATCCGGGATTTCTGCGAATTCCATCCATACTGCCGGATCAATGATTGAACCTTCTGATGTAATCATATTACTCATTAACCTCAAATCTCCTTCTGATTCTGACAAGCTTTCCTGAATTTTTGCCGGATTCCGGGCTTCCGAATTCAACCGATACCTCAGGCAGATTGCATTTGTACTTTGAAAAAACATCCTTAACCGACTCTGCTATTACGCCCCTGTCAAATTCTTCAGGATTCGCATCATCCTTCAGTTTTATCCTCACCAGTACATGTTCCGGGGAGTCCTGTGTGGCCTGGTACTCATCAATCTCCTCCGACGATGATATTATCGCCCTGCTTATATAATCCGGGAAAATGGGTTGCCATTTGTTGCTCTCTGTGGTCCTGGCCCAGAAAAGATCATCGGCCCTGCCCTGGATGGATTGAATGACCCTGAAATTCGAACCGCACCGGCATTTTTCAGGACTTATGGTAATGATATCATTAAGCTCATAGCGGATAATGGGTTGTGATTTTTTGTGGAGATCGGTGACTATCAGCCTGTTGCATGGCTGTCCGGAACTGGTCTCCGATCCGTCGTTATTAAACGTCTCAACCATTACCAGGTCCTCATTGATATGCAGGTTGCCGTATTTGCACGTGATTGCCATCGGCGCCTCGGTGCATTTGTAGATCTCATGTACCGGGCAGTGAAGCACGTCGGACAGGTACTTTTTCACGTCGGGATAAAGGATCTCCGCATAGGAGACTACCCGCTCCGGCGAGACCGAAAGTCTTCCGGCTTCGACTTCCCTGGCGATTATCTTAAGCATCGATGGCGGTGCCGAGATGACGTTCGGCTGAAGCCGCTGCAACTGATCATTCACCTCCTCCGTCGAATCCAACTGGCTTATGTAAGTCATCCTGTGGCCCAGAATATTCAGGTTGAAAGCAGGGGAGCTCACCCTGAGGATAAATGCGAGGTTCAGCTTCTCCTTCCTCGGGAAATGAAAACGGGCAAACAGGGCCGCCTTCATGTACATCTCCTCGCGCCTTGTCAGGATCTCCACTCCCTTGTTGCCGCTGGTGCCGGACGACATGCCAACATTCAGTCCGTTCAGTCGGCGGGAAAAGTCCCTCGATTTCTCAACTTCCAGGCAAAAGTTTATTATCTCCTCCCGGGTCAATCCGACTGTATTGTAGTCAGTCAGGTTGTCCATCATGATTTTCTTGTTGACAGTGGGGAGATTTGTGAAATCGGTCAGGTCACAGTCCTTGTAGTGATTGTGGAAAAACTGCGAATGTCTGATAGCGTATTTTGTGATCTGGCGGATCTGTCTGGCCTGGTACCGGCTGATCTCCGGCTCTGTGAAATGGCGGAACCGGTATTTGCAGAGGAGGAAGAACAGGAGGAAACTCCTGGTTTCGAGACTGTACAGTCCGCTGAATATGGAAGAGAGCATCCTTTTCATCAGAACCGGTCATTAGCACTCCCCCTTCCAGACAGTATTAATGCAAATATAGGAATTCATCAAGGGCATTGTCAATGGTTGCCCGGGGAGGACTTGAATACCCGCATGTCTTCCTGATATCATGGTCAGCATTTATGTGTTGGCTCATCCGGGCCAGCTCAAAAAAAAAAGGCCGGTTACTATCTGTATCCCGGCCTGCTTTGACTTCAGCGGAGAGAGGGGGATTCGAACCCCCGGTACGGTTACCCGTACGGCAGTTTAGCAAACTGCTGGTTTAAGCCTCTCACCCATCGCTCCAAAAAACACTATTTTGTCTTGTTGTTCACCGGTAAATGTAATCTGCCCGGTTTTCAACAGAGGGGCAAAAATATAAAAACATTGGATACTTTACAAAATTCTGATTCTCTTTTAAACTCATGACTGTTTACATTATTCTGACTTAACCAGTCCGGGCATTTTTCACCAGCAGCGCCACATTCTCCACATGGAAGGTATGCGGGAACATATCGACCGGGGTGATGCGCGCCACATCGTACACTGCTGAAAGGATCCCGATGTCGCGTGCCTGGGTGGCCGGATTACAGCTGACATACACTATCCTGTCAGCGCCCGAGCGCAGCATAGCGTTTACCACATCGGCGTGCATGCCGGCCCGTGGCGGATCAGTGATTATAACATCAGGCTTCCCGCGCCTGAGGAAAAGCTCATCAGTAAGGGTATCCTTTATGTCGCCCGCAATGAAAAAGGCGTTCGAAATTCCGTTCTCAACAGCGTTGACCCGGGCGTCAGCCACCGCCTCCTCAATATACTCTATCCCCGTCACCCCCGCAGCCTGCGATGCCAGGTAACACGCGATAGTGCCGGTACCGGTATACAGGTCATAAACATTCTCCCTGCCGGTCAACTGCGCGAACTCTTTCACAATCCCGTACAACCTCACCGCCTGGCCGCTGTTTGTCTGGTAAAACGACTTCGGGCCAACCCTGAATCGAAGTCCGTCCATCACCTCTGTGATGAACATGCTTCCGGCCATATGAACCGGCTGCAGGTCGGAGATACTATCGTTCCTCTTGGTATTTATTATGCTATACAGCGAAGTGATTTCCGGGAACCTTTCGGTCAGGAACCCAAGCAGCAGGTCCCGCTCACCGGGTAAGGCATCGGTTGTCACGAGGACGACCATAACCTCACCTGTTGAGGATTTCCTGACGATCATGTTGCGGAGGAATCCGCTGTGTTCCCTGAAATCATAGAAGGGCAGCCGCTTCTCGAGCGCGTATTTTCTGACCTCATTACGGATAGTATCTGCCGGCTCTGACATCAGGAGGCATTCTTTGATGTCAAGCACCTTGTCAAAGATTCCCGGGATGTGAAATCCAAGGGCAGGCTCAGTCACTACTGCCTCTGTCCCGATCTCCTCCCGTGTCATCCATCGCCTCTTGGAAAAAGTGAATTCAAGCTTGTTCCGGTAGCCGTAAATCTTCTCAGAACCAAGGATCGGGTCAACCTGCCCGATATTAATATGCCCAATCCGCGTCAGGTTGTCTGTCACCTGTTTCGCCTTGTAAAAAAGCTGCCGGTCATACGGAAGATGCTGCCAACGGCATCCTCCACACACCCCGAAATGCCTGCATGGCGGTTCTGCCCTGCCGGGCGAAGGGGTAATAACCTCCAGCGCAACCCCTTCCATGTACCTCTTCTTCTTTTTTGTGACACGGACATCAACCACATCGCCGGGAACCATTCCCGGCACGAAGAGCACCATGTCATCGACCTTCGCGATAGCGTTGCCTTCTGAGCCTATATCCGTAATCGTGACGCCCCTTAGTATGGGCAACTGTTTCTTTCTTCCCACCCTTTTCTACCTGTATGTCTTGAAAAACTCATATCCTGCAAGCAATGCCGGCACCGAAGCCTGTGAATGATCCAGCCCGTTCAGCGTTACATAAAAGCAGGTAAGCGGACTCGTACCCGAACCAATCATCATATCGTACTGACTCTGTGAGATTGCAGGCATAACATAACTATCAGCTGTGCCGTGCATCAGGAGGAGCGGCACATCGCAATCCCATCCATAAATGCTATTGTCGCTCAGCGCATTACGAACACCCAGGTACTTCTGATCGCTCTCGGCGCCAGAGAGATACTCAGCAGTGAATAGTCCTGATATGCTTGTGGTAAGCTGGCTGTTTATCAGTTCAGATGAGTGTTTGCCGTCGTAGAGACCGGGTATTGCTGACGCATACTGACTGTTGAACATATCGGTCAGTTCATTGGGATAAAGATCATAGGTTGTGTAGGCATTGGCTATGTATCCGAGGAATACCGGCATGGGATACTCTGTCAGTCCGGTCACTGCAGTGTTGAAGTATCTCAGGTCATATGGCCCGGCCCCGCATGATGCGGCTTTCACTGTAAATTCTGACGAATAGTCCTCATCTAATGCCCGGAGCAATGCCATTGTTGCCCAGCCCCCCTGGGAATATCCCAGCAGGTAGCAGTCGGTGGTGACCGAGATATCTTTTGCAACATCTTCATCGAACTCGGCCACGGCCCGAAGCATGTCAAGCACGCTCTGCACAGTCGACTCCTTGTGCAGGTATGGATGCACCAAGGAACTGGATGCACCGAATCCGAGGTAATCCGGTAATATAACAACATAACCAGCTGACGCTATGTACTCAATCATCTGGTAGCCAAGATTCTGCGGATCAGCTGTAGGAGCCGCAGAGTGCAGTGTGTTGGTGCCGTTCTGGAACGAGAGAATCGGGTAGGTGCCGGGAGCAGTCGGGGTACAGATCAGTCCTGATGCAACCACAGGCGCTCCCTTGAACTCAGTGTTGTAGGTGACGGAGTAAACATTAACCCCGCTTACAACGTCGGGGATGATTTCTGCAGCAGCCTGGTATTGGGTGGCAGCCAGCGTCAGGACACTGATGATATTCTCCTTCGTTCTCATCATCTCAACCTCGCTCGAGACAAGGTATGTATTGTCTGCGAACGGGTCTACCGGATCATCCTTGCGGCACGACTGCATCATCAGCAGCGGCAATGTGAGCAGCAGCAAAGAGCGGAGAGTTGGTTTGCTTTTCATGACTTTCAGTATTATCTGCAATATTAACGGAAAAATGTGAGATGGAGTATCCTGGGTTGTTTGGGGTAAGGCATGCTGATTACAATGCTTAATGCCCTACAGGCAATGATACAATGGTGGGGTGCATATACAAATCTTCATCCCCTACGGGGAATTTATTGGGCGTAGCCCATTCAGCATTGTATAACACCACCCCCATCCGCCCCTGCCCCCATCCGGATGATTTTGCATATATTTGCGGTTTTATATATCCGGCCAGATGGTCTCCGTAAACAACGTATCACTGCTCTTCGGCAGCTTCGTCCTACTGGATGAGGTCTCATTCCTCATTACCAGGCAGGAGCGCATTGGCCTGACAGGCAGGAACGGTGCCGGCAAATCGACGCTGATGAAGATCATTGCCGGCCTCCAGGAGCCCACCTCCGGCTCCGTTGAGCGGCCACGCGAACTGACTGTCGGTTACCTCGAGCAGCAGATGAAAGTGTCTGACACCACCACCGTCCTCGAGGAGGCTCTAACAGCATTCGCCGAACTAAGGAGCCTCGAACGGGAGATCACCGAAATGACCCGCGAGATAGCCGAACGAACCGACTATGAAACCGACAGCTACCACCGGCTTCTTGATCGCATGCATACAGCCGGCGAACGGCACAGCATCCTCGGAGGAAGCGATTACGTGGCTCTTACAGGGCAGACTCTCAATGGCCTCGGTTTCAGTGCAAAGGAGTTCAATCGACCTACCCGTGAGTTAAGCGGCGGCTGGCGCATGCGCGTGGAGCTGGCAAAAATCCTCCTGCGCAAGCCTGACCTGATTCTTCTCGATGAGCCCACCAACCATCTTGATATCGAATCAATTCTGTGGCTTGAGGGGTTCCTTGAGACCTATCCGGGAGCGGTGGTGCTGGTATCACATGACCGTACATTTCTTGACAACGTCACCCACCGCACAATAGAGATAAGCCTCGGGAAGATCTACGACTACCGGGTCCCCTATACAAAATATACCGTGCTTCGCCGCGAGCGTCGCGAACAGCAGACTGCCGCCTACCGCAACCAGCAGAAGATGATCGAAGATACCGAGCGATTCATAGAACGGTTCAGATACAAACCCACCAAAGCGGTGCAGGTGCAGAGCAAGATCAAACAGCTTAAGAAGCTGGAGCGTATCGAGATAGAAGACGAGGACACCTCCGCGATGAACATCCGCTTCTCCCCCGCCCCACGATCGGGAACGGTGGTGGTGGAGGCAGATGAAGCCTCGAAACGCTACGGCAGCCACCTGGTACTTGACAGGGTCTCAATGAAGATCGAAAGAGGCGAGAAGGTAGCTTTCGTGGGCCGCAACGGCGAAGGAAAAACCACCCTGGCAAGAATGATCCTCGGTCAGATCGATTTCGAGGGAGTCCTGAAACGCGGACACAATGTCAACATTGGTTACTTCGCCCAGAACCAGGATGAGCTGCTCAATGATGACATGACCGTTTTTGATACGGTAGACAGGATTGCCGTCGGTGACATCCGCACCCGTCTCCGCGATATACTCGGAGCCTTTCTCTTCCATGGCGAGGACATCGACAAGAAAGTGAAGGTATTGTCCGGGGGCGAGCGGTCGAGACTGGCCATAGTACAACTTCTGCTGGAGCCATATAACCTTCTTCTCCTCGACGAGCCCACCAACCACCTCGACATCCGTTCAAAGGAGATCCTGAAGAAAGCCCTGATCAAATTTGATGGCACATTAATTGTGGTCTCTCACGACAGGGATTTTCTTGACGGGTTGGTTGAGAAAGTGTACGAGTTTCGCCACAGGAAGATCAGAACGCACCTCGGAGGTATAGCCGAGTTCCTCAGAGCCAGGAAGATAGAGTCGCTGAGAGAGCTGGAGAGGAAGAACCCGGCGGCAGTGAAAGGGAGTTCAGGTTCAGGGAAGAGTATACCATCAACGGCAAAGGGCAGCCAGGGCGACAGGAAGAGTACGCCGTCAGCGGCACAGGCAGGCACCGCGGGTAATACAGGCGCTACAGGAAATACAGGCGCTGCAGGGAAGGCAGGAGAAGGAACCAGGGCAGGATCCGCTATTGCAAGGCCAGGCATGTCCTACACGGAGAAGAAGGAGACTGAGCGTGTGTATCGTCGCCTGCAGAAACAGGTCACAGAGGCTGAAGCTCAGATAACGGCTACTGAGAATGAAATAGCTGAAATGGATGGACGCCTCGCCGCCGGTGACCCAGCAGTGATAAGTGACCCGGCGTTCTACAGCTCCTATGATGAGAAGAAAAAAAGGCTTGAAGCCCTGATGGAACAGTGGGAAAATGCCCACATAGAACTGGAGAGCTTCCAGGCGGAATATATGAACTGCAATGATACTGTTTGAAAGGAAATACCCGGTCAATATCTTCAACACCGACCTCACCGGACGGCTCAGTCCCGGCGCACTCTTCAGCTTCTTCGAGGACCTGGCAGGTCGCCATGCCGCAGAGCTCGGCTGGGGCCGCGATGACCTGATGTCATCAGGAGGGTACTTCTGGGCTCTTTCGCGCATGATGGTGAAAATAGAACGCCTCCCGGTGGCCTGGGACGAGGTCACCCTCCGGACATGGCCGCGTGGCACAGAAACAATCTTCGCCCTGCGTGACCTCGAGATGTATGATGACGCTGGCAGGAGAATCGCCGGAGCCTCATCCTCATGGGTGATAGTCGATTACGACACACGTAAGGCACAGCGCCCTGACAAGGCGCTCTCAAACCTGAACCTCATGTTTCCCGAGGCCAGGGCCCTTGATTCCAACGCACGCAAGGTGCCATCACTGCCCCGGGGAGACCATCGCCTGACAAGGCTGAAGGTCAAGCTTGACGATATCGACGTCAACAGGCACGTGAACAACGCCAGGTATGTGCACTGGGCAGTGAACTGCTATGACCATGAATTCATCAGCCTTCATACACCTGACACCATCGAGGTGAACTATCTCCTTGAAGGGCATCAGGACGAGATGATAAACATCCTGACCGCCTCCTGCGAAGGAGAAGAGAATGCATTCATTCACTCTGTCACCCGTGAGAGCGACGGCACCGAGCTATGCCGCCTGAGAATGAGATGGAAAGAGAACGGGCAATGAAATCTTTATTACCTTTATACCATGACAATGCGTCTCACATATAAAAATGCCGCGCTTGCAGTGATCGTGACAGTCGCTGTGCTGATGGCATCTTGTGCCGTGACACAGAACGTCACCGACACAAAGGACATGTCATATATATACAACCCCACAAGAAGCATTTACACGCCCAGAATAACAGTCTACAATGAAGATGCGGAGACATCTGTTCTGAACATCGGTATACGCAGGGGTGAACTTTATTTCAACGAGGCCAATCCGGAGGGAGTGCCGATGGCTTCGATCCTTCTTTCTGTGAGGCTGTATGACAATACACTTGGCGGAGTGCTGGCTGATACATCGACTTATAAGTATGACATCAAACGGGAGGATACAGGCGGCGAATATGTGTTCCGCACCCCTTTGTCTGCAAATGACGGCAGCTCATATACTGCTGAGATTAAAATCATTGATCTCATCAGGCAGCGCACCCAGCAGTTGTTCATAGATTTCGAAAGGACAGGCAGGTACAGCGCGCTCAACTACAAAATTCGTGACCATTTCACTAACAACGAGGTATTCAGCCGTGTGGTGAAGGCTGACCAGTACATCAATGTGCTCGCACCGTCGCTTCAACCTGACACTCTCTGGTTCTTCTATTACAAAGCTGTAACTGAAATCCCCCCGTCTCCGACTACCATCCTTCCGGAGGTGACTGTGGCTCCGGAACCTGAAGTGATAATACCCCTGGCCTGGTCAGACACCCTCCCTATCATGTTCCCCAACCAGGGCATATACATGATCTCCGTTGACAGTCTCATCCGTGAGGGTCTCGTCCTCTGTAACTTCGGTCCTGACCACCCCACCATGACCCGTCCGGAGACAATGATAGCTCCGCTTGCTTATATCGCCACTCCCCAGGAAATGGAGGAGTTGCTTACCTCAGAAAAACCTAAGCTGGCACTCGATAACTTCTGGCTTGAACGTACAGGAAGCATTGAGAGATCGAAGGAACTGATCAGGATTTACTATAACCGCACGCTCTTCTCGAATTATTACTTCACCTCCTACAAAGCCGGATGGCTCACTGACAGGGGCATGATCTACATAATGTACGGTCCCCCTGACAAGGTCTACAAGAACGCCGAGGGAGAGAGCTGGGGTTACAAGAAACCGCCCGTCAAAAGCCGCTGGGGATCACGTTATACGTATGAGGACCAGTACCTCTGGTTTAATTTCCGCAAGCAGAAGAGCCTTTTTTCAGACAATGATTTTGTTCTGAACCGAGCCGGGACACCGGTCAGCTACTGGGATATAGCTGTTGCGCGGTGGCGCGAAGGGAAGGTGTTCAGGCTTGATAATCCTCAGGAATTGCAATGAAACGCCGGATAATGCGATGACGCCGGGCGAAAGGATTTGCAGGCAACACAAATTACAGAAACTTCAATGATACACAGCGAAAAGGAATTCATTTTCGGGATGCACCCTGTCATGGAAGCCATCAGGGGCGGCAGGCAGATAGACCGTGTGCTGGTCCGTCAGGGACTCCGCGGCGGACAGTACCATGAGCTGATGCAGGTGGTGAACGAGTTTGCAGTACCGTGGCAGGTAGTACCGCAGGAGAAGCTTGACTATATCACCCGCAAGAACCACCAGGGGGTGATAGCATGGCTGTCGGCAATAGAATTCCAGAACATTGAGAATATCCTGCCGCGGATCTTTGAAGAGGGTGGTGAACCGCTCCTGCTGATGCTCGACGGCGTCAGTGACGTGCGAAACTTCGGAGCAATTGTGCGGTCCGCACTCTGCTTCGGAGCCCACGCAGTGATCATCCCCGAGAAGAACTCCGCCAGGATATCTGCTGATGCGGTCAAGGCATCAGCAGGAGCCCTCAGCACCTTCCCGGTATGCCGGGTAAAGAGCCTGACAAAGTGCCTGACCTACCTGAAGGAATCAGGGCTCAAAGCCGTGGCTGCCACTGAAAAGGCTGAACATACTGTCAGCGCTGCAGGGTTGACCGGGCCGCTGGTAATGATCCTGGGATCGGAAGAAAAGGGTATCAGCCGCGAACTGCTGGGTTTGTCTGACGCTCAGGTTTCCATACCCATCACCGGTGCCATCGGATCACTTAATGTTTCCGTTTCGGCCGGCATACTTCTTTATGAGGTTGGACGACAGAGGAAGGTCAGGCAATAGGCAATAGTGACTGGGATTCCGGCATGGCGTCCCTTTTAATATCATGATTATGCTAAGCAACAATCAGGTTAAATGCCTGCAAGCCTTTGTCAACACTACTGCCTACTGCCTCTTGCCTTAACCCCTAGTCTATCAATCCCCTGATCCTGTCATCCAGCTTCTTCTGATCAACACTGAATGATGCCAGGCCGGCAAGGGTCAGCAAGGTGTCAGGAGCGATCCCTCCTGTGAGAATCCTTTCCTTCCATGATGAGAGCACCGGAATCTTTCCCTCGGCAGTAATGCGCTCCTTCTCCAGGGGCTCCAACACAGGAAACATGTCCCCCAGGCCTGCCTCATGAGCCCGTGCAACTATCTCCTCACCGTAGGCCGGAATTTCCTTCCCAATCAGTCTGCCCAGATCAACAACGGTCTTCGGCACCTCCCAGAACTTTTCAATTCCCAGTCCTGCTGCATCATCGCTGAGAGGTACATCATACCGCTGTGCAAGCCTGCTCTCAAAGAGTCCGCCGAGAGATTTTCTCCCTGCGGCTGCCACTTTAGGCGGGATGGTATAGACATCAGTCCCCGCCAGCAGGTCAAGCTGATTGTAATTTCTCAGGCTGGCAGCTATCTGCCTGGTCCTCGAGCCCGTCTCAGATGAAAGCCTGGTAACCCATGACTGGGAAGAAAGAACAGCATTCTCTCCTGCACCGGTGCCGTCACCCAGTTTGTTGTCAGCAATGAATGCCCCTATCCTTCCAAGGAACACATTAAGGTAGTCAGGCCTGGCCACAAGCGTTACCAATGCATTCTGGCGGGCACTGAATTCGAGGGTAAAGTTGATCCTAACCCCCAGGTCATGCAGCAACCTGGCACCAATAAGTCCTTCAGGAGTATACGGAACCTTTACGATAAACTGCCCCGGGCAAAGCTCCCTGTAGCGCAGTCCGTATGAAACAATGGCGTCAATGTCATACGCCGTATCAGTATGAAGCTCAACACTTACCATCCCTCCGAACTTCTTTGCAAGACGAAGGCCGTGACGGGCGTTCAGGATGAATGCTATCTCCTTTACCTGCTCGCTGACGGTAAGATGACTGACCAGCTCCATCGCCTGTGGAACAAAGGAATCATAAATCCCCTTCTGTATCTCGTTATTCAGAAGCGTATTATTGGTTGTCAGCGCAGTCATCTCTGCGGTCCAGTTGGCCTCGGCTTCATCCATGTCACCGGTATCAAGCCACAGTTCTGTACCCGTCGAGTGTAACGACTGCCAGAACGGATCATGCTTCGGTGTTACCGGTTTGTCATCAATACCGGCCCTGATAAAGGCGGTCAGCTTTTCATTGTATGTTGAATTCATATCCTATGGTTTTTATTTTTCATACTCATTAAGGCTTCAGATCTGCACCTGAGGGGCTTTGGAACAGTCTCAGGCCAAACTGTGACACAACCGCATATGCATAGTCGACAACCGATGATTGTACACTTTCAAAGGGGACCCACGAATTGATCTTGCTGAAGCAGTAAATTTCAACAGGCATACCCAACTCCGTCGGAGGCATATCGCGCATCATGACAGGCATCGTTGAATCAATATTCGGATGATTCTTCAGATAATCAACCATATAAGCCCTGAAGGCTCCAAGGTTTGTAAGTGAAGTCGTCTCTCCCCTCTTCAACGCTTCAATCTCCTCCTTGTTATCTGAAAGCCATTTTTCAACATGTGGCCTGAGGGATACTGCATCAATCATCTCAGGTGTAACGAAAGAAATTGAACGGACATCAATCCGGATCTCACGCTTGATCCTCCTTACCCCTGAATCCTCCATCCCCTTCCAGTTCTGAAACGATTCTGATAAAAGAGCATAGGTAGGCACGGTCAATATTGTTTTGTCAAAGTTTTCTACCTTGACCGTATATAATGTCATGTCAATGACAGTTCCGTCAATGTTCCTGCCCGGTATCGTTATCCAGTCGCCCAGCTTGACCATATTATTTGTTGAGAGCTGGATACTGGCAACAAGTCCCAGAATTGTATCCTTGAAGACAAGTGCCAGGACCGCTGTCGCCACACCAAGGCCGGCTACCACGCTTGTCAGCGAAATCCGGGCAATAATTGAAATCATTACAAGGATGCCGGTGAAGACTATAATTACCTTTATAATCTGGATGTACGGTTTGATTGACCTGCCCTTTGCGAGGGGCTGCATGAGCCAGACCTGGTGCCAGCCTTCGATGAAGGCTGTTAGTGTAAGGGTGGCATAGATCACAATGTAGAGAGCAGATGTCTTATGTACAAATGTGAGCCAGCCGGGATTCTCGCGAAGCATCCACGAAGCAAGGTAGTAGACTATCACACCGGGCACGATCATTGCCAGGCGCTTGAACATCCTCGTCTCTAGGAATTTGTCGTCATAGGCTGACCGTGAACGCCTCACGATGCGGGTAAATATCCTGACAAGGATGACGCGGGTAAAAGTATATGACAGCCATGCAAGCAGGCCCACAGCAGCCACCAGGATGACAGTACTAAGCCATGAAACGGCTGAAGCCGGCATCCCCAGGCTCGCAAGGAACTCCCTGACTGCCATCACCGGATCGAATGATCTGAACATTATTAATTTTTTTTACGCCGGTGAATTTACTAATTATCTTTTTTTGTGGCTGCCTGTTTAGTACCTTTACACTATAAAACTGTCAAATCATGAAGTCTTTCTCTGTATTACCGCTTTTGTTTATGGCACTCTCACTTCAGGCCCAGGTTGCTTTCGATGATTTTTTCACTGACCGCACCATGAGGTTTGATTTCATGATGGCCGGCAACAACGACACAACAAAAGTTTATCCCGTCTCCTTCAGGGAGGAACCTTTCTGGGGAGGCTCACTGACCAACCTCACTGATCCGTTCGGTTACGGCAACTTCAGGTATGAGATCATTGATCCCGTCACCGGGAAGTTGCTCTATTCACGCGGATTCTGTACACTTTACCAGGAGTGGCAGACCACAGCCGAAGCGAAAAAGATGGATCGCGTGTTCCACGAAGTCGCAACGTTCCCATTTCCGAAAAACAAGGTCAGCTTCGTGCTGAGCATCAGGGGACGCGATGGCAGTTTCTCAAAGCTCTACGAAACAGTAATTGACCCTTCCAGCTATTTCATCACAAGGGAAAAACCGGATGTTGTCCCCGCTACCAGAATTGCCGGTACAGGTGATCCTCATACATCACTTGATATCGCATTTATTGCAGAAGGGTATACCCTTCAGGAAATGGAAAAGTTCAGGGAAGATGTCAGACGGATGGCAGATATACTCATTGCCGAAGCTCCGTTTGACAAGTACAGTGACCGGATAAATATCTGGGCGGTTGAGGCACCCTCATACGAGTCAGGCACCGATGTGCCTGGCGAGGGTATCTATGTTAATACTGCCCTCAGCGCAAGCTATTATACTTTTGACGTAGACCGTTACCTGACAACACAGGATATAAGGAAGGTCAACGACTACGCCGCTGCTGCTCCGCATGACCAGATTATAGTACTCATCAACAGCACCAGGTATGGTGGAGGAGGTGTTTACAACTATTACACAGCTTCAACTGCTGATCACCCTCTAACGCCCAAAGTGCTGACGCACGAGTTCGGGCACGGTTTTGCCGGACTTGGCGATGAATACTACTCCTCGGAGGTGGCATACGAAGAGTTCTACCCCCTCGATGTGGAACCATGGGAAGCAAACATAACCACCAGGGTGAACTTCGATGCCAAATGGAAGAGTCTGATAGCCAGGTCGGTGCCGGTACCTACGCCAAATGAAAAGAGATATACCGGTGTTACAGGCCTCTTTGAGGGAGGAGGATATTCCGCCAAAGGAATATACAGGCCCGCTTTCGATTGCCGTATGAAAAGCAACGAGGCAGATTCATTCTGCGAGGTTTGCCAGAATGCCCTGGAGCTGATGATCCTGTTCTATCTGAAGTAGAGGCAATAGGCAATAGGCAGTAGGCAGCAGTGTTGGCAATGACAGACTGACTGCGGAACTGATTGTCGTAAAGTATAATTATGAAGTGAAAAGGGACTCCATCCGGAATCCCTTTTCACTATTGCCTAATGCCT
>DHUL01000041.1:20319-26596 GCA_002409145.1 Bacteroidales bacterium UBA5235
TTGCCTAATGCCTGCTATTTCTTCTTCTCCCCTCCTGATGTGGGCGGCTTGGAGATAGAGTCTCGCATGCTGGTGTCAGCCTCGATATTCTTCATCCTGTAGTAATCCATGATACCCAGGTTGCCACTCTTGAAGGCATGAGCCATGGCAAGAGGAATCTCCACCTCGGCTTCGATTACCTTTGCGCGTGCTTCCTGCGCCTTCGCCTTCATCTCCTGCTCGAGTGCCACAGCCATTGCACGACGCTCTTCGGCCTTGGCCTGGGCAATGTTTTTGTCGGCATTGGCCTGATCCATCTGCAGAACGGCACCGATGTTCTTGCCTATGTCAATGTCAGCAATATCAATAGAGAGAATCTCGAAAGCCGTTCCGGCATCAAGCCCTTTCTCAAGCACCGTCTTGCTTATCCTGTCAGGATTTTCAAGTACCTCCTTGTGGCTGTGTGCCGATCCGATCGATGAAACGATACCCTCACCGACGCGGGCGAGAACAGTCTCTTCTCCTGCCCCACCGACAAGTTGCTTGATGTTGGCCCTTACGGTCACCCTTGCCTTGGCTATAAGCTGAATACCATCACGGGCAACGGCTGTAACGGGAGGAGTGTCAATCACCTTCGGGTTTACCGACATCTGCACAGCCTGGAATACATCGCGGCCAGCCAGGTCAATGGCTGTTGCCATCTTGAACGACAGGTCTATGTTTGCCTTATTGGCCGAGACAAGTGCATGCACCACCTGCGCTACATGTCCGCCTGCCAGGTAGTGAGCTTCCAGTTCATCCCGGTTCAGTTTCAGCCCGGCCTTGTCAGCTTCGATCATGGCTCCCACAATTATTGACGGCGGAACTTTCCTCCAGCGCATGAAAATCAGCTGAAGAAGGCTTATTCTCACGCCGGAGACAAGAGCCTGGAACCAGAGCCCGATGGGGATAAAGTAAAGAAGTATCCAGAGCAGAATTATTGCCCCGACAATGATTATCACATAAATGCCTAATGCGCTCATATTTGTTTATTTATTGGTTTCACTATCAATTTATTGTCATCAATCCTGATGATTTCTATCTCCTGCTTCGGGTTAATGAGGAGATCAACTGACTTTGCTTCAAAATACTCGCCGTTAACCAGCACTTTTCCTCCCGGAGCCAGCCTGGTGACCGTTATGCCCCTGTCGCCCGGCTTCACCTTTCCCTCTTCAGTGCCAACTGTGTCTACCTTGCTGTCAATGGCTGTCTTAAGCATAAACTTATTCCAGGTATTGGCCCTCAGCATCATAACGGTCAGCAGGACCATTACCATGGCTGTTATACCGAGGACCAAAAGACCTGTACCGGCTCCGAATGAGACAAATGCGAATACGATGCCTGTCACGAGGCAGATTGCACCTGCAACACCGGCAATGGTCACTCCGGGGATAAGCATGAACTCAATAATGAAGAGCAGGAGACCCACGAATATCAGAAATATAATCAATCCCAGAGACATGTTCAATTTTTATATGACTACTGTATCAAGGCTCAGTTCCCTGAGCTTCATCCTCATTTTTTCAACTGTGCGGGCATCGGCTATCTTGACTACACATCCGCCCTTAATGTGGGTAAGCACAGCGCACTGCTCTGCCTGGATCTCATCATGACCGCAGACATCAACAAGCGATTTGATGACATGATCAAAGCTGTTGACATCATCATTGATGAGCATGAGAGATCTCAGATTCTCCTCGCTTCTCCTGTTGTTTTCCGGTTTCGGTGCCCTTTTAGTCATCCGGCAGCTTGTTTATCAATTCTCTTGCGGCTTCCACGGGAATCTCCTGCCTGTCTACGTATGCTGCAACCCGTGCGGAACTGTAGCCATTGCGTACCAGCAACGAGACATATTCGTCAGCGCTTTCAAATGTAATAAAATTACCGATGAGAAACACAGTTTCACCACTGCTGTTTTTGATCATGTCGAGACCACGGTTGCCGGCCAGTACCTCAATCTTCTGTACCACTTCAGGCTTGACGGGTTTGTCAATGCGCATAACCTCAGCCCTGAATGAGAGGGTACCGATAGGTACCGGCTGAGTTTGGGTCACAGGCTTTGAGGTGGTTATCGCCGGTTTTGAGGTGGTTGCCGCAGGCTTTGTGGAGTTGGCAACAGGCCTTGAACCTACCGGCACGGCAGGCACACCATCCAGAGGACGTGATCTCCACTCTCTTTCAAGGTGGGCAGCTCTATCCATTGAGATCTGTGTGCCATCGAGAATTGCTATGATGAAGGCATCAGGGAAACCTGCCCCCCTTGCATCAGGAAGAGCTCCCTTTGCATCTTCAAGCCTGCGGAACATGCCTGTAAAATAATACAGGGCTTCGCTCCCCTGTCTCTTCCTTGCGAAAACGGGAGTGAGCCCCCTGAAGACAGACGGGTTAACATCATTTTTGAATGCAGCTATCTGGATCGTATACAATAGTCCGCCGGGTAAGGCCGGTTCAACAGGTACCGGATCACTCCTGCTGTAAGCCTGCCCCGGCACTAAATTGAACCGGATAAGCTGACGGCCAGGGATCTCCACACCGGTCGCGGGAGCAGGTTCTTCCGGGGAACTTACCTCACTCCTTTCCACAGCGAGCAACAGTGAGTCAGCCTCAGCTTTTCGGACAGCTGCCAGCGTGCTATCCTGTGAAGCGTTCATTTCATATCTCTCCCTCTGGTCAGCACCGGCACTTATAGCCTTCAGTGCAGACTGCCCGGCCAGCAGAGCAGATGAATCAGCCTCATGCTGCATTCTGGCCGCCTCACCAAGCATCCTGAAGTGTTCATCAGGAACACCGGCCACATCACCACGTGCCTTCCATGTTTGCACCATGCCACCTGACCGCTTCGCGCTGCCCTGCTGAGCATCTGCCGGCGGTGCATAAAACAATAATATTACAAGCATCGCGACTGCAGTCTGCGACACCCCTGTGTTAATAACTCGCAGGTGCAAATATTTTGTGAAAGATGATAACTTCATACCTTTACCAGTCATAACAAAAATAACAAAAAGTCATGATGCAGCTCACTGCAGGTATGCCGGCCCCGCCCTTCGAGGGGACGGACCAGAACGGAAAGACCGTGAAACTCAGCAGCTTCCTCGGCAAAAAAGTAGTACTCTATTTTTATCCGAAAGATGACACTCCGGGATGCACTGCAGAGGCATGCAGCCTGAGAGACAATTACCAGGATCTCCTGAAGAGGGGATTCATCGTGCTGGGAGTCAGCCCTGACAGTGAGAAATCACATATGAAGTTTGCCGGCAAATACAACCTTCCCTTCCCGCTGATAGCGGATCCCGACAAGAAGATACTGATCGCCTATGGCGCGTATGGCGAAAAACTCATGTACGGCAAAAAGGTGACAGGTGTTATACGTACTACTTTTATCATCGATGAAAAGGGAATCATTGAGAAGGTGATAAAAAAGGTTGACACGAAGGAGCATGCCACCCAGATCTTCAAATTGTACGAAAATGTCTAATTGCTAAAGAATAAGTAAATGGAAAAGAAGGAAATCAACAAGGAGAAGCTGAAGGCACTTGAGGTGACCCTGGGCAAGATCGAAAAGGATTTTGGCCGCGGCACCATCATGAAGCTGGGTGATCATGCCGTTGACAATGTGCAGGTCATCTCAACCGGGTCCATCGGCCTTGATTCAGCTCTCGGAATCGGCGGGCTGCCACGTGGCAGGGTCGTGGAGATTTACGGCCCCGAGTCATCAGGAAAGACAACCCTGGCTATCCATGCTATTGCCGAGGCTCAGAAAGCAGGCGGTATAGCTGCTATAATTGATGCTGAACATGCCTTCGACAGGTTCTATGCTGAGAAACTGGGAGTGGATGTGGAGAATCTGCTAATTTCACAGCCTGACAACGGAGAACAGGCTCTCGAGATAACTGATCACCTGATCAGGTCAGGCGCTATCGACATAATAGTAATAGACTCTGTAGCCGCCCTGACACCCAAAGCTGAGATTGAGGGCGAGATGGGTGACTCAAAGATGGGGCTTCAGGCAAGGCTTATGTCACAAGCCCTGCGCAAGCTCACCGCCAACATCAACAAGACCAATACCACCTGTATCTTTATCAACCAGCTCAGGGAAAAGATAGGTGTCATGTTTGGCAATCCTGAGACCACCACCGGAGGAAATGCACTTAAGTTCTATGCCTCCATAAGGCTCGACATCCGTCGCACAAACCAGATAAAGGAGGGTGAGGATGCAGTTGGCAACCGCGTCAAGGTCAAGGTTGTCAAAAACAAGCTGGCTCCCCCCTTCAAAAAAGCCGAGTTTGACATTATGTTTGGTGAGGGTATCTCACGCACCGGCGAGATAATTGATCTCGGAACAGAGTTCAATATCATCAAAAAAAGCGGTTCCTGGTTCTCCTATGGCGAAACGAAACTGGCCCAGGGCCGGGATGCGGTGAAAAAGCTCCTTGAAGACAATCCCGAACTGGCCGAAGAGATCAGGGTGAAGATTACAGAGCAGCTAAAAGAGAAAGCTAAATGAAAGGAGTGAAGCCTGCACTTCACTCCACACTGCAATCCTAACCTAAACCTGTCCTAACGATGACCGGTGATACATGCCCGTGGCTGGCATGTTTACTTACTTGCTCCCAGGCCGGTCAAAAGAATTTCCTAGTGGTTCTTCAGCTCTTTCAGTGCATCCTTTGTGGCCTGAAGGTTGTCAACAATTGTTTGTCCGAAAGGCACATCAGACTTGCTTACACTGAATCCGGCGAACAGGTTGTTGGTTCCGTAATTTATTACCAGACCATCTGCATTTCCTCCGATAAAAGTCCAGTCTTTGGTACTGGCTGTCAGATAGGCAACACCTGTACCAAGAACAGCTGTTGAGAAATTGTTACCCATAACAAGCCCTCCCTGGCTCCAGTTAACCAGGTAGAGGGCCAGGTCTCCGTAACCGGTAAGCATATTGTTTCGTATCACAATCCCTTTGGTGAAGTAGCTGATTATACCCCACTCATACCCATCGGCCATTGAAAACACATTGTTTTTAATGTTATATATCACTGGCGGTTCCTCAGGAAAGGACCTGGCCCGGGTGTTACGCAGGAACAAGGCATATTCAGAGTGAGTCATTTTAAAAGCGTTATTCTGCACATTAAATATTGTAGGTTTTTCAGACGGTTCAGACCTGAATATCTTATACCACGGGTAATCATCCAGATCAATGCCGTAACCAAATTCAGTAATATTGAAGGTATTACCCTCAATTGACACTTCTGCATTCCTGTTTTCCCAAATCCCCCCATCCTGATCAGTATTGCTGAAGACGTTTCCGTTGTTCTTTTCACCGATTATCAGCCTGCTGTTCATGGTACCTTCAATGGCAATTCCATAGCAGAAAGTCTCAAAATCACTGTTTATGATTTTAAAATCAATCTTCTCCCTGGGGAGGAGGTTTTCCGGAACAGAATAGATTGGATAATAATCAAATCCTGCTCTCACTCCCATGACACAGTTGTAGCTGTAACCTGTATAGCCCGGATATCCGCCTTCTTCCATCCTCTGACCTTTGAAAGAGACATTGTCTATAGTCACATTAATCGTCCGGCTTTCATTTCCTGGTTCATAAAGCGGGTTGAACGATGAAAAGCTCATAAGTGAATATATATGTCCCCATCCCGGTCCTCCGGTAGAGAGCCGTCCGGGCGGTGTCCGGATTGTGAAATTACTGAGGCACACATCTCCCCCTATGAATTTGATCATGCAGTGTAACTGGTGCCTCGCAAAAAGCTCATTCAGGTCTATGCCTGGCAATACTGTTATGACGGTTTGTCCCTTGCCGGCACCCTGAAGTGATCCGTAGAAATCATATATCTCCATGTAACCGACTTTGTACTCACCTTCAACCAGGATGACTATTGAGCCGGTGCCGGCAGCCTTTGCATCTTCAAATGCCTGAACCAGGGCAGGTGTGTCATCGCTGCCATTGGGTTCAACGATAAAAACTGCGGGTGAAGCAGCGCCTGCCTTCAGGTCTGTGCCTGAAAACGGTTCGTTGATGTCTGTCTTGCTGCAGGACATAAACACAACCACGCAAACGATAAACAGGAAAACTTTCTTCATAGCATGACAGTTATTAATTGTTTGTACTAAACGAATGATACCGGCAAGTTCGGAGATCCGGCCCAAAACAGTGTTGCCATATGTACCGGAATGTTTGCCGGTTGTACTGTCATTTTGCCCTGTGTCCCGAACCATTTGCCGGGAGTGCCAAAAACGAAAAGAAGGGAAATTA
>DHUL01000020.1 GCA_002409145.1 Bacteroidales bacterium UBA5235
AAGGGGAAGGATGATTCTGAGGCACTCACCGGTGAAACAGAAAAGAAAAAGATAGCCGGTTAACGGCTCCTGCACTGAGGCTGCCCCGAAAGGCAGCCTCAGTTCTTTGGGGCACACGGTTCCTGGCATGACCCGGGAGCCTCAACCAATTTAAGCCGGGCATTGGTTCTTATCTGCCCTGGCAACCTGACTTCTTTCAATTCTTGCAGGTTGCTTCATATATTATCTTATTCTTTAGTAACTTTGCCGGGCATTAAAATATACCCAGTTGGGAACATTATTATTCATAAGCGGGCAGGAAATAGTATTCATACTGATTGCGGTTCTGCTGCTTTTCGGAGCTGACAAGCTGCCGGAGATAGCACGTGCCATGGGTAAAGGTATGCGCGAGGTTCGCCGTGCCACTGACGAGATTAAGAAGGAGTTTGACGAAAGCACAGAGGATATCAGGAAAGACATCGATGACGTTACTGACTCGGTCAGGCGTGATATAACCGATGTGACTGACAGCGTGAGAAAGGACTTTGAGAATGCGGCCTCGCCTCTCTCTGATGAGATCAACGATACGGCACGCGACTTAAACAAAGAGGTAAGATGATAAAGGCAACCGGAATTGTAAAGTCATACGGCGACCTGAAGGTGCTCAAGGGCATTGATCTTGAGGTTGCCGAGAAAGAGGTGGTTGCTATCGTTGGCGCCAGCGGGGCGGGTAAAACAACCCTGCTCCAGATAGTAGGAACACTTGATAAAGCCGATTCCGGGACTGTGCTTATTGACGGCCATAATCCCGGGCAGCTTTCACAGCGGGCCCTGGCTGCCTTCAGGAATAAAAATATCGGCTTCGTCTTCCAGTTCCACCAGTTGCTTCCCGAATTCACTGCACTTGAGAATGTATGCATTCCGGCGCTGATAGCGGGGAGATCGCGTACCGAGGCTGCTGCAAGGGCTTCAGAGCTTCTTGATTTCCTTGGGATGAGTGACAGGCTTGACCATAAGCCTTCACAGCTTAGCGGCGGCGAACAGCAGCGTGTGGCAGTGGCACGCGCCATTGTAAACAGCCCGTCACTGATACTTGCTGACGAACCCTCTGGAAACCTCGATACAGAAAACAAAAAGGATCTTCACAACCTTTTCTTCCGGCTGCGCGACACTTTCGGCCATACCTTC
This sequence comes from Bacteroidales bacterium UBA5235, assembly GCA_002409145.1. Taxonomy (GTDB): domain Bacteria; phylum Bacteroidota; class Bacteroidia; order Bacteroidales; family VadinHA17; genus SR-FBR-E99. The sequence goes on from DHUL01000020.1 coordinate 1,168, forward strand.
ATCATTGTGACCCATGACCCGCAACTGGCCTCGATGTCTGACCGTACAATACGGATAAAAGACGGACTTATCACACAGTAAATCCGGGCATTTGTGACAGAATGAATGAACACGGTTTTTGATAATTCGTTATAATTGAACCGGATTACAGGGGATTAATGATAAAACGAAAGACAGCAGTTGCATTTTTATTTCTGGCCGGGATACTTTTCCTGACTCATGCTGTTGTTTTGCACCATCATCACGGCAACTTTATCTGTTATTCAAAATCACATTGTGAGGGCGAGAATCCCGCCGGTAACCAAGGATCCGGACCTGATGACCATCATCACGACAACGGCAGCTGCAACGATCACTGCGTTCTGAAAGACCCGGCGGTTGTCGGTTCAACCCAGAATCCTTCGGGTTTGAAAGTCTTTGAAAAGAAGAGTGGTCAGACCGGGTCTGAAGACCTTGTTGGCAGCCTCAGCTCAGAATATGCAGTTCCTCCGGTAACTTTACTGACATGCAGGTCATTGCATCCTGAAACCGGCTTTATTTATACCGCTCCTTCTTCGCCTTCCTCAGGGCTGCGAGCTCCTCCGTCTGTTTAAGATTTCAGTTTCGGCACATGCCGCAATTCGCAGGTGATCAGTCCGCTGCGATATCAATTATTATTAAGCAAATCTTAAACAGAAATTATCATGTACTTTAAATATTTCATAATCACTGTTGTCTCACTGGTTCTTACAGCCTGCAACAGCACCAAACCAGGCAGCCGGGAGACAGAGGACGAGGATCTTAAAGTCTATTATACAGAGTACAGTGACGGGTTCGAGCTGTTTGCCGAAGCAGATCCTCTGGTTACCGGCACCACCTCAAATGTGCTCTCTCACTTTACAACAATTAGTGATTTCAAGCCCCTTCCGTCAGGGTCTGTGACATTAAGACTGACAGTCAACGGACAGACAGCAGAGGAAACCATTGAGAACCCGGTTCGCAGGGGGATTTACAGTTTTAATGTGACCCCGGCCGGAGCCGGGAAAGGAACCTTGGAATTCCTTATCACTTCCGGAACGGAAGAATCAAGGATCATAGTACCGGAAGTGACCGTTTATCGGGATGCAGGAGAGGCAGAGGAAGAAGTGGGGAACAAAGCAGTTCCGGGGACAAACACCACAGCATTCACGAAGGAGCAATCATGGAAGATTGATTTTTCGACCGGATATGCGGTTCGTGAGCAATTCGGACAGGTGATCATGACTACAGCCCTGGTACAGCCTGCCCAGGGAAATGAGTCAGTAGTCACTGCAAGGTCGGGTGGTATTGTAACATTCACCGGCAAAAGTATACTGGAGGGAACAGAAGTGGCATCAGGCCAGGATCTGCTTTCAATCAGGGGCAGCGGCTTTGCCGAGGACAACTCAGCAGTAAGGTTCACCGAGGCGCAAAACAATTATGAACAGGCGAAGGCTGATTATGAGCGGACGGTACTTCTTGCGGCTGATAAGATAGTGTCAGACAAACAGTTGCTGGAGGCAAAAACTCTTTTTGAAAATGCCGGGTCTGTGTACGAGAATCTGCAACAGAACTTCAGCAGAGCAGGACAGACTGTGATAAGTCCCATCAGGGGATTTGTCAGGCAGCTGCTTGTTGAGAACGGACAATTTGTGGAAGCGGGTCAGCCGTTAATGGTTATCTCACAGGATGGTACTGTCATGCTGCAGGCAGAAGTTCAGCCGAGGTACGCACGTTTCCTGAACACAATATCTTCAGCAACAATCAGTAGTGAATATGATAATAAAACCTACACCCTGGAAGAGCTTGGAGGAAAGATACTCTCTGTCGGGAAAGCTGCCAGGGCGGACAGCTACCTTATCCCTGTCAGCATACAGGTCAGGAATACTGCAGGCTTTGTTCAGGGAAGCTTCGTGAAGCTGTGGCTGAAGACGGTTGCAGAGGCTGAAGTTCTTACAGTGCCGAATTCTGCATTGATAGAAGAGCAGGGAGCTATTTTCGTATTTGTACAGGTCACCCCTGAAAAGTTTGAGAAGAGGGTAATACAAACCGGCGCAACGGACGGGATCCGGACGGAGGTCACCGGCGGTCTGAATGATGACGAACGCATAGTGACGAAGGGGGCTATCCTTGTCAAGCTTGCCCAGGCTACAGGGACCCTGGATGCACATTCGGGTCACGTACACTAAAAGCCGGCAGCCATGATAAACAATATCATTAAGTTCTCACTGAACAACAAGTATCTCATTATACTTATTTCAGTGGCCCTTGTGGTTTTCGGTGTTAGAACCGCCCTGAACATGGATATCGATGTATTCCCTGATCTTACGGCTCCCACGGTGGTGGTAATGACTGACGCCCGCGGGATGGCTTCGGAGGAGGTTGAGAGGCTGGTCACATTCCCGATAGAGACATCTGTTAATGGCGCCACCGGCGTGCGAAGGGTCCGGTCGGCTTCATCCCAGGGTTATTCCTTTGTCTGGGTTGAGTTCGACTGGGGCACTGATATTTTCAGGGCCCGTCAGATAGTGAACGAGAAGCTCATAACTGTCTCCTCACAGATGCCGATGGGAGTCGGCCAACCCGCCCTGGCTCCGCAGTCGAGCGTCATGGGTGAAATATTCTTTATCGGCCTTCAGGCCGATAGTACCAGCCTCATGGACCTGAGGACCATTGCAGAATGGAACATTAAGCCTCTTCTGCTGGCTACGGGAGGGGTATCGCAGGTGACAGTCATCGGCGGTGACTTCAGGCAATACCAGGTGCTTGCCAATCCTGTTAAAATGAATCACTACAGGGTCTCTTTTATTGAACTTGCTGAGGTGTGCAGGGGGATAAGCCGGAATTCTACAGGTGGTGTTGTCAGGCAATACGGTAACGAATATGTGGTTAGAGGTATAGCCCGTACATCTGACCTGGAAGAGCTGGGCAACACATACGTAAAATCAGTAAACGGCAGGCCGGTCAGACTGAATGATGTTGCCGAAGTAAAGACAGGAAGCGCTGTCAAGATGGGATATGCCTCGGGGAATGCTAAACCGGCAGTCATAATTTCCGTTTCCAAGCAGCCGAAAACAAACACTCTGAATGTTACCGAAAGGATCGAGGAGAACCTTATGGCGTTGCAGAAGACCCTGCCTCCTGATGTCAGGCTTGACACGAAGATATTCCGGCAGGCAGATTTCATTGAAACTTCGGTACACAACGTCCAGAATGCACTTTTTGAAGGTGCGGTATTCGTTGTAATAATACTATTCATCTTTCTGGGCAGCTTCAGGACTACTGTTATTTCCCTGTTCGCAATTCCACTTTCACTTCTCGGGGCAATAGTTGTAATGAAATTTCTGGGGCAGAATATAAATACGATGAGCCTCGGAGGGATGGCGATCGCAATCGGTGCCCTTGTTGATGACGCAATCATTGACGTGGAAAACGTCTACAAGAGGCTTCGCCAGAACAGGCTGCTGCCCGAAAACAGGCGCCAGAACTCATTTACCGTGGTTTTTGAGGCGTCAAAGGAGATAAGGGCTTCAATACTCAATGCAACGATGATCATAATTGTGGCGTTCATCCCGCTGTTTTTCCTGTCGGGAATGGAAGGGAGGATGCTGAAGCCGCTGGGTATATCCTTTATCGTTTCGCTCTTTGTTTCAATGATAGTGGCAATGACACTCACACCGCTGCTCTCGAAGATGCTGTTGTCTGACGAAAAGTACCTGGCCAGGAATGAGAAGGATAAATGGCTTGTACGTAAGCTGTCATATCACTATGAGAAGTCACTCCGGTGGTCACTCAGTCATAAAAAGGCTGTTCTTCTGCCTGTTCTCGCCCTGTTTATTGTTTCCCTGATTGTGATGTCAACGTTGGGGAGGAGCTTCCTGCCTGAATTTAACGAGGGATCACTGACCCTTTCTGTTGTCACAAAACCGGGTGTATCTCTGGAGGAGAGCAACAGGCTGGGCAACCTTGTGGAGAAAGAGCTCCTTACAATTCCCGAGATATCAGGCACTGCCAGGCGTACCGGACGAGGTGAGTTGGACGAACACTCGCAGACCACAAACAGCGCTGAGATAGATGTGAATTTCAAACTGAAAGAACGCACCAGGGAGGAGTTCATGGCCGATGTGCGCAGCACCCTGGCACAGGTGCCGGGAATAGCCTTTACCGTAGGTCAGCCTCTCGGGCACCGGATTGATCACATGCTTTCAGGAACGCGGGCGAATATTGCCATTAAGCTTTTCGGCACCGATCTGAACAGGATGTTCTCACTGGGAAACGGGATCAAGAACTCCATTTCAGGCATTGACGGGCTGGTGGATGTAAACGTTGACCAGCAGGTGGAAATACCGCAGATACAGATACGCGCAAACCGCGACATGCTGGCCAATTACGGCATCACTACACAGGAGTTCAACGAGTTTGTTGACATAGCTTTTGGCGGTGAGAAAATGGCTGACATCTATGAGGGCCAGCGAAACTTTGACCTGGTATTAAAGCTTGAAGGTGATTACGCTGAGAATGCTGATGGCATACGTAATGCTCTCATCGACACTCATGACGGCCGAAAAGTACCCCTGGATCAGGTGGCAGACATTGTGTCAGTTTCCGGTCCCAGTTCTATCAGCCGTGAAAATGTTCAGCGAAAAGTGGTTATTTCGGCCAACGTGGCAGGGCGTGATTTGCGTAGCGCCGTTGAGGAGATTAAGGATAAGGTTGGCAAGTCTGTCACACTTCCCGAAGGATACAGGATAGAGTATGGCGGTCAGTTTGAAAGTGAAGCCAGGGCATCACAGACGCTGCTTCTGACTTCTTTGCTTGCGCTGTTGATAGTATTTCTGCTCCTTTTCCAGGAGTTCAGGAACTTCAGGCTGGCGGGGATCATCCTTCTCAACCTTCCGCTGGCATTGATAGGAGGGGTTTTTGCCATATTCATTACCTCCGGCATTCTGAGCATTCCCGCTATCATCGGATTCATCACCCTCTTCGGAATCGCAACTAGGAACGGGATCCTGCTTATTTCGCATTACCAGCGCCTCCATAATGAGGGTGTCCCGCTGAGCGGGACAGTAATAAGGGGGTCTGTAGACAGGCTTAACCCGATACTGATGACAGCCCTGACGGCTGCGCTGGCGCTTATCCCGCTGGCACTGAGGGGTAACCTGGCCGGGAATGAGATTCAGAGCCCGATGGCAAAAGTGATTCTCGGGGGGCTTATTACATCCACCCTTCTTAACATATACATCGTTCCGATCGTGTACAGTGCACTTAGGAACCGCGGAATACTTAAAAACGACAATCTATGAATCGCATAATCACAATTGTAGCCATCAGCTTTCTTTCCACCACCGGTGCATTTTCCCAGAACACAGAGGTGATCATCGCGGAGGTGGAGAGCAACAATACGACACTGATCGCACTCAGGAAGAACGCGGATGCGGAGCGTATCGGCAACATGACCGGCCTGTCACTTAAAAACCCTGAGCTCGGGTTCAGTTATCTTCTGGGCAGTCCGCAGACAATCGGTAACCGGAATGACATAAGCATCATGCAGTCATTTGATTTTCCCACAGCCTATGCTTACCGGAACCAGATATCCGAACTGAGGAATCTACAGGTGGAACTTGAGCTGGAGCGGCAGCGAAGAGATATACTACTGCAGGCCAGGCAGCTGTGCAACAGCATAATCTATCATAATGCGATGCAGGCCGAGTTTGGCAGGAGGTTGGAGAATGCACGCAGGCTGGCTGATTCCTATGAGGCGAAGTATAAAGCCGGAGAGTCAGGTATCATAGATTTCAACAAGTCGCGTGCCAACCTGCTGAATCTTCAGAAGGACTCTGAATCAAACGGGATTGAAAGGCAGGCCCTTTTAGCCGTGCTTATCAGTCTCAACGGCGGGAAGCCGGTTGAGTTGACTGACACTGTTTTCCCCTTTCAGGCACTTCCGGCAGATTTTGAGGAGTGGTATGCCATGGCTGAACAGAATAACCCGCTTCTTCAGTGGCTGAGACAGGAGGTATTGGTAAGCCGTAAGGACGAGCAGCTCAGCCTGGCGATGAGCCTCCCCAGGCTTCAGGCGGGTTATATGAGCGAGAAGGTTGTAGGACAGCAGTACCAGGGCATCTCTTTCGGCATAGCGATACCCCTGCTCGAAAACAGGAATGAGGTGAAGTATGCCAGGGCCAGGACTGTTGCCGTTCAGAGTGCTGAAAATGATGCGAGGATCCAATTCTACAATAACCTGAAGGCATTGCACGAGAAGGCTGTAAGCCTCCGCAAATCACTTGATGATTACCGTCAGAACCTTCAGGTTTACAGCAGTACATCGCTTTTGCTGAAGGCGCTTGATCACGGAGAACTTTCACT
>DHUL01000027.1:0-4398 GCA_002409145.1 Bacteroidales bacterium UBA5235
GTCTTGCGGTCTTGCAGTCTTGCGGTCTTGCGGTCTTGCAGTCACGGGATGATACTACAGGACTGCAGGACAGCAGAACGGAGCGAAGCGACAGACTTTCAGACTCTCAGACCTTTGGACCTTCAGACCTTTTTGATAATCTCCATTCCCCTTTCAATTGCCTTTTCGTTAAGCGGGATGAGATTATGGTAGCGTTCAGGCAGTGATTTTTTCAGTCCCTTGAGAACATATTCGGTTTTCAGTATAGGCTTAACCTTCATGAATCCGCCGAGGACGATCATATTGAACACCTTCTGCATCTTCATGTTGGAAGCCTCTTCAGCCGCATCGATGCGGTATACGGTTATGTCCTTCCTTTCAGGATGCCTGGTTATACCGTTACCGTCATATATCAGGATGCCTCCGGGCTTGACCGATTTCTCGAACTTGTCCATACTCTGCTGGTTCAGGATGATCGCCGTGTCAAAGCTCCTGAGGATGGGTGAGCTTATACGTTCATCGCTGAGTATTACGTTGACGTTGGCGGTACCTCCCCTCATCTCCGGACCGTATGAGGGCATCCAGCTCACCTCCATGTCCTGCATCATGCCCGAATAGGCCATTATTTTACCCATTGAGAGTACTCCCTGTCCGCCAAAACCTGCTATTATTATTTCTTCTGTCATGGTCTGTAATATTGATTCATTAAGTTATGTCGCCGGCGCAGAGCGAAACATGCTTCAATCCGGCCAGGCTCCTATTCTGCAGGTACCTTTAAGTCGCCAAGTGGATAGAACGGGAACATGTTCTCTTCCATCCATTTGTTTGATTCAACAGGTGTCATCTTCCATCCCGAGGGGCAGTTTGAGACCACCTCGATGAAGCATGTGCCTCTCTTCTCATTCTGGTACTGCACTGCTTTCTTTAAAGCCTTCTTGAACTTCCTTACGCCGCCGGCGGTATTGACACTCTGGCGTGTAACATAACAGGTGCCCGGCAGCATAGCTACTATATCAGCCATCTTGATGGGTGAGCCCATCAATGAAACGTCGCGTCCGTATGGTGAAGTTGCCGATTTCATTCCCGGCAGGGTTGTGGGGGCCATCTGGCCTCCGGTCATACCATAGATGCCGTTATTGATAAATACTATCAGGATATTTTCTCCCCTGTTGCAGGTGTGTATGGTCTCAGCGGTACCGATGGCAGCCAAGTCGCCATCGCCCTGATAGGTAAATACAAACCTGTCAGGCATCAGCCGCTTGACAGCTGTTGCCAGAGCCGGTGCCCTTCCGTGTGCCGCTTCCTGAAAATCGACATCGATGTAGTTGTACATCAGCACTGAGCATCCGACCGGAGTTATTCCCACCGTCCGGCTCTGCAGGTTCTCCTCCTCAAGCACCTCTGCCAGAGCCTGGTGAGCGGTTCCGTGTCCGCAGCCAGGGCAGTAGTGCATGACATTGTCTGTCATCAGCTTTGATTTGGTGTAAGCCAGGTTTTCAGGCTTTATAATATCATTGAATGTAATTTCTGCCATCTCTCTTATCCTTTAATGAATGATTTCAGGTTTTCCACCACCTCTTCCGGTGTCGGGATCATGCCTCCCATCCTTCCGTAGTGTCGTACTCTTGTTTTTCCGTTTACTGAGAGCATCACATCCTCAACCATCTGTCCTGCACTCATCTCCACAGCCAGCATACCCTTCACCCTGTCAGCAAGTTCATTGAGTCTCTTTTTCGGGAAGGGGAAGAGGGTTATCGGTCTCAGCAGTCCGGCTTTGATCCCTTCAGCCCTTGCCAGTTGCAGTGCCTTCTGGCACAATCTTGCACTGGTGCCGTAGCCCACGAAGAGATACTCAGCATCCTCGGTCATGAACTCCTCATAGCGCACCTCTTTCTCTTCCATCTCGCGATACTTGGCAATCAGCTTGAGATTGAACTTTTCCTGGCGCTCCGAATCGAGGTCGAGCGAGGTGATTATATTCCTCGGGCGTGAGGCCGGTTTGCCTGTGGTTGCCCACGGGAGAATCTCTTCCGATCTCTTTTTCTGCGGATTGAGCCATACCTTCTCCATCATCTGTCCAATAGCACCGTCAGAGAGTATCATTACAGGATTTCTGTATTTGAATGCCAGATCGAAACCAAGTTCGACGAAGTCAGCCATTTCCTGAACCGATGAGGGTGCAAGGACAAGAAGGTGATAGTCTCCGTGCCCGCCTCCCTTGGTAGCCTGGAAGTAGTCGCTCTGCGCCGGCTGGATTGTGCCCAGTCCCGGTCCTCCGCGGACAACATTAACAATAAGACAGGGCAATTCGGCACCTGCGATATATGTTATTCCTTCCTGTTTGAGGCTTATGCCGGGTGAGGATGATGAGGTCATCACCTTCTTCCCGCATGCGGCTCCACCGTAAACCATATTGATAGCGGCCACCTCACTTTCCGCCTGAAGCACCACCATCCCGGTGGTTGCCTGGGGATTGGCCTCCATAAGATATTCAAGTATCTCACTCTGCGGAGTGATGGGATACCCGAAATAACCGTCGGCACCGGCGCGTATAGCCGCTTCGGCGATAGCTTCGTTGCCCTTCATCAGTTTCAATTCCTTTTCCATTAACTTATATTGTTTTTCTTTTATCCAACCTTTACCTTGTAGACGGTAATTACGCCGTCAGGACACACAACTGCACAGTTTGCGCAACCGATGCAGGCATCAGGATTGGCTGCATAACTATAATGATATCCCTTTGAATTCACCTCCGTTGCCAGGGCAAGTGTTTCCGTAGGGCATGTCACAACGCACACCTCGCAACCCTTGCACTTCTCGCGGTCAACAACAACTGCTCCTTTAATTTTTGCCATATTTTTTTGTATTTACTGCGGTTTAAAAGTATTATTTATTTTCTAATGAATTATTCTTATTAAAAAGTTCAAGCCGCTCTTCGAGCAGGGGCAATTGCCTCTCCCTGACCTGTGAAACGCAGGCTCTCAGTCCTTCGTGTCTTTCACTGCCGCAAATGTTCAATGTGATGGCAGCAATGCCGTATGAGAGAAGTTCCTGCAACAGTTCACCCCCGCTCATGCCGGGGTATGAGATGGTGAAATAAAAACCGTCTGCCACCGGCCGGTCAATGTCCAGATCATAGACTATCCTGAATCCGTTCTTTATGAACATTCCCTTCATTTTCGCAGCCTTTGCCCCGTAGGCCCTGGTGTTGTCGACAAAGTTGTAGAGCCCCTCATTGACTGCCTTGAGGATGGCGGTAAAACCATATTGTACCGAGTGCGTTACTCCGGATGAGAGTGCGTAAAGCGCACCGAATATCATGGCCCTGCCAAAGATCTCAGATGAATAATACCTGAGAAGATCCGGGTAATGCCGGTTATACAGATGATCCGACATGACCAGGAGGCCTATCCGCTGACCGGCATAGCTGAATATCTTGGAACTTGAAATAAGCAGGATATAGTCATCACAGTATTTCGCCACCGTTGGCTGGAATGGCGGCTGGCCGGGGACCGAGTAGTCTTCACGGAAGTCCATACCGAAATAGGCCAGGTCTTCGATCACGATTACATCATACTTTTTGGCCAGTGTGCCAATGGTACGAAGCTCGTCGTCAGTGAAACAGATCCATGAGGGGTTGTTAGGGTTGGAGTAAAGGATGGTTGACACCTTTCCGCACTCCAGTATTGATTCCAGTTTCGGTCCAAGCTTTTCTCCGCGGTAATTATAGACATCAAATGATCTGAAGTCCTGGCCCAGGATACGTGTCTGTGTCTTCTGCACCGGGAATCCCGGATCGATGAAGAGTGTTCCCTCTTTGTTCCGGTCATTCCGGTTGGCGACCATGAAGCTTGCCATTCCTCCCATCATGGCTCCGCCGGTGGGGACGCAACATTCCGGTTTTACATCCACATCAAGGAAGTTTTTCACGAACTTCGATGCTTCTGTTTTCATCTCCGGCAGGCCTTCGATGTCAGGGTAGTCTGATGCGACTCCTTTCCTCAGTGCTTCAATCTCCGCTCTCACGCCCACCTCAGCTGAAGGAAGGCCGGGTACACCCATCTCCATCCTTATGAATTCCACACCTGTCTCACGCCGGAGTACGTTCACCAGCTTGACTATCTCCCTGATGCTTGCATGGCCCAGGTCAGTGATCCCGCTCGTTACTATTGCGTTGCTTACTGTTTGTCGGTTAATGGGGGTATTTTTCATAAAATTTTTATTTAGTGCCCTCATGTAAGGCCCTAAGATAAAAATTTACAAGGGAACGATTGCTGCTATTTGTCATATTTGAAAAAGTCGGAAGGTCGGAAGGTCTGTCGCTTAGCTCCGTCCTGCAGTCGTGCTGTCCTGCGGTCCTGATCCTATGACCGCAAGACCGCAAGACCGCAAGACCACAAGACCGCAAGACCGCAAGAC
>DHUL01000027.1:4610-5501 GCA_002409145.1 Bacteroidales bacterium UBA5235
GACCGCAAGACCGCAAGACCGCAAGACTCTCAGACCCTCATCCGCCAGCTGGCAGATCAGACTTTAGACTTTCTTCCCGGCAGCAAGTGCAAGAATGACCCCGAGGATTGTACTATAGAGGGCGGCAACGAGCATCCTGAACTCTTCCGGAAGCAGGAAGTTAACTGTCTGTGCCGGTATCCAGAAGAGAGGTATGCTTTTCCTGAGAACAATTCCCCACATGCTGTTCCAGTCGATTGAAGCCAGAAGCTTCCTTACATCAGGTACCGTCATAAGCTTGCGCCGGTCACCTGCAGCAGCAGCAATATGAAGGTCACTAACCCTGTGGGTCACCATAAGAACGGGAGCGTAAAAAATATTCAGGAATGTGCTGATAGCAAATGCAAGCAGTACCCTGGCACCTGTTAACGGGCCGGCCATGACTGTGGAGGCATTCGTCATCCCCAGGTGTTCCATTATTATGGGTGTGCCGCCGCCGAAGATCATAAAAGCTGCCTTGACCGTCATTCCGAGAAATCCCCAGACAACCGCCCGATATACCAGGGCAAAACCTTCCGGCAGGTAAATGCCTGTCCTGATCCTGCTGCCGAGCATCTCACCCATGGTGGCGAGGATTGCAAACTTTATGAAGCTTGCAGTAAATGCCAGGTCAGTGCTGAACCAGACAAAAAAATCATACAATTTGTCGGACAGGAAGAATGGAACAAATAAGCCGATAAAAACAATGATGAAAATAATATCTGAACGCTTCATGGAGATTTGCGATGTGAGATTTGCTATTTTGGATACGAATAGGCTGATATACAATTCTTTATGCTCTACGAGCATTAGTTTTCAGTGGGTCCTCTTTCTACAATTCTTTTTGGTCTACGACCAATTTCCACTACTGCC
>DHUL01000027.1:5691-11804 GCA_002409145.1 Bacteroidales bacterium UBA5235
ACTGCCGACTGCCCACTCTTATCCTGGCGTCCACAGCCACAATCTTATCCTGTGTGCCAAGTAGCGGATTAATATCCATCTCGGCTATCTCCGGTGCAGCGGTCAGGAGACCGGAGAGTGAGGTTATGACTCTGACAAAAGCCTCCTCATTGACGCCGTCGGAACCGCGGATACCCTTTATTATTTTATATGACTTCAGTGACCGGATCATTGACCTGGCTTCCTTGTCTGAGACTGGCACCAGTGCAGTTGTAACATCTTTGAAGACTTCGATAAAGATCCCTCCCATGCCGGCCATCACCAGGTGACCGAAGCGTCCCTCACGTGTGGCGCCGCAGAAGAGCTCGCACCCGCTGATCATCTTTTGTATAAGTATACCGGTAACCTCCGGCAATGCCATCATCCGGGCATACTCTGCCCTGACCCTCTCCTCACCGGTGATGTTCAGCGCCACACCACCAATATCCGACTTATGTACCGGACCAACGACCTTCATTACCACCGGGTAACCCATGGCTGCGGCATCCCTTACGGCCGTTGCAGCCGAGGTGACGACACTCTCGGGTACCGTTTCAATACCTGCAGCCTTAAGAAGTATGTTGACTTTTTCCGGAGACAGATAACCCTCGGAGGCGCTCTCGATGACCTCCCTGATTATTTTCAGGTCTGCAAGGGGGCCGTTGCTCTCCGGCACAGCCGGTGCAGGAGTTGCGTTAACCCGACAGAGCGCTTTTCCAAAGAGCACCTCGTCAGTGAAGATTGCGTTCCCTCTGGCTATAAAATCGGCGATCTCCCTCTTCACGTTGATGACTGACGGCATGATGGGATAAACCGGCTTTTTGCAGCTGCGAATCTTCTCATGCAACAGGTTATAGACATCATCCACCGGGAAAAGTCCGGGACTGCCGAAGATGACCGCAATGGCATCCACCTCGTCAAAATCGTTTTCACATGCGTCAATTATATGTCCGAGCTGTTCGGCGGTGCCGGTGGCCAGGAAATCAACCGGGTTTGACACAGATGATCCCGCGAAGAGTTTTTGGAGCAGTCTCTCCGCTGCCGGGCCCGACAGGCGTGGAATTTCCATCCCTCCCTCGCTGAGAGCATCAGTAAGCATCACTGCAGGTCCTCCGGCGTGGGTTACTATTGCTATTCTTTTGCCTTTAAGCGGTTTATATGTAAAGAGTGCAGCCACGGTAGCCAGGTCTGTGCGGCTGCAGCACCTTACAACACCTGCCTTTCGGAGCAAGGCATCCACTGCAGTATCGGGGGAGGCCATCGCACCAGTGTGCGATGATGCAGCCCTTGACCCGGCCTCCGATGAGCCGGCTTTGATCGCAGCAATCCTGCACCCCTTTCTGATGAGTGACGATGAGTGTTTGAGAAACCGCTGCGGGTCGGCAATGTTTTCAATATAAAGGAGTTTAATCCTTGAACTGGTCAGCGGGTCAAATGTAATATCAAGATGCTCCAGCACATCCTCAACGCCGGTCTGGGCGCTGTTGCCCACCGACCAGACACTGGAGAAGGGAAGCCCGCCCGTGATAGCGGTCTCAAGGATGAATACGGCCGTAGCCCCGGAGCCTGAGATGAAGTCAATTCCCTGCGGTGAGAGTCTGGGTATGGGCTCCGTAAATACCCCATGGTAGTTGTTGTTGAGGTAACCTATGCAATTGGGGCCTATGAGTGTGCCTCCGGTGCTGTTTATAGTTTCAACTATCTCCTTTTCCAGGGCAGCACCCTCCTCATTCTCCTCGCTGAATCCTGCAGAAAGAATAATGAATCCGCCAGTACCCTTCTCCGTTGCCAGTGTCCTGACTATTCCCGGGCAGTAGCGGGCAGCAACGGCAATCACTGCCAGGTCGGTACGGGGAAGCTGCGAAACGTCGGGATAAGCTGTCAGCCCCTGAACAACAGGCGTTTTAGGGTTAACAACATAAATTTCACCACTAAAATCACAGTTGAGCAGATTCTTTAGCACCTTTCCTCCTGCCTTGGTGACGTCGTCTGATCCGCCAACAACGACTATACTTTTAGGATTCAATAATTTAGCACTAATCATAATCAGGGTATCTGTTGCAGGCAAGGTAAAAACATTTTAAAACTTACCAAATGATAAGTTAACCATCCTGGATAAATCAGTACTGGTAGCAGGTATGTTGCAGAATATTATATTTATGCCGTGTTATTTCAACAGCCCGACTATTTTTGTGTCATGCCGGTTTTGCCCGGCTGATCTGATTAACTTTTTATTGAACTGAAACAATTTTTGATGATGAAATCTTATTTCGGGTTCTTCTCCACCGTTCTGACGGTCGCATTGTTGAATCTTTCACTCGTTGTCTATTCCCGGCCCGAAAAGGAAATTGACCCTGACGGTCCCGGCTACGCCGAAAACTGCACCAGCATCATGGTCGGAAGGCTGGCCTCCACAGACGGGTCTGTGATGACCTCGCATACCTGCGACGGAAGGTACCGGACATGGCTGGAGGTTGTTCCGGCAATGACGTTTGAGCGTGACACTGTTCATCCGGTCTACTGGGGCACAAGTCAGACCGAGGAGGCATGGGACATGACCAATGTGATACTCAAAGGGGAGATTCCGGAAGTTAAATCGACATATTCATACCTAAACACAGCATATCCATGCCTCAACGAAAAGCAGCTCGCCATAGGCGAAACAACAATCTACGGGAAGCAGGAGCTGATAAACAAGGACGGTCTCTTCCTGATAGAGGAGCTTGAGAGGATTGCGCTGCAGCGCTGCACCACTGCTCGCCAGGCAATAGCCCTTATAGGAGCGCTGGCAGAGCAGTACGGCTATGCAGACCTGGCCGAGTGCATCACGATAGCAGACCCGAAAGAAGTATGGCAGCTCGAAATAACAGGATCAGGGCCGGGCAAACCCTCGGCACTGTGGGTGGCACAGAGAATTCCTGATGACCATATCGGCATAGCTGCAAATATCCCGAGAATCTCCATTGTCAATTTCAGGGATACTGATCACTTCATGACCTCCTCCGACCTGCGAAAAAAAGCAAAGGACCTTGGTTACTGGGACGGGAAGGAACCGTTCAAATTCTACAGGGTGATCGGCACAGGAAAGCCCTATGCAATCCGTGAGTTTTATGTGCTGAATAAACTTGCACCGCGCCTGAACCTGACAATGGAGATGGAGGAGCTTCCCTTCTCGGTGAAGGCTGACAAAAAGCTATCAGTCAGTGACATTATGGCTCTCTTCCGCGAGACCTACGAGGGGACCCCCTGGGATATGACGAAGAACCTGACAGTTACAGTAAAGAAGAAGGACGAAGCCGGCAACGAGGTTACTGAGACGGTGAAGTCGTCCGCCATAAACAACTGGATGAATGCAGACATCCGTACCCTGATCAACGAGTTGAAGCCCGGCACCATTGAGAGGCAACGTACCATTGCCATTGCCGGTTGTTCCTACTCACATGTGATACAGTGCCGTTCATGGCTGCCTGACGAGGTAGGCGCCGTGGCATGGTTCTCTTTTGACAATCCGGGTCAGAGCCCGCGCATACCCATCTTCTCTGGCACCATGTCACTGCCGCAGAGTTTCCGCGTTTGCGGGCAGCACCGCTACCGTGAAGACGCCGCAATCTGGGCCTTCCGCGAAGCCAACAGGCTGTCGTCTGTCAACTGGGAGCGCGGTCGCAAACTCATTGAACCGGCTGTTACTGAGATGGAACTTAAGGCACTGGCAGAACTGCCTGCGCTGGAGGAGAGAGTGAAGATCATGGTTAACGAGGGCAAAAATGAAGAAGCCAGGATAGTCGTGACCGGGTACTCCAACGCTTTCGCAAATAGTGCAATGAACAGATGGCAGGAATTAAAAAGAGAACTCTGGCAGATGTTCGGCAGGGGTTTCTGACTTAATTGATACCGGCTTGAACTTATCGATATCCGGCTTGTTAACGTTAAATGATTCAAAAAAGCAATGGCTTCAGGCATAGCCTCACTTCTTGACAGGAAAGTCCTTGACAGAGATGGCATCCTTGCACTGCTTCAGTGCAGCGAGGATGAGGCTCCCCTGCTCTTCCGCCGGGCTGCTGCCATCAGGGACCGGTATGTGGGCAACCATGTATACCTGCGCGGACTCATTGAGTATTCAAATATCTGCGGGAAGAACTGCCTTTACTGTGGAGTCAGACGTGACAATGATAAGATAGTCAGATATACCCTGACACGCGACGAGGTACTGGAAGCGGCGATGAACGCCTACAATCTCAGGTTCGGTTCAATTGCAATTCAGTCTGGCGAAAACTCATCCAACAACTTTACCGATACGATTGAAGAACTGGTCAGAACAATCCGGCAGATGACTGACGGTAAGCTGGGCATCACCCTCTCGCTTGGTGAACAGAGCAGGGAGACCTACAAAAGGTGGTATGATGCCGGCGCGCACCGCTACCTGCTGAGGATTGAGGCATCAAGCGAGGCCCTTTACCGCAGGGTACACCCTGACGATGACATGCACCGGTACAGCCGGAGGCTCGAGTGTCTCAAAACTATACAGGAAACCGGGTACCAGACAGGTACCGGTGTTATGGTGGGGCTTCCTTACCAGACTATGGGCGACCTGGTTGACGATGTCATCTTCATGCGCGATTTTGATATCGACATGTGCGGCATGGGGCCATTCATTGAGCATTCTGATACCCCACTGGGGAAAAGGGGAACTGACAATCTCTTCCTGAGGGAGCGTTTCAACCTTACCCTGAGGATGATAGCAATATTGAGGATCATCATGAAGGATATCAACATCGTCGCTTCTACAGCCATGCAGACAATTGATCCTGCCGGCCGGGAGAAGGCTATCTCCTGCGGAGCCAATGTGGTTATGCCGAACCTCACCCCAGCCAGGTACAGGGCAGGATATCAGATCTATGAGGGCAAGCCGGGCTACCGCGAAGTGAATGAGTCAAACGTGAGCGGGTTGAACCTCGATCTGATACCCGGAATGACCCTGGGACTTGAGGCCTGGGGTGACACACCACACTTCGGCAGGAGGCTGAACAAAAAATGATAATGTTGCAGAACAAGCTCCTGCAATAACATCCAATCCTCTTTTTTCCGAAATTGCTGACACTACTTAAACCTGACGTGATGAAAAAAATACTCCTTTCATCAGTGATCATCCTTATGTCACTGATCGGTTTCAGCCAGGAAAGACCCACCCTTGAATACTACATGCCTGCAGACGTGACTTTTGACAGCAGCATCCCGGTGCCCGGATCAATCGGTCATGAGGTGGGCGAATGGCATGTAACCCATGACAGGCTGGTGGGTTACATGAAGCTCCTTGACGGCCTTTCCGGCAGGGCAGTGTGGGAGGATTACGGAAGGAGCTGGGAAGGGAGGATACTCGGGCAACTGATCATCACGTCGGAGAAGAACATGGCCCGTCTCAGGGAGATAAGGCTGGAGCACCTTAAGCTGTCAGATCCGTCAGTCTCAAAGAGCGTCAGCACTTCAGAGATGCCGCTGATCATCAAGCTCGGATATGGTGTGCACGGTAACGAGTCGAGCGCCCCGAACGCTTCAATACTTACGGCATATTATCTTGTAGCCGGGCAGGGCCCTCAGATAGACGAAATCCTGGACAAATGCGTGATCCTCGTTGACCCTTCGCTAAATCCTGACGGCCTGCAACGCCACTCAACCTGGGTCAACATGCACCGCGGGATGACTCTCGCCACCGACCCGTCAGGTCGTGAGTTCAATGAAATATGGCCCGGAGGACGTACCAACCACTACTGGTTTGACCTGAATCGTGACTACCTGATGCTCCAGCACCCCGAGAGCGTGGGGCGCGTGGAAGCTTTCCACCGCTGGATGCCCAACATCAACACTGACCATCACGAGATGGGAGCCAACTCCACGTTCTTCTTTCAGCCCGGCGTGCAATCGCGCAATAACCCGGTGATACCTCCTGACAACCAGGCTATTACCTCGGAGATAGGCAGTTACCATGCAAAATACCTTGATTCCATCGGCAGCCTTTATTACACTGAGGAGAGCTTTGATGACTATTACCTGGGCAAAGGTTCCTCCTACCCTGATGCACACGGATCAATCGGGATCCT
>DHUL01000027.1:12052-28613 GCA_002409145.1 Bacteroidales bacterium UBA5235
TTTCCATTTGCCATACGCAACCAGTTTACCGTCTCACTCTCAACCATCGAGGCAGGAATTAACATGAGGGTCAGGCTGCTGGATATGCAGCGCGAGTTCTATCTCTCGGCACTCAGGGAAGCAGATGCATCCCCTGTCAGGGGATACCTGTTCAGTGCCGGTACAGACCGGGGGGCATGTGCACGCTTCATCGAGAACCTTCTCAGGCACAGGATAGAGGTTTACAGGTGCGGCCGCCAGATCACCAAAAGCGGAGTCACCTATACCCCGGGAGACAGTTATTTTGTTCCCTCCAGGCAGAAGGAGTACCGTTTTGTCAGGGCCCTGTTTGAAACAGTAAAGACATTTTCCGATACTGTCTTCTATGATATCTCCACCTGGGTCATGCCAATGGCTTTCAACCTGAACTATACGCCGCTGGGCAGTGCTGATATTACCGGAATTACCGGGGAACAGGTGACGTCTCCGCCATTCCCTGACGGGACTGTCAACGGCACTGAAAAAGATTATGCATGGCTCTTCGAGTGGAGCGACACCTATGCCCCGAAGGCGCTTTACATGCTGCAGAGCGCAGGCCTCACAGCACGTGTTGCAAACACGCCGTTCACAGCAGTAATGAGCGATGGCAGTAAGAAACTATTCGGCTACGGGACCATCATGGTGCAGCAGGATGAAAAGCCGGTTCCCGGCAGCGATATCATTGAGACTCTCCGTTTGGTGGCGGAGGAGTGTGGCATAACCATGTCCGGCGTCTCTTCGGGGCTTACTCCCGCAGGTATTGACCTGGGCAGCAGCGGCTTCACTGTACTGTCAAGACCTTCTGTGCTGCTTGTAATTGATGAGGGCACACCATCCGACGATGCCGGTGAGATATGGCACCTCCTTGACACACGTTACGGCATGCCGGTGACACTGGTCTCCCCATCCAGGATGGGCTCAGCCAGCCTTGGCAAATACAACGTCATCATCATCGCAGGGAATCCGTCAATCTCACAAGCATCTGTAGACCGGATACGCGACTGGAACCGGTCAGGCGGAACCCTTGTAGGTTACAGGGGCGGGAACAGGTGGCTGGCCTCCAACGGGTTTGCGCAGATAACCTACACTGAAAGTCCTGCGATGCCGTCTAACTCCTCGATGAGGTATGCCGACAGGGGGATGGAGAGGACCATAAATACAGTTCCCGGGACGATCTTCAATGCTGTCATTGACACTTCACACCCGCTCTGTTATGGTTATACCCGCCCTTATCTGCCGGTATTCAAAACCGATGCATCAGCGGTGAAGATCACAGGAAACAACTGGGACACGCCGGTGAAATACGCTGCTGATCCGCTGCTGAGCGGATACTGCTCAAAAGAAAATCTTCAGCGGATTGCTGGCAGTGCTGTCGTATCGGTTCATCAGGGTCCGGGGAGGGTGATATCGATTTATGACGATACCAATTTCAGGGCCATCTGGTATGGCACTTCGAAACTGTTTGTCAACGCTGTCTTCTTCGGACAGACGCTCAGATAAGGAATCAGATACTGTCCGGAGGTCACACTGAGGCTGGAGAAAATATTCCTCCGATGATTTCTCTTTCAGACAGGAGAAAATATTTATCCAATGAGTTTTTCACTCAGACAGGGAAGCAGATACGACCGATGGCTATCTCCTCAATTTCGCGCAGGGAACGTTCGAGGGAAGCGAACTGGCTCCTGTCGCCCGCAAGCTCAAGGATGATCAGTCCGGCCGGCTCGCCGAAGTATACTTCATTGACCCCAAGCCTGGTGCTTATGACACACCCGTAGGTGGTCAGCAGCGCCTGTACCGCCGGGCCCAGATCATCACGCCTGGGCACCATGATTCCGATTATTGTGGTGCCTTCACACTCCATCGGGGCGTCAGAGAGACCATGGGAGAATGCCATCTCCCTGACAAAAAGGCCATCAATGCCCTTGAGTTTTGCAGCCAGTTCCTCACAGTCATCGATGTGACCTGCAAGATGTACTACCATAAATCCTTCGCGGCTGCACCGTTCATCATTCAGTTCGTGGAACCCCAGCCTGGTGCTGACAACGGCAGCGTGCTCAGAGAGTGCCTTCTGAACCAGTCCTGCCTCCTTGATCCTGTCAGTGATCTTAATGCCTAATACTCTGACCATGATTATTTATTTTAATAGTACAGGTCTCTCTCCCCGTTCCGGATACGCTCAATCTTTTTCCTTATGCTCTGCTTCATCCCTTCATCGAGGTCGGCCATGTTCTTTTCAATGGCCCTCCAACCCTTCTCTGCCAGCGCGGGTGAAGCGTAGTCAACGATATATTCGGAGAGTGTAAGAATGGCGTTAGGTGTACAGTACCTCTTGATGAAGCCCGGCACCGAGAACTCCATGAAGTGCTCGCCGGTGCGGCCCAGGCGATAGCATGCCGTACAGAACGACGGGATGTAGTCATTGTCTATCAGCTCATTGATGACATCGGCCAGGGACCTCTCATCATTGATCTTGAACTGCTCGCGGTTAAGGTTCTGTTCCTCATTCCTTGAGGCCGAGTAGCTGCCCAGTTCAAGTTTGGTTCCTCCGTCTATCTGTGACACCCCGAAGGCCATGGCTTCGGAACGGACGTCCGGAGCTTCCCTGGCAGTAAGTATCAGTCCTGTGTAGGGCACCGCAAGGCGAAGAATAGCTATAAGCTTCTTGAAGTCATCGTCACTGGTATAGTACTTCCCGTTGAGGTTCAGTGCCGAGGCATCCTTTATCCGTGGGAATGAGATGGTGTGCGGGCCCACATTATAGCAGGCTTCCAGATGATTTGTATGCCTTACCAGGCCCATCACCTCGAAACGCCAGTCATAAAGACCGAACAGGGCACCAATGCCCACATCGTCAATACCGGCTTCCTGAGCCCTGTCAAGAGCTGTCAGGCGCCATTGATAATCCTTTTTCTTTCCGCCGAGGTGATACCATTTGTAGGCTTCCGGGTCATAGGTCTCCTGGAATATCTGGTATGTGCCTATCCCTGCCCGGCCGACAGTGCGGAACCCGTCAACATCAAGAGGGGCAGCATTGATGTTCACCCTGCGTATCTCGCCGCGGTCTTTCTTAATGCCGTAAACCAGGCGCACCGTATGGGCGATATACTCCGGGCCATACTCAGGATGTTCTCCGTAGACAAGTATCAGCCTCTTCTGGCCGTTATCCTCAAGAGCTTCAACCTCGGAAACGATTTCCGTATCGGTGAGGGTCTTCCGGTTTGCGTCCTTGTTGGAAGTTCTGAAACCGCAGTATTGGCAGTTGTTGGTACACTTGTTACCTATATAAAGGGGTGCAAAGAGCACTATCCTGTTGCCATAGACCTTCTTCTTGAGCTCACGTGCGCCGGCCTTGATCTCCTCAACCAGGTCTCCTTCGGCATTGATCAGTGCAGCTGTCTCTGCCAGGGTGAGGCGCTCCTTGGAGAGTGACTTGGCTATAAGTTCCCTTACCCTTACGGCATCAGCCTTGTTATTGTTTATATGTGCCCACAGTTCAGCCGGATCAATGAACGGCTCCATCCTGCGGTCAGGAATACTGCATTTTTCAGGATTGAATTTCATAACTCTACAATTTTAATTACGCCCCCGCTCAGAAATTAACGTACAAAGATACGAAAAAAGGGCGCTTGTTGTTCAATGCGGTCAGAAGATGAGTTCCTCCATCTCGTCTGCGCCTGTAACAAGTGCCTTGGCCGGATCAGAGGCCAGGCGGCTCGCATCCAGCCTTTTATGAAAGAAAAGAGTCATTCTTTTCCCAGGGATGTCGCTCTCATAGTTCTCAAGATGGAGAAAGAGGTCCGGCAGGGAACCGGTGCTGTCGGGGATGAACACCATACCTCTTGAAAAGTAGGTCTCGGCAGCACAGGAGACAGCATAGAGACCGGGTGCCGGGACGAGCTTTGTCACATCAGTCACCGGTATTCGTATCATCGGAACCTGGGGTGCCAGACGCGGATCATCCTTAACAGCAGTGCCGATAACAAGATAGAAGTGGTCGAGGTAGGCATTGGCGCGCTGGATGTATCCTTCCGTCAGTGCCTGCCTGATTCGCGTAGAGCTGACGGTCTCGTTCTGCACCTCCTGCATTGGTATCTCCTCGGCCTCAAAGCCATATTTCTGCCTCCACTCCCATAATTTCCGGTAATCACCCTCCTGGTTGAACCCGAAGTGGTGGTTGTGACCCACAACTATGACCTTTGCCCTGAGGATGCCGCAGAGGATGTCCTTTACGAACTCCTCGCTGGTGATCCGAGAGAACTCGCGGGTAAATTCAATGATTATGACATTGTCAAGTCCTGCCTTTCGCAGAAGTTCAATCTTTTCCTCCTGGGAGCAGATGAGCTTAAGTCCCTTTCCCGCGGTCTCAGGGTATAGCACAACCCTGGGATGGGGGTGAAAGGTGATGAGCACACTTTCGCCGCCGTGTTCAGAGGCCAGTTTCTTCAGCCGTCTGATGATAGTGCGGTGCCCGATATGCACGCCATCGAAGGTGCCTGTGGTAACAACAGGGGCATTGATTACCGAGGCTTCCTGAAAGCTCCTGAAAATTCTCATTACCCTTCAGGCTGCTGGTTTTCCTTGACAAAGTAGGCCACCTTTTCGATTGAGGTTATCATGTCAAACTCCTCGAGATAGATGGCATCAGGTACGTTGAGAGGCACGGTTGTGAAGTTCATGATACCCTTTATCCCGTTACTGACCAGCAGGGAGGCAGTGGAAATTGCCTGGTCAGCCGGAACGGCCAGCACGGCAACCATGATATCCAGCTCCTCTCTCAGCTTCCTCATCTGGCTTATATTGTAGCACCGGACTCCGGCCACCACTTTGTCTACCTTCTGGGGATCAACGTCAAAGGCGGCCACCACGTTCATATTTGTCCGTTTGCCCCTGAAGTAGCCGGTGATGGCTCTTCCCAGGTTGCCCATCCCGATGATGGCAACGTTGAGTCCGCTGGGGGCATCAATTATTGATCCGATAGTACTGATAAGTTCCCTCACATCATAACCCTTGCGCATTACGCTGCCGTATCCGATAAGCATAAGGTCACGCCTTACCTGTACAGCGGTAATGTGTAGCATCGCGGCAAGCTCATGTGAAAAAACATAATTTCGATTGGCAGCCAGGGTTGAGGCAAGTGCCCTCCTGTACTGGCTGAGACGTTCAACGGTCTTTCCCGGGAGTGTTTTCATATACCTGTCTTTAAATTGGAAACCTGTGACCTGGGTATTATCACCGAAAAGGCTGATCCCCTGTCGGGGGAACTCTCAACATTAATCACCCCATGATAGAGATCAACCACCTTCTTCACTATCGATAGTCCCAGGCCGCTCCCGCTGATATTGCGGGTCTTGTCATTGCGTATCCTCGAGAACTCTTCGAACAGCATGTCACGTTCTTCACTGTTCATCCCTATGCCTGTGTCTGCCACCCTGATAGTGAACTCATTCTCACTGCAGTCAACGGAGACGGTGACTGTTCCTCCGGGCTTGTTGTACTTGACGGCGTTAGATACCAGGTTATTAAGAATTATTTCGAAATCATTCGGATCTGCCCAGATAGTTTCACATCCGTTAACCGAAGTCTCAAAATGAATTTCCTTATGAATTGCATAGGGGCTGACGGTAACGACAGCCATTGAGACCAGCTCCTTCAGGTTCACGTTCTGCATCTTTTCCATCTGTCTCTCGAAATTCACCTTGGTGAAATCGAGCAGGTCCATAATCAGGTTCCTCATGCTCTCAATACGCTGAAGCGACCTCTCTATAGCCGAAGCATATTCATCGAGTGAGTCACCCATCTGCCTTTCCTGCATCATCCTGAGGTAGCCTTCAATGGCATTGAGCGGTGCCTTCAGTTCGTGCGAGAGCACGGAAAGGAACTGGAACCGTACCTTTCTCCCCTCCACTTTCAGTTTATGGGTTATCCTGCGCAGGTACTGCTGCTTGGTAATCTGCTCTATTGAAGACTTAAGCTCCTGGGGAGTAAAGGGCTTGGGTATGAAGTCAATGGCCCCGTCATTATGCGCCTTGACGGCGACGTCGATGGAGGCATAGGAGGTTATCATCGCAACAACGATGTCATAGTTTTTCTTCCTCACATATTCAAGGACCTCAACACCCTGGATACCCGGCAGCTTGTTGTCAAGCAGGAGGATATCAGGCATCTCCCGGTCAATAATCTCAATTCCTTCCTCTCCTGTGGCCGCTTCCATTATGTTGAACGTATAGTCCTCATCCATAAATGGATACGTAACATGAAAGTTCCCCAGGATCCTTGAGACGCCCGATCTTATGCCCGGTTCGTCATCAACAACAAGTATCTTCAGTTGTGCCATGGTCAGATCTTAAGAAGCTTCCTTAACTCCAGTTCAAGTTGTTCAGGCCTGACACCTTTCTCAAGGTAAAGGTCAGCCCTTATCCATTCACGGTCCTGGCCTCCGCTAAGTCCGAATGTTATGCCTGTCTCCCTTGAGACGGCGGTAGCAAGTACCACCGGCACCTCAGGATATTTCCTCTTGATCTTGTAACAGAGGATAAAGCCACTGTCATCACTTTCCATCATCAGGTCAAAGACGGCAATGTCAGGTTTCATTTTAGCTATCACCTGTTCAGCTTCAGCCTGGCTCTCCACTGCCATGACCTCGAAGCCTGCCTTGCGCAGGTAAAATGCTACCTGGAAGAGGTAATCGGGGTCATCGTCAGCAAGCAGAACTGTATAAATTTTATTCATTATTGATGTTTGTTTTGTTTGTACATTGTTTTCAGGCAGTTCTATTCGGGTCTCCTGGGAAGGATGATCCTGAATGTGGTTCCGGTGGGGCCCTTTGACGGGTCATTGTTGGTTTCAACCGTTATCTGGCCCTTGTGCATCTTTACGATACCATAAGTTGTTGCAAGTCCCAGGCCTGTTCCCTTGCCCAGTCCCTTGGTTGTGAAGAAGGGTTCGAATATCTTCGGTTTATCCTCATCCTTTATCCCGCTGCCGGTATCAGAAACGATGAAGATCACATCACTGGGAGTGTCCTCGAGGGAGATTGTCAGTGTACCGCCCCCCGGCATGGCGTCTGATGCATTCCTGAAGAGGTTGGTAAGTACCTGGGTCATCTGTTCGGAGTCAATTGATGCATCGGGGCTGGTTGTGCGGTCTTCGATTACTGTCTTAACGTTATCGGGGAAAACCACGCCGGCCACACTGTTTTCGGTGAGTTTTCTGATATCTATGAACTGGTGGTTCACCTGGTTCTTGCGGGCGAAGTTAAGCAATCCTCCGACTATCTTTTTGCATCTTGCTGCCTGTTCCACAATAAGCTGCAGGTCCTCGCGCACGGGATCATCAGGTTTGCACTCATCAAGCAGTATATTGCTGTACATTATGACCACCCCAAGAGGGTTGTTCAGTTCATGCGCAATTCCGGCTGAAAGCTGTCCCATGTGAGCAAGCTTCTCCGACTGTTTGAGTGCATTCTGCATGGTGGTCAGCTTGGCATTGGAAAGTGCCAGGTCCTGCACTGATTTGTGCAGTTTTTCTATTGTATAGGGAAGGCACATCTCCTCCTCAGCGAGTCCCTTAATGATGGCGATAGCATGGTCATAGCAGGTGTCATAACCACATGCTCCGCAGTTAAGATGGTCCTTTTCAGTGATTTTACCCATTGAAGCAAGGACCTGCCGTACCTCTTTATTATCATCCGGGGGTATAAGCTGCCGTTTATCTTCAGGGCGGTACCGGACAGATAGATCGAGCTGATCATACAGTTCAATGTTTCGGTGCCACTCCTCCATATCAAGGCCGGCCATTTTTTTCTGGGCATAGGCGCTCACCTGGGCCCTTCTGTTATACTGTTTACCACCCTTGCTCATCCCCGGGCCCATGATGCATCCCTCGCAACAGAGCAGTTCCAGGTGCTGTCCGCCTATCATCCCCTGTTCAAATTCCTTTATTGCCTCCTGGAATCCTATCCTTCCTTCAGCTGCAATAATATTTCCTGTAATCGCATCGTCATTAACGCCGGCAGTCTGTAGCAGACCTCTTGTCACCGGGAATATGGCACCTCTTCCGCCCAGTGGCGGATCGAACTCCGAAGGTTTTGCTGTCTCCGGTTTGATTCCTGATTCCTGCAGCATCTCCCGCAATTCAATGAATGTTATTGCAGCATCCACCTCTGCATTCTCAGCCTTCTTTGCCACGCAGGGGCCAATGAAAACCACTGACAGGTCATCGCCGTACATCTTTCTCATGACCCTGGTCATCGCCACCATCGGAGAGACCACAGGGATCAGGTCCGGGGTAAGGTCTGAATGGTAAAATCTAATGAAGGAGACTATTGCGGGGCAGTCAGATGAAATATAATTTCTTTCACCAGCCTGGTTGATGAGATTGCGATAACGATGAGCCACAAGGTCGGCCCCGAAGGAGACCTCCGTGATATAATCAAAGCCCAGGGCTTTAATCATGCCCACCACACTCTGATAATCAGGCAAGTCATGGAATTCAGCCGGGAAACTTGGTGCCACTATTGCAGCCTTTCTGCCGGGTCTTGAAAGAACCTTTCTTACCAGGTCTGTGGTGTTGACAAATACCTTTGCTCCCTGGCTGCACACCTTGGTGCAGTTGCCACAGGCTATGCACTTCTCGGTGATCACCTCGGCCTGTCCTCCAACAATACGGATAGCACGGGCAGGACACTCCCTCACGCATGTGTAGCATGTGCGGCACAGTTCTTTTATTGTATATACCAACATAGCCTTTCTCTTTTAAAGCAATACTTCCCTCCTGCTGAAGTGGGTATGAAACAGTTTCTTGTCAGAAAGCTCCGAACACTGGTCAAATACCCTGCCATAGAGATCGGCCACTGAGGCCGACTGTTCGGGACCGCGGACTGCCTCCTGGTCGTCAGTCTGCCATATGAACCTGCTTCTCTGCTTCACCGCCTCTCTAGATCCGGCGGGCAGCATTCCGCCTCCGTTGACACAGCCGCCGGGACATGCCATCACCTCAATGAGGTCATACTTTGCACCACTCTCAATCATCTGCCTGATCCTGGCGAGGCCTTTCAGCCCGTCGACCACTGCAACAGAGTAACTCTCACCGCAGGCTGTGACTATTGTCTCACGGAAGTTACCGGCGTTTCGCAGTTTCTTCAGGGCAGGCTTTTCTGCCCCCTTCTCTCCAATGCGTGCTGCCAGCGAACGGAGGACAGATTCGGTAATGCCTCCTGCCGACTCGGCGAGCAGGGATGCCGAACTGCGCAACGCCATGGGCTCATCGGCAGGCTCAGGATCGATATTTGTTATATCGATGCCGTAAAGCACTATCAACCGTGCCAGTTCCCGAACCGTCAGCACGGTGTCAATATCACTGATTCCTTTCCTGGTCATACTGTCACGGCGCGCCTCAAACTTCATTGCAGTACAAGGTGTTACGGAGACAGTATATACCCTTGATCTATCATCGCTTACAGGGACGACCGATTTGATTATGGCACCCGAGATCTGCTGGGGTGTTTTCAGTGTTGAGAGCATGGGAAGCAACTCCGGAAGGAACTGCTCGCAGTACTTGACCCAGGCAGGGCATGCTGAGACAATAAGCGGTTTCCTGTCGTTCTTACTCCTGGCGCTGAGGACAGCATCAGTAAGTTCAGTAATAAGGATATCTGTACCAGTTCCCGACAGGAATATCCGGTCAAAGCCGGTTTTTCTGAGGGCAGCATTTAGCAGCCTGTCGAAGTCACGGTTGTACTTTACCCCCAGTTCTTCTGCCAGAGCATACGGTACAAGCGGTGAATACTGTATCACACGTGTCACATCTCCTTTACTAAGCTGTTCCTGCACTTCGGAGAGGTAATGTTTCTCATGCAGCGCTCCCGTGGGGCATACCAGCACGCACTGGCCGCAATGAATGCAGCTTGAGAAGTTGAAGTCGCGGTCCATTGCCGGGCCCACGTGGGTGTATCTTCCGCGGCCGATAAAGTCAATTGATGTGGCGGTGACCACCTCCTCGCAGACCCTTAGACAGCGGCCGCAGAGGATGCACTTTGATAGTTCGCGCACTATGGCGGGACTCGACTGGTCACGACGGGGTTTGATCTTGCTTCCGCGTATTCGCCGTTCCCTCACCTGCATCTCGGCAGAGAGGCGCTGAAGCTCACAGTCGAGGTTACGGTCACAATAGAGGCAATCATCAGGATGATTGGAGAGCAGCAGCTCGACGATTGTTTTTCTGGCCCTGATGACGCGAGGTGAATGTGTTTTTATCTTCATCCACTCCTCGACAGGTGCGGAACAGGCAGTGACGAGGCGGTCACGGCCTTCGACCTCGACCACGCACATGCGGCATGCACCCGTCGGGGTGAACTCCGCCATCCGGCAGAGAGTGGGAATGATAATGCCATTGCGGTTGAGCGCCGAAAGAATGGTCTCACCCTTCTCTGCCCTGATGCTCTTGTTGTTTACTTCAATTGTGAACTGCATGGCTTATTTTACTGTGACGGCACTGAACTTGCAAACATCATAACAAACCCCGCACCCTATGCACTTGTCCTCAACAATGAAGAAAGGCTGCAACCTGGTGCCGTAAATGGCATTGACAGGGCATTTGGCGGCACAGACAGTGCACCCTGTACATTTTTCAACATCAATGCTGAAGGTCCTCAGGCCCCGGCAAACATTAGCCCGGCAGCGGCGGTCAAAGATATGCTCCTCGAACTCCTCGCGGTAGTGATCAAGGGCACTGATGAAGGGGTTGGGAGCAGTCTGACCCAGGCCGCAGAGCGAAGTGTCCCTCATCACCGAAGCTATGGTCTCCAGTTGCATCACTCCCTTGAACCGCTCAAGGGTTGCGTTGGAATCCTCATTCAACGGTTTGCGGACAACATTCTCCAGTATCTCCAGCATTCGTCCGGTACCCTCGCGGCAGGGGATGCACTTGCCACAGCTCTCCTTGTGGATAAACTCCATGTAGTACCTGACGAAATCGACCAGGCATGTTGTTTCATCAATGATTATCAACCCGCCGGACCCCATGGCAATACCGTTTGCCTTCAGCACGTCGAAGTCGACCGGCAGGTCAAGATTCTTTTCGGTTATAAAGGTACCTGAGGGGCCCCCGATCTGGAGAGCCTTGAATGCATTTCCGTCCCTTATGCCGTCAGCTATTCCTTCAGCAATTGTTCTTAAGGTGGTTCCCATCTCCACTTCTATCAGGCCTGTATAGCGACCCCTGCCTCCGAGGGAGAATAGTTTGGTACCCTTGCTTCCTTCAGTGCCCATTGAGCGGAACCATTCAGGGCCGTGTGACATGATGAGCGGCACATTCATGAGTGTCTCAACGTTGTTGATGACTGTTGGCTTACCGTAGAGTCCGCTGGTTGTGGGATATGGAGGTTTGAGCTCGGGCATGCCACGTTTGCCTTCCAGGCTGGCGATCAGCGCTGTCTCTTCCCCGCAAACGAATGCCCCTGCTTCTTCCCTGATGAGTATCTCGAGGTTGAATCCGCTGGAGAGGATATTATGGCCGATGATTCCTGACTCTGCAGCCGCTATGAGGGCTTTGCGAAGCCGTGCCAGCGGGTGTGGTGAACCTGTCTTGAGATAAATGACTGCTGTTGAAGCGCCTATGGCATAAGAAGCGATGCAGATACCCTCTATAAGCCGGTGTGGATCACCCTCAAGCACTGACCGGTCAGCATATGAACCGGGGTCACTCTCCTTGGCATTGCAGACAAGATACCTGTTGTCTGAGGCCGAGTTGAGGGCATATTTCCATTTCAGCCCGGTGATAAAGCCACCTCCGCTCCGCCCGCGAAGCCCGCTTCGTTCCACAATGTCACATACCTCCTCATGCGTGTAATTGCGTATGGTCTTAATGAACGCCCTGTAGCCCCCGCGCGCAATGTATTCCTCAATGCTCTCAGGGTCATAACCGCCACAGTTGCTAAGCACCACCCTCTTCTGCAACCTGAAAAACGGTATCTCATCAATGAAGGGGATCTCATGCCAGGCTTCGAAACCGAAGCTGCCCGACTGTGCCACAAGATCTTCCACTGGCATATCATTATGGAAGACACCGTTGAGCAAAGGCTCCACTTTGTCTTCTGTAATATTTCTGAAAATGAGCTTGTTCTTTCCAGGAAGATGAACGCAGACAAGAGGTTCGAAAGCGGCAGGTCCGTGACATCCGGTGAGTACCACTTCACCCTTTATGTTCATCTCATCGAGATATTGCTGAGCCGCTCCTGCGGTGGCATGGGAGCCGGCAATGATTGCCGCCGAACCGGTAGCAACATATATTACCGGAACCGACGGCTTGTCACGCCTGATCTCGGCCAGTTTCCTGGATGTCTCTGCAGGCAACGTGTCAGAGGCATGCAGCAGCACCTCGCTAACGAGGAAATCCATTATACCGGAATCTTTAGTCAGCTTCATCGCGTGTCAGCCAGTGCTTTAAGTTTTGAAACAAGTTCAGGAACATCCTCGGGGCGTACACGGGTATGGTAATTCTCACCTGTGCAAACCACGGGCCCTTCATTGCATCCGCCCTGGCATGCAGTCAGTTCATAGCTGAACCTGCCATCACGCGTCGTTTGCCCCGGTTCAATGCCAAGGGCCTCCCTGACAGCAGTCACCACAGCACCCGAACCATTTATGAAACATGTTGTCCCGTTACAGATCCGCATGTGTACCCTGCCGGCCGGAATGAACCTGAACTGGTCATAAAATGTCGCCAGACCGTATATCTTGGTTGTGGACATCCGCAGGAACCCGCCGATGCGCACTATGGCGCTTTCGGTGAGATATCCCTCTGCTTCCTGAACATCCTGCAGAATAGGAATCAGGTTCTCATGACTCCCCTCCCTGTAACGGCTCAGAATATCATCTATCTTATTCATTTTAAAACGATCTGACTATTCAGACAAATACAAAACTAATTAATTTCATTGTTATTTCAAAAACATTGTTAATTTATTAACAAACAATAGTGGAAATTAACTCTTGCATGGTGGGAGCGTTGGAAATTGTTGTACTTTTGAGTGAGTATGAACTAAAGAAAAGGGTGTTGGGACAATCGTACAACATTGAGATCTGTCTTGGAAGTTCTTGTTTTTCAAGAGGTAACAGAGAGGTCGTTCAGGTCATCAGGGATTTTCTGAGGAAGAATCACCTTAATGACAAGGTGTTGCTCAGGGGAGCGCGCTGTATGAACCGTTGCAGTGAAGGTCCATTTATAATCATCAACGGAAAGACCTTTACAGGCGTTGGTGTACAGGATATAGAAAAGATTCTGGAAAATGAACTGGTTTTGTCTGCGCCAAACATCTAATTAACTGATTATGAATATACCGGATCAGGTTATATATATAAATGAGGATAGGTGCCGCAATTCTTATTCATGTGTAAGGGTATGTCCGGTGAATGCCATTGAGGTAAAGCCTGAGAGAGCGCATCCGGTGATAATAGCTGACAGGTGCATTGGGTGCGGCCTCTGTTTCCTGGCATGTTCTCCCCGGGCCATTGAGTTCAGGGATTCACGCAGCCAGGTGAAGCAGTTACTGAACTCTGGCCGCCGTACTGCAGCACTGATAGCTCCAAGCATCGCATCGGAGTTTGATGACATAACCGACTACCGCAAGTTTGTGGGGATGATACGTAGCCTGGGGTTCACGTATGTTCATGAGGTATCCTTTGGTGTTGACCTGGTGGCTTATGCATACAGGAATCTCTTCGAGGAGTCAAGCGGGAAGTATTATATCACTTCCAACTGTCCTTCCATAGTTGAAATGATAGAAAAGTATCATCCGGACCTGGTTCCCAACCTTGCACCGCTGGTTTCACCCATGATTGCAACGGCAATGGTGACACGTGATCTCTACGGTGAGGATGTGGCAAACGTTTTCATCGGACCCTGTATTGACATCAAGGCTGAAGCAACCCTTTACAAAGACAGAAATCTGGTGGAGGCTGTTCTGACGTTCATTGAGATCAGGCAGCTCTTCGAAGAGTTTGAGATACAGGAGAAGACTGTCAAGATGGCTGAGTTTGATCCTCCCTACGGCAACTGGGGTGCGCTCTATCCTTACCCTGCAGGCATACTTCAGGCTGCAGGTATCAAGCGCGATATTGTATCAAGCCAGGTCATCACCGCCTCCGGTTCTGAAGATGTAAAAGAGGCCATCAGTGACTTTGACCATCACATTGACACCATCAGGCATCACTTCAATCTCTTTTTCTGTCCGGGATGCATGCTCGGTCCTGGCATGATCAGGCATGACGAACGCTTCAGGCGCCGTTCGCTTGTGAAGCAGTATGCCGAGAAGCGCGTTGAGGCCCTGAACAAGAAACAGTGGGAGAAGGACATGGAGCGGTGGTCAAATCTTGATCTCTCGCATCAGTTTAAGGTTAATGACCAGCGGATTCCGGATCCGTCCCCGGAAGCCATCATAGAGGTTATGAAGATCATCGGTAAAGGCAGCCGTGCCGAAGAGCTCAATTGTAATGCCTGCGGTTACGGATCATGCAGGGAGTTTGCCGCCACCGTGGCAAAAGGACTTGCTGTTCCAGAGATGTGCCACACCTACAATCTGCGCAACAAACAGGAGTATATTGAGACACTGAGGCAGACCAACAAGAAGCTCTCGGAGACGAAAAAAGCCCTGAAGGAATCGGAAGAACAGGCTATGCGTGAAAAGGATGCGGCACAGGATGCCTCTGACACAATGAACAGTATGCTCAACAAGCTGCCCAACGGGGTTGTAATAGTAGATAATGACCTTAAGATACTGCAGTCAAACGAACGTTTCCTGGAGATAATAGGTGAAGATGCGAAGGCTATTGCAGAGATCATCCCGGGCCTTCGCGGAGCCGATCTGAAAACCCTGTTGCCATTCAATGTGTACAATATCTTCTCCTTCGTTTTGCGTGAAAACGAATCAGTCATCAGCCGTGACGTACAACTTGAGGACCGGATGTTCAACATCTCTATCTTCCCGATCAGGCAGAACAGGATTGCCGGTGCAGTTATCCGTGACCTCTTCTCCCCGGAGGTGCAGCGTGAGGAGGTGATCAACAGGGTTTCCGATGTTATTGACAAGAACCTTGAAATGGTTCAGAAGATAGGGTTCCTCCTGGGTGAAGGAGCCTCAGATACCGAGAAGATGCTCAACTCAATCGTCGAATCGTTCCGCCAGAAGAAGAATGCAACCGGAAAGTAACGCTACAGCAGTACTGGAGAGGCAGTTCTTCATCGAAGTGAACAGCCAGCAGCGTAATCATCACGATGAGCGTATCTGTGGCGATGTTTTCCTGTCAGTGAACGTGCGTGAAGAAAACCGGATAATTACTGTTCTCTCTGACGGCATGGGGCATGGTGTAAAGGCAAATATTCTGGCAACCCTGACCTCTACCATGGCCCTCAACTTCACCCGCGAGCACAAGGAGTCTGACCGTATTGCAGAAATTATCATGAACACCCTCCCGGTATGCTCCGAAAGGAAGATCAGCTATGCAACGTTTTCAATAGTTGACGTTGAGAGTGACGGCCGGACCAACATACTTGAGTATGACAACCCTCAATGTATAGTACTCAGGGGCAGTCAGCCGTTTGAGCCTGACTGGAAGGATGTTGTCCTTGACAAGGGGAGAAATGCCGGCAAGGTCCTGCACAAATGCACCTTTTATCCGGCCAAGGAGGACCGGATCATACTGCTCTCCGATGGTGTTGCGCAGAGCGGAATGGGGTCAGCTGCCTGGCCACTGGGCTGGGAGCGCGACAGCGTACAGCAGTATGCCTCTTCACTTGTTGCCAGTGAACCCTCAATATCTGCCTCCACCCTGGCGGCCAAGATTGTCAACATGGCCTACAAACATGACAATTACGAGGCAAAGGATGACATTTCATGTGCAATCCTTTACTTCAGGGAACCGCGCAAGTTATTGATATGTACAGGCCCCCCGTACGAGGAGGAGAAGGATAAGGAGCTTGCAGAGAGGGTGACAGGATACAAGGGCAAAGTGATATTATGCGGTGGCACCACCGCAGATATTGTAGCACGGGAACTGAACCGGAAGATCGTTGACGAACTGGTCTTCGAAGATCCCGACCTGCCACCCGAGAGCTTCATGGAGGGGGTAGACCTCGTAACTGAAGGAATACTTACCCTGCAGAAAGTAAACGAGCTTGTCAAGGGTTATAAAAACAGTGTCAGGCTCGGGAATGGACCGGCTGACAAGATAGTAAGAATGATAATGGAAAGCGATGAGATCAACTTCATTGTCGGCACACGCATCAACGTAGCCCACCAGGATCCTACGCTTCCTGTCGATCTTGAGATACGGCGTACAGTTGTCAAACGCATAGCCCGTATCCTTGAGGATAAGTGGCTGAAGCAGGTCAGTGTTGACTATATCTGAGTTATAAGGCAAGAGTCAGTAGGCAGTAGGCGATAGTGTAAATATCTCACATTCAGCGATTTGCGTCACATGACCGCAAGACCGCATGACCGCAAGACCGCATGACCGCAAGACCGCATGACCGCAAGACCGCAAGACCG
>DHUL01000027.1:28851-77376 GCA_002409145.1 Bacteroidales bacterium UBA5235
GCAAGACCGCATGACCGCAAGACTCTCAGACCTTCAGACTTTCAGACCTTTATTATGCTGCCTGGCCACCTTGTACAGAAATGACATTACTTCCTGAAGGGAAAGGTTTCGCGGCAGGCGCCTGAATATCCTTACCTCCTCTATCTCATCAGTGTCAGTATGTGCTCCCATACGCTCCACCACAGCGCAGAAGAGCCTCCCGTACTGTCTTCCATCTCCTGTATCAACTGAATAATATGAAACAGGTTCCATGATGAATTCAGTCGCTCCTGTTTCCTCTGTCAGCTCACGCACTGCTGCCACTACAGTATCCTCCCCGGGCTTCCGGTGGCCGGCAGGCATCTCCCATCCTCCCCTCCTGCGGTGCTTCACAAACAGCCAGCCCCCTTCATAACGGGCGGCAATAACAACATATGATACGTCCGGCGGCGTACTGCCTCCTGGTATTAGTTCAACAGTCACCATACGGTAAAAGTAAACCAAAAAGAGAATTCGATACCGGATTATCCCTTAAATGTTATTTTTGTCCAAAACTTTGCAGATGTTCTTCTACCTGGTACTGTTGGTTGCCGACCTGATTCTCTGGCACATTCTGATCAGAGCCCTTAAGGGAAGAAACATTGTGCTCTGGTTTGCTGTTTTATTGCTCAAGGCAGCAGTGACAGCCGCCTTTGTCACTCTCTTTTTCAGGATAGTGCTGTACCGGGGCGAGTTTGCCGAACCGGCAAATGCCTTCAGACAGATCCAGATGGGGGTTGCAGCCCTCCTGCTCATAACATCAGCCGGAGCCTGCCTGACCGTCTCACTCATTGGACGGTTAGCCGGGTCAGTCATGAAGCGGGAGATGAAATGGACCGGGATTACCAATATTATCCTGTTCATCCTTGTAATGCTTTTTGTCGCTGACGGTTACTTCCGACAGCGGTTTGATATCCGGACTGTAAGGCAGGATGTCACGGTTCCGGGACTTAA
This sequence comes from Bacteroidales bacterium UBA5235, assembly GCA_002409145.1. GTDB lineage: Bacteria > Bacteroidota > Bacteroidia > Bacteroidales > VadinHA17 > SR-FBR-E99. The sequence continues at coordinate 29,824 of DHUL01000027.1, forward strand.
TCAGGCTCTTGACGGACTCACAATAGCTCTCATAGGCGATCTTCATCTCTCGTCATGGCATGGAGACTATGACCGGCTTGACGAAGCAATAACCCGGGTTGGAAAGGAGAAACCAGATCTTGTGCTCAACACCGGAGATTTCATTACTTACGGCTGGCAGGAGTTCGGCATGTGTGACACTATTCTGAGCAAGGCAGCAGGCCTGGCGGGTTCCTTCGCCGTTGAAGGCAACCATGACGATGGCACATATTATCCCACATATGACGGCAGGTACGGAGATCTATGCCGTGAGATGGTTAAAAGGAGTATCGAAAAGTCAGGATACACCCTTCTTAGAGATACAGCAGTCATCATCAGTCACAGGGGAGTGAGGATGGCTGTTGCCGGAGTAGAAACCCATGGTCACCACCTAGACATGAGTTACGGTGATTTTGAGAAGGTTCTCAACCCGTTGCCTGATTCCCTGTTCACAATCCTGCTGCTTCATGACCCGGAGTCGTGGCTCCTGTCTGCTGTCTCCGGGAGGATACCCCAGCTCTCTGTTGCAGGACACACTCACGGGTTCCAGGCAGCCATCCCGTTGGGTATCTGGTCGCCGGCTTCGCTGATCCATGAACGTTGGAAAGGTCTTTATGAATTCAAGGGCAGTCATCTGTATGTAACATCAGGTCTGGGGACCATGGGAATGGCAGCAAGATTTTTCATGCCTCCTGAGATAGTCATTCTTACATTGAAGACCGGTCGTTAATTTATCTTGGATTAAATAATAACGGATTCCTCATTTATATAACTTTACAGTTTTTTAAAAGACTGTTTACAGCATGAGAATTAAGCCTTTGATCGTAGCTGCCGCACTGCTGGCAGCACTGCCGTCCTACTCGCAGAAGGAAGCTCTGAGAGCCATCACCCTGGAGAATTCGGAGGCATATATGAAGTACCTCTCTTCAGACAACCTTGAGGGGAGAAGGACAGGGAGTGAAGGGAACAAAGCCGCTGCAGAATACATTAAAGCTGAAGCTCTGAAGCTTGGTTTGCGTCCTCTACCCGGCTCTAATGATCTGTTTCACCCACTCAGGTACTTAAAGGCTGAGATAGTTCCGGGCGGGTCACAAATGACTCTCACAGACAGCTCTTCAGGTTTTATCGGTTCTGTCGGTATCATGCCGCTCATGCCTCCGACAGACACCATCAGCCTTGACGGCGAGGTGGTTTTTGGAGGCTACGGTTACATGAACAGCACGGAAAAATACAATGATCTGGCCGGGATCAGCCTTAAGGACAGGATCGTCATAATAATGACAAGGCTGCCGGAGATCACTGGGAACGGAATGCCGGCGCCGGGTACCGGTATCAGCGAGATGACCGAGGTCAGAAAGCTTCCCACCATAATACTGCAGCAGGCTAAAGCCATCCTTTTTGTTGCTGATCCGGCGCTCGGAAATGATATTTCGTCGGACCTTCTCTCGATGGGCTCATCATACGCGCTTACACCGCTGTTCAGAAAACAGATATTCAGCTTTTCCTTAAACGCCTACTCCATCACCGCCGAAACCGCTGATCAGATGTTGAAAGGATCAGGGCACACACTGAAGGAACTGCAGGATAGCATAGCCTCTTCCCGCAGGCCGGCATCATTTGTCATCCCAAACCTCAGGACGCATATCAGTGTCAATGTAGTCAAGGATACCGTTACCAGCAACAATATTATAGGGTATATAGAGGGATCTGACCCGCTGCTGAAGAAGGAAGCTGTGATTTTCACTGCCCATTATGACCATGTCGGGAAGGATGCTGCGGGCAATATTTATAACGGTGCAAATGACAATGCCTCCGGAAGTGCCGGGCTTCTTAACATAGCATCTGCATTCTCAGCGTTAAAGCGGAAACCGGCGAGAAGCGCAATTTTCTTATGGGCAACAGGAGAGGAAGAGGGGCTCCATGGTTCAACTTACTATACTGAGAATCCCCCATTCCCGCTTGAACAGACTGTTGCAGCCATCAATTTTGACATGATAGCACGATCAAGGCGGGACACCGATGTCGGGGCATCACTGTCCGGCGAGATAGACATCACCGGCCCTGACACAATAAAGGTGATTCACGGCAACGGGAGTCCCGAATTGATCAGCATTGCCACCCGTGCATGCCAGGAATCGGGTGTTTACCCCATAGATGAGGGAAAGGGAACACACTTTTCAGGATCAGATCATTATCCCTTCTACCGCAAGAAGATACCTGTACTTTTCTTCTTCACAGGACTTCACAAGGATTACCACAAGCAGACAGACGATTATGAGTTCATTGATTTTGACAAACTTGTCAATGTGTCAAAGGCAGGATTCATTACCGGTTACAAGGTAGCAATGCAACCTTATTTCAACGTTAAATAGAAAAACCTGTCAGGAATTCTCAGCATGCGTAAAAGGACCCTCTCCCTGGCATCAGGGGAGGTGGAGGTCAACATAGTAAGATCATCCAGGCGGACGGTGGCGCTTTATGTGCAGCCAGGAGGCACCCTGCTCATCAGGGCCCCGTGGTATGTGCCGTTGCAGTTACTAATGCAGTTTGCAGCTCATAAATCACCATGGATTGAGCGACAGGTCAGCAGGCTAAAGCATGTCACGCCTCCCGGAACACCTGTTACCATCATTGACGGAGGTACCGTGCCTTTTATGGGACGTGAACTGACTGTGACTGTCAGACACGGATCAGCCAGAAGGGTTTCTCACAACGAAGACGGGCTCATTCTCAATGTAACCCGTGATCCGGCGCCGGAGGACCTGACAAATATGACCGAGGCGTGGTACCTGCGTGAGGCGAAGGCATACCTGCCGGAACGGACAAGGAGGCTTGCAGAGCAATACTCCCATCTCCTGCCGGCACCAGGGACAATCAGTGTACGGAAAATGAAACGCCGTTGGGGAACCTGCCACACCGGCGGAGCCATCTGGCTGAACAGGGAGCTGATGAAGAAATCTCCCGATCTGATAGACTATGTCATCATTCATGAACTGTGTCACCTGGTTCACCACAATCACGGGAGGGAATATTATGAATTGCTCAGCCGGATTTTACCTGATTTCAGGGAACTGAGAAAGAGGCTGCAGCAATAAACCAGTCACCAGCCGGCAGTAATTCGCAAATCGCAAATCGCAAATCGCAAATTATCAGGCTATGTTGGTGTAGACCGCCTGGACATCATCATCGTCCTCAATGCGGTCAATGAGCTTTTCAACCTCGGCCATCTGCTCCTCCGTAAGTGTGACGGGATTGAGTGCGATCCGCTTCAGTGACGCCTTTCTTACTTCTATCCCCTTATCTTCCAATGCCTTTGACAGAGAACCGAAATTGGCATAGTCGCCATATACATACCAGGCGTCATCATACTCCTCAAGTGACTCCAGTCCTGCCTCGATCAGTTCAAGTTCCAGGTCATCCCTCGAGATGTTTTCAGGGGCGTCAAACTCAAACACAGCCTTGCGAGAAAACATGAATTCCAGGGAGCCTGTGGGAACGACCATTCCGCCGTTCTTGCTGAAGTATGCCCTGATATTGGCAATGGTGCGTGTATTATTGTCAGTGGCAGCTTCCACCATGATGAGCACTCCATTTGGGCCTTTGCCTTCATAGGTGATCTCGGAGTAGTCAGCGGTGTCTTTTCCGGAAGCACGCTCAATAGCGGCCTTGATGTTATCCTTGGGCATGTTCTGCACCTTGGCGTTCATAATGGCCGTCCGCAGCCTGGCATTCATCTCCGGGTCAGTCCCTCCTTCCCTTGCCGCCAATGTTATTGACTTGGCGAGTTTTGGAAAAAGCTTCGACATCTTGTCCCATCTTGCTTCCTTGGAAGCCCTGCGATATTCAAATGCGCGTCCCATAACTGAAATAGAAGATTAAACCTAACGTAAACCTGTACCACTGCCTGTTAACGATTACCGGCAGGGTGTGGCAAAATTACAATTTGGATGTGAGAAATTCTGCCGGAAGAGATAAAAAATGCGATGCGACATCAGGTGAGAGTTGTCACCATGAGTCAGGCAGCACATGGTTAAGGAATCTGCATTGCTTCAGTATACGGTCTGTCAGGCAAAGAACAGGTAAGCCACAAAAATGGCAGAAATGGTTCCCACTATGTCAGCAATCAGTCCACAAATCACTGCGTACCTCGAATTCCTGACTCCGACAGACCCGAAGTAGACAGCAAGTACATAAAAGACTGTGTCTGTCGAACCCTGAAGACAGCAGGCCAGGCGGCCCACGAAGGAGTCGGCTCCATGTATTTTCATGGCGTCAATCATCATTCCGCGCGAGCCGCTTCCGCTGAGCGGCTTCATGAAAGCGGTGGGCAATGCCTCGGTGAAGGAGGTGTCGAGCCCCATCCAGGCCACCACTGCTGTTATGCCGTCAACAAGCAGGTCCATGGCTCCCGAAGCCCTGAAGACCCCGATGGCCACAAGTATTGCAACAAGGTAGGGAATGATGGTGATGGCAGTTTTGAATCCGTCTTTGGCTCCTTCAATAAAAGTCTCGTAAACATTGACTTTTTTTAACATCGCCATCACTATGAATGAGACTATTATGGAGAGGAGGATGAAGTTTGCCGCGAATGTTGAGATTGTGTTGATCTGTTCCTGAGGCAGGGTGGTGAAATACCATACTATGCCTGCAATAATTGCGGTAAGGCCGCCGAGGTAAGAAAGCACCACCCTGTTGAAAAGGTTGATCTTCTGGGCAACAGCCACACTTATAAGGCCTGCAAGCGTGGCAATATATGTTGCAATCAGGATGGGTATGAAGACATCAGCCGGGTTGGCAGCCCCAAGCTGTGCCCTGTAAACCATTATTGTCACCGGGATAATAACAAGCCCTGAAGCATTCAGCACCAGGAACATTATCATGGGATCAGAGGCAACCTCCTTATCAGGATTATGCTCCTGCATCTCCTTCATCGCCTTCAGACCCATGGGGGTGGCAGCGTTGTCAAGGCCAAGCATGTTGGCCGCAACGTTGAGCATCATGGATCCATGGGCAGGGCTGTCAGCCGGGAGTTTTGGGAAAAGTCTTCTGAAAAGGGGTCCGATAACCCTGGAAAGAAGTGATACGGCACCACCCTTCTCCCCTACCTTCATCAGTCCCATCCATAGTGTCAGGACCCCGGTAAGACCCAGGGAGATCTCAAAGCCTGTCTTTGCACTTGAAAATGTCGATTCGACGATTTTGTTAAAAATCGTGGTGTCACCGTTGAAGATGAGCTGACCCAGCGCAAACAAAAACCCGATCAGAAAAAAAGCAATCCAGATATAGTTCAGTGCCATCCGGTAAAATCTCAGTTGCTAAAATAGGTAAAATTTCATTTTACGGCCAACAGGGGCCGGAATCAAAGCTCATCCACTTCGACTATTTCAAAAGGCACCTGGAGAATTGCTTTAAAATCCTTGCCTGCATCCCTCATGTTCTCATCGCCGTTTTCGCAGTACCATCTTATCAGTACGTCCCTGTCAGCCAGGAAGATCCTTTCAAATCTCTTAAATAGAGCGTGTATCCTGTTTGAAGAACTGGTATTAAAGAATTCAAACCTTACGCTGAGAACTGTCCTTTCCGCAGGGCTGCCGGCATATTTTTCCACATACTGAATAAGCGGCCCGTAAAAACCGTTTGAGTTTTCAGGGATGGACTTACCCCGCATCTCAAACAGACCTTGCTCCGGGTCAAAACTTACCGAAGGGGTTTTTGTGGTCTCCTTGATTTTTATTTTTTCCATAAATGTGAAACAGCAGCAAAGTATAAATGTATGGATTTCCTCCAATATAGACAAATCACAGGCTAATGTTGAAAAATTCCCGGGATTTTAACAATGCTTTATGTTACATTTGGTATGGAGAGATGTTCATAATCAACTATTACCGGAAGCAGACAATTATGGCTATGCATTTCATACGTTTGTTTATCAGCATCTTAAGCCTGACAGCGTTTATTCCACAGTCTTTTGCTAAGGATGTAACAGTAACGGGTACGGTTTCAGACCGGGGCGGAGCTCCCGTAATGAATTCGCGCGTCTCCTTCTTCCTGAATTCCAGGGAGTTCAGGGTAATCACAGGAACTGACGGCCGGTATTCTGTAAAGATAACCGGTTTATATTCTGACATAGCCGGGGAGTTCATAGCCGGCACTCCCTATCCAAACCCGTTCAACAACAGCGTCAACATCCCTTTTATTATCAACATTCAGGGTGACATAATGCTTACCATATACAACCTGGCCGGAGAGAAGGTAAGGATAATGGTCTTTCCTGATGTTTTGCCAGGCAGCTACAATGCCATCTGGGACGGATGCGGGCAGAACAATGCCCCGATGAGTGCCGGGTTATATATCTACGCCATCACTTTCAAAGGCCGGTCATACAGCGGAAGGCTCGTCAAGGCTTACGATGATGCCTCTGCCTCCGCCGGAAGCAGGCTGGAACCTGTTATGATGCCACCTGAGGTTACCCCCCCCGGGCCTGAGCTGCGGTTCCCGGTTACCGCTGAGGTGACAGCCCCGGACTACTACCCGGTAAGACTTACTGACATCACCCTTGCGAGGGATACTGTCATCGACTTCATTCTGACGCGTAAAAATGCGATACCTTTTACCGTATCAGGAAATTATATCGCCAGATATCTCGGCGATGAATACGAGCAAATGATCCTCAAGGGGGTTAATCTCGGATCGTCGCCACCCGGATACTTCCCCGGCGAGATTGCATACGCCATTGCGGCAGAGACCTATGAGAGATGGATAAACCGGATGGGAGAGGCAGGATTCAATTCGTTAAGGGTCTATACACTTCATCCTCCGGTCTTCTATGAGAAACTTGCTGAGTACAACCAGCGTAATCCGGACAGGCCACTGCTGCTCTTCCAGGGTATATGGCTCGAGGAGGTTGAGGATGGCTCTGATCCCGGGTGCTATGATCTTGTCAGGCGCCGGTCAGCATTCAGTACGGAGATTGCAGAGGTGATCGACTGCATCCACGGTAATGCGGATATTGCTTTCAGGTATGGCAAGTCATACGGCATTTACAGGACTGATATCTCGCAATGGACTGCAGGATATATAATAGGCCGCGAGGTTGCTCCGCAGGAAATAGATTCAACGAATAAATTTCACCCGGGCAACACCTCCTATTCGGGGACACGTTTCAGCATCAGCGGCAGCACGGCTTCAGAAGCTTTTATTACAGAGATGCTTGACAGGGTGGTGGTTTTTGAGGAGAATGAGTACTCAGTAAGCAGGCCGGTCAGTTTTTCGAGCTGGCCTACGCTTGACCCTCTTGAGCATCCCACGGAGATCTTTACCGATGAGGATGTGACCTCATTTGATATTACGAAAATTACCCGCAGCGGAGGGCCCGGCCTCTTTGCCAGTTATCACGCCTATCCGTATTATCCCAATTTTATCAGCCAGGAGCCTTCTTACCTTGGTTACAGGGACAGCCAGGGCCCCAACAGCTATTCAGGGTATCTCACTGCCATGAAGAATCACTACAGCAACATGCCACTTGTGATAGCAGAGTTTGGCGTTCCCTCAAGCTGGGGCAGCGCCCACCAGTCGTACAGTTCCATGGATCACGGCGGTAACTCGGAGAAACAGCAGGGACAGATGAATATGCGGATGATGCATAACATGCTCGATGCCGGCTGTGCCGGAGGATTCATGTTCGCGTGGATGGACGAGTGGTTCAAGCCTACGTGGATAGTTCTTTACCAGGAGGCTTACGGTGTTAACGCTGGAGGGGAGACAATACCCACACGCCAGCTATGGCATAACGAGACATCTCCCGAACAGTGCTTCGGTCTCATGGCCTTCGATCAGAAAGAAACACCCGGTTTTGTGCCATACAATACTGATCAGCCGTCAGGCCCCGTGAACTCTGTCAGGGCAACACATGACGAGGGATTCCTGTATCTTGAGATCAACACAGCCACGGACCTGGTTCCTGCCGATGAATTCATGGTGGCTTTTGACACCTACCTCGGCAATACAGGTGAATCAACACTGCCCAACGGTGCTGTCACCGGAAACAGGGCAGAGTTCCTGCTCACTTTCGCCCTTGATGATGATACGGCCCTGCATCATGTGACAGAGGCGTATGACATGAACGGACTGACGGTGCGCTTCAACCTCACTGACCCGGTTCAGAAGTTTAAAAGCACAACTACCGACGGCGCCCCGTGGAAGCTGATGCGTTGGACAAATGACGGTTTCGAGCTTACATACCAGGATATTGGAAAGGTGCCGCTTGAACATGCCCCGGCCTTTACTGAAGGAGACAGGGCTGCTGTGGCCTGGAATGGCCGGAAAATTATGATCAGGTTGCCATGGACCATGCTTTATTTCTTTGACCCGACCCAGATGACTGTCAACGACGGCGCCATACCATACAACGAAGGTTACAGTTTTGAGATCATCACTGCGCAATCTGACGGGATAGCAGTCTCTGTCTGGCACAAGGATGTTGTCACCAACGCAACAACCAGGTACAGCTGGCCGAAGTGGCTGACGGTACCACAGACTGTGGAAAGGGAAAAGGAGTCACTTCATATTATAGAGGAAGGACTCGCCGTGATTCCGGGTTATGTGGAATAAGGCAATTCAGCCTTCTTTCTTCTTCTTGTTCTGGAATCCGCTTCTTTCGGCCTTGCCCCAGCCCTTCTTTCCGCGCAGTGATTCAAGATTGCCCCTGACAGCGAAATAGGTATGGACCGGGTAGAAGAAGGGTTCGAGCATGGCTGTGCCTATCAGCCGGAGCACATCACGTTTCCTGCGGTACTTATGGAAGGTTATCTCCTCAAAGAGTACAGCCCATGTGGTAAGGCTCACAGCAAAGCTGTAGACGAAGAGGAAGAGCAGCAGGAAGAACGGCCAGTTCAGTGCACCGGTAATTGCAAGATATATTGAGTAAATGATTCCCAGAAATGCAATCAGTGGTGCTGCCCATTCAAACATGAGCCAGTAGGGATAGCCAAGAAGCCCCAGCCTCCCGTATTTCACGTTAAGCATCATCTTCCTGTGAGCCCAGAGTGACTCAATAAGACCTCTCGTCCACCTGGTCCTCTGTTTACGCATCGACCTCAGGTCTGTGGGGACTTCGGTCCAGCATAACGGGTCAGGTATATAGGTAACCTCGTAATTCTGCTTGTGCTCAGCCATATAGCGCCTCATCCTGAGCACCAGTTCCATGTCTTCCCCAACGGTCTTGACGTTGTAACCACCTGCCCTGATTACCGTTTCGCGGTCAAACATGCCCATAGCCCCTGAAATCAACATCAGTCCGTCAAGATGACTCCATGCCATACGGCCGAGGAGGAATGCACGGGTATAGTCTAGCACCTGCAGTCTGGGCAGGAACTTCTTCGGCAGGTTGATCTGACGAATGTGACCACGCTCTACATCACATGAGTTGACAATACGAATGACACCACCCGTACCTATGACCTTCTTTTCCTTCTCCTCGAGGAAGGGCTTGACGAGTTTAAGGATTGAGTCGGGTTCGATGATCGAGTCGGCATCAATTGTCACTATCAGGTTGCTGCGGCTGATATTGATACCGGCATTAAGTGAGTCGGCCTTCCCTCCATTGTTCTTGTCAATGACAGTAAGCCTGTTATAGGCCGGGTCCTTTGAACGGTAGACACCCCTGATCCTTTCGCATGGAATCCGGTAGTCAAAATAATAATTGACCCTGACGAGTTCATAGGCATCCCTGATCTTTGAGAAGGTATCATCGGTTGATCCGTCGTTGACGATAATTACCTCGAAGTTGTTATAGTAGAGTGACAACAGTGTGCGGACGTTGTCAATGATGGTCTTCCCCTCATTGAATGCCGGCGCTATGATGGTGATCCTTGGGCTCAGGGGAGATAGGACGAGTGAATTGTAATTGACATAACTGTTCTTTCGCAGGTACTTCCTCAGAGCCAGGGCAGAGTGTATGCCAAGGAGAAGGTAAGTCGCAAAGAGGACCAGGGTCAGCCAGAATATCAGATGTGCGAAAATGAATCCCATGGTTTTCAGTATATCCTGCGGTCAAGCACGTGCCTGACAATTATATTATAGTTCTTGTACTCTGATTTCATCACCTTGACAAGGGCTTGTACACCAACCTCACCCATGTTTTCTATGGCCTTCACAGCCTCTATCTGCAGTTGTACATCATCCTCCTTGTCAAGCACCAGCTTGAGGAATCCGAGCATGGATGACTCCGGCATCTTGCCCATTGACTTTACAATCTCAAGGCAGTTGTTATACTCCTGGAATTTGTACATGCGTTTCATAGTCTCCAGTGTTGTTTTCATTCCAAGGTCACCCGCCACCTCCACAGCAAGTCTGCTGACCCGCGGTTCACGGTGAAGCAGAACTTTTCTGATCTCCGGTTCAGCTTCCATCTGCCTGAACTCCCTTATCATCCTGAGGGCGAACATGACCACTGTGGGATTCTCCGACGAGAGCCATCTCTGGAAATCAGGTACCGGAAGATCGTGTTGCAGTATAAGATCATGAAGGGTAATCTGTTCCCAGAGTGAGAACGGCCTCTTCAGGTGTGACAGGAAGTCAAAGTGATCCTTATCGCTCAGGCGTACCAGGGCTATCTGTGCCTCCATCCGGAGGATCTCATTCCTGGAGTTGAGTGATTTGTACATTTCATCATTCCCATCTCTGATTCCCATGAAAGCCAGTTCGCGGAAGCCCTTGATCCTCTTGTGCCAGCGGCGGCTGTGGGCCCTCTCAAGTGAATCCTCTTCAAGTTTCAGTTCCAGGTAAAGCTTCGTAAGCTTCTCCCGGGAATCACCCTTCAGATTCACGCTCACGTCAATCATCTGGTCAATAAGCACCTGCCTGCGGTAGTTATCTGATGCAATCTTTCTGAAAGGTTCGGGACCGCTGCTGCCGAACAGATAATCAATAATGAGCGCCTGGTACTGTTCAAGAAGGTATTGTCTCAGTTTTGCCTCCTTCTCCATCCGTCTTCTGTTAAGGAGAATCACCAGCAGGAGGATCAGCATTGTTGCCAGGGATGCAATAATTGTAATAATAAGGGCATTCACCAGCGCCACAGATTTTCCAAAGTAATTGTACCTGGTCAACCATGGGTTGCTGCCATTGAAAAGGAAGAACTTCCTCAGTCTGTCTACTGTAGTCTGTGCTTCAGCGGGTTCTGTATCTTCCGTGGTGATTGCCTGTGGTTCAGCCCGTAACTCCTGCGCCTGTATTAATGCTGTGTCAGGTACCAATTCAGGTTTGGCATTGGCTGATTGACTGACTGAATCCTGAGAGATTCCGGTTTCCCGGGCTTTTTCTGAACTGGTGTCTGTTGTTGAAACCGGATTATTGCCTGCAGGCTTTTTAATTTCTTCTGCAGGCGCTTTCACTTTCCGCTCTCCATGGAATGCAACAGGAATAAAAAGGCATGGTGCCTCTCCTCTCAGTGAGCTGTTTATGAATACCTTGAACAAATCACCATCTTCGATAACGTCCACGGTGAGACCTGTCATCCCTGCAATCCTGTTGCTGAGTGCCTCGGCATAGGAACGGTGGGTGAATGCTCCCATCTGTATGGCATAATTGCCGCCGGCCAGCGACACCAGCCCGCCAACAGTAAGTTCCGACGGGAAAGTGGAGAGGACGGGCAGGGCTGGCTCCATGGAGTGTGAGCGAACGGAGTCGAAACTGTTCTCTTCAGACGGACTGAAGCCCTGCAATGTTAAAGCGGTGACGACAAAGGCAATTACTATAGTCATTGTCTTCTTCATTTCGCCTTTCCGATACCTCTTATTAAACCTATATTACCTTCAAACCTGCTGCGGTTTGATGTTGTGTTGTACTTTTCGTATGAGTACCCTGCACCTACCCTGAAAGACCACCAGGGATTGATCTGGTTGAACCATGTCAGCCTGACGGAGGAGGCCTTCTGCCGTTCGAGGTCAGTGATGATGTCATAGGGCTCATCCGGAGCCGTCCCTGTACCTAGAGTGAGCTGAACGTAGTCAGTTGCACCGAGGTATCTCCTGGCATTGATGAAGAATGAGGTTGTGACCCCGATATCCTTGAAATGGAAATAGACTCTTCCGGAGAACCAGTATTTTGCCAGGTATTTTTCCAGGGAGACTGTTCCGAGAAAGATATTATGGTCAAAGTAGTAATAGTTGACACCGGCTGATACAGCCAGCCCTGCCGGGAGGGTCTGCCACAGTTCGAGTGCAGCCCTGTGCCGTGGGAACCAGGGACCGTCACTGTATGCGTATGCAACATATGCATAGTTATTCCTGGTCAGTTCAGGCCACGCTTCTGCAGCGAACTGAAAGTCATCACCGGCGGTGCCGGAAGGAGGTCCCGCATTAATGTGTCCGTAATTTACGGATGCCACGACGGTTCCCCGGGAGAAGCGGTGACCGGCGCCAAGGGAAAAGACCTGCCATAAACGTTCATAAGGCTCGTTGTAGGTATCGAACATGTAACCTGCCCTGATGTCTGTCGGGGCTGTTACCTGTTGAGACCTGTCGCGTGACCATCTGCGTATGTCAGCCATGGCAGAGAGTGCGTCGTTGTTATCCGGTTCAGAGGTAAGAAGGGTGTCAATCACGGCTGCAGCTTCATTATACCGTCCCTGCCAGGCAATAATACGGCCCAGGAGAACACGGGCATCACCATAACCCGGAAATTCTTTCACAAGAAGCCTGGCGGCAGGCTCAGCATCCGCATATTTGCCGTCAAATGCAAGGATTCGTATTCTGGCATACTCTTCTTCAGGATTGGTGATCGTCTGCGACAGGAGCATGCCGGCAGTCATGCACAACATGACCATGACAATTAAAACTCTTATGTTACTCTTGCGCCCCATATCCTAAACTACTGCTACTGCGGCCCTGATTTTCCTCAGAAGATCGTCCGGATCGAACGGTTTGGTGAGGTAACCACTTACTTTCATCTCGCCGGCCTGTCTACGGATCTGTGGATCACTGAAGGCGGAGACGATAAGTACCGGCGTCTGCTTCTTCAGTTCCGTACGAAGGTATCTGATCACCTCAAGACCACTGTGATAGGGCATATGGATGTCAACGATGGCAAGATCAAAGTCAGACTTCTGCAGGGCTTCGATAGCCCTGTTACCATCACCTGCGGTAACCGGCTCATATCCTTCCTTCTCTATGACAACAGACATTGCCCTTGAAACCATCAGATTATCTTCGCAGATAAGTATTCTCATAATTTATTCTGTTCTCTGCCCCCGCTACCGTTATAATAACGGAGCAAATTGTCCTTCCTTATGCAGGGCGGTCAAAAATGATACTTTTTATGTTGCGTTCAAAATTCAGACGTCATCAATTTGACATTTGTTGATTAATTGTTGATTAATACGCCATTGCGGCATGACAAAAAAATCATAGTTCCCTGATGCGGATATTCCTGAATTTTACCACTGAACCATGGCCCAGGAATCCGATATGCCCGCTGCTGTTTTTCAACCCCGGATGTTCCTTGCCGTCCATGGTACCATTTGTGATGGCACCAGCTATGTCCCCGTCAACTATTACCGTTCCGTTGAGTACTACTTTCACCTTCGTACCTTGTACGGTCACCTCCTCGTAGTTCCATTCCCCCACGGGTCTCAGAAATCCCCTCCGTGCCGGGATAACACCATATACAGATCCGTGATACTGGTACTGCTCAAGATCAGCATATATCGATGCGGTGTTATCGAGTATCTGCAGTTCCATACCCACGTAGGCAGCATCACCTTCAGTCGGAGTGCGTATTCCAAGGCCGTTGTTGGCTCCGGGAGTGAGCTGAAACTCAAAACGGAATACAAAATCAGAATACTCCTTTTCGGTGTAAAGATTTCCACCGCTGTCATTTCCCGGCTTGATGACTATCATGCCATCTTCAACCATATAGGATACCTTGTTGCCAATCCAACCGTCAAGATTCTTTCCATTGAACAGTGCAATAAATCCCGCCTCCTTCTCCTTGTCAGTGAGATTATATTCAGAAGGCTTTATCTCCCGTACATATATATCCCTGAAGGCGAGATCGGTTCCGTGTGCCTGGAGCTCTATCGGGCCCTTTTTGAAGATGGGGATTGACCTGTCCCAGTAATTCTCCATGATGACATTATCGACCACAAGCTCACCATTTAGCCAGACTGAGACATTCTCACCTTTCATGAGAATACGGAAATTGTTCCATTCCCCGACCGGATTGTCAGCCACTGTAGCAGGTTCAGACTGATTCTTCTGGTTGTTATATAGTCCTCCCGATCCTACCTGGGCTCCGTCATCGGTCCGTGAGATATCCCATATCTGTACCTGCGGGGTACCACGCAGGTATATTCCGCTGTCACCTTCCTTCGTGATCCGCCAGTCGACATACATTTCAAAATCGTCATACTCCTTTACGCTGCAGAGGTTGTCGCCTTTACCGCTGAACCAGATCATGCCATCCCTGACACTCCAGTTTTCAAGCATTCTGAGGTTTGCCTCCTTTTGCCTGGCAGCCAGTTCCTTCGGTTTCATTCCGGCTCTGGTCAGAGGATTACCAACGAGGCCCTGCCAACCGGTGAGGTCCCTGCCGTTGAATATCGACTCAAACACCTCATCTTCAGGTACTTTTAGTGTTTCAATTGCCTCCAGCGCCGCATTTCTGACCTCTTCAGCAGGATCAGACAAATAGGGAGCAATAAAAAATTCCGCCTGTCTCAGAGCCAGTGAAGCCGCGAATGCAACCATACCGGCCCTGACATCAGGTGCTGCGGCATATGGAGCTATATCCTTTATCATCAGAAGCTTGCGTTCAGGAGTCAGGTGGGCGACCGAGACCATCCGCATATAAGCGTCAAATGCCGGCATGCCAAACGTCTTGTTACCTGAAGCTGTGATATTGAGCAATACTTTTGATGCTGAGTGATCAGTCCAATGCGAGAGGGCGTCAAAACAGACATCCCGGGTAATGGCATCGCCGTTCTCAAACTCCGCTGCCACCCTTTTCAGTGCCTCTTCACCTCCTGTACCAGCCAGGAGAGGAATGAGCTTCAGCCTGTCACGGCTGCTGTCAAGCGCCTTAAGGATGACCGCTGACCTGGAGTCAGGATCGTCACCCTTCATTGCGGCATTTAGCAGCGCCCGCTGAAGCTCGGCTACTTCCGCCCTGTCTGATGCAGCATCAAGGAGAGCTATTATTTCTTTCTGATCATCATATGAAGCCAGTGCCGGCAATGCTGTGATGGCTGCTGCCCTTACAGCAATGTCATCAGAGGCTGTCAGCGGAAGGATATTTCTGAAGTAGTATTTTTCGCCTGACCAGGCAATCAGCCTGATAAGGGTAACGGTTGCGTTACCCTTTGAAGCAGGGAGTGAAGCAGCTATCTTCCTCATCCCCGTACTGTCGAGTATGGTTGTAAGGGCTGTTGCAGCAGCGCGGTGGCCCTCCTCGCTATCATATTTCAGAATCCATGAAATGAGAGGGTCAACAGCCCTGGTCCCCTGCAGCCGTGCAAGTGCAGTTACGGCGCCTGCGGCCACCTCCTGTGACGGATCGTCAAGCGCTTTCATCATAAGCGGCACTGCCAGTTCATCGCCTCTCTCACCGAGCATGTATAGTATTTCCGGTTTCGCAGCTTCTGATACCCTGGCGTACCTGCTGATCCATTTTTTCGTTACCTCGCTTCCCGGTATGCCTGATGCCAGTCGCAGCGCTCCACCTCTGATGGCTACATCAGGATCATCGGCAGCCTCAAGCAGCATTCCCAGGGCATCGATGCCCTTTACCTCGGTTATAACACTCATGGCTGCCAGCCTCTGGGAGGCTGTCTCATGTGTATTGCTGGCTTCAAGTACCTGGCTTGTAATACGCTCCATCTTCTTAATCTCACCGGCCAGGCCTATCTTTTTTGCATAGAGGAGTAATGACTGAACCGCACCGGTGGGGTCACGGCGGAATGAGGCTGCCGTTGCTGCATCAAGAAGTATTCCGGCAGCTTCCGGAGCACCTGTGGATGCTATTGCAAAGAGGGCAGCAGTTTTTTCTGCGTCATTACCGCCAAGGTATTTCTTCATGTATATGTCTGTTGTTGTGCCCGGGTGCGTTTCAGCCAGCGCCACCATCACCTGGGCTGCGCAAGGGCACTGGCCGGCGCTGAGCGATGAATACAGAAGGGCAGCTGCCGCCTCACTGCCAACCGACTGAAGCACGATGACGGCGTCATCGCACATCTCAGGTGAGATGACATAATCAGACAGGGCACTGACAGCCATGTCAGAGCCTGCCAGGTTGAGCTGTTTCATGAAGAAAGACCTCACCTCCCTGTCAGTGGCTCTCTGCATAAACTGTATGCACTGTCTCTCCCATGCACGCTTCCTGGTATCATCGCCGCTCCCCGACAGGTGCGCCGTAAGGGATGAAACAGCATAGCGGGCACGCAGATCATCGCCTTCACCGGCGGGCACCACCTGTTCACATATCATCGCCCTGCCCTCATCTCCCAGAGCATACATATCTTCCATCAGACGGGAGGCGAGTTCCAGGTTGTCAGCCGGCATCCTTGCCAGCAGATCTGCCACTTTCGTCCCGAGAGTCCTCACATCCTGGGCACTGACGGCTGTACTGATGAGTACAAGGGCCGCCAGGATCAATAGATTTTTGATTCTGTTCATGATATACTTTTAAAATTGTTTACATATGCCATCCGCTTCTCATAGGCTGGTCAATCAGGGCATTGGCCGCATCATCATCAATGAATAGCTGCCTGACAGGGTCATATCTGAGGTTCCTGCCAAGGCGCAAAGCCACCACACCCATATTCACAATGGTACAGGACCTGTGGCCGTTCTCCTCGTTAAGGGCAAATGGTCTCCTAGTCTTTACCGAATCAGTGAAGCTGGTGATCTGCGGTGCAGGATCGGGAAGATCCCTGACAAGTTCTGCCAGGTTGGGGATGTCAGAGACGAAGCCCTTGAATATTTTTCCGAGCGGGCCCTCAATATAAGCTGCGTCTTTATCGCGGTTCTCACCGTCAAGGATTATCTGGCAGCCATCATCGTAGGTATAGGTTATCCTGCGCCATGATCCTACTGCATCATAGTGTTGCTGGGGTGCGTCAATCTCCACGGAAACAGGGCTTGTATGGTCCTTTTCAAGCAGGTACTGGACGGGGTCTATATAGTGCTGTCCCATGTCTCCCAGACCTCCGCCGTCATAATCCCAGTATCCGCGGAAGTTCTCGTGTACCCTGAGTTTGTTGTATGGTCTGTAAGGTGCAGGGCCCAGCCACATGTCATAATCAAGCTCTGATGGCACAGGCTCGGGCAGAAGGTCGGTCCTGCCGCTCCAGTAGAACTTCCAGTCATAACCGGTGATCCCGCTTATGGTCACCTTCAGCGGCCATCCCAGTATACCGCTGCTGACAATTTTCTTCAGTGGCATCACGGTGGTTCCCAGGCCATAGAACTGTCCGGTAAACCGGAACCAGGTATTAAGCCTGAACATCCGGCCGTTGGCCTTCACTGCCTCAACCAGTCTCTTTCCCTCTCCTATGGTGCGGGTCATAGGTTTCTCGCACCATATGTCCTTACCAGCTTCAGCGGCCAATTTTGCAATGATGCCGTGCCAATGCGGGGGTGTGGCAATATGCACAATGTCAATATCAGGTCTGGCAATCAGCTCACGGAAGTCGTGATACCCCTTCACCCCTCTGCCACCTTTATCGACGGCTCTTTTAAGATGGACGGAGTCAACGTCGCAAACTGCCAGCAGACGGGTGTTTTCGTAGCTGAAATGGCCAAGTCCCATCCCTCCTACGCCAATGATTCCCTTGGTAAGCTGATCACTCGGCGCCAGGTAACCGCTACCGCCCAGCACATGACGCGGAACAATTGTCAGGGCAGCACCGGCCAGCACCCCTCTCCTGATGAATTCTCTTCTTTTGAATGAATTTTCTGACATAGTATCTGTATTTGTATTATTCTTCCGGGACATTATATTCTTTCCTGAGCGCAGCAAGCCTCTTCCTGAGGTTGCTTTCCACCTTATCATATTCAGGGTCATCGATAAGGTTATTCATCTCATGCGGATCTTCAACCAGGTCATAGAGTTCCCATTCATCGATATCATTATAGAAATGGATCAGCTTGTACCTGTCGGTACGAACTCCGTAGTGTCTCCTGACTGCATGTTCGGCAGGATATTCGTAATAATGGTAATAGAGCGCATCGCGCCACTTCCCTTTCTTTTTGCCTGAGAGAAGCGGAACAAGTGACACTCCCTGCATGTCAGGAGGCGGTGTCACACCTGCCAGCTCGAGGAATGTCGGTGCATAATCAATGTTCTGTACCATCTCGCTTATATCACCATGGGCTGACAGTGACGAAGGCAGCCTCATCATCAGAGGTGTGCGGAACGATTCCTCGTACATGAAACGCTTGTCAAACCAGCCGTGCTCGCCAAGATAGAAACCCTGGTCAGACGTATAGACTACAAGTGTGTTTTCAAGCAACCCGGCTGATTCGAGATAGTCGAGTAACCTGCCGGTATTTCTGTCAACCGATTCTATTGTCCGAAGGTAGTCAGTCAGGTACCTGTTAAGCTTATAGAGTGCCAGTGAGTCTCCTTCAGGCCTGCCGGCCAGGAATTCCCTGCTTATGCTGTCATACTCCCTGAGCCAGGCAGTTCGCTGTTCAGGTGTCATCCGGTGTTCCAGATACCATATGTAATCCTTTTCTGACTGTGTAAGCGAGTCGCCGTCAGTACCTGTGATCTTCAGGTCATATGACATACGCATATCCTTGCTGATGCCCATCTCCTGGAGGGTGGCTGCCTCTCTTCCTTCATAGGTGTCGAAGAAGTTGTCAGGGACGGGAAACACCGCACCGTCATACAGATCAAGGTCCATCGTATCGGGCATCCAGTTCCGGTGTGGCGCCTTGTGATGGATCAGCAGGCAGAAAGGCCTTGCTGTATCTCTCTGCTGAATCCACTCTATAGCCTTGTCGGTGATGATGGTAGTGGCATATCCTGTCTGGCGGTAAGTACGTCCCTTCTCAATGAAGTCAGGGTTGTAATAGCTTCCCTGTCCCGGCAGTATACTCCAGTAGTCGAACCCTGTCGGCTCGCTTTTGAGGTGCCACTTACCAATCAGGGCTGTCTGGTATCCGGCCTGCTGAAGCAGTTTTGGAAAGGTCACCTGTGAACTGTCAAACCTGACCCTGTTGTCAATATGGCCATTGGCATGACTGTGTTTTCCGGTCAGCATTGCAGCCCTGCTGGGTGCACAGATGGAGTTGCACACGAAGCTGTTGCGGAAGATGATCCCTTCATCTGCAATACGGTCAAGATTGGGTGTTTTGTTAAGTCCGCTGCCGTACGCGCTAACAGCCTGGTAACCGTGATCATCGGTCATGATGTAGATGATGTTGGGTCTGACAGGCTCCTGCCTGGCACAGGACCAGAGGGCCAGAAACAGGGCTACAGCGACAATATGTTTCATAATTCTCTTAATTACTGAAGGTTACCTTAATAATGGAAAATCTGTTTCAGCCCGGTGAATCAGATGTTGACCATTTTCTTCCTTATGATAATCCAGGAGACAACCAGCAGGTAAGCCGCACAGGACAGCAGTACCCCCATCCCCGGCACCACACCAAGGGAGTCGCTCACCAGCCCTATCACCGGCGGTATGAGAGCACCTCCGGAGATGGCCATCATCATCAGTCCGGATATCTCATTGCTCCTCTCCGGGTACTTCTGGACGGTAAGCGAAAAGACCAGCGGGAAGATATTTGCCACACCAAACCCGATCAGGAAGACAAGGACCCAGGCTGCAGCTTTTGATACCGGTAATATCATAAAAAGCAGAATGGCGATGATGGAGAGCATAGCGCTGTAAAAGAACCCTTTTGCAGAAGAGAGTTTGGTCAGGATGAGAGCTCCGACGAAGGTGCCGAGCAAGCGTCCGAAGAAGTAAATGCTGCGTCCCGACTGGGCGGTAACCTCTTCGAAGCCGAACCTGGCAGTAAGGTATTTACCTGAGAAATAGTTGAATCCCACGTCAATCCCAACCACCAGAAAGATCGAGAGCACCATCATGAGGATGTATGAGTTACCGAGCAGCCTGAAGGCTGATGCCATTGAGGCCTTTGTACCCGATGCGGCGGTCTCCTCAATCTTTACAGTTCCCAGCCACAGTACGCTGAGGAATGAGATGATACCATAGACCAGGAAGAGAAGTTTCCAGTCGCCAAACCTGCGTGCAAAGATAACTGCCAGTGGTGCTGCAAGCATTGAGCCGATGGCTTTTATGAACTGCGAGAAGCTGAGGAAGCTTGACGCCCTGCGCACCGGTACCACGTCAACGAGAAGCGGGTTGGCAGAGACCTGAACGATGGTGTTTCCGATGCCCAGAAGGGCGAAGCCTGCAATGACGGTAATGAAGTTATAGAAGAAATAAGGAATGAACAGCCCGATACCGGTAATGATCATCCCCGCGTTGAGCATCCTCTTTTTTCCGACGCGGGCCTGGATAATTCCCACAGGAACCGAGAGTATGAAGAACCAGATGAAAGCCGCGAAGGGAATAAGTCCAAGAACGAAATCGCTTAGTTCAAGGTCGCCTGCCACCCGGTCCTTGCCAATACCCACCAGGTCAACAAAGCTCATAACGAAGAAGGAGAGGAGTACCGGCACCACCAGTCTCATCTCGATTTTTTTCTCATTCATATTGTTCAGGTTGTTCAGTCTTACATTAACGGAAGTGCTGGCTGTACTGCCTTCCAGAAATCATCGTCAAGGAGGTATGCGCTTCCCAGCAGGGCTGCATCTTCCTTCAGTTCCGAGATTGCAATTATTGTGTCACATCCCTCTCTCCGGAGAGTGTTCTCCATGGCAGGACCAAAGAGGTTGAAGGAGTGTGAGATGTTTCCGCCTATTACCATGATTTCAGCACCGAATCGGATCAGCCACGGTGCCAGGAAGCCTCCCAGACCCGTTCCGAATTCACTGAAGATTTCCTTTACTTCAGGGGCTCTTCCTGCCATCATGGCTACCTCCCTTACGCCGGCAGCTTCCTGGCCTGTTACCTCCCGGTAACGGGCGGTGAACCAGCGGGTTGAGAAGTAGTCGTCAGCAATTCCATTGCCGAAGGGGAGGTGGTATACGCAGCCCATTTTCGGCACCCTGTCTCCCTCCACCACTGGTATGCGGTCTTCAAGGAAGGCTGAACCGAAACCGGTACCGAGAGTGATGGCCATCATTCTGTGGTAACCTGCAGCCTTTCCGGCCCACGCCTCTCCAACTGCAAATGAGCTGGCATCATTCATGAACCTCACCCTGCAGTCGCATGGCAGCCCGAGCCTCGAGCCAATGGCTTTGCCGACATTGACCCCATAAAGCTTTTCGTACTTGGGGACACCCCTTATCAGGCAGATGCCCCTGACATAGTCAAAGGGGCCCGGCATGGCGAATCCGATACCACGGAGATTGAAGATTTGTATCCCCCTCATCACCTGCTTCAGGGTATCACTCCAGACGGCAAGTATCACGTCAGCTTCTGCCTTGTTGTCAACCGGGCTCTCAGCCCTCGAGCCGTTAATAATGCGGTTTGCAGTCATATCAACGGCA
The DNA here is from genome assembly GCA_002409145.1 of Bacteroidales bacterium UBA5235. Taxonomy (GTDB): domain Bacteria; phylum Bacteroidota; class Bacteroidia; order Bacteroidales; family VadinHA17; genus SR-FBR-E99. The sequence continues at coordinate 51,469 of DHUL01000027.1, forward strand.
ATGGCAGTGATATGACTGCCGCCAATATCCACGCCAATAGCGATGTTCTGAAGTTCAGAATTCATTGTGGTCTCCTCAGGTTCCTTTTAAAGCAATGAAAATATCTATTTTCCCAAAGAGTGCAAAAGGAATCCGGCATATTATTCTGAAAAAATAGGAACAGTTTGATAATTGTCTTAAATTCGTAAGAGTAATTCCGCTATTCCGGACCGTTCACAATCAAATCACATATTGCCATGCCAAAAGCCACAAAAGAGGATGCGCTCCTGTACCACAGCCGCGGCCGCAAGGGTAAGGTGGAAGTGATTCCTACCAAGCCTTACTGTACCCAGTTTGATCTCAGCCTGGCCTACACTCCCGGTGTGGCCTACCCCTGCCTGGAGATAGAGAAGAATCCGGATGATGCATATATGTACACTGCCAAAGGTAACCTTGTAGCAGTCATTTCGAACGGTACAGCCGTTCTTGGACTGGGTGACATAGGAGCGTTGGCCGGGAAGCCTGTGATGGAAGGCAAAGGACTGCTTTTCAAGGTCTTTGCAGACGTGGATGTGTTTGATATTGAGATTGATGAGAAGGACCCGGAGAAGTTGATTGAGATATGTGCTAAACTGGCTCCCACCTTCGGCGGGATCAACCTGGAGGACATAAAGGCTCCGGAGTGCTTCGAGGTTGAGACAAGGCTCAAGGAGATGCTTGACATCCCGGTGTTTCATGATGACCAGCACGGTACGGCAATAATATCCGCTGCAGGTCTGCTGAATGCCATTGATATCTTTGGCAAGAAGATCTCTGACCTGAAGGTGGTGGTCTGCGGGGCAGGCGCCGCAGCTAACTCGTGCACCAGGCTCTACGTGGCCCTGGGAGTGAAAAAGGAAAATGTCATAATGGTTGACAGCAAGGGTGTAATTAACTCCCGCAGGACCGATCTGAACAAATACAAGAAAGAGTGGGTTACCAACCTCGACATAAGCACCCTTACGGAGGCGGTCAAAGGGGCTGATGTCTTCCTCGGGCTCTCTGTGGCCGATATGCTTACCGGAGAGATGCTGAGCACCATGGCTCCCAACCCGATAGTCTTTGCAATGGCCAATCCAAACCCGGAAATAAGTTATGAGGTTGCCATGGCAACCCGTGATGACCTGATTTTCGCCACCGGCAGGTCAGATTATCCCAACCAGATAAATAACGTCCTCGGGTTCCCGTTCATCTTCAGAGGAGCCCTGGATGTAAGGGCCAGGACCATCAATGAAGAGATGAAGCTGGCCGCAACACGTGCCCTTGCCGGGCTTGCCAGGGAGAAGGTTCCCGAGTCAGTACTGAAGGCATATGGCCTGGAGAGCCTTGATTACGGCAGGGAATACATAATACCAAAACCCCTCGACCCCCGTCTTATATCAAGGGTTGCACCGGCTGTAGCCAGGGCAGCCATAGAAACAGGAGTGGCACGCTTCCACATTGAAGACTGGGATGCATATGCCATGTCACTGGACAGGCGGACATCTGAACATATAAAACGAATCTCTGACATCTGTTGTCTCTGACACATGTTACAGAAAGGGCCGGTAACCATCGTTTTCCGGCCCTTTCATCTACCCTCCTGTTAACCCAACCAGCCAGTTGTGCCAAACTCCGAAAACGCACAACTTTATCATTGTGGTTTCAGCCCCAGCTTCGTCTCATACATCGTCAGAACCAGAGATGAGATCTGTTCAAGGGTGAAACTGCTCCTGTTTAGTGTCACATCAAAGAGATGATCTATGCACTGGGGTTTCTTGTCGAGGAAATCAACAATCAGCTTCTGCCTCTTCTCGTCAGTCTGCACAACGTACTCCTCGGCTTTTTCAATAATCATCCCCTTTTTTTTCACTACATTCTGAACCCTCCAGTACATGGGAGCCACCAGCCTCACATGAAGAGCATTGGGCATATCACGGGTGATAGAGACTCCCCCCCTGCCTATTATCACTGCATACCCGTCACGGGCGATTGAGAGAACCACTTCCCTGATGGCCTTCTTCACCGAGCTGTCTGTCACAAAGGAGCCCGAGAATGCCATTATCATCTGGGAAATGTCTGTCATTCCCAGTCCCTGGTAAAAGGTCTCCACACGCTGGGTGTCAGTCTTCAACTCATGGGCGGCATGATAAATTATATCCTTGTCTACCCATTTCCACCTGTTCGTGTGATACCTGAGATTCATCTGTGCCACCAGCTCAGCAGCCACCTCGCGACCGTCACACCCTGTCAGACGCGATATAGTTATGACCGGGCCTGTCTGATCAACAGGCTTCCCGAGCATATCAGCCCTGTAGCGGGTGTCAAAATAGTCAAATATCTTCTTCACGGCCAAAGACTTATGAACTACTTATCGAAATCTGCCACTGCCGGGGTTCTGCAGTTCTTAATTCTTTCAAAATATAATAAAAAATCAAAAAAAAAGCAACCAAAAACCGATAATATTTGGTTCCCGGTTGCTTAAAATGCGGTTTATGCAGACGCCATGGACGAATCAGTCCGGGACTCTCAGGCCGGTAATAGCTGTAAGATATTCATCAGGTTCTTACAACGGTCACAATTTTCATCAGAGTCAGAACCCATGATGTTCGGTCCGTCTGATGATCTCGTTCTGAAGATCCTCTCCCAGGTCATTGAAATAATCGCTGTAACCTGCCACGCGGACAATGAGGTCACGGTACAGTTCCGGGTGTTTCTGCGCCTCACGGAGTGTCCCGGCATTGACCACGTTGAACTGTATGTGGTGACCGTCAAGGCTGAAGTAACTTCTTATCAGTGCTGTCAGCTTCTGGTAGCTTCCTTCATCTTCGAAAAACTCAGGTGAGAACTTCTGATTAAGCAGTGTTCCGCCGGTTCTGAGATGATCTATCTTGGAGGCCGACTTGATTACGGCTGTTGGTCCATGGCGGTCAACACCCTGGAACGGGGATATGCCCTCTGAAAGGGGAACCCATGCTTTGCGTCCGTCAGGAGTTGCACCCGTGACATTGCCAAAGTACACGTGTGAGGTGGTAGGGAGCATGTTGATACGGTGTATTCCTCCCCTGGGGGTAGGCTTTCCGCTGACGGCATCATGGAAGAATTCGAATACCGAGACTGCCTGGGCATCTGCATAGTCATCATCATTCCCGTATTTCGGGGTGTTGTAAATTATGTCATACTGCATCTGCTCTGCTCCTTCGAAGTTGTTCTTCAGCGCGGTAAGCAGTTCATTCCAGGTAAACCTCCTCTTTTCATAAATATTGAATCTTATCGAGGTGAGTATGTCAGTAATGCTTCCCAGACCCACACCCTGGACATATGTGGTGTTATACCTTGCTCCGCCTGCATTGTAATCTTTGCCATTGGCTATGCAATCTTCCAGCAGGAGTGACAGGAACGGGACAGGAAGGTGAATGGCGAAGGTCTTTTCAATGACATTATTGCCCCTGATCTTGACATCGGCGAAGTAGTTGATCTGCTCCCTGTATGCCAGCATGAACTCATCGAAGGTGGAGAATGAAGCGGGTTCGCCGGTCTTTGGTCCCACCTGAACGCCTGTGCGGGGATCGAATCCGTTGTTGAGGGTAACCTCGAGTATCTTCACAAGGTTGAAGTATCCGGTGAGCCAGTAGCACTCGGTGCCGAAGGCTCCTGTCTCAACGCATCCGGATGCTCCTCCGTTGCGGGCATCAACTATGCTCTTGCCCTGCCTGAGCAGCTCCTGGATAATGGCTTCCGTATTGAAGACAGAAGGTTGTCCGAATCCGGTTTTAATTATATCCAGTGCCTTGTGCACAAAAGAGTCAGGGTTCTTGCGGCTTACCTGAACCATCGAGCTGGGCTGCAATATCCGCATCTCCCGGATAACATCAAGGAGCATATAGGTCATCGGGTTGACAGCGTCAGTACCATCAGGTTTCACTCCTCCCAGGTTTATCAGGCAGAAGTCGGTATAGGTGTTGCTCTCCTGAGCGGTGACACCCATCTTCGGAGGGGAGGGATGGTTATTGAATTTGACCCAGAAGCATCCGAGGAGCTCATAGGCTTCCTCAGGAGTCAGGGCTCCGCTCTCCACGCCTTTTTTATATACAGGCCACAGATGCTGGTCGAGTCGGCCTGGATTGAATGAGTCCCACGGATTGAGCTCGGTAACCACACCCAGGTGAATGAACCAGTAGTGCTGGAGCATCTCATGTAATGTATCGGGTGAATTTGCCGGCACGCGGCGGCATACAGCAGCCATTTTCTCAAGCTCGTTACGCCTGGTTGCATCCTTTTCTTCCGAAGCCATCTCCTCAAGCCTGTCGGCATGCCTTCCTGCATACATTATGATCGCATCACAGGCAATATCCATTGCCTTCAGTTCCTCGCTGCGTTCATATGCCTGCGGATCACTGTGGAAATCAAGTGCGGCGGCAGCAGCAGCTATCTCTTTTTTAAGATCCAGGAAGCCGGTGTGGAACATTTTGTAACCCAGAACAGTGTGCCCGGGTGCCCTTTGCTCCTGGAACTCGGTGAAGATACCTGCCCTGTAGGCGGCCAGCCACTCAGGGGTCATCCGCTCCATGATGCGGTCACGGTTGCTGCGTCCCTCCCAGAAGGGAATGATCTCCTCGCTGTAGGCCTTTCTGACCTCATCACTCACCCTGAAAAAGACCTTCTCGCGGCTGTTCAGGATATCGAGATCCTGCAGCGAGTGAAGGCTTATCTCCGGGTAGGTTGGAGTAGCCTTCGGGGCCGGGCCTCTTTCACCCACGATAAGTTCACCATCATTGATACATATGGCCTTGTTCCTCAGAAGGTATTCAAAGGCACGGGCCCTGAGGACAGGTGCCGAAAGGCCCTGTACCTCCCTTGTGGCATAGAAGCGGGTGATAAGCTGTGCTCTTTCCGCCGTTATTGTCTCGGTTGCGTTAAGGCTCTGTTCCCTGAGCCTCAAAACTCTGTCTGTCATTTTCATAATCAATTGTTTGCTGCCTTGTTCTGTTTTCATCCGCCCTTTTTGACATGTATCCCGAGCGGCTTTAATATGTCAATGTATTCATCAAGCTGGCCGTTTGATATCTGGGTGACAGAAGCCATCCTGTCATCCATTCCGAAACGGCGATACTTTGAGCTGCCCGTCTTGTGGTAGGGCAGCAGGTCTATCTCTTTAACGTGTCCGTTGTTGCGGCCCTCTAAGAAACTGCGGAGCTGTTCCATATATGCAGCATCGGCTGATACCCCCGGAATGACCGGGATCCTTATCATCACATCCTTCCCCTCTGCCAGGAGCATGTCAAGGTTGGATATTATCAGGTCATTGCTCACGCCGGTGTACTTCCTGTGGATATCCGGGTCAGTATGCTTGATGTCATAAAGGAAAAGATCGGTGACCGGCATAACCGTCCGCAGTATCTCGCTGCGGACGTAACCCGATGTGTCGACAGTGGTATGGAATCCTGACTGTTTCAGGAGGGTAAGTGTCTCGCGGAGAAAGATTGGTTGCATCAGGGGTTCACCTCCCGAGAAGGTGACTCCGCCTCCTGAATGTTCCATAAAGACCCTGTCTGACTGCACTTTTGCAAGTATTTCCTCAGGGGCGTACTCATGACCAACCTGCTCCTCCGATCTGAACTCCCTGTCTCCCACCCTGTCGATTCTTTCAACCATGCGGATACTCTTATCCTTACCCTCCGGATTATGGCACCACCAGCAGTCAAGCGGGCATCCCTTCATGAAAACCGTGACCCTGATACCGGGGCCGTCATGAATAGCATATCTTTTTATACTGAATACAAAGCCTTTCATAATGTAAGAATTGATTTCGGGAATACAGAATAAGGGACAGGGGTTCGCAAACCCCTCATGAAAGGCTACCCGGCATAGAACATCAGGCAATGATAAAGCCTCCTGCCAAGGCGGTTCATCATAAACCTGTGTTCCATACTGTTCATACCCTTAATTTGGATTACAAAGATAAGAAATGATTCTATATCTGCCAAAAAGGGAGCAGGGAGAGCAATGCCGGATTTTATTTTGCATTATTATAATACTGACAATGTGTTGATTATAAAATTCCACGGATCTTTAACACAAGATTAACAAAGAATCCATGCAACAGAGGGGAGTGTTGACGGTCTTTATTACGGAAAGAAGATGGAAAAGGACAGTTCCGCTTTTTTACAGGACAGTTAGGTGTTTAACAAAAACGGGTTAGTCATGAAAAGAATTTCATTGGTTCTGGTGCTATTTGCAGTGTTTTCGGTGCTCTCATTCGGCAAGGTGATTGTCAGGGGTGAGTCAAACACGCCCTTTGGTGCTTACACCATTGAACGTTTGGATGAGACTGTAATGCTGGCAGGTGAGGAGATGAAATGCTACCTCATCAGTTATGAAAAATCGCCTTTGCAGGTAAAGGTGCTTGTTGACAAGGAGAAGAAGTGCAAGAATTACCTGGTTATCTCCGACGATCTCTCAGTAATGTACACTTGTAACGGAGAATACTTTGGGATCAACCGGCTTAGCGACAAGTACAAGGCTGCAGGTCTTGAAACGGCCGATGAGAACCTCGACAGGTTTGACTACTTCCACCAGAAGGTCATTTCCCGGGGTTTCACAGAAGAATTTGATGCAACCATGCTGATTGCATCCTATTTCCCGGAGGTTATCAAAGAGTAGCTCCAGGAAGAAAGACTTTTTTCCTTCCTTAATCAGGCCGTCCGGCCTGTCTACGATCAGGTTTAGGTTGAAACGAAGATACCCCGTGTGGGTATCTTCTTCATTTAATTATTGACAATTGTCAATTCTGCAGAGTTAAACCGGATTATCTTTGAGGCTGAAATGCCGCCCCCGGATTTGTGGGCAGTTTTTAATACAACGTATAATGAAACAGAAGATAAGGTTCAGCCTCCTGTACCGTGACATGTGGCAGTCATCGGGCAAGTACCAGCCGAGGGTCGACCAGTTGACAACTGTTGCTCCGCACATAGTTGAGATGGGTTGTTTTGACCGCATAGAGACCAACGGAGGGGCATTTGAGCAGGTGCAACTGCTTTACGGCGAGAATCCGAATACTGCTGTAAGGGAATGGGTGAAGCCGTTCAACCGGGCAGGAATTAAGACACATATGCTGGAGAGGGCTCTCAATGGCCTCAGGATGTACCCGGTACCGGCCGATGTAAGGAAGCTGATGTACAGGGTCAAGAAAGCGCAGGGAGTTGATATTGCGCGTTCCTTTTGCGGACTTAATGATCACCGTAACCTCGAGCTTTCCGTAAAGTATGCCAGAGAGGCAGGGATGATATCACAGGCAGCCCTTTCAATAACGCACTCGCCTGTTCATACCGTCGATTATTATATGGGTATTGTCGACCATGTCGTGGAGTACGGTGCTGATGAGATCTGCCTCAAGGATATGGCCGGTGTTGGCCGGCCCGCCTCCCTCGGTGAGCTCGTAAGGAGGATCAAGAACAAATACCCCGGCATTATTGTGCAGTACCACGGTCACAGCGGTCCCGGCATGTCGGTGGCCTCGATGCTGGAGGTAGCAAGAGCCGGTGCTGATTACCTGGATGTGGCAATGGAACCCCTCAGCTGGGGAATGGTCCATCCTGACGTGATTGCTGTACATGCTGTAATGAGCGACGCCGGTTTTGATGTACCTGAGATCAACATGGATGCCTATATGAAGGTAAGGACACTGACCCAGGAGTTCATAAATGACTTCCTCGGCTATTTCATTGATCCCCGCAACAGGCAGATGACCTCTCTCCTGATCGGGTCAGGCCTCCCTGGTGGAATGATGGGCAGCATGATGGCAGATCTGAAGGGTGTTCACCAGGGCATCAATTCTGCCCTTAAAGCCAGGAACAAGCCTGAGATGACGGAAGATGAACTGGTGGTGCAGCTCTTCAGGGAGGTTGAGCATATATGGCCGATGATGGGTTATCCTCCGCTTGTAACACCTTTCAGCCAGTATGTTAAGAATGTGGCTCTCATGAACATAGTCTCGCTGGTCAACGGCAAGGAAAGATTTGCAATGATTGATCCGAATACCTGGGATATGCTTCTGGGACGTGCCGGTACCCTTCCCGGTCCCCTGGCTCCCGAACTGGTGGAGCTGGCCGGAAAAGAAGGAAAGGAATTCTATGAAGGTAATCCGCAGGACAATTACCCTGATGCCCTTGACACCTACCGGAAGGAGATGGAAGACAACGGGTGGCCCGTCGGACCCGATGAGGAGGAGCTTTTTGAACTTGCAATGCATGACAGGCAATACCGCGATTATAAGTCAGGTGTGGCACAGAAAAGGTTCCTGAAGGAGATCGAGGATAAACAGGCGGAGTTATCACAGGGAGCACCGGCAAAAACACCACCACGGAAGCTCCTTCATTCACCTGAGGGAGGCATAGCCTTCCTTTACTCAGGAGGGACTGCAACATACTGGCCGGATGAGGAAATGCTGAACGTGGGCGAGAAAGTCAGGAAGGGTGAGATTCTGATGTACATTATGATGGGGAGAACCATCAGGGAGGTGGTATCTGACCGTGAGGGTACGGTGAAGAGAATTCTGGTCAGGAGCGGCGATAAGATAAGCAAGGGAGATCCGCTGATAGAATTCAGCTAGCCTGTTTCTCACAGAATGCTATAAAACAGGCCAAATACACCCCGCTCAATTGTATTTTATGGCTTTAATACATATTTTAGCCATCTAATCCTAAACACCAATCATAATGAAAAAAATCCTGATAATGTTATTGATTGCCTCTCTCGGAGTTATCTCCTGTAAAAAGGAGAGCTGCGAGAATCCCTTTTACTGTGACTGGGATACGCCATTTGAAGTTCCCCCGTTTGACAAAATAAAGTTTGAACATTTTAAACCGGCCTTCCTGAAAGGCATGGAAGAGGAGATGGCTGAGGTCAATGCCATCATCAACAGTCCTGACGAACCCACTTTTGACAACACCATCAGGGCAATGCAATTCACCGGCAAGCTGTTGCAAAAAGTTCAGCGTGCATGGGGACCGCTTTCAGGCGCCAACACCAATGACTCAATCCAGGCGCTTCAAAGGGAGCTGAGTCCGCTTTTTTCAAAGCACAGCGATGATATAGCACTAAACGAAAAACTCTTTGAAAGGGTAAAATCAGTATATGAAAACCGCGATAAATTCAATCTCACACCTGAAGAGAACGAGCTTCTTGAAGACGAATACCAGGGATTCATAAGGAGCGGTATAGGTCTCTCGCCCGAGAATAAGGAAATACTCCGTAAACTCAACAGCGAACTATCGCTTCTTGGTGTCAGGTTCAGCGAAAACCTGCTGGCTGAGACCAATGCCTTCAGCCTGGTCATTGACAATGAACAGGACCTCGCAGGTCTTCCTGAAGGGATCAGGGCGCAGGCTGCAGCTGCTGCAAAGGCGAAGGATATGGAAGGCAAATGGCTCTTCACCCTCCACAACCCCAGTTACATACCTTTCATGACCTATGCTGATAACAGGACCCTGAGGGAAAAGATGTTCAGGGGATACAGTATGCGTGGCAACAACGGCAACGAACATGACAACAACATGATTCTGGCCGACATTATAAGGCTTCGTGTCGAAAAGGCCAGGCTTCTGGGATATGACAGTCATGCCGACTATGTTCTGGAGCGCAACATGGCTAAAGAGCCTGAGACAGTCCTCAATTTCCTTGGCCAGATATGGGAAGCTGCCCTTCCGGTAGCAAAAGCCGAGGCTGCAGCCCAGCAGGAACTGATTGACAGGGAAGGCGGCAAGTTCAAGCTCGAACCCTGGGACTGGTTCTACTACACCGAGAAGATCAGAAAAGAAAAGTATGACCTTAGCGATGAGGAGACGAAGCCCTATTTCTCAGCCGGAAACGTCACTGACGGTATGTTCTATGTCGCCAACAGGCTTTACGGGCTGGAATTCAGTGAGAGGAACGATATACCCCTGTATCATCCTGATGTCAGGACCTGGGAGGTTAAGCGAGACAACAAGCACGTCGGAATCCTGATGATCGACTACCATCCGAGGGCTTCCAAGCGCGGTGGTGCATGGTGCAGCGGCATGAGACCACAGCGTCTCGACGAAAAGGGGAAATTCATTACACCGCTGGTAAGCATGGTTACCAACTTTACTCCTCCTTCAGGTGATACGCCCTCACTTCTGACCCCCGATGAGGCGAGCACGCTCTTCCATGAGTTCGGTCACGCACTGCATAACCTGCTCTCAAACACAGTATATACCAGCGGTGTGTCACGCGACTTCGTGGAATTACCGTCACAGGTTATGGAACACTGGGTTTTTGAACCGGAGGTATTGAAGGTATATGCCAAACATTACCAGACAGGCGAGGTCATTCCTGACGCCCTCATAGAAAAAATAGAGAAGGCAGGAAAGTTCAACCAGGGCTTCACCACGGTTGAGTACCTTGCAGCCTCGTCGCTCGACATGGAATACCATTCACTTACAGAACCTGTTGAACTCAACATCGGTGAATTCGAGAAGAAGGCGATGGAGAAATACGGGCTTATCAGCGAGATTATTCCCCGCTACAGGTCAACCTACTTTAACCATATCATAGGTGGTTATTCGGCCGGTTACTACAGCTATATCTGGTGCGAGCAACTTGATGCGGATGCATTCAAGGCTTTCAAGGAGACGGGAGACATCTTCAACCATGAGGTTGCCGCCCGGTTCGAGAAAGAAATCCTTTCACGGAAGGGATCAAAGGATGAGCTCGAGATGTGGATTGCCTTCAGGGGACGGGAGCCCGGCATAGAGGCTCTGCTCGAAAACCGGGGATTTATAAACCAGTAAACCTGTGAATGCCAGGATGTATGTGCCGGGAAGAGGCTCCATTGCCTTCCTATTGCTGATTCTTATTTCAGCCAGCTCTGCCGCTTTTGCCGCCAGGGTTGAGAAGGGGGTTCTTGACCTCCGTGAGATACAGCAGGGAGATGAGTTCACCGTAAGGATGAACGGAGAGTGGGAATTTTATTTCGGCACATTCATCCCCGGCACACCGGGAGATATCTGTGACACACTGATCCCTGATTGTTACGGTACAGTTCCCGGTTACTGGAGTGATTACACTGTAGACGGCAGGAAGCTTCCGCGGTTCGGCTACGGCACCTATCGCGCACTGATCGTGCTACCCCGCGGTTACCGCGACAGGATGGGATTTGAGATGCCGGTATTTGACACATCCTACGAAATAAGCATCAACGGTGTCACCATGGCCAGGAACGGCACCCCGGCACGAAGTCTGGCTGAGTCGGTCCCCGCCTATGAACCACTCATCTTCAGTTATGTGCCCAGGAGTGACACCCTTGAACTTCTTATCAGGGTTTCCAACTATGAACATCGTCGCGGCGGGTTCTGGATGCCAATGAAGGTGGGAACTTTCAACATGATACGGACCAACTTTACTAACCAGTGGTTTTTCTCCATACTGGTGTCCGGAGTGTTGTTTACATCTTTCATCTTCTTCCTTACCTTCTATCTTCTTGACCGGAGGGACAAAAAGCTGTTTATGTTTGCCGTTCTGGTCCTCTGTTTCGCCCTCCGTCCGTTTCTTTCAGCCCCTTACCTGGCAACGATTGTCGAAATAAGAAACTGGAACCTTATCATCAGGGGAGAATACCTGATACTGTTATTTATAATAACATCCGGGATGTGGCTGGCCTACCTGATATATCCTGCCAGGTGGTTCAGGAGATTTGCTGTTGCAGTGGACATCGTTTTTATCCCCTGGGTGGCTGCCATTGTTATCCTTCCGGTCAGTATCTTTTCATGGTCAGTATTTGGTATACAGGCCATCGCACTGTTAGCAATGCTCTATGCTGTCTCTATGAGTTTCAGGGGTATTATTAACGGCAACCGGAGAGACATCCTGTACCTTGTGGCATTCCTGGCCATCGCTATCGGAGTGGTATCTGACATCCTTTTGTCAAATGCTCTTGAAAAGAACCAGCAGCTTTACATACTGTCATTCCTGATCCTTGTCTTCGTGATGATTCAGGCTACGCTTTTAATAGCTGACTGGGTAAGAAGAGGCAAGGAGAGGGAGAAGCTCTCGATGCAGCTCGAGGAACTGAACCGTAGCCTCGAGAGCTGGGTTGAGGAACGCACCAGGGAGCTCACGGAGCGCACAGAAGAGCTCAATGCGCGGAATGAACAGATTGCCCTGCAGAATAAAAAGCTCACTGAGACGATAAGCCTGAAAAACAAAATATTCTCTGTTATTGCACATGACCTGCGAAGCCCTGTGGTTAATATCCTTTACACCCTCTATTTGCTAAAGGAGGAGGAGTTCCGTGACAGGACAGAATCACTCGCAGACTCATGCATCCAGTACTCCCAGCGGCTCATCAGTCTCCTTGAGAACATGCTGGTTTGGGGAAGGGGTCAGGAAGACATGATAAAATATTCTCCTGCCGAGAATGACCTTGCTGACATAATCCTGACAAATATAAGCATACTAAAAGACAGCGCTGACAGGAAGAACATTGACCTGAATTTCACCCAGGTGGGCAGATCAAAAGGCTGGTTTGACAGGGACCTGGTTGATATAGTAATCCGGAACCTTCTCACGAATGCAATTAAGTACAGCTATCACGGAGGGAAGGTGACGGTCCATGTGAAGGAGAGGGAAGAATCTTCCGAATGGGTGACAATAAGGATCTGTGACAACGGGGTCGGGATCACTCCCGAAAGGCAGAAGAGGCTCTTTACCGGACATGAGATTGAGTCAACTCCCGGTACCGATTCCGAAAAAGGTACCGGGATAGGCCTTAGGCTCGTTCATGAGCTGGTGGCACTGAGCAAGGGGACCATTACTGTGGAGAGCACTCCCGGCAACGGTACATGCTTCACCGTGATACTTCCAGGTACTGACCAGGTGTTCAGGTACCGATAAGCGCGGACAGGCCTTTCAGGTTAAGGAACCTTACCTCCCTCCGGTCAACGGAGATAAGTCCCTCCTGCTCCATCTCACCGATTGCCCTGGCAAGTGAAGGACGTGTCACTCCGAAGTATTCTGAGAGTTCCTGCTGTGAGCGGTCTATGACCACGCGGCCTGTGGCTGCACCGGGAAGCGAAGCGAGGTAATGTGCAAACTTCCCCTTAATTGTATGGAATGAGTGAAACCTGAGACGGTCTGAAAGGAACTGCGCCTTGCCACAGATAAATGAGAGGTAGTTTGACAATACCCGCCTGTCTCTGGTCATCATGGCAAGGTAATCTTCCTTGTTGATAATCAGTATCTCAGAATCAGAATTGGCTGTCACGGTCACCGGGTACCTGGCTCCGTCACCGAAGAGCACTGCAGCAGCCAGTGCCTGAGGTGGATTAATGTCCTCAATTTTTATTGTACGTCCTGAAAGGTCTGACATTTCTCCCCTGACGCTTCCAGAAAGTACTATCATCAATGACGATATCTGCTCGCCTGCCAGTGCGGCTACAGCCCCCGTATGATAAAACCTTACCCTGAAACTGACTGCTGCCACCAGGCTTTCTATTTCTGATTCTGTCAGTCCCCTGAACAGTGGCGAATTGTGGAGTACCGGAAAACGCATTGCAATTTTTTTGTTAAATGTAGAAATAATCCGGAAATTGTAACATATGTTACAGACCACCTGCTGTGATTAGCATACCTTTGCATCATAAAACTGAGGAGACAAAATGCAAAGAGACATTATAAAGATAGACGAGGAGAAGTGCAACGGCTGCGGGGTCTGTGTGCCCAACTGCCATGAAGGTGCACTACAGGTAATTGACGGCAAGGTAAGGCTTGTATCTGAGCTGATGTGTGACGGACTCGGGGCATGTATAGGACACTGCCCTGAAGGTGCAATCACAATCGAGAAGCGTGAGGCTGAACCATATGATGAAATAGCTGTTATCAGCGAGATGGTTGGTAAGGGTCCGAATACTGTCATAGCCCATCTGAAGCATCTGAAGGACCACCATGAGTACGGCTACCTTGAGGAGGGGACTACCTGGCTTGAGGTTCATGGCAGTGAACTGTCGTTTGATGTGGCTGAGGTTCTTGATGCTGTCAGCGGCAGGCGCGGATCGGCGCAGGCGCAGGCTGCAACAGAAGGGCCTCATCTTCAGCAGCATCATCACCACCACCAGCAGGGACACCAGCACAGGCACCAGCATCACGGCGGCAGCTGCCCGGGCAGCGCTGAGAGGTTAATAACACCTGCCCCTGTCTTCGGAACTGCATCGTCAGAGTCACCCTCCATGCTCACACACTGGCCTGTGCAGATGCACCTCGTCAATCCCAACTCACCGGCATACAGGGGAGCTGACCTTCTGCTGGCAGCAGACTGCGTGGCATTCTCAACAGGCTCGTTCCACAGCCGTTTCCTGAAGGGTAAAGCGCTGGCAATAGCATGCCCAAAACTTGATCACGGAACCGAAACCTATATAGACAAACTGACAGTCATGATCGATACAGCAAAGGTCAACACCATAACCGTGATGATGATGGAGGTTCCCTGCTGCGGGGGACTGATGCAGATGGTCAGGGCCGCTCTGGCCAGGGCTTCACGCAAATTGCCCGTTAAGGCAGTCATAGTCAGTATCGAAGGCAGGATACTGCAGGAAGAATGGATGTAAAATAAAAGTATAAATCTGAATATAAACTAAAAAAAATCAAGAGATGAGTATGTTTTGTTACCAGTGCCAGGAGACGGCAAAAGGAACCGGATGTGTCGTAAAGGGCGTATGCGGCAAAACGGATGATGTAGCTCAGATGCAGGACATGCTGGTGTGGATTGCCAAGGGTATATCCATCCTCGGGACCATCGCACGTCAGAATCACTATTCCAACGCAAAGGTTGACCGCTTTGTGCAGGAAGCCCTCTTCACCACGATCACCAACGCCAACTTTGACAAGGTGAAGATCATTGAAAAGATTCATGAAGGCATTGCTCTCAGGGAAAAGTTTGCCGGCGAGATGAGAGTCCACGGCATAACAATCCCCGGCAACCTACATGAAAGTGTTACCTGGAAGCCAGCCGGGGAGGCTGACCTCGCCGCCAAAGCCGCTGAAGTCGGCGTCCTCTCAACCACCAATGAAGATGTCAGGTCACTCCGTGAACTCACTACCTATGGTGTCAAGGGAATGGCAGCCTATGCAGAACATGCTGGTAACCTGGGATTCAACAGTGACAGTGTTGATGCGTTCATCCAGAAGGCTCTTGCAGCCACTACTGACGACACCCTCTCTGCTGATGAGCTTGTGGCTCTGGTGCTTGAGACAGGCAAACACGGTGTGGAGGTGATGGCTCTTCTTGACAAGGCCAATACAACCACCTATGGCAACCCGGTAATGACAGAGGTTAATATTGGCGTAAGGAATAATCCCGCCATCCTCATCAGCGGCCATGACATGAAGGACATGGAGGAGCTGCTCCGCCAGACCGAAGGTACAGGCGTGGATGTCTACACCCACAGCGAGATGCTGCCTGCCAACTATTATCCAGCATTCAAGAAGTACAGCCACTTCGTTGGCAACTATGGCAACTCATGGTGGAAGCAGACAACCGAGTTCGAAACCTTCAGGGGCCCGGTCCTTTTTACCACCAACTGTATCGTTCCTCTGCGTGACAGCTACCGTGACCGCGTCTATACAACCGGTTCATCAGGCTATCCCGGCTGCCCGCATATCCCTGACAGGGAGCCCGGCAAGGAGAAGGATTTCTCAGTCATCATTGAACATGCCAAAAGATGCCCGGCTCCGGTAGGTATTGAAGAGGGAACAATCATAGGCGGTTTTGCACACAACCAGGTTGTTCAGCTTGCTGACAAGGTGGTTGACGCAGTGAAAAGCGGTGCTATCCGCAAGTTCTTCGTCATGGGCGGATGCGACGGACGGATGAAGAGCCGCGATTACTACACCGAGTTCGCTCAGAAACTGCCGAAGGATACTGTCATCCTTACCGCAGGCTGCGCCAAGTACCGGTACAACAAGCTTAAACTCGGAGATATCAACGGCATCCCGCGTGTACTCGACGCCGGCCAGTGTAACGACTCCTATTCCCTGGCAGTCATTGCCCTTACCCTCAAGGATATCTTCGGCAGGAATGATATCAATGAACTACCTATAGCATACAATATCGCATGGTATGAGCAGAAAGCGGTGATCGTTCTCCTTGCACTGCTCTACCTCGGAGTGAAGAATATCCACCTCGGGCCAACGCTCCCGGGGTTCCTCTCCCCCAACGTCGTGAATGTGCTGGTGGAAAAATTCGGAATAACAGGCATCACCACCCCCGACGAGGATATGAAGATCCTGCTAAACTAAAAATTGCCGGACATCTGTCCATCCTCCCTCCCGGAGGTGGCAGACACAGAAACAGGCAGAGACAGAGAGTCGTCTCCTTCACGGGGACGACTCTTTTGTTTTAGATGTCCGCTTATGTATTATGTGATATTTATGCACAATAAATTTGTTAATGTGCAAAATCTATTAACTTAGTAATATCAATCGTAACGGTGTTAGTTCTTTAATTTTTTAAAAAATGGATGCAGCTTCAAATTCTGCGGGAACCGGGGTATTGATTGGTCTTGACATCGGGTCAGTTTCCCTGAACAGTGTTGTAATGGATGAAAATTACAACATACTTGAAGACTATTATGACTATGTCCATGGCAAACCGTTCATTGTTTTGCACGAGAGGCTCACCAGCATTTTAAGCCGACACCCTGACAGCATCGTGAAGGGGCTGGCTGTCACCGGAGCTGGCGGAAGGCTGGCTACGGACCTCATCGGTGGTCTTTGTGTAAATGAGATAATAGCCCAGGCTACCTCGGCATCGAGATTCTTTCCTGATGCACGTACTGTCATAGAGATTGGCGGAGAGGATTCCAAGCTGATAATTCTTGAAAGGGAACAATCAGATGATTATCCCAGGCTGGTTGATTTCGAGATGAACAGTATCTGTGCAGCAGGGACAGGTTCGTTTCTTGACCAGCAGGCAAGGAGGATAGGGGTGCGTATCGAGAATGAGTTCGGAGAAATGGCTATGAAGTCTGTCTCCCCTCCCCGTATAGCAGGACGTTGCAGTGTCTTCGCGAAGAGTGACATGATCCATCACCAGCAGATTGCCACGCCGCTCCATGACATAGTTGCAGGGTTGTGTTTTGCCCTTGCACGCAACTTCCGCAGCACAGTAGCCAGAAGGAAGGAGATGAAGAAGCCGGTGCTGTTCACCGGCGGCGTTGCAGCGAACGCCGGTATGGTAAGGGCATTCAGGGAAGTTCTGGGACTCAGCCAGGAAGAACTTATAATACCTGAGCATCATGCATCAATGGGTGCGATAGGTGCAGTGCTCTACTCACGCCTTGACGGCCACCATGCCAACGGCTTCTCAGGGCTTGAAAAGCTTGAGGAGTACCTTCACCGGAGCACGGCCACATTTGTCAGCCTGCCTAGGCTGAAAGAATCGGTCGCCCTCTACAACAAAGAGGTAAAGATAAAAAGCAACGGTCAGGGGAAATTGCGCGTTTACCTGGGAATCGACGTCGGATCACTCAGTACTAACGTGGTCCTGATTGACCCTGAACATAATGTGGTGGCTCGCCGTTACCTTCCAACGGCCGGCAAACCACTCGAAGCAATCAAGAAGGGGCTTACCGAAATCTACGACGAGGCAGGCGATTTTGTTGAGGTAATCGGTGCAGGAACAACCGGCTCAGGGAGGTACCTGACAGGCGACTTTATTGGTGCTGACACAATCAGGAATGAAATCACCGCGCAGGCAACCGCTGCAATAGACTATGACCCCACTGTAGACACTATATTCGAGATAGGCGGGCAGGATTCCAAGTACATCAGCATAGAAAACGGGGTGGTGGTTGATTTCGAGATGAATAAAGTCTGTGCCGCAGGGACAGGATCGTTCCTCGAAGAGCAGGCCGAGAAACTGAACATAAAGATAGTCGGGGAGTTCGGCGACCTGGCCCTCAGCAGTAAAAGTCCCGTGAAGCTTGGGGACCGCTGCACTGTCTTCATGGAATCTGACCTTAACACATTCATGCAGAAGGGAGCCAGGGATGAGAACCTGGTTGGCGGACTTGCTTATTCCATTGTTTATAATTACCTCCAGAAAGTGGTGGCAGACCGCAGGATAGGCAACCGTATCTTCTTCCAGGGTGGTGTCACCAACAACAAGGCTGTTGTGGCTGCCTTTGAGCAGGTTCTCGGGAAGAAGATAATCATCCCGCCCCACTTCGATGTTACGGGGGCCATAGGAGCTGCAATCCTGGCACAGAAGTCAATGACTGAGGGGCAGAAGACAACCTTTAAAGGATTCGGTATAAGGAATGCCAGCTATGAACTCAGCCGGTTTGTCTGCAGCGGTTGTGTCAACCACTGCGAGATCAGCAGTGTGAAGATAGCCGGGGAGAAAAAACCCCTCTTCTACGGCGGCAGATGCGAAAAATGGGAGACAGACAGCAGGAAGAAAAAGAATGAGAATATTCCCAATCTCTTTCTCAGGAGGACAGAGATGCTGATGGGTGATTACCGGGAGGAGGAGCCTGACGACAGGCCTTCTGTAGGCATCCCAAGGGCATTGATGATCTACTACCAGCAGTTCCCCTTCTGGAGAACCTTCTTCCGGGAGCTGGGGTTCAGGGTTGTGCTGTCACGTGAGTCTGACAGAGCCCTTGTGTCCCGGTCCCTGGAGACGGTTACCTCAGAAACATGCCTGCCGGTGGAGATGATGCACGGGCATGTCATTGACCTTGCCGAGAAGGGTGTTGACTACATCTTCATGCCATTTATTGTCAGCGGCAAGTACAAAGAGGGAGACAGCACCTCCAACTCCAACTGTCCGTGGGTACAGTCATTTCCGTTCATGGTGAGGGCAGCGCTCCGTGACAGGGTAGATGAGAACAAGTTTCTCATCCCCACCCTGCATTTCAGGTATTTTGAGCGTGCTCTGACACAAGAGATGATTACTTTTTTCGGGGAGAAGATGGGATTTAATACCGCCAGCGTGAAGAAGGCCCTGCAGAAAGCTGACAGCATGCAGACAGCGTTTGAGAGAGGTGTGGCTGATCTTGGGCGCAGGGTGCTTGCTGAGATTCCTGATGGATGCAGGCCTGCAGTTATTCTTGGAAGGCCATACAACAGCACTGATCCCCACCTTAATCTCAGCCTGGCAGAGAAGCTCATCGCACAGAATGTGATGCCCATTCCGCTTGACATGCTTGACATTTCCGTTGCTGACCTGTATAAGAATTACCGTAACATGTACTGGCCAAACGGCCAGAAGATTATTGCAGCCGCGAAGCACGTTGCCCGCACTGATGGTCTGTATGCCGTCTATATCAGCAACTTCAGGTGCGGCCCTGATTCATTCATATGGCATTACGTTACCGAGGAGCTCAAGGGAAAGCCCTTCCTGCACCTGGAAGTTGATGAACACTCTGCAGACGCCGGTATGGTCACCCGGATAGAGGCTTTTCTTGACAGCCTGGAGGGGTCAGAGAAAAATGCAAGGAAAGCGGTTGATGTGATCAGACCCCGTCCCAGCCCTTCTGAACCTCCGGCGAACAGAACCCTCTATTTCCCATACATGCATGACGGTGCACGGTTTGTTGCAGCAGCAGCGAGGAGTGTTGGCATCCCTTCTGAGGTACTGCCCATGCAAACGGAGGAAGATATCGCCCTGGGAAGGAAATATACCTCGTCAAAAGAGTGCTTCCCGATGATCTGCACTACAGGTAGTTTTCTCCGGAAGCTGATGGAGCCGGGAGCAGATCCCTCGCGTATGAGTTTCTTCATGCCTGACCATAACGGACCATGCCGGTTCGGGCAGTACAATCAGTTCCAGAGGATCCTCTTTGACCGGCTTGGCTTCAGGGATGCAGAACTGGTCACACCCTCAAATGACACCTCGTATGCGGATCTGGCAGGAGACCGCAGCCAGCGGTTCAGGATCAACGCGTGGAAAGGGTTCGTGGCATTTGACTTCATCAGGAAGCTGTACAGGGAAACCAGGCCTTACGAGCTCCATACGGGCGATAGCGAAGCTGTCTACCTTGAAGCACTGAAGAAGGGTGAAGCATCTGTCGGGAACAATTGCAGAGGTCTCCGCAGGGTTCTGATCGAGACTGCTTCGGCCTTCATGGCCGTGAAGGTCGATAAAAGCCAGAGAAAACCGGTGATAGCCGTCCTCGGAGAGATCTTCATGCGTGATAACGCAGGCTGCAACGGCAACATAGCTAACCGGCTCGAAGCTCTTGGCGCCGAAGTGCTTGTGGGTCCCTTCTCCGAATGGATCACCTATTCAACACACCGCTATACACGTGACAGCCGCTGGAAGAACGACACGAAGGGCGTCATCAGGTCAAAGATACAGGGCATTGGCCAGGAGGTTCTGGTTGATTACCTGTTGCGAGGCATCAGGAAAATGAGCGATACGTCCAAAGATGTCTCCCTTCATGAAATACTAAGGCTGAGCAACAGGTACGTAAGCGAGTTCTATGACGGCGATCCGCCCATAGCCCTCGGATTGTCTTCTGCACTGGCCGGGAGAGGGGTGTCCGGAATAGCAGCCATCCTGCCCTTCACATGCATGCCGGGAACGCTTATCGCATCAGTCAGTGACTCCTTCAGGAAGGATCACAACAACATACCGTTCCTGAATATACCATATGACGGCCAGGACAGCGTGTCCCTTGAGACCAGACTACAGGCCTTCTTCTTCCAGGTCAGGGAGTATGCTGAGGCTCGCCAACCAGTGTCATCTCCTCAATGAGATAACCTGCACCGCCCAGCTTTTCAATCAGGAAGAGCGCATACCTGATATCAAGGCTGATATTGCGGCTCTGTTTCGGGTTGTACATTATGTCAGAGGCAACTCCCTCCCATGCACGGTCAAAATTTACACCAATCAGGTGACCCTCTGCGTTCAGCACCGGGCTGCCCGAATTACCTCCGGTGGTGTGGTTGTTGGCAATAAAGCATACCGGCATATCGCCGTCAAATCCATACCTCCCGAAATCTTTCTTCTCATACAGTTCCTTCAGCCTGTCAGGCACATCGTAATCATATATCTCCGGGTTGTCCTTCTCCATCACACCTGTGAGGGTTGTCTGATGCTTATGGTAGACAGCATCACGCGAGTCATAACCCATCACCTTTCCGTATGCCAGCCTGAGAGTTGAGTTTGCATCAGGATAGAAGACCTTGTCTCCCCCCTGCTCCATCTGGGCGGCCATGTAAAGCTTGTTGAGCTCTGCAAGCCTGGCATCGGCCGCTGAAAGTTCTCCCCTGAGGCGTGATGCAGTCAGGTCAGAAGCCGAGACAGCCATCCGGTAGAAGATATCCTTCTCAACCTTTTTGTGATCGAAATTGCTGATAAGTGCCTTCACCCTGTTCTCGTCGGTAAAAATTGACTTATCGAAAAACTTTCCGGCCACCAGACCGAAATTACCCCGGCATGATGCAGCCAGTTCTTTATAAACATCAGTCTGCCACTCCATGTCGATGTTCTTCCCGTAAAGATCCATGACAGCCACGAAGAGCTGTTCCGATACGTTGCGGTCGAAATTACGGAAGTATCCGGCGACATATTCCTGCAGTCTCTTCAGTTCCTTGTCAAGCCCGGGATCTTTTTGGGAGGCCATTTCCACGGCTTTCCTGAAGGCTCCGGCAAGTGATGCCGGTTCTGTGCCTGATGAGCCGAACACCTCATTGGTGTAGGAGTTTACCAGATAGTTGTGTGCGTAGCTTCTGTATATCTCAGAATACTCATCAAGAATCCTGCCATACTTGCGGACTCGTACCGGATCAGCTGCCACCCACTTCATGAATTCCTTCTCAAAGGCCTGCTTGCGAGCCACACCATTCATTTTGTCAAGGCTCTGTATCTCTCCCATCCATTTCTTCCAGCCGTTGGCGAGGCCGAATGACTTGCCCGAGTACTTAAGTCTGACCAGCGGATCCTTCGCCATTTCCTGCTCCATAATGGAGATCTTTTTACCGCGTATTTCAACCTGTTTCGGGTAGATGACGTCCTTCAACATCCTGACATGATAAGAGGGCACATATTCCTGTGTTCTGCCCGGGTAGCCAAAGACCATTGTAAAGTCCCCCTCCTTCACGCCAGCGATTGACACGGGGAAGTGGTATGCAGGATGGTAGGGCACATTCCCGGCAGAGTAGGCTGCAGGCTTGTTATCTTTGTCGGCATAAACCCTGAAGAGGGAAAAATCTCCTGTATGCCTTGGCCATACCCAGTTGTCGGTATCACCGCCGAACTTCCCGATTGCTGACGGCGGGGCGCCTACCAGCCTTACATCGCGAAAGACCTCATTGACTATCAGGAAGTACTGGTTGCCCAAAAAGAAAGGCCTGACAGCCGACTGGTAATGTGTACCTTTTACAGCCTCTGCATTAATGGCTGTGATATTTGTGTTGATGGCTGCATCACGCTTGTCCCTGTCCATGTCGTCAGTGACCCCTTTAAGGACTTTGTCAGTCACATCCTCCATATATTTCAGGATCGTGACCGAAAGGCCGGGATTTGAAAGCTCCTCGGAGTTGGAGCGGGCCCAGAACCCGTCGGTCAGGTAGTCATGCTCAAGAGTGGAGTGATTTTGAATGTAGCCATAACCGCAGTGATGATTGGTTATAACCAGCCCTTTGTCAGAAATAAATTCTCCGGTGCAGCCTCCTCCGAAGATAACAACGGCATCCTTCATTGATGCCCTGTTGATGCTGTAGATATCTTCAGCTGTCAGTTTGAAGCCGTTTTCCTGCATCAGTTTAATATTGTATTTCTCAATGAGCACGGGGATCCACATCCCTTCATCTGCGAACGCTCCCGGTGTGGCCATGGCGAGAAGGACCGCAATGGTGATAAGTTTCGTTTTCATATGTTTCTGGTTTTATTTCTGGTTTCGTTTCCGGTAAAATCAAGAAGGGCAGTGTAGAGCTCGCTCACCGGCATACCCACAACATTGTAATAAGATCCTTCAATTGTTGTTATACCCCTCAGGCCTATCCACTCCTGGATGCCATAGGCGCCTGCCTTGTCGAGGGGGTGGTAGTTCCTGACATAGTACCTGATCTCATCATCACTCAATTCCCTGAAGGTAACTCCTGTGGTAACTGAAAATACAGTTTCTTTTTCACTGTCTCTCAGGCATATGCCTGTAATGACCTCATGTCTGCACCCTGAGAGCTGCCTCAGAAAACGGATCGCCTCCGCATCATTTGCAGGCTTACCAAGATTTTCTCCGTTACACCATACAATGGTGTCAGCAGTGATCAGTACCTGCCCGGGAGCAAGAGGCTCCTCCCATGAGCCCGCCTTGCCTGCTGCCAGAAACTCGGCGATCTCCTTTCCCCTGAGATGAGGAGGCCAGCATTCTTCAAAGCCGGTAACAGCCACCCTGAATCTGAACCCGGCCTCCATCATAAGTTGCCGGCGCCTCGGTGACCCCGAAGCAAGGATAAGGTCAAAGCTCTGCAACCTGTCTGAAAACATCCTAAAGAATTTTCCCTGAAGAGATGATTGCTCCTGCAACGAGTGAATAGAGGATTCCAGCCAGCATGATAAGCTTCATCAGCCTGCTTGCCATTGTAAGATGCTTCTTTTCCCTGGCAGTGAGCACCCTGACAATCACCGCCACCAGCGGAACAGCAAGGAGAAGCGAAACATACACCAGGGTGACTGTGTCACGAAGATGCCTGAACCACACATAATAAAGCAGTGCCACAGTTACAACTGAAAGAAGGACTACGATGACAGTACAGACTGCAGGACCTGAGATTACCGGGAGTGTTTTCCTGCCTGTCTCACGGTCACCTTCACAATCCTCCATATCCTTGATTATCTCGCGGATGAGTGTTGTAAGGAAAGCAAACATGGCGAACCCTCCTACCCACCAGAAGAGTATAGCCACTCCCGGGAAGCCGGCCGAGGCCTGTGAATAATAAACATAAACAGGGGCCGCATCATACACCACCACAAGCAGAGGCACCATTGCAACCAGCAGGGCTACGATAATGTTCCCCACCAGGAACTGCCGCTTGTAGGTGGCCGAATAGAAATAAAGCAGTCCGGATATAAGTATAAAGAAGATCCCAAGCCAGATATACCCTATACGGGCAGATACGTAGACACCGCCAACAACGCCAAGGATATTAAACACGTTGTGGTACATCATTGCCATACGCCTGGTGATTGTGTTTCCTACTATGATAGTGCCCCTGTTGATCAGGTCAGCACGGATATCGAAGTAGTCATTGATCACATATCCTGCGGCAGTAATAAGGCAGGTTGATATAACAAGTATGAGGAAGTCAAACCAGGCCAGGCGGAAATTCATGGCAACGATGGTCGCCGGATCTCCGGCCATGGTCACCTGCATGGCGCCGAGAAGCGGCCTTATGACTGCGTATCTCATCAGCATCATTGTCACTGCCACAACGAGCAGGTTTGGCAGTCTGACAAGATCCAGAAGGTCCTTCAACCTCTCACCACGAGAATGCTTCATAATCCATCCAGTTTTTGTGGAGTCTCAGCGCCTGCTCAATCACGTCGCGCACACATCCCTCTCCCCCTTTCTTATCTGAAATGTAAACAGCTATCTGTTTTATCTCGCTGTCGGCATCCGCCGGACAGGAAGGCAGGCCCACCATTTTCATCACCTCAAAGTCAGGAATGTCATCACCCATGTAAAGTATACTCTTCAGGTCTATTTTCCACCGGGCGGCCAGTTCCATCATACTCTCTTTCTTGGTGCGGGAATTCAAAAAAATATCATTGACGCCCAGTGTTTTAAGTCTTTTTATGTACTCCTTTGAATTGGCTCCGGAAATCACCCCTACGTGATATCCCTTTTTGACAGCCAGCTGGATGGCATAACCATCTCTGAGATTAACGGTCCGGAGGGGAATACCCCATACCGAGAGAGCGATTGTCTGTGTTGACAGTACCCCGTCGATGTCAAAGACAAAGGCTTTTACTCCCCGTAACTCTTCCTTGAAATTCGTCATTTTTTTCTTTTCCTGTAATGTCCGGCTATCATTCTGCTGACAAGCCGGTAGAGTATCTGGTATTGTGGTGAGAAAGATAGCAATTCGATGTGACTTTTCACTGTGCCGGTGTCATGTCGCACAGCAGGCCCTGTCTGGGCGGCTTCAGGGCCTGTCCGCAAAGCCTTGCGCGCCGTCTCCTCCATCAGGGGCCTGAGCAGCACCGGGTCAATGCCTGCTTCCCTGGCGACCGACTCGCCGGCTGTCATCATAAAGTTTGAGAAGTTGTTTGTGAAGACGGCCGCCAGGTGAAGCTTTTTCCTGCTCTGTGAGTCACACTCCCATACCCCGGCCCCGATGCTCCTGCCTGTATTCCTCAGCATCTCCATGGCCGGCCTGTCAGTTGCCTCAATGAAGAACGGAACCTTACGCAGATCAGGCGGAAAGGCTTTGGTAAATGTTTGCAGCGGATACAATACGCCTGCGCCGGTTGTCCGCCCGAGGGCTTCAATCGGTATGCTGCCGGCAGTGTGGGCGATGACTGTATGCGGTGGTGTGACTACTGAGGCAGCTACATCGGCTACCGCATTATCATTGACACAGATCAGAAGGAGATCGCATTCACCTGGTACAGTAAGATCATTCCGGTATTCAGCCCCGGTTTTTAGCGCCAGCTCCCGGGCGCTTATGCCGCTCCGTGAGGCAACGGATACTATCCGGTGACCTGCAGCTGCCAGCCCTGTGGCCAGTGACTCTGCCACGTTACCCGCTCCGATGAAGGATATGTTGTAGGTAGACACCTTTTCCGGCAGATCATTGCATCGAAGGGCAGCGTCACTTTCCCCATTCATTGGAAGCCACTGCCGTAACCTGTACCTGGTACATCCTCATATAACTGTAGTAATA
>DHUL01000027.1:77749-77954 GCA_002409145.1 Bacteroidales bacterium UBA5235
TCTTATCCAGGGAATCAAGTGCGTCACCGTCACAACCGCACTTTGGCTGTTTCTTGCAGCCTGCTGTCAATGCAACCAGTGCAGCAACTGCAAAAACCAGGGCCAGAGTGGCCAATATCCTGTTTCTTTTCATGATCTGAGCTGTTTAGACATTGCAAAATAACGTTTATTTTCCTTCCCTGCAATCGAGTAGGAGGAAAATGAA
>DHUL01000068.1:0-278 GCA_002409145.1 Bacteroidales bacterium UBA5235
CCTATTCTTTCTGTTACCTTAACAATTCCCGGACTGGTAGTGCCCCAGTTTACAGTTATAGAATTTGTACTCTGACCTCCGACTATGGAACCCCCGCTTACTTCCCAAAAGTAATTATGACCTGGCACATAAAGTGTTGAATAAGTCTGTCCTTTAGCGCCGGGACAAACAGAGGAAGGCCCGGTAATAACCGGATTGACAGGTATACCTGTGACAATATTGACATTTACACTACCCCAGATGTTTAGTACGGGATCTCCAGGCATGCCACCGAATTC
>DHUL01000068.1:467-639 GCA_002409145.1 Bacteroidales bacterium UBA5235
ACATAGAAGCCATCAGGTCTCCAGATGCCTGCTCCAATACCATATCCGTTGTCATCCCAGGTTCCTTCCGTTAAAAATTGACCGAAATCCTGATCGTTTGCATTATTCGGTTCATTATCATCCCAGTTCGCATATGTCAGCAACGTACCATCGATACCACCAAGCCAGAACG
>DHUL01000068.1:822-2396 GCA_002409145.1 Bacteroidales bacterium UBA5235
AGTGCCTTCCTCAGGTCCTGTCTCCCATCTCCAGTCACCTTCTGCAGAATAGAAATCACTTGCTCCAATCCATACAGCTCCTCCCGTCATTTGTGACATGAGGAAATCATTTTCTGGATCTGAACCGATGGTTACCAGGTAGCCCTGCATACCAAAAAGATGAGCCCTGTCGGCGTTCAGTTTTGCTTCATGCCACCTCAGACGGGTAGTCGGAACATACCTGTAAAAATGATCTGTGGCCGGATTATATCTCTCAAGTGATATGATTATATTCCTGTTTACTGTGGCTGGGGTTGGATTACTGTTACTGTAAGTCACTGTACTCAGAACACTCTGATATTGCGAAGAGGTGGCAGTTCCTTTAAGGATGAGCAATCCGTGGGACGGAATATATGTAGATGTGATACCATATGCCGGTGTGCAGCCCAGGATGTCCTGGCCTGATTGAAAACCGTTTCCAATCTGTACATATGCAGCATTGAGAATCTGGTTGGCCCCATCAGTTATGGTCAGTTCCGGTGAAATCAGGACAGGCAAGCCGCAATAATCATAATTCCCCGTGACAGTCAAAACCGGTGGCGGTGGAAGGCAGGCGAGTGCATTGAAGATCAAACCGTCAAGATAAAAATAATCAGATCCATATCTGAGGCTGACCCTTATTCTGTTTGTGTTCTGTGAGGCAGTCACAGTCTCTGAAAGGAATAATGCAGACTCACCGGTGTATGAGCTCAGGATCTTCTGTGGTCCCCATGATGTCCCGTTATACTCTTCAATCGTCATAACCGAGAAGGAAACCCCTGTCCGATTCACCGGCCTCCAAATCAGAGAATACTGCTGCCCGGCTGGAATTGTAGTCGGCAGATTCAGTATCGCCCAGTCACCGCTACTGTTAAAATATGCAGCCTTCCCGTCCGGTAAACCGGATAGATTAAGATAATCTGCTACACTATTTTGGTCAGATGAAACCAGGGGGAGTGCATTACCTGAAACTATCCGGGAAGAATAGCCTGTGCCACAAACTTGTGAATAACATTTTACAGTCGTGTAAGATATAGCATCAATATAGAAGTCATATGAGCCGGCGCCCATATAAATCCTGAGATATCTCGTATCAGTATTGGCTGTAATCTGTGAACGAAAGAATGTTTTGTTTGATGTAGAGAGAACACCACTTAGCGGGTGGCTGACAAATACAGTTCCGTCAACTGATTCTGCCCACCATATTCTGGATGGCTCGGGCATGCTTTGATGCTGACGCCAGAAAAAAGAATAAGTCTGTCCGGCTTTTACGGTATCAATCAGATCAACAGTTATCGATTGTCCGTAATTGGCAAAATAAGCAGCATCTCCGTCAGGTGACCCAAGGGCTCCCGGGCCGGTTATATGTTGGTACGAATCGTCAGTTATCAGGATAGAAGCATACCCCTGAACTTCAAAAGAGCTCTTCCCCGGTCCTTCGCACTGGGCTGAAACTGATAAATCAAAAAATAAAGCGAAAAAAAACACCAGCAACGGAAATATTGCTCTCTTGTAACTTAACATTCTACAGGTAGATTACGTGGCTCCTTTAACTG
>DHUL01000068.1:2626-2852 GCA_002409145.1 Bacteroidales bacterium UBA5235
GTTAAAATGGTTACTTCATTGCAGTGGAAATCAGCATCTGAATACATGAATTTCAGAGAAATGAGAAGTGCCGGCAAACGGCGCCGGCACTAATTATCCACATTATCAAATGTTTATCAACAATTTTGTTGCCTCTTGGCTAGAGAATCAACATAGCATCACCGTAGGTCCCGAACCTGTATTTTTCCTTGACAGCAGTACGATATGCATCAAAAAGAAGATTGTA
>DHUL01000068.1:3035-3322 GCA_002409145.1 Bacteroidales bacterium UBA5235
CCGGCAAAAGCGGAAACCATCATCAGCAGAGTGGAATACGGAAGTTGGAAATTGCTCACAAGCATATCGGGCACCCTGAAGTCATAGGGCGGAAAGATAAACTTGTTAGTCCATCCATTGAATGGCTTAACCATACCCGAGGTTGAAACGGAACTCTCCAGCGTTCTCACCACTGTGGTGCCGACTGCACATACCCTGCTTTTCCTCTCTTTTGCATTGTTGATAAGAACCGAGGCTTCCTCGGAGATAATTATCCTTTCGGAATCAACCTTGTGCTTGGTCAGGTC
>DHUL01000068.1:3577-3814 GCA_002409145.1 Bacteroidales bacterium UBA5235
TTTCAGCAATTCCCTGCTGAAATGGAGCCCGGCTGTAGGCGCAGCAACTGCTCCCTCATGCTTGGCAAAGATGGTCTGGTACCGTTCATTGTCCTCTGGTTCGACTGGCCTGTTGATGAACTTGGGAAGCGGAGTCTCGCCGAGCGAATAGAGCGTCTGCTTGAACTCCTCATATTTTCCGTCAAATAGAAATCGAAGGGTTCTGCCCCTCGATGTGGTGTTGTCTATCACTTCCGC
>DHUL01000068.1:4014-4308 GCA_002409145.1 Bacteroidales bacterium UBA5235
CAGGTCATCCTCCCCGAAATAAAGCTTGTTGCCAATCCTGATTTTCCTTGCCGGGTCAACCAGTACGTCCCAAAGTCTCTGCTCACGGTTCAGTTCACGAAGCAGAAACACCTCAATCTCGGCCCCCGTCTTCTCCTTGTTACCGTACAACCTGGCCGGAAAGACCTTGGTGTTGTTGAATACAAGCACATCATGCTCACTGAAATAATCCACGATGTCTTTAAACACTTTATGCTCAATCTCCCCGGTATCCCTGTGCACTACCATCAACCGTGATTCATCCCTGTTTTTGGA
>DHUL01000068.1:4595-4761 GCA_002409145.1 Bacteroidales bacterium UBA5235
TGTTTCAAATTTTCAAGAAAAAATTTGAACTCTTCTACCGAAAGTGCCTTTTCAAGGCGAAAATCACCAATGGCGCTTCGAACGAGCGACCTCAGGTGAGCACCGCTTTCTAGTGCCTGCCCCAGATCACGGGCAAAAGCCCTGATATAGGTCCCCTTGCTGCAGA
>DHUL01000068.1:4919-5311 GCA_002409145.1 Bacteroidales bacterium UBA5235
TGATATAGGTCCCCTTGCTGCAGACAATCCTTACGGTGGCATCAGCTCCGCTGAAATCAACCAACTCCAGCTCACGGAAAACGACCTTCACACTGTCAAGCTTACGTTCGATCTTCTTCCTTGCCAGCTCATAAGCCCTCTTACCATCAACGAACTTAGCCGAAAAAAGCGGAGGCTCCTGGTCCTGCTCCCCTAAAAATCCCCTCAGCTTTTCCCTGACAAGCTCCTCCGTTATATGACCGGAAGGGTACTCACCATCCACCTCACTTTCCAGGTCAAAAGAAGGAGTAGTCTGCCCGAACCTGACCACCGCAATGTATTCCTTGTCCAGGTCCCTGAACTCCTCCACCCTCCTTGTGGCCTTCCCGGTACATAAAATCATCAGTCCTGCA
>DHUL01000068.1:5481-6194 GCA_002409145.1 Bacteroidales bacterium UBA5235
GTACATAAAATCATCAGTCCTGCAGCCAGCGGATCAAGAGTACCTGCATGCCCGACCTTCAGTTTCTTCAATCCGCAGTGATGACGTATGGTCAGCTTTACCTTGTTCACAAGGTCAAAGGAGGTCCAGTAAAGCGGCTTTTGAAACAGCAGTACCTCTCCATCTTCAAAGTCGGAACACCTCTTCAGCACCTTCAGGCAAATATTATTAATGAAAGACCGACCAGAATACAATACAGGGCGAACCAACCCAGCTTGCCCTTTCTCACTATGTTTATCATCCAGCGGCAGGCGGCATAGCCTGAGACAAACGCTGCAACAAATGCAATAACAAGCGGGAAAAACACAACGTTAACAGCCTCTGGTTCAGTAGTAATCAGCTGCAGGAAATTGGCCCCGATAACAGGAACGATGACCATAAGGAATGAGAATCGCGCCAGCTCCTCCTTACTGTTGCCAAGTATCAGACCGGTAGAAATTGTAGTTCCTGACCTGGAAAGTCCGGGAAGAGTTGCCAGCGCCTGAGCAATCCCAATCACGAATGCACCGCCATAGCTTATGGGCTTATTCCTTTTGGGTACGAAATGACCAATCAGCAGGAAAAGTGCTGTGACCAGCAGAAATGATCCCGTAATATCCATATCAGCCACGAATAGCGATTCGACCTGATCTTTCAGGGTGAACCCCACTATTGCCACCGGTATCATTGATATG
>DHUL01000068.1:6351-7100 GCA_002409145.1 Bacteroidales bacterium UBA5235
ATTGCCACCGGTATCATTGATATGATCAGCTTCAGGGCGTAAATGGTCTCTTCATTCATCTCAAACCTGAACACCCCCGCCAGCAGTTTAAAAATATCCTTCCAGAACACCACAAGTATGCTCAGCACGGTAGCACCATGCACAGCAACAGAAAATAGAAGACTCTCCTCCACCCCTCCGAAAAGGTATTTAACAATCTCAAGATGGCCGTCGCTGCTAACCGGTAAAAACTCTGTCAATCCCTGCACCAACCCGAAGATCAGGGCCTCATACCAATTCATTCCAGATAATTTGATTAAAGAAGAACAAAGACCTTACTCCCTCGGCCTTTTCATTATTGCATATATCTCAAAAATAAAGCCGGCCAGAACGATAAGCGGAGCCAGTGTTACCCTTCTGAAACTGAAAATATCCTCCGAGAAAACCCTGGGATCATCTGACCTTCCTCCGGCCATAAGTATAAAACCGACAATAATTACCGCAAAGCCTATGGCCATCAGTTTGTAGTTTTCCCTCCCCAGGGCAAAACCGGTCCTTTTTTCTTCTTCTTTTTTTGCGACCATGATTTTCTAATAATATAATTTATCCTCGTGCATGCCGAGATACCTGTTTACGGCAAAGAATGTAGATATTCCATTAATCAGAACCCCTGCCGCCGCCAGTACAAGACAAAGCAGGAGGAAGAGGTTGATATTCTCATATGTGAATAGCGTAAAAAACTCTTTCTCTATCAGGTACATCAGTCCCAT
>DHUL01000068.1:7294-7839 GCA_002409145.1 Bacteroidales bacterium UBA5235
TGATGCCAGGAAACCGAAAAACAGGCTCTTCAGCAGGAAGGGCTTGCGAATAAACGACCTGTTGGCCCCGATAAGCTGCATCGTGTTTATCAGAAACCTTTTCGAATAAATCGAAAGCCTTATTGTGTTGTTTATGATGGTAAGTGCGATAAGAAATAATAAAAGACTGATTACCAGAAGGAATACACTGATCTTACGTATATTATCGTTTATAAGGTTAAGGATTGATTCCTGATAGTACACCTCATCGACCACCGGGTATTCCGAGATAATTTTTTCAAGTTTTATAACGCTGTCGGGATGAGTATACCTGGCCTGCAGGTAAACGTCAATAACCGGCATGAGCGGATTGTAACCCAGAAAATCAAGAAAATCCTCCCCAAGCTCATCACGAAGCTTAACTGCAGCCCTGTCCTTGGGTACATATTCCGTCAGCTTCACATAAGGCTTTGCATCCAACTCCTTTTGCAGCATCCTTATGTCAGCCTCCCGTGCATCCTCTTTCAGCATGATTGTAAAAGAAAGTTTCTCCCTGAAATAGTCAG
>DHUL01000068.1:8027-37062 GCA_002409145.1 Bacteroidales bacterium UBA5235
CGTGCATTGATAAGTACTATCCCAAGAATTCCAAGAAGGAAGAGCACCAGGGAAACGCTCACAACCAGTGTGGCATAAGAACTGCCGAGCCTGTACCTGGATATTCCTCCCGTTGATTTTGCCACAATAGAAAATTTGCCTCAAAAATAGCATACAAACCGCCAAATCCTTCAGCAGGCCTGCAATTTTTTGATATTTAGGCTTAAAAGGTAAGATTGCTGATAATGCACCGCAAGGTTTATACCTCGGTCATCCAGCCAAACTCATCAGGTTCATCGCCGTACTGTATGCCCACAAGTTTGTTAAAGAGCTTCATGGAAACAGGTCCCGGTTTACCGTCCTTGCAATATTCATATACCTTGCCGGTTTCGGGGTCAAATATTTTAGCTATCGGACTGATAACGGCTGCAGTTCCGCATGCGCCTGTCTCCTCAAACTCAGCAAGCTCTTCAACTGGGACCCTGCGCCGTTCGGTCTTTATCCCCATGCTTTCAGCTATGGTTATAAGGCTCTTATTGGTGATGGAAGGCAGGATTGATTCTGATTTTGGTGTTACGTATGTATTGTTTTTTATTCCGAAGAAGTTGGCCGGACCGCACTCATCAATATACTTCTTTTCCCTTGCATCGAGGAAGAGCGCGTTGCCATAGCCACTCTCGCGGGCATTAACAATGGCCCTCATGCTGGCTGCATAGTTGCCTCCTACCTTGATATTCCCGGTACCCAGCGGAGCTGCTCTGTCAACATCACGGCAGATAAGCATGTTCACCGGCTTCACTCCTCCCTTGAAATATGGACCGACAGGGGTCACAAAAACAATGAAAGTATATTCTGATGCCGGCTTTACACCCACCTCTGCCCCACTTCCGTAGAGCAGCGGCCGTACATAGAGAGATGCACCCGAGCCATACGGGGGAACAAACTTCTCATTAAGCTTCACCGCAGTGAAAACAGCCTCTCTGAACAACTCCATCGGCACCGGTGCCATATGGACACCTTTTGCTGATGACATCAGCCTCATTGCATTCTCATCCCACCGGAACAACCTTACTTTGCCGTCACGCCCGCGGTATGCCTTCATACCTTCGAAAGCCTCCTGTCCGTAATGTAGACCTGTTGCGGCTATATGGATGTTGATGTATTCTGAATCCGATATCTCAGGCTTGCTCCACTGGCCATTCTTAAAATGACACCTTACATTGAAATCTGTTTTGATGTAACCAAAAGGAAGATTGTTCCAATCTAAATTTATCATAATCCTGAATTTTCGATTTTTCAAATGTACATTTTAAAACCAAAGTACCAAATGATTTTAAGTGTTGTTGAGCTTTCCGCCGGCAAATTCGCGAAGGGCACTGAGTTGTTCATCCTTATTCACAGACCTCAGCCTGCGTGCTGTTTCGGTCAGAAATCCGTTCTCTCCGATCCTGAAAGCCAACTCCCTGAACCAGGCTTTAGGGTCACCTGTCTTCCCATACGCTTTCTCCTCCCTGTACAACCGGTCAACCATGGATATGAAATCGATTCTTCCAGTAAAATCATATACTGCATCATGCAGCACACGGCCGGCCATGCTGGTCTGTTCCGGCGAAGAGGCCGAAGCAATAAGGTCCCTGACCGCTTCAAGCGTCTGCGGATCAAATCCGTAAAATGACAATATTTCAGCAGCTCTTTTCAGCGCAGCAGCTTCAGGATCATTATAGTCAAAGGCATAACCGAAATATATGAAAACTGAAGCCAGCCTCAGATGGATGTAATCCTGATCGGAAAGTTTCTCGGCTCTGGCAAGCAGGTCGGCCTGCAATGATACACTCCGGATATAATCAGCGCTGTGAAAGAAGAGATCCGGGGAGGCGATTTCAGAATACCTGGTGAAAACATGCTCCTCAACGTCAAGGATACGTATCATCTCGATCTTCGCAAGGAACTTCCTGTTTGGTGATCCGTCAGGCTCCCGGAGCTCCGGCCTGATCCCGGTGACAAAATACATGTCAAGGTCACCTTTATACTTCACCGGCATCCTGCCCCGGTAATCACATGTAAAATACTCCTTTACAAATTCGTAGGTAGTACCTGAGATGTTTACTTTTCCAGCCTCGCCTGATGATTCCATTCTGCTTGCGGTGTTTACGGTGTCACCCCAGATATCATAGGTAATCTTCTTGTGCCCGACAACACCTGCGACCACCGTTCCCGTATGTATCCCTATCCTGATATCCCAGAACCGGGCAGCAGGCTTTGACGGATCGTTCTTCATTACCTGCATGTACTTCTGCATCTCAAGCGCTGCCAGAACCACCTCGACGGGATTGGTCCTGTTTCTTTCCGGTATGCCGCCCGCACACATATAGGCATCACCAATCGTTTTAATTTTTTCTATCCGGTACTTCTCTGCCACCGAATCGAAATGAAAGAAAAAACGATCGAGCTCATCAATCAAAGTCTCAGGGTTCATCTCCTCGGCTATCTTCGTAAATCCCTGTATATCTGAAAACAATACTGTAACGAAATTATATTTTCTCTTATCAGCTTTCCCCTTTGACATTATTTCCTCAGCTGTGCCTCTGGGGAGCATATTGGCAAGCAGGCTGTCAGACTTCTCCTTCTCATGCTGAAGCTCTTCAGTTCTCTCCGCAATCAGCTGTTCAAGCCGGCTTTGCCTCTCCATATAGAGCCTGTAAGTCCGTTTCCGCATCATAATACCCCCGCCAAGAAGCAAAAAAGGATAGATGATCAGCGCCATCAGTGAGAAATACCACGGTGGCCTGACCCTGAACCTGAATGAACCATCGCCCCCTGCAACTCCTTCTCCTCTTGCCCTGTAACGGTACATGAAGGTGTATCTTCCAGCGTCAAGACTCGTGTATTCCTTGTATGCCCTGTCAGTCCATCCGTTCCAATCACTGTCAGGTCCGTCCATGAAAAAGGAGTATTCAACAGAAGGATCATCTTCCATGACGAAAACTATCCCGTCCCGGTATTTCAGAACAGGTACAGCCATCGCAGTATCAACCATCTGCCCTGACCGGTAGAGATAAACACCATTCAATTTCTCATGAGACTGAAGGTCATAACCGCGTCCGGTGCTTACTGCAGACAGCGGGGTAAACGCTCCTGCGCAGAGCAGAATGCATGCTGTGGCGAACCTGCAGAAATGGTTGATAACCATAGAGATTTTTAATCTGGTGATCTATACAAAAATAAACTATAATTTTCCGGTTTTGGTATGCCGGCAAGGCAACGTCACAATGCAATGATTAATTTTGCCTTTTACCCTTTCAATTTATGGAACTTGTATTCGCGACCAACAATAAGCATAAAATCAGGGAGATAAGTGATCTCCTCGACAACAATTTCAGGGTCCTCGGGCTTGCTGACCTGGGTATCAACGAAGAAATACCTGAGGAAGCCGAAACACTTGAGGAAAACGCTCTCTTCAAGGCAAGATATGTGCATGAAAAGACCGGACTGAACGTTTTCGCAGACGACACGGGACTTGAGGTAGATGCCCTGGGAGGTGCACCAGGTGTTTACTCGGCAAGGTATGCCGGCGAGAGCAAAAGCTTTGATGATAATATCGAAAAACTCCTCCGTGAGTTGCAGGATGTGACCGGAAGAAGCGCCCGGTTCAGAACAGTAATTGCGCTGATTCTCGATGACTCGGAGTATCTCTTTGAAGGCACGGTTGAGGGCGAAATTATCAGGGAAAGAAGAGGAAACGGCGGATTTGGATATGACCCGGTCTTCATCGCCTCGGGATATGACCTCACCTTTGCAGAGATACCTCTCGGCGAAAAGAACAGAATCTCGCACAGAGCGAAAGCCATGAGGAAGCTCATCGGATTCCTCAGGGGGGAGAACCGGACCGGTGCCGACAGTAACAGGTAATAAAATGAGAAGGATCATCTCACTGGTATATCTTGTCTTATCCTCTCTCCTGGTAACCGGGCAGGGACCTGTACGATCATGGGATGATCACCTCCCTTACAGCCGGTCATTTTCAATTGCAGCCGGTGGAGGTAAAATCTACTCCTCAACCGGTTCCGCGGTGCTTGTCCATGATCCGGGAAGCGGCGTTAACTCTTCCCTCTCAAGGGTATCAGGACTGACGGAAACGGCAATCGCACTGCTTGCATGGTGTGAGGCGGAAGAATCTCTTATCATTGTCTACCGTAGCACGGGACTGGATATCATAAAAAACGGGATCATCACTCACATCCCTGATATAAAAAACAAGTACATACCGGGACTAAAGGAGATTAACGGAGTGACTATCCTTGGTAGCAGGGCCCTCCTGGCTGCAAGTTTCGGAATTGTTGTGATTGACATCAGTGGCAGGTACGTTGCCGACACCTGGAAGCCCGGGCCTGACGGAGAGACAAACAATGTCAGCGAGGTGGTCATACTGGGTGACCGCGTTTATGCTGCCACCGCCAGGGGAGTCTGGTCCGCACCTGTGAGCCGCCAGGGTCTCTCCTATTTCGGCAACTGGGATCTCCTCGATGACCTGCCGGAACCAATATCTGAATACAATAAAATCACTACTGCCGGCACAGGCCTCATGATATGCAAACCAGGGACAACCGGACCTTCATCCTCAGATGATTCCCTCTTTCTTGTCACTCCCGGCCGTCCTGCGACACTGATAACCACTGAACCGGCTGGAACAATCAAGTCGCTTGACGGTGACGGCAGCAGCGTGATCGTGTCACTCACCTCCTCACTGAAAATTCTGTCTCCCCAGGGTGCTGTCACCCGCGAAGTACCAGGATATGGCTGGGCAGGAGCCTCCCCGGCCGGTGCACTGACAACAGGCCGGGACCTGTGGGTGGCCGACGCTTCCGTGGGCCTGGTCTCGACAACAAATTATATTGAATTCAGGAACTATACCATTGACGGACCTTATACTGCCAACGTAGCAGATATTGTCTTTTCCGGAAACAGTTTCTGTGTGACAGGGGGAACTGTTGACAACGCCTGGGGCAGCGTCTACAGGCCGCTTCAGGTTTTTGCCGGCACTGGTAATTCCTGGAAGAGCCATATACTCTATGGTAAAGATGACAGGGATGCGATGCGTTCGGCAATTGATCCCGGCAATGAAAAGCACTTCTTCGTATCATCATGGGGCAACGGTCTTTATGAATTCCTCGATGGTGAGCTGGTCAAAAACTACAATCAGTACAACTCCCCTCTTGCCAGCATCCTGCCCGGAGAGAACTATTCCCGTATCTGCGGCCTTGCCTGGGACCGGTCGGGCAACCTCTGGATGACACAGACCGGAGTGCCGGGCAATCTGAAAGCACTCACACCGGACGGCAACTGGATCATCACACAGGTGAACCTTAACATGACTGTGGCAGGAGACATGGTCATTGACCGTAATCAGTACATCTGGGTGATATTGCCACGCGGGAACGGACTGCTTGTTTATGATCCCGCAGGAACCCCCGTAAACACATCCGACGACAGGTATATCAGGCTGCAGGTCCAGGATGCCGAGGGGCACATCATGAACAACCTTTTTTCGATCACTGCTGACCATGACGGGAACCTCTGGGTGGGAACAGACACAGGACCGGCAGTATTCTACAATCCCGGAAAGGTTTTCACCACTGAAATAAAGGCGTCACGTATCAAAATACCAAGAAACGACGGTTCCGGGCTGGCTGACTATCTCCTTGGTACGGAAACGGTTACTGCAATCACAGTCGACGGCGCCAACCGTAAGTGGTTCGGGACTCTCAGCTCCGGTGCTTTTCTCATGTCTGACGATGGCAGGAAAGAGCTGGCTCACTTCACCACATACAACAGCCCCCTTCTTTCTGACAATATCGTCAAAATAGCAGTTAACGGAGTCACCGGTGATGTGTGGTTCGGCACCTCTGAAGGAATAATTTCGTACCGTGGTGAGGCAACCTCAGGAAATGATGATTTCTCCCGCATTTATGCCTTCCCCAATCCTGTCAGGGAAGATTTCGAAGGGGTGGTCACAATAACAGGCCTTGTCGGCAACTCTTCAGTCAGGATAACAGATGTGAGCGGTAACCTGGTCTACGAGACGAAATCTCTTGGCGGTCAGGCAGTGTGGGATCTGTGCAATTACAGGTCACAGAGGGTAGCAACGGGAGTCTACCTGGTATTTTGCGCAAACGAGGACGGAACGCTGGCCGGGGTGACAAAAATTCTGGTAATCAATTAACTGGTTATCGGTTTTCAGTTATCGGTTATCAGGCTTTTGAGTCTCTCAATCTGTAGCTTTTTGTTGACCTCCCTGAGCCGTCTGGCCGTACCGGTAAAATACTGGTGACCCGAGATGAACTTCACCTGCATCTTGTTCCAGTCGTTCAGATTCGTGATCTTGTCCTGTGCCTTGAGCTCCTCATAAAGGGTATTTGACACGGGTATGAAATCACTCCGGCCCAGGTAATCGAGATCTGAGTCACATATGATTTGTTCGAGCAGATCACCCGGCCTCGGCGGAAGCTTGGTCGACATAATAATCCGGCAGATACTTTCCAGCTGATCGTCACTGTACCCATAAGCCGGCAACATCTCCTTCACAAGCAAAGTACCCTGGTACTCATGGTCGTCATATGAGATTGTATGACCGGCATCATGAAAGAGCGCCGCAGTCTTCAGCAGAAGTATCTCCTCGTCAGAGCACCCTTCAGCCCAACCGATGAGTTCTACCTCGGTGACCACATCAACGGTGTGTTTGACATTGTGATAGAAGAGGAAGTCAGGCAGCTCCTTCTCCAGCTTGTCAAGTATCACTTCCTGTATGTCAGTGAGCTGGATGAGCCCGAATTTGACCCTGAATGACTTGTTGGGAACCGCTCCGTTGTTGTCAGCAGCCAGTTCAGGCAGCAGCCCGACCACCTGGTACATCTGGATGTTGCCCATGTATTTCACCGGAAGCTTGCCGTAATAGTCGCACCTGAAGAACTCCTTTATAAGCTCATATGTCATTACCGAGATCAGGATTGAATCCCTGTCAGACACACCCTGAATCCGGCTTGCCGTGTTCACCGCCCTGCCCTTGATATCATAGGAGGCCCTGCTCTTGCCTGAAACGGTGGCAGATACAGGTCCGGTGTGAATGCCGATCTTCAGGTTCCAGATACGCCTGTCCCCTCTCCTGAGGGTTTCAAAATCACGGAGAAACTGTCTCAGTTCCACGGCAGCCATCACCACTTCAACGGGATTGGTGATGTTCTTTGCAGGTATTCCCCCGGCGCACATATAGGTGTCGCCTATAGTCCTGATCTTCTCAATGTGATATTTTTCAATAATCCTGTCGAACTCAAAGAATATCTCATCCAGTTCATCCATCACCACTGCAGGGTCCATCCCCTCTGTCAGATTTGATAAACCCTGGATGTCAGCAAAAAGGACAGTGACCATGTTGAACTTGAGACTCTTCTCCTCTTCGGCCACCCTGACACCCTTCAGTTCATTGTTCTCGACAAGAAGCCTGTATTTCTCAGTGGTCTCAAGAAGCCTCTCCTTCTCACGCTCAAGTTTCTTAACCTGCTCCTCCAGCTCTTTGTTCTGGCGCACAAGCTTTGCAATTCGCCTGAGAAGCTGATCTTTGGATGTTGATTCCATCTTGGCTGACCTGTAATAAATATTCTAATCTAATAAACTCAGAGTCTCCCTTCGCAGTATGCTGTTATGAAACTTTAATACTTTTGATGTGACCTTTCAGGCTATGCTGACCAGGACAAAAGCAATACTGCTTCATCATGTGAGATATTCAGACAA
Source organism: Bacteroidales bacterium UBA5235 (assembly GCA_002409145.1). Taxonomy (GTDB): domain Bacteria; phylum Bacteroidota; class Bacteroidia; order Bacteroidales; family VadinHA17; genus SR-FBR-E99. The sequence continues at coordinate 15,792 of DHUL01000068.1, forward strand.
CTCGCTGATAGCCCATTTCTATACGCAGGAATACGGGCGCCTTCCGGTTATGGTAAAGGGTATCTCATCAAAGCGCGGCACCGCCAGGTTCAATTACTTCCAGCCGCTGAACATCTTCAATACAGAACTTTATTATTACGAAAACAGGGAGATGCATAACCTGAAGGAGATGACTCTTGCCTATATCCCAAAAAGGATTCATGGCGATATCCACCGGACTTCCGTGGCCATGTTCATAAGTGAGCTCCTGAATAACGTAATCAGAGAAGAAGATGTGAACAGGTTGTTGTTTGAATTCATCGAATCATCGGTAATCAGTCTTGATGAGATGACCTCCGGAATCAGCAACTTCCATCTATGGTTTCTCGTTGCATTTACTGACTACGCAGGAATAGGACCCACACGAACAGAGATGACCGGTTGCTACTTTGACATGCTGACCGGACAGTTCACCCCTCTGCAGCCGATGCACCCCGATTTCCTGGACCAGTCAGGGGCACGGGTGCTGAACCTGCTCCTGCAGATGTCCGCTGAAGACCTGGCATCACTGAGGTTGTCGGGCGAAGAACGTTCCGAACTGCTGGCCAGGATGGTGAAGTATTACAAACTCCACCTCCCGGGCATCAGGGAGATGCGCTCCCTCCAGGTCCTGAAAGATATTTTCAGATGAACTCCGTATTCTTTAGCTATCTTTGAACAAAACTTACCCGATGCCATTCATCCCTTCTGTAATTAAATGGATCAATACCAAACGACTCTCCCAGATTGACCTGTTCAGAAAATACCCTGCAGAAACCCAGCAGGAGATCCTGACCAGGATTGTTTCAGCGTCAAAGGATACAGAATGGGGCAGGGAACACGGTTATGGATCAGTGACAACACATGAACAATTCTGCCGGAACGTCCCTGTCCAATCATATGAAGATATGATTCCCCGGGTCGAGAGGCTGAGAGCCGGTGAAAAGAATGTTCTATGGCCCGGTGAGGTCAGGTGGTTTGCCAAGTCATCAGGCACCACCAGCACTAAAAGCAAGTTCATCCCTGTCACGCGTGAATCGCTTGAAGACACTCACTACCGCGGGGCAAAGGACTGTCTCGTGCTGTATACCACACTCAACCCTGAAACAAGGATCTTCCTTGGAAAGGGACTTACTCTCGGAGGAAGCCATCAGATAAACAGTTTCAGCAACAACTCACTATTCGGTGATCTCTCTGCAATTCTGATTGAAAATGCACCGGCATATGCCGAACTGATACGTACCCCGCCTGCACGGATCGCCCTTATCGAGGACTTTGAGGAAAAGATGAAGATGATCACTGAGAAGACGGTTGACATGAACATTACCAGCCTCTCCGGGGTGCCCTCATGGTACCTTGTACTCATTCGCCATATACTGAAGACAACCGGCAAATCAAACCTTCACCAGGTCTGGCCAAACCTCGAAGTCTTTTTCCATGGCGGTGTCAGTTTCGCACCCTATCGTGAGCAGTACAGAAAACTTCTGCCTGACCCCAAGATGCATTATATGGAGACCTACAACGCTTCGGAGGGATTCTTCGCCATCCAGGATGACCTCAATGACAGTTCGATGCTGCTCATGCTTGATTACGGGGTCTATTATGAGTTCATTCAGGCAGATAAATTTGACACGGAAAATCCCCGGACACTCAGCATCGGAGAGGTTGAAAAAGGGGTAAACTACGCTATGGTAATCTCAACAGACGGCGGCCTGTGGAGATATGCCATCGGAGACACGATTGAGTTCACCTGTCTTTACCCTCACAAGATCAGAATCACCGGGCGGACAAAGTTCTTCATTAACGCCTTCGGCGAAGAGGTTATAATTGACAATGCCGAAAAGGCCCTCGAAAAGGCATGCCTGGGAACGAACGCACACATAAGCGAATATACGGCAGGACCTGTTTACATGGGTGACGAAAGCCGCGGAGCACATGAATGGGTGATCGAATTTGACAGGGAACCGGATGATCCCGAGCATTTTACTGAAATCCTTGATAATACCCTTAAAGCCCTTAACTCTGATTATGAGGCAAAAAGGTTCAGGGATCTCACACTTGCCCGTCCCAGGGTGATAGTTGTTCCCAAAGGAACGTTCTACAAATGGTTCAGGGAGAGGGACAAGCTCGGCGGACAGAACAAGATGCCGCGGCTATCCAACAGCAGGGAGTTCGTTGAGAGCGTCCTGAAAACAGCCGGCCTCTGAAATCTTTTTTTCAACAGAGAGAACTACTCCCTCCCTTTTTCATATATTTAAACACGGAATTTAACAGTCATTTCTTATGCATATAGCCATAGCAGGCAACATCGGATCAGGCAAGACAACGCTGGCCGGACTGCTCTCAAAACATTACGGCTGGCAGGCTCATTATGAGGATGTTGATGACAACCCTTACCTGAATGACTTCTATGAAGACATGCAGAGATGGTCTTTCAACCTGCAGATCTACTTCCTTAACTCCCGCTTCAGCCAGGTGCTCGAAATCAAAAAGGCAAAGAACACTATCGTTCAGGACCGGACCATATACGAAGACGCCTATATCTTCGCCCCCAACCTTCATGCAATGGGGCTGATGTCAACCCGTGACTTCGAGAATTACTTTACCCTGTTCAAACTGATGAGCTCACTCGTGGAACCGCCTGACCTGCTGCTCTACCTTAGAGCTTCCGTCCCCACACTGGTCAACCAGATTCAAAAACGTGGCCGTGAATATGAAAGCTCCATCAGGCTCGATTACCTGAAAAGACTCAATGAGCGCTACGAGGCATGGATCGAATCTTACAAACTGGGCAAACTCCTCATCCTCGAAGCCGATTATTACGACTTCCCTGAAAACAAGGAACACCTCAGTGAGGTAATTGACAGGATCAATGCTGAACTGCACGGGCTATTCTAGGGATTGCCTTAAAGAAATCTAAAAACCATCCATGCGATGGTTTTTTTGTTTAATTTTGATCTGTAAAGTGTTGTCAATGTCTCACTAATTCACAATTAAATGATTATGAAAAGAATTTTAGCAATTACTGTTTTAGCTGCTGTAAGCCTGGTCAGCGCTGCACAGGCATCATCGGACAAAACCGTACCGGTTGATCCGGCTTACCGTATCGGAAAGCTTGAAAACGGACTTACCTACTACATCCGCCACAATATGGAACCAGCAGGCAGGGCCAGCTACTACATCATCCAGAACGTGGGCGCTATCCTCGAGAAGGACAACCAGAACGGACTGGCTCATTTCCTTGAACATATGGCATTCAACGGAACCCAGCACTTCCCGGATAAAACACTTCTCAGTACTCTCGAAAAACATGGCGTGGCCTTCGGTGTCAATATCAACGCTTACACCAGCTTCGACGAGACCGTTTATAACCTCAGCGATGTCCCGGTTGACAAACCGGGTCTGATCGACACCTGCCTGATGATACTCGCCGACTGGTCTGATTTTCTGACTCTTGACGAAGCAGAGATAGACAAGGAGCGCGGTGTCATCCTGGAAGAGTGGCGCAGCAGACGAAACGCCCAGTGGAGAATGATGACACAGATGCTGCCAGTGATGTATGAAGGTTCTATGTATGCCAAACGTGACATCATTGGCGACACCGCGGTGATCAACAACTTTGACCCTGAAACACTGAGAGCATTCTATCACGACTGGTACCGTACTGATTTACAGGCCATTGCAGTGATTGGTGAAATCAATGTAGATTCGGTCGAGGCCAGAATCAGAAGCATTTTCTCTTCCATCCCTGCTATTGAGAACCCTGTCCCCAGGCCGGAGAACCTTCTCACTGCAAAGAAAGGGACAAAGTATCTACTTATAACTGATCCCGAAGCTCCGGCGACAACAGTGAGCCTGCAGATAATTGACCGCGAACCGGACAGGAGGGCAAGGGACCTGGATTATTACCGTGACGCTTTCGTGACTGCTCTGATGAACAGAATGATGAGTAACCGTTTCAGTGAACTGGTACAGAAAGGTACTCCCCCCTTTATAGCCGGTTCTCTCAGCTATTCTTCGGACCTTCCAAGAAATTACAATGCTCTCACCCTTGCTGCATATACAAACGAAGGAGAGGAAGCCAAAGGATTTGAGGCTGCGCTGACAGAACTGGAAAGAGCCCGCCGGCACGGCTTCACAAAAGGGGAACTCGAAAGGGCGAAAGCTACCATGCTGTCCAATTTTGAAAACCAGTACAAGCAAAGGGACAAGATCAGCAATGACGAATGGGCCTCGCTGATCAAAGACCACTTCCTGACCGGAGAACCCATACCATCAATGGATCTGAAGTACGATTACTACAAATCAATACCGCCGACGATCACTGCCGAAGAGGTCACAGCAAGGCTTCGTGAGCTGGTGACTGATGATAACCGGTGCATCAATATCCAGGGATCTGACGACAAGCAGCATCTGACTGAGGCCGAGGCAATGGCCATAATAGCAAAAGTGGCAGCGGCCGACATCAAGCCCTATGAAGATGTAACAGGCGGTTCAGATCTTATCTCAGAAGAACTGAAAGGAGCTGAGATAGTCAAAACCGTCTTGCTGCCTCAGTTCAGTGCCACAGAATGGACCCTCTCCAACGGTGCCCGGGTGGTATTCAAACATGCCGACTATGAAAAGGATAATATCACAATCAGCGGATACGCATTCGGAGGATCATCATTCTACCCCGATTCACTCGAACCTGCACTCAACCTCTTCCCGCAGGTAATATCGATGTACGGGGCAGGAGAATTCGACAACGTAGCCCTGACAAAAATGCTAGCCGGGAAAAAGGCATCCGTTTCGCTCGGCATCCAGGAGACCACACAGACAGTCAACGGCTCATCCACACCGAAGGATTTCGAGACGATGATGCAATTACTCTACCTTCGCTTCGCGCGTCCCAACTTCAACAAAGAGGCTTATGACGCTATCATCGGAAGGTTTACAGCAGTAATCACAATGATGCAGAAAGATCCCAACAAGATACTTTCAGATAGCCTTCAGATGAACATGACCGGGTACCACCCGAGGACATTCCTCCTGACTCCTGAATCGATGAAACGCATCAAATATGACGACATAAATTATATCTACAGTACTGCTTTTGATGATGCTTCGGCGTTTACATTCTTCATCACCGGGAATGTCGATGAGAATGTGGCCCGTGATATGGCGCAGCTCTATATCGGATCACTCCCCACAAAATACCAGTCTGAATCATACAGGAACCTGGGCATGGACCAGCCTGAAGGAACTGTCAAAAAAGATATCTTCATCCCGCTTACTGTCCCCAAGGCAACCGTAGTGATAAACTATTCAACAGATGCTGATTACAAACCATCAAATTACCTGGCAATTGATGTGCTGGCAAAAATACTTGACCTGGTCTATACCGAGAAAGTCAGGGAGGAACAGGGAGGCACATATGGTGTCAGCCTGAATGCCGGATCGCAGAAAAGACCCGAGGAAAAGTCAACACTGCTGATAGCCTTTGAATGTGATCCGGAGAGAGCTTCCGAGCTCAAGAAAATTATCTATACGGAACTTGACGCTATTGCCAAAAACGGTCCGAGGCAGGTTGACCTGGAAAAAACTGTCAGCAATCTGCTCAAGACCCGCGAGGAAGCTCTCCAACACAACAGCTACTGGGCAAACGCTGTCAGTTCATACTACCTTAACGGGATTGATATCAATGACAGCCGTAACTATGCTGATATTCTTAACAATCTTACCGTTAAGAAGATGAAGAAGGCGACAAAGAAATTCCTGTCTAAGGCAGATCTTCTCGAACTGGTATTCCTTCCGGAGAAGAAATAAAACTACGGATCTCACGGCCAATCTCAGCGCTGTGGGTTCTTTTGTTGTCTTCCAGATCAAGACAGCATGCGCCCGGTATGAGGGCGGCTATCTCCGTGCCTTCACCATAGCTGTGGAAACGGTCCTTCGAGGCTACCACAACCAGCGCAGGCACGGAGATCTGTTCAAGACACCCATTCATCCTGTAACGGCTGAGCTGTCTTACAGCCATGCCCAACCTGGCAGGATCAGCGGTATCCAGATTCCGGCAATTGATGAGGTACATCTCCAAATCAGTCCTGACATCTATAATGAATGTTCTCATATACCATTTCACGAAGGGTACCAACGGCCTGTAGATGTACTTCGCCAGCCTCGCCAGTAAAAGAACCATACCTTTGAAGGGAAATGAACTGTTGGGTTCAATCAGGAGCACTGCTTCCGGCTTTCTCTGAAGACGGGAAAAGGCCTCGGCAATAACGGTGGCTCCCAGTGAATACCCTGCCATTACATAGGAGTCGGGAATTCTGAGCTCTGCAAAATGAACTATGTCTGAGGTTATTTCATCTACCGAAAACCGGTGATCAGGGTTGATTCTGGCTGTACTTTTTTCGCGGGTTTCGACATAGAATACGGTATGGGTGCGCGTAAGCTCGACAAGCGTCTCCCTGAAGTTTTCAATCAGCGAAACAAATCCGGGAATGAAGAGGATCACAGGTGCCTTCGCAGTATGTGGCGGCGAGAAGACTACCGAAAGCAGCTCCACTCCTGTCGGAAGGGGAACATATTCAGCCTTGTAAGTGGCATCCCTATGGCAAAATGGGGAGTAGTCAAGGGTCAGCGGGTTGGTTTTCATTTGTCAGATTTCCGGCTCAAAAAATTTCCGCTATTTCCTTATTTCAATTTCAGCTGACCTGAAAGAAAATATGCCTTCCTTTTTACCTCCCGGTTCTGAGACCTGCAGTTTCGTAAAAGAAGCTCCGTTTACATCATCAAGCACCACCGCGGTGCGGTAATCCTTCTTTTCGCAAACCAGTTTCACATTCTCCATCGAGATCCCTCGGGCATGCCTGATGTAAAAACCCCATGCCGGAAGTTCCTTAAACATCGAAAACTCCGGGTAGTTTGCAGCCAGCTCAGGCACCTTGTCCAACTCATCGAGCCCGACCTTTGCATAATGGGGATTGCCCCCGCCTGGATAATGTATCTCTATATTCTTCAGGGTAATGTTCTCTATCAGGGCATCAGGCATTCCAACAATTGCCGAGGGAGAAATATTCCTTGGAAGATCCTCCACCGGACCCTCGTAGTTGTACCCGGCATCCGGTTTGGTGGCCGGGACCTCAGCATAGACGTTAGATATTGACACCCCGTTCATCCTTCCTTTTTTGCCGGCCCGTCGTTCACCTATTCTCAGGAAGATGACATTGCCGGTGTTCAGTGACCGCAGGCTGTCAACAACAATATTTTCGACAAATCCGCCGTCAACCGCCGCAAAGGTCAGAGCTGATCTGTATGTGTCAAAAACCAGGTTGTTGATTATCCGTATGTTACGAAAACCACCATGGCCAACCGTGCCGAACTTTATTCCGTTGGCACTGGTTCGGACTGTATTGTTATAAATAAACACATTCTGGCAGACAAACTCCGGACTGTGAGATTTCAGGCAGATGCCGTCATCCGCAGCATCAAAGTATGAATTGGAAACCACAACGCTGTCGCAGTCCACGATGTCCACCCCGTCATTGTTCCAGTAACTCTTGCTGTCGACGGTGATGTTGTCTATTACCAGGTTGCGGCACTGGTCGTATTGCTGGTTCCAGCTGCCGGGATCCTTCAGCACGATGTCCCTGATCACCACTCTCCGGCAGCCCCTGAAATAAATGTTCTGCGGGCGTATTGTCTCGTTGGGTCTGTCATACTTCAGCGGATCCTTCACCACGCCCTTGTGGATCATGTCAACAAGGTTTGTGGCCACCTGGAAGCCCTGCCCGTCAATCACCCCTTTTCCCGTGATGCCGATGTTCTCCTGATCAAGGGCAAAGATGAGGGCAGTCCAGTTGAAGCTTCTCTCATAATCGAATGGGTTGGTTGACCCTACAAGGATGGCTCCCTCCTCAAGGTGGATGGTTACATTTGACTTGAGGTAGATGGTTCCGGTCAGGTACCGCCCCACATAGAAGACCAGGCGGCCACCTCCGTTTTCACTGATATAATCAATCCCCTTCTGGATAGAGTTGGTGTTGAGTGTTGTCCCGTTTGACTTTACGCCAAACATTGATGCGTTGTAGTCTCTCGCGTGAAGCTGAACTGAAACAGCAGCCATGGCCGCCAGTAATAAGATCGTGCCTTTTTTCATGTCATATTTTATAACAACCTGCAGGTCCTGTCATACCCATCGATTGCAGGTGCTGACTTTTTGTCCCGGCATTCGTCCAGTACTGTGCAATTGGATTGTCAGTCAGTGATTTCATGTAATTACCCATTGATGTGGTGACAATGACTTCAATAATATTGATTCCCGGCTTCAGATATTTTTCAATGCTGAAGATCCTCCTGCCGTACCATTTAATGCCGCAGCTCACGCCGTTTATCTTAAGCTCAGAGGTTCCGTAAACCTTTCCCAGGTTTAGCATCATTCCTGCCGCATCATTGCATTCCAGCCTGTTCCGGTAGATAACAGTACCGGAAAAATAAACAAATTCAGGCATATCTTTCAAATCCATAAGCCTGTCAATCGCCACATCACCAACTGAGCCGTCGCGGCAGTGCCTGAATTCGGCCGTCCACCCGTTGTCAAGCAACAGCAAGTCCCTTCCGCTCACAGGCAGTGGTCTCCACTCTTCCTCAGCTTCCTCCCTGTCAAAGGCAAAAAGCAGTGATTCCGCCGGGCCCATTTCCAGTGTGACACCACCGTCATAATCAGGCTGCACCCTCATTCTCCCGCCCGTCTCCGGATTCCATACAGAGCAGTTATGCCTGCGGATCAGTCCGGTGGAGAAATGCACCCGTGTGCTGCGTGATTCATGAAGATGCGAATTGATCATAAAAACGTACTCCGATCCGTCATCAGCAATGTGTCTTGTCTGCATAAGGAAAGGATCGGGTTTATCGATTTTAATCCATGGATCAATCCGGTACAGCTCCTGAACATTTCTGTACCATCCTATATAGTCTTTTTCCGGCTTTTCGACCACTATGAACCGGTGGGGGTATGCTTTCATCTTTTCAACGAGGAGTTTCACCTCACCATCATTCCTTTCATGGTTACTCCACCCGGTTGATTTTGAAGGTACCTTTTCTATGCAGAATATCCTTCCTCCCCCTCTCACAAACTGCAGCAACTTGCGGGCACTGTCCGGAGAGAGGCTCTCCACGCTTACCATGAACAGTGTATGGTACCTGCGGGGACCATAGCAGAGCTTTTTTCCTTCAATGGAGGCGTCCCGCAGGATTCGTTCCGAGATATAGTCACATCCGCTTCCATTTTTTGCTATCGCTTCCCACACCAGGGAGAGATGTTCGGCATGCAATACCGACGGAAACGGTTCATTCTGCATCCCAATAAGACTCCACATGTCTGCCAGTGGTGGCAGGAGGGCAATATCGGCATACATGTCACAGTTCTGCAGCAACGCCGACAGTCTTGCCTTATACTGATTAAGCAGGTGAAAATGAGGCCACCAGTTGTTGTTCTCGTTGAAATAGCCGCCGTACCTTATCCATCCCGGCCACGGGGCTTCCGGCGGTGAGTAGTTGAATCCGTGGAATACCGAATGTGTTACCCCTGAAATAATGCTCTGATCACTGCCCGCCTTCAGGTTTTCAAGGGAAGTATTGAAGACAGTGTATGTGTCGGTCATCTCCTCACAGCTTATCAGCCTTTTGCCAGACAGGTGGGCAGCGGATGAAACGTACTTGTTTACCATTGTGTAAGCACGGCCCCGGCGGTAGTCACTCTCCGGCATCTCTTCACCTATCCTGTGCTTTAGCCAGTTCATGGTCCATGACTCCCCCTCCGGAATGTCAACCAACATGCTGCTCTCCAGCGGGTAGAAGCCTCTGCCGTAAGCCTGCATCCTTGATCTGATGCCGAGGCTCCTGCACCACCCGGCAAAGGTCTGCATGAAACGCTCTTCAAGAAGCTCCGCCTTTGTTGTCTCAAAATCATACCGCATGCGTCGGATCATCTCCGTGAAAGCAGGTCCGAACTCCACTCCGTACCTGAAATCCGTGACATTGCCCATCGGGCCGGTCCTGAAGAGAACAAACGGAAGGAAGGGGAAGATGTCATAGCCCCTTCTCCTGAAGAACTCCTCCCTCATGTCATGGGTCCAGTTGGAGCCCTCGAGCTCCATGCTATCGGTAAAGAGAGCCCTCAGATGGTCTGTCAGTGGTCCGGTGACAGGCTCTATGTAGTCTGACATTCTGTTCAGGAACCTGGTGACGGCATCCCCGTTGAAGTGGTCAAGCACCGGACCGCTTGCACCCGGGGCACCATTGATCACCTGCATGAAACCGTTGACCTGCACCAGCGCATACAGAGCATGATCACCCTCAGGTATGAAGAGGTCGAAGAACTCCTCACCTGCCCTGTCTGAAAGATCTGTTATCTCATCGGTTGAAGTGACAGGGTCAGGCACCAGCATCATCGAAATCAGTGCAGGCTTTCTGCCGGGCCATGCATTATTGATGGCAGGGCCGGCCTCCAGAAAGATTTCTTCCCTTGAAATTGACAGTTCTGCCGGACCGCTGACCTTCCTTACGGCAACAACAACTATTTGTGACCTCTCCTCCTCAGCCGTATTCTCTGAACCGAAAGGCCAGCCGGAACCGACAATCAGATCGCATGTTATCCCAAGCCGTTTCGCCTCATCGAAAACAACCTTAAGCATACTGCTCCACTCCCTGCCCGGCCACTCCAGGGAAGGTTTTCCAAGATCGTCGCCTACAAATCGGGATGGAAATGCCACCGGATTTATCTCCACACCACCTATGCCTGCTGCTCTCAGCATGTGCAATTCCCTGATGAGTTCCCCTGCCTCGACCTTATTCCCGTTCCACCACCACCTCACGAAGGGACGGTATTCCGAACCGGGATTCGCAAATAATTCAAACAGACTGTTTTTACCTCCCGGGAGACGGCCTTCATCATGTGACAATGTCACCGCCCGAAGGCGGGGTGCCGCAAACCATCCGGCAGCAGCCAGGGCACTTCCTGAGATAAATCTCCTTCTATCCATTTTTTCTGAACGGAAATTCCTTAAGAATATCCCAGTACTTCCCGTTATGCTTCAGCAGAAAGAGACTGTTAACTTCAAAGGTACCCCTGAATTCCTCATTCTGAAATTCAGGCCACGCTTCCCTGAATGCCTCTTTGGTAAGATCGCGCGTGGCTACAGTTATGTGGGGCTGGACATCATTCATTATCTCACTGACAGAAAATCCAAGTTGTCCTGCCAGGATTTTTTTTAACCGGCCATGTACTGACCTTACCGGATTCTGATCCTCTATCCTGATAAAAATAACCCTCGGGGCGAAGCAGCCATAACCATCCAGCCTCAAAGCAAAGGGATTTTCTTCAGAGGCAAATTTTTCAAGAGCCTCAGAGATGGCAGATTCATCCCTGCTGTTCCTTTTGAAAGGCATCTGTAATGTTATATGAGCAGGAGATTTAAGTGCATGACCTGCATTATAGTCGTCCTTCATTCTCTCCTTGACAGCACGTACCCTTTCCCTTAACTCCTTCCCGGGAATAAGGGCAATGAAGTAAAGGGTATAGTTTCTCTCCATCATATGCCTCAGCTGACGAAAGTTTGTATATTATCCCTGCGGCAGAACCTGAGCATCAGGTATCCGGCAACACCGGAAACAAGTGATCCTGTCATAATGCCAATCTTTGCCGAATCCATCAATTCTGCAGCACCTGAAAATGCCAGGCTGGCAATGAACATCGACATTGTAAATCCGACTCCTGCAAGCATGGCCGTACCGAAAATCTGGCCAAAGGTGACTCCCTTCGGCAGGCTGGCGAGCTTAAGCTTCAGGCCGGCAAATGAGAAGAGGGTCACTCCGACTGTTTTGCCAAGGAAGAGACTGATAGCAAGGGTGGTGATCAGCGAGAAATCCGGATCCATTCCGGCCCGGAAGGCAACACCGGCATTGAAAAACGCAAATACAGGCATGATGAACATGGCTACCCAGCCATGCAGCACATGCTCGAGATGCTGCAGGGGCGACTGCACCTTTCCCGTCCATTGCTCAATGTCATCAATTCTTTCTATCTGCTCAGGAGTAAGCAACGGGGTCAGGTCAGAGTTATGCTCCCTGAATTCATCGGCAATCCTGCACATCTCCAAGGTAAAGGTATGAGCATCAGTTTTCTGTCTGAGCGGAACCGTAAAGGCCAGCAATACTCCTGCAATGGTGGGATGAATTCCCGATTTGAGAAAGAAATACCAGATTAATATGCCGCATGCAAGATGAAGGTATTTAGGAAACAGGCTCCTGAGGTTCAGGAAAACAAGAAACGCCATAGGTACAGCAGCCCAGGCAAGCATCATCCAATCAATGGAAGAACTGTAGAACAGGGCTATGACCAGCACAGCGCCTATGTCATCAATTATAGCAAATGCAGCAAGGAAAACCTTAAGACCGACAGGAACCCGGTTGCCCAGCAGTTTCAATATCGCGAGAGAGAAAGCTATATCAGTTGCCATGGGAATTCCCCATCCCTGCGATGCCTGCGGGTTATTATTCAGTATAAGATAACAAACTACCGGAACAAGCATTCCGCCAAGGGCAGCAATTAGCGGAAGGGCTGCTTTCGAGGGCGAATTCAGCTCCCCGATCATAAGCTCACGCTTGATCTCCAGGCCGATCATGAAAAAGAAAATGGCCATCAGACCGTCATTGACCCATAACAGCAACGGTTTCTTCAAACTGAAGTCCCCCGCTTCGAAACCCAGCATAGTATCCCGGATCGTGTCATATAAATTGCCCAGCCGGGAGTTTGCAAATATCAATGCTGTGATTGTCGCACCAAAAAGCAGAATCCCGCCCAGGCTCTGAGAACGGTCAAATTTCTGGAATGTAGTAAGAATAATGCTCTTCATTTACAACAGGCTGCGGGGGAAGTCATTCAAACCAGGTCTTGATGTACACCTCACGGTCATGCTGAAGGTCAGTTGCACGGTATGATACTGACGAGTCATTTTCGATAACATAAACCCAATAACCGGAAACAATACCGGGGCTGTAAAATTTTCTTCTCAGATAAAGCCTATCGCCACCGGTGAAGTCACATTTGCGTCCGTAGGCTGATATTTTCCCGTACTGGTCCTCCATCGTGGTTTTGATCCAGATAATGTTCGGGCCGTCATAGTTCTCCGGTCCCGTGTGGCGGTACTCAATAAAATCGCCTATATATTTCCTGGTTATGATCAGATCCTCTTCCTGTATGGCGGAAGAGCTCTTCCTCATCTGGCTGCAAGATGCCGTGATGGCCACAAGAATCAACAAAAGTGCATTCTTCATCCGATCACTGGTTGGTCCGACATTCGCCGCAAACCCCGTGACGGGGAAAACGGCCTTATAAAATTACTAAATTTTACTGACCAATCAGCCACCTTAATGGCAGGCATTTGGGCCAGGAACCCCAAAAGGTCCGGACAGTGTTACGGAAAGCCTATCCTTCTGCTTTCTTCTTCCTGCCACCTGTCAGCTTCAGGATCAGGTGAACGGCCAGGTAGATGACAATAATGACGACAAAGATGGCTGTCATACCCTTCCCCATCAGATCCAACGACTTAAAGAAATCTGCATTCATCATTCACCTCCTTTTATAGTAAACCGGGTACAAGGCCTATAATAACACCGCCGGCAATGACGCTGGCAATCTGGCCTGAAACATTTGCTCCCGCTGCGTGCATCAACAGGTGATTGGTCGGGTCAGCTTCGAGACCCAGTCTCTGGATGACGCGTGAAGACATGGGAAATGCCGAAATACCGGCTGCTCCAACCATGGGATTGATCTTTTCCTTCAGGAACAGGTTGAGAAGCTTGGCAAACGAGGCACCTGCTATGGTATCAAAGATGAATGCCAGGAGACCGAGGCCCATGATCTTGACCGTGTCAAGCGCCACAAATTTTTCAGCCTGCATGCTGGCTGCAATGGTTATTCCAAGCAACAGGGTTATGAGGTTCACCAGCTCCTTTTGAGCGCTGTCAGACAATGACCTGAGCACTCCGCACTCCCTTATCAGGTTGCCGAACATCAGGAAGCCCACAAGTGCAATTGAGGCCGGGGCCACCAGACCAGCAATTATAGTGACCGATATTGGGAACAGTATCCTTGTCAGCCTTGAAACGCTTTTCGGATTATATTCCATCCTGATCTTTCGCTCTTTCTCAGTGGTGCACATCTTGATGGCAAAGGGCTGTATAATGGGAACCAGTGCCATGTAGGAGTATGCCGCAATGGCAATCGGTCCTATATAATCACTCTTCAGCACCTGTGATACCAGGATGGAAGTAGGGCCGTCAGCTGCTCCTATTATCCCGATTGAGGCAGCATCCCTGAGATCAAAGCCCAGCAGAACGGAAGCAGCCACGGTTGCAAAAATACCAAACTGCGCTGCCGCGCCGAAGAGCAAGAGCCTTGGGTTGGAAAGTAGCGGACCGAAATCGATCATTGCCCCGATCCCGATGAACAGCAAAAGCGGCATCGCTTCTGATGCCTCAATACCTACCTTGAACAACCAGTCAAGGATGCCGGTCACCTCTCCTATCCCGGACAGGGTCTGGTTCAGCGCTCCTGACAAGGGGAGGTTGACAAGGATAGCCCCGAATCCCATTGGCAGTAAAAGAGATGGTTCAAGCTGTTTCGCAATTGCAAGATAAATCAGCAGCGCACCTATAACCCACATCACTGCCTGCTGCCATGTGATATTGGTGATACCTTCAAGTAAGAAATCCATGATCTTTTATAGTGTTTAATTTTCAGTCAATATGACCAGGCATTTTATATGTTACATGTCCGGCTGATCCCATTCAATAAGAGGAGAGCGATAAAATCCGATGTTGAGTATCTCCATCCGTTTCCCATGTGCAGCAAGCCGAACACGGTATTCATCCCATGACCTCATGTCCGAAGGAGTCCATCCTATCTCGGCATAACCCTGAAGACGAGGAAAAATAAGATATTCAGCTTCGCTGAAAGTTGAGATGGTCTCTGCCCATAGCGGGGCCTGCACCCCTACTATTTTTTCCCTGCCGATCTCCGGTACAAGTGTGGCAGGATCCCAGTTATAGGCATCATCCACCTCTATGTAAGCGGCCCAGCTCAATCCCAGGACAGTTGTTGAGTCATATTTCATGTCAGTATAAGCATACTTGCAGGGTGACATAAGCACTTTCGCACCCTGGTTAACGCCCTTTATTGCATTTGTTGCCCGGGCCCAGTACTGAACCACAGCACCGGGCTTAAGCGTTGCATTGGCAATCTCGTCCCAGCCTGTTACGCTCTTGCCGTGTGATTCAACAATATCCTGTACTCTGTTTACAAAGTAGATGTAATCATCGATCCTGGTAGAATGTGACTCATCACCTCCGATATGAAAGTACTGCCCCGGAGTAAGAGCCGCGATCTCGCGAACAACATCGTCTACAAACTTATATGTGGTTTCCGAGCGGGTGTCAAGGGTGCTGAATCCAACGTCTGTTCCGGTATATGGCTCTGTAGCCTTGCCGTTCACATTGAGCTCCGGATAGGATGAGAGAGCTGCGTTTGTATGACTGGGCATATCAATCTCAGGAATGATTGTAATGTATCTCTCACTGGCGTACTTTACGATATCTGAATATTCCTCCTGGGTGAAATATCCTCCTTCGCCACCGCCAACTTCGGTTTTACTTCCATGGGCGGTAAGGTTTGGCCAGGATTTTATCTCGATTCTCCAGCCCTGGTCATCGGATAGATGGAGATGAAGAACATTCATTTTATAAAGTGCCAGGTGATCAATAAATCTCTTTACATCCTCCGGGCTGAAGAAATGGCGCGCAACGTCAAGCATCTCTCCGCGATGCCCGTATTCAGGCCAGTCACGTATGGTTCCGGTGGGTATGGTCCATGGCCCGGGCTGAACCGTATCAGACTCAATCTCAGGAACAAACAGTTGCCTTATGGTCTGGATGCCACGGAATAACCCGGCAGGCCCGGCTGCAGTCAGTGTCAACAGCTTCCCGGTGATGATAAGCTCGTAGCCTTCGTCGCCAAGAGTGGAGTCAGCTTCGCTAATGACAAGCTGAATGTCTCCCTTCCCGGGTTTGCCTCCATCAGTGATCACTTTAAGCCCGAGCCCGGTTGAGGGATTCAATCTGCCGGCCAGGTAATGGCCAATACCGGCAACTTCTTCCGGACTGCCCGGCATCACAATGATGTCACTCTTCCGGGTTAGCATGAATGTCCCGCCAGTAGAGGTCACCGACACTGGTTTTGGAATAATACTGTTCTTTGCGAGATCAGTCGGGCCGGTTGATCTGTCACTCTGGCAGGAGATCAGTACTGTGGCAAGCGCCGCCATGGCCAGGAAAAGCTTCTTCATCGGTTTACATTTACAGATGTTTAATATTCTGCGGAAACACGGCCCAAATATATTGTTTTTGAAACATGAATTCCATTTCATTGCTCATCCTCTTTAACATGGCAGCAAATTAACCTCCATGGTTTGGTGATTATTATTTAGTAAATTTGGGATTTATGCCATGAAGGTAATTGAGCCAAAAGATCTCGAACCGTTGTCATTTCTGTTCAGGGGCGCTAAAGGGCAGCGCTTTGCGGAATGGATGATCCGTTTCCTGGCAATCGACAAAGTCAACAGGGTATATGACAATTCAGGAGCATGGAACGGGCCAGAATTCACCACCAGGCTGCTTAAAGATGTAGGAGTCAGCTACGTGGTCGGCAACCCAGAAAGGCTTAGAGACCTGCCCGGAGGTGCCTTTATAACCGTGTCAAACCATCCATACGGCGGGCTCGACGGAATCATGACCATTGATATGATGGCCAGGATAAGGCCCGATTACAAATTCATTGTCAACAAACTCCTCTCCCTGATAAAAACCCTCGATGTCAACTTTATCCCGGTAGTGCCCACAGGCAATAAAAAGCACGGCATCAAGGCTGCCAGCATCAGAGGTATAAGGGAAGCCATCGGACATCTCGGCGCCGGGCATCCACTGGGATTCTTCCCCTCGGGAGCTGTCTCCGATTTCAGCCTGAGAGACATGAAAGTAAGGGACCGCCCGTGGCAGGAAAGCATCCTCCACCTGATTCACTCAGTGAAGGTGCCGGTGCTGCCAATAAGGTTTTTTGACATGAATTCTGCTTTTTTTTACTTCCTCGGACTGATCAACTGGAGAGTACGACTGCTGAGACTGCCGTCAGAAGTATTTAACAAAAGGGGAAGTCAACAGAGAATCGGCATCGGTGAAATAATCAGCGTCGATGAACAGTCACGCTTCACTGACGCTTCTTCGCTGGGTGAGTACCTCAGAAAAAAAGTCTATGAAATGCCTATGCCGGAAAAGTTCGTTCATGGTAATTTAATTTAACTTAGAAGTCAAATCACTGTCATGACAACCAGGAATAACCTTAAATCACTTTTCAACGGAGAGGTTCTCAGGAATGTCTTCAGTGACAGGCCAAGAACCAATCTCCTCAAGAGGCAGGAAGAGATGGCCATCTCCTGGCTGGTACAACGGATCCCGGCCTTCATCACATCAAACATGCTGACCGGTATCGGGTTTTTCGGAAACATGATCGTATGTGGCAGCTTCATCCTTGCCTCGTTCTTCAACAGGAATTTCCTCCTGCTGGGATTACTTGGCTTTGCAGTAAGCTGGTTCGGAGATTCCCTCGACGGAAGGCTTGCATATTACAGGAATAAACCGAGAAAAAAATACGGGTTTACACTTGACATAACAATTGACTGGATAAGCATCATACTGATAGGTTTAGGTTACATCGTTTATGCTGAAGGCACCTGGAAACTGCTGGGATATGGCTTTGTTGTGCTCTACGGATGGGAAATTATAATTGCACTCATCAGATTCAGTATCACTGGCAGGTATTCAATCGACTCGGGGAAAGTGGGGCCCACAGAGGTCAGAATAATCATCGGGCTGATAATGATCGCAGAGGTTCTTTTTCCGGGATCACTAAACTACTCCGCTTTTGTTGTGGTAATTGCGCTCTTTTTTGTCAATATCCTTGATACCAGGCAATTGCTCCGGGTGGCTGATAATATTGACAAAAAAGAAGCCAGAGAAAAAACTTAAACTATCTTTATCACAACCCAACCTGACTGAAATGGGAGAAATTACCGTTAAAGAGGTAATCACGCGCAAGGATCTCCGTGATTTCATCTATCTGCCTGAAAAGGTTCACTGGAACGAACCTGACTGGCTTCCACCAATTTATATGGATGAGTGGGAGCTTTATGACAAAAAGAAGAACAAGTCTTTCGGGTATGCTGACGCCCTCCTCCTGACGGCCTACAGGGACAACAAGCCTGTAGGCAGGATTATGGGAATCATCAACCGGAGGTATAATGAGATCAACCACGAGAACCACGGACGGTTCTGCTTTATGGAGTGCTATAATGACGCTGATGTTTTTCATGCCCTGATCAGCCGCATCGAACAGTGGGCAAAGGAAAACGGCATGTCAAAGCTTGTCGGGCCACTTGGTTTTTCCGACAAGGACCCGCAGGGATTCCAGATTGAAGGATTCCAGTATCCGTTGTTCATTACAGCTGCCAATAATTCTCCATACATGTTTGAGCTGATAGAGAATGAGGGATATACGAAAAAAATCGACCTGGTAAACTATCTTGGAGAAATACCCAGGGAGTTCCCGGTTGTCTATGAACGGGTCCTTGACAGGATTACCAAAAGCAGGGATTTCGAAATCATTGAATTCACTGCCAAGAAACAACTGAAACCCTTTATCATTCCCATCCTTGAGGTGATGAATGACACTTTCGCGGAGATTTACGGGTTTGTTCCGCTGAATGACAAGGAGAAAAAAGACTTCGCGGCACGTTATCTTCCCATACTTGATCCGAAGTTCATTAAGGCCGTGAAGAAGGATGGAGAAGTGATAGGATTTGCCATAGGAATGCCCGACCTGAGCGCCGGCATTAAAGCCTGCAGGGGAAGACTTCTCCCGTTCGGGATCTTCAGAATCCTCAGAGAATCAAAACGTTCAAGAAAGCTGATGATGATGCTCGGCGGAGTCAAAAAGGAGTTCAGGGGAAAGGGCATTGACGTGCTGATGGGCGTGAAGATACTCCGTGATGCCATCAACAGCAGAATGGAGACCATAGACAGCCACCTCGTCCTCGAAGACAATATGAGAATGAGAGGTGAATACGAACGGATTGGCTGCAAGGTGGTCAAGAAATTCAGGATTTTTCAGAAAGAGCTGGAGTAGAAAATCATTCTCTCCATCTTCTTAGAGATGATCCCGCATTATGGGCATTACACCGGGAGAAGCGGTAACCTTCAGTTAGTGCAGGAAGGT
The DNA here is from genome assembly GCA_002409145.1 of Bacteroidales bacterium UBA5235. GTDB lineage: Bacteria > Bacteroidota > Bacteroidia > Bacteroidales > VadinHA17 > SR-FBR-E99. Next base: position 35,182 of record DHUL01000068.1, read on the forward strand.
CACATCCCCCACCATGTCGAAATATTCACCGTCGGCATACCTTCCTGATGCCTTCCAGACATATACACCCTGGGGAGCAAGGTTACCGTTTCCAAAGTAACCGTCCCATCCCTTCTTAAGGTTATTGCTCTCATAGATCAGCACACCCCACCTGTTGAATATCTGGAGTGTGTATTCCATGACATTCTCAAAAAACGGTCTGAAAACCTCATCCATTGAGGGATACACACCCTCCGACCATTCTCCTCCGGTGGGCCCGGTACCGTTCCACTTGAAAACATTGGGAAACTTCAGGGTTCCCTCCTTCCACTCAACCAGTACCGGCGTCTCCATCACCGCCGAATCAATACAGCCCTCTTGTGTGGAGACAAGAAGTGAAACTGTATATGACCCGGGCGACACATATTTGTGGTAAGGATTCTCCTCAGTGGAGGTCTCCCCGTCGCCAAATCTCCACAGCCATGATCCGGCGAAGTATGAATAACTGTAGAAAATAACTATCTGCTCATTGTTTACAACGTTTTTGGGATAGGCATCGAAAATGGCTGACGGATTCTGGTAAACCTCTATAACTCCGTTACGAACCGATTCACCCGCAATGTTGTGGACGGTGAGCTTCACCAGGTATGTCCCGGGAACAAAATAAGTGTGCACAGGATCCTTTTCAGATGAATACTGTCTGTCACCGAAATCCCACGTGTAGCTCTCGCCGTGCTGGCTCTTGTTTATAAACTGAACGGTGAGCGGGGCGCATCCCGATGTTTCTCCTTCAAAGTCGGCCACAGGCATCGGCGGCATGATCACGCTGACATATACATCGCGTTGTGCTGCACATCCCCAGCTCTCGGGAGGAATTGAATAGGTAAGCATGTGATTGCCAAGCCCGGCTTCAGACGGATCAAACAGATTGCCTGTCATGCCCGGCCCTGACCATGTGCCTCCGGTGGGGTAGGCCGTCAGCGCCACCGGCGGACCATTGAGGAAGAGGGTCCCCGGATCATCAATTATTATTGAAGGCAGCGCCATGACTGTTACCACGGCCGTGTCAACCGCAGCGCAGTCAGTGTTCAGGATTTCATATTTGATAATATGGTTCCCTGTGCCGGCGAGAGCAGGCACAAACCTGTTGCCCACTACCCCCGGCCCTGACCAGACCCCTCCCAGGTCATGCGCCGTCAGCAGGACTGACGGACTGTCTTCGCAGAGGGTATCCAGCGGGGTGATGGTAGCGTCAGGCGTTGCAACGGTGAGGATCGCTGAATCAGTATCAGTACAGCCGTTGGCATCGGTGATGGAGTAAGTTATCAGGTGGTTTCCCGATCCGGCCACCGCCGGATAGAAAAGATTTCCCGAGACACCGGTGCCGGACCATACGCCCCCCGGGTCATTTGCCTGAAGTACAATAACCGGGTCGGTTGAACAGGCGATCCCGGCCGTGATTATCGTGGCATCGGGAACGGGGTAAACGGTAATTGTTGTCTGATCATCATCCCGGCATCCGTCGGCATTTACAATCTCATGCCTTATGGTGTGGCTGCCGGGCCCGGCAAGTGAGGGATCAAATATGTTGCCGCTCACCCCGCTTCCGGTCCATGTGCCTCCCGGATCATGCCCCGTCAGGGCTACCGGTGAGGCATTTGCGCACATCGGGTCAACCGGCATGATGGTCGCATCAGGGTAGGGTACAATCAATATCCTTGCGGTGGTGACTACCGGCGGATGGTCACCGTTTACACGGTCATGCGGCAAACCAGGGATTGTCGGGTCATCGTACGGATTACAGTAGTTCCAGTTACGCAGGGTAACCTCAAAGTACTGACCTATCAGCTTGTCATTTGCTACGAAAATAACATCAGACCATTCTCCGGAACCGGTCACCGG
>DHUL01000069.1 GCA_002409145.1 Bacteroidales bacterium UBA5235
GCCCAGGTAGTTGATCCAGGGCCACGGTGTCCTGTAACTGGTGATTACATACTCCCTTGCGGTGTCATCAAAATATCCGAATTTCATTATCAGGTCAGTCTTAGAGTTTTTTTCATATGTCAGTTCAGGCCTTGCCGGAGACCGGATGCAGATGTCACCGCCGGGTCAGTCCTTAAGTTTATTCCACCAGGTGAATTTCAGGATGACTGTGGTAACGATCATTACGGCCACGGCCACGTAGAACTGTTTCCATTCCCTTATCACCAGAAAAACGGGGAAAGCCATCAGGGACAGCTGCCAGACGATACCCACAGCAATATTGAACATATCGCGCCAGAAATCCCTGTTCGGCCTGAAGGATGGATCCTCGGCAAGGACCATTTTCTCGACCGGTTTCCAGAATCCCCACGGGCGGACCTGCCTGTAGAACCTCTTCAGGGTCTCGTCGTCTTCCTTTTTGGTAAGAAGTGATCCCAGGATGCTTCCGATCAGTGAGATAAGGAAGATTGCCGGGAATGCGTTCATGCTGAAGTTCTCAGTCAGCGGCCAGTTCTGAAGCAGTTCAAGGTTCATTGCAGGCAGCAGGAGGGCAGCGGCAATGCCTGAGAGCATACCCCAGAAGTAACCGTAGCCGTTGAACCGCCACCAGTACCATTTCAGGAAGTTGGGAGCGGTATACCCGCCCCACAGTGCTGCGGTGATCCAGAGCACAACATCATTGATGGAGGTGACCAGGAAGCCCACAGCTATTCCAATCACCACTATCAGCAATGAGGCAGCATAGCTCATGCGCACATAGGTCTTCTCGCTGGCATGAGGATTGACGTACCGCTTGTAGATATCATTCACCAGGTATGCCGGGGCGGCGTTCACCGTTGCAGCGAAGTTGCTCATGAAGGCCGCAATGAGGCCCGCCAGAAGGAAGCCGAGGAGCCCTACAGGGACATATGTTGCAAGCACTTCAGGGAGAATGCTCTCGAAGTCAGGATTGGTGAGTGATCCGGTATAAAGCTTGTCGAAGTTCACCAGGGCCAGGATGGTCAGGCCTGCCACCATGAAGTAACGGGTGGGGTTGAGAACCACGCTAACAAGTGAACTCATTTTGGACGCCTCCTTTGGACTTTTGGTGGCAAGGATACGCTGCATGTCATAATTCGGCGCGGGCCCTGCTGCCGAGACAAGTATCCCCTTAAAAAGCATCATGACAAAGAAGAGTCCGAAGAGCTCATAACCGTCAGTCTTTATCCAGTCATTGAATGAATGCAGCTTCGGAGAGGCTGCGGAGGAAATGGTATGCCAGTCAAGGCCCGTCGTCCGGCCGAACCACATTGTCTTCCAGCCTTCAGGAATTACCGAATTGAGCGCGTCCGGGGAGATCTGGCTGATGGCAATGATTCCTACTGCTATGGATGCTATTGTCAGTATTCCGTACTGTATGACTTCAGTGATGACCACGCTGAACATACCGCCTTTGACCACGTAAAAGGTGGTTATAGCCATGAGGATGAGTGCATAGAGGTTGACGTTCACCTGGGGGTGAGTGGCCAGGTACTCGGGATTTGAAACAATTGGCGGAAGGAATGCTGCCACAAACTTGCCTATCCCCTTGAAACCGTAGGACAGGAACCCGATAACGCTGACGATGGCAAATATCACCACTATAATGTGTGACAGGTTTGATGCCCTGCCTTCACCAAAGCGTGTCTTAATCCACTCGGCACCGGTCATTACATTGGATCGCCTGAGCCAGGCTGAGAGGAACACCATGAGGACGATCTGGTTGAAGACCGGCCATAGCCAGGGTATCCAGAGGCTCTTAAGGCCGTAGACCGAGAGCCAGTAGACAAGAAGCATTGTTCCGGCTATGTCAAACATTCCTGAGGCGTTGGAGACACCCAGGAAATACCAGGGAAGAGTATTACCGCCCAGAAAGTAGGACTGTATGTTTTTCGATGCCCTCTTTGAGACCCAGTTGCCGATGAAGATGGTGGCCAGGAGATACAGGAGCACAATACCCAGGTCAATTATATGCAGGTTCATAGTATTGGTGGTTAGTTGGGTTATTTTTCAGATAATGAATGAAATGCGTCCCTTTCTTGTTTTTTCGTACACCTCCCTGCTGAAGAGGTAATACTGGGCGGGTTTATGCGGCACTCCCTGCTGTTTCTTCTTTAACGGTATGACGTAATGCATCTGTGCCACCTTTTTCCTGAAGTTTCTCTTGTCAAAGGATGTTCCCAGGAGGGCTTCATAGAGTTTCTGGAGCTGTGACAGCGTGAAGTAATCAGGCAGCAACTCGAAGGCAATGGGCTCAACCTTCACCTTTCGCTGCAGGGCCTCAAGCGCCTTGTAAAAAAGGAATTTATGGTCAAAAGCCATCTCCATGTCTGTTATCATGGAGACAGGGAACCAGGAGACATCCCGGTCCTTCAATGTAAGTGTCACCTTGGTGTTGTCAATAAGCGCCAGGTAACCTACCGTAACAACGCGGTCAGCAAATCCCTGGTTGATGTAGTCAAGCCACATTTTATCCTTGGGGGAGGAGACTCGGTCAAGCTGGCCAAACGCCCCGAACTGCTCGAGAAAAATATTGTCAAGCCCGGTCAGCCCTTTCAGTATCCTTGTGGCTGCGCTGTCAAGATCCTCATCCTCGAAAATATGGTACCCTGCAAGGGTATGGTCGAGGATGAGCACCTTTCCGCTCTTTTCGTCCACCATCTCTCTTTTGACAAGAAGGACATTTAGTTTTTCAAAGTCGAAACCGAACACCACACAGTCTACAGAGATGTTGGGAACAATCTTGTGGGATATCATTTTATTATACCAGTGAAGTTATAAAATGACTTAGTGTACAATGTAAGAATTCAAAGATATTTTAAAATTCCAGTATAATCAATACGATTGAAAAAAAAGAGCGTACGAAAATCTCCGGATGGATGTGGTAGGAGTATCTATTAATATGGTATAAGAACGATTTCCGCAGTTATTACGTGAAGTAATAAAACCTGCCGCCCCTGACTTACCAGTGAATATTTCAGAGCATGGTGTATATTGTACACCAAGAAAAGCCCGTTTTGCCTTTTTAGAAGCAGGACTAATCAAATATTTACTATAAAGAGACAAAAAAGTATCAGTGCTGCCCTGACAAGATGCTTTAACTTTAAAAACCTAAAACTGTACAGCTATGCAAAACAAACTCTTAAGACTAACATTTCTTATTTGTCTGGCAGCTGTAATGTCAACAACGATGCTTTTCGCGCAGCAGAGAACTGTTACGGGTAAGGTGGTTGATGACAACAATGCTGCTCTGCCCGGAGCCTCGGTAGTGGTTAAGGGCACGACAATAGGGACTGCTACTGATCTCAACGGGAATTTCTCCCTGCAGGTACCTTCTGATGCCACCACCCTTGTGATCACATTCATCGGAATGGATCCAAAGGAGGTGCCCGTCACTGCAGGGCCCATAAACGTCACAATGACGATGTCTGCTGAAGAAGTTGATGCGGTTGTTGTGATCGGATACGGAACGATAAGGAGATCAGAAGTGACATCTGCAATTGCTTCCGTCAAGACGGAGGAGATCAGGGACCTTGTTGTTACCGGTGTTGACCAGGCTCTTCAGGGCAAGGTTGCCGGCCTGCAGGTCATGAACAACAGCGGTCAGCCCGGCGGTGGTGTCTCGGTAAGGGTAAGAGGTATCACCTCCATCAACAGCAATGACCCGCTCATCGTTATTGATGGTGTTCCCTTTACTGACAACAATGTTGAAAACACAGGATATGACGGTCTTGGTGGCTCTGACGGACAGACACAGAACAGCTTCCTGGCAACGCTGAACCCGAATGACATTGAATCAATTGATGTGCTTAAGGATGCATCGGCTCAGGCTATCTACGGGTCACAAGCCGCCAACGGTGTTATCCTTATCACCACCAAGAAGGGAAAAGCAGGTGACGGAAAGGTCACCTATGATTTTTCCTATGGCATCCAGCAGGTGGGCAGGACTCTTGACGTGATGAACCTCCGCGAATTTGCCGAGTACCAGAACAGCGTGATTGCAGAGCTGGGTGCCGGCTACACACCCACCGAGGAATTTGCCGATCCGTCACTGCTTGGTGAAGGTACCGACTGGCAGGATGCAATATTCCGCCAGGGATACACCATGGATCACCAGCTGGGCATCTCCGGAGGGAAGGAGAATACTAGCTATTACTTCTCCGCCGGTTACTATGATCAGAAAGGTATACTGATCGGGTCAGACTTCAAGCGTTACTCAACCCGGTTTAACCTTGACAGCCAGGTCAAGAAATGGCTGAGGGCAGGGGTAAGCTCGAACATCACCAGGAGCATCCAGAACGTTACCCTGGCAGATGCTGCAGAAAGTACAATATGGTGGTCAACACTTCAGAATCCCCTCATCCCGGTCAAAAACCTTGACGGCACATGGGCCGGCAACTATACGGTGGGAGGCTACACCTACACTGCAGACAACCCTGTTGCAACAAGCAGCAGCCGTGGTAACAAGGGTGTCAACAGCCAGATATTCGGGAACATTTATGCTGACGTAATCTTCTTCGAGGGACTGTCTCTCAGGAATGAATTCTCATACCAGATAGGCCTTCAGAACAACATGGCATTCCAGTATGAGGCCAACATAGGAACACGCTCCCTTCAGGCACAGCTCTATGACAGCCGGAACAACTCCTATTATTATGCTGTAAGGAACTACCTTAACTACGACAAGACCTTCGGAAAGCACAAGCTGGCTTTCACCGGCGGACATGAAGCACAGTACTCTTACTGGGAGGCCTTGGGAGGCAAGAAGGTTGATCTGCAGAACAATATCCTCGATATGAACGCAGGCGGTACTGACAAACTCACCTGGGACCTCACAGGAGGCAAAGGAGACTGGGCAATGGAGTCATATTTCGTCAGAGGCAATTACACCTTTGATGAGCGTTTTTCAATTTCGCTCAGTTACAGGGGTGACAAGTCATCAAACTTCGGCCCGAACAATAAGTGGGGCTTCTTCCCCGGTGCATCACTCGGATGGACGGTCACAAACGAGAAATTCGCTGCCAACTGGGCCAATGTAATGAACTACATGAAGATAAGACTTGGCGCAGGTGCGGTGGGTAACCAGAACCTGCCTGACGGAGCTCCGAACCCGCCTTACACCTCGAACGTCAACTTCTGGCCCGGCCCGGTGGGATTCGGACAGGTGGGCACGGCATCAACCAACTTCATCGCTGGCATTGCCAACCCTGACCTTGGATGGGAATCAGTTATCACTTATAACGGAGGCATTGACTTCGGCTTTATCAACGGAAGGATTGACCTGACTGTTGACCTGTACAAGAAGGTCACCTCCAACATGCTTCTCTTCAGTACAGGTCCTGCCCTCCTGGGTATAGGTGATGCCTGGAATGACCTTAAGGCTCCAATCGGCAACGTCGGCCAGATGACCAACACCGGTATTGACATAAGCCTGGTTACACGTAACATCTCGAAGCCAAACTTTTCATGGAACACCTCGCTGGTCTTCTCGCACTACAAGAACGTTCTTGACAAACTCATCAATGAGTCATCATCAATAGACGGCAAGTTATATTATGACCGCGCTCATATCACCCATACCGTTCCAGGTTATGCAGTGGGAACCTTCTGGGGTCTTAAGACTGACGGTCTGTTCCGTACCGAAGCTGAACTTACCGCTTCCTACCCGCAGTTCAATTCAGATGTTGCGCCGAATGAAACCTGGCTTGGGGATATTAGATTCAAGGATATCAACGGGGACAAGAAAATTGACTCCGAGGATCTTACCTTCATTGGCAGCCCGATACCTGATTTCACATTCGGGTTCACAAACAACTTCCGTTACAGGGATCTCGATCTTTCGGTGTTCCTCCAGGGAAGCTACGGTGCTGAAATCTTCAACTTCATGAAGTGGCAGCTCGAGAGCATGAATAACGTCTATTACAACCAGTCAACAACAGTAATTGACCGTTATACTGCCACAAATAAGGACGGAGCCCTTCCGAGGTTTACCAATACAAACACAAACAACACATACATGTCGGACCGTTATGTTGAAGACGGCTCCTTCCTCCGTGTCCAGAACATAACCCTCGGGTACAGGCTCCCCGGAACTGTGATCAACAGGGTGAAGATGAACAACCTGAGACTGTTCGTTACGGTTCAGAACCTCCACACTTTCACTAAATATACCGGCTATGATCCTGAGGTTGGTTCGTACAACAACAGCATCAGGCTGATGAACGTTGATGCAGGTCACTATCCCAACCCGCGCACATTCCTTGGCGGTGTAAGTGTTGAGTTTTAATGACTTTAATTATATGATCATGAAAAGCAGATTTATATATTTCATTGCAATTCTGGCCGCAACACTGGCATCATGCAGTGAGTCGTTCACCGACCGCCCGTCGCTTTCAGGTGCAACGGTGAGCAACTACTACAACACTGCCGATGAGGTGAGGGCAGCCACGAGCACAATCTATTCGGGACTGGCATGGTCAGGTTATGAAGCCCGTGCCCTCGACTGCATTGGTGAGATAATGTCAGGCAACGAGCACACCTGGAATGGTGATGACACTCCCTTCCAGCAGATGACCGTTTCCGCCACATCGGTACGACTGAGCGATTCCTGGAAGGCCTTCTACAAGGTCAACGGATGGACAAGTGCACTGATGGCTACCCTCGAGCAGAAAAAAGCTGACGGAGGTGATGCCGCAATACTGGATCCTGCAATAGCCGAATGCCATTTCCTCAGAGGAACGGTTTACTTTTATCTTGCACGCATCTTCGGGCACGTGCCCATCGTAACTGATCCCGGTGCAATAGCGCTTACCGGCAATTTCAACATCCCGCGTTACTTACAGGAAGATGTGCTGCGCTTTGCCCTCGAGGAACTGCAGCTTGCAGAGGCAGGACTTCCCGAAACCGATGTCCCCGGCAGGGTGACCAAGTATTCGGCAAAGGGGATGATGGCAAAGCTTTATCTCTATCAGAAAGATTATGCAAATGCGAAGGCAAAGGCATGGGAGGTGATGGAGTCAGGTCAGTATGACCTCTTTTCTGATTACCGTGCCATGTTCAACTCGAGCGCCAACAACAACAATATTGAGACACTCTTTGCCGTCCAGCATCAGTGTACAATGAACCCCTGGGGATCGGGCAACCAGCTCAATCCTGACCGCGGTCCCTCAATCCTGCAGACTGATGAAGCAAGCATGTGGGAGCTATACAGACCCTCGCTTGATCTCAGGGCTGCATATGAGCCCAATGACAAGAGGCGCGCCGGTTCTATGATGGAACACGGATGGACCATGCCCAACTGGAAGCCGCAGAAACTTCCACAGGCTGATGGTTCATTCACAGCTGACGATGCAGCTTACAATGAGTTCATGAAAAACGGCTTCAGGTATGATACTATTCAGGATGCCAAACAGGGAGGCCTACTTAACGGAACCCGTTCAACAATTGCAAAGTATGTTGTAGGTCCGGGTCAGAAGTATGGCGGAGAACAGGTCATCGGCATGAACACGGGCATCAACTTCATGATGCTGCGTTATGCTGACATACTCCTTATCTATGCTGAGGCAACCCTGGGAGATGCAGCATCAACCAGTGACGGAACCGCACTTGAAGCATTCAACAAGGTACGCCTGCGTGCCGGACTCCCCGTAAAAGAGGTTCTGACTCTTGATGATATCATGAAGGAACGTCGTGTTGAGTTCGCCTTCGAAGGTGATTACTGGTTTGACATTACCCGGCAGGGCTTCGCAAAAGCCAAACAGATCATTGAAGCGCAAAACAGAGGCACCATTCCCGACAACGCGTACCATGTGGAAAACTTTACTGAGGATAAGATGTTCCTTCCGATCCCCGCATCGGAGGTTCTTCAGGATCCTTTGCTTAACGAAGATCCGGAACCCTATTACACAAAATAGATGATACCTGACATGAAAAAGATAATAAGCAATACATTATCGGCATTATTGCTGCTGCTCGTAACGGGAGCCGCAGGAATGGTGTTCCAGGCATGCGAGGGCAATGAGGAAGATATGCCGATGCCTGAAATCTTCTACATCCGCAAGGCAGACCCGGCTAAGTCCGACTCACTTGTGGCCCATGCATTCATGGGAGACAACATAGTCATCATAGGGAGGAACCTTGGCAATGTTGACGAGGTCTGGTTCAATGACCAGAAGGCTGGGCTGAACCCCAACCTGGTCACACCAACCACGATCATCGTTTCAGTACCTCAGGTGATCCCTTCAACAGTTACCAACTACATGTACCTGATCAACATGAACAAGAAGGATACGCTGATGTATTCTTTCGGTGTTGACGTTCCTGCTCCGGTGGTTGACAGGATGGTCTGTGAGTACGTTGCTGACGGTGAGACGTCTGTGATCAAAGGCAATTACTTTGTTGATGATCCGGCCTCACCCCTTACAGTGCTCTTCCCTGGCAACATACCTGGGACTGTCGTAAGTTCAACTATTGATGAGATCCAGGTGACTGTGCCCACAGGAGTGGGACCGGGACAGATAGAGGTAAAAACCCTTTACGGCAAAACCAGGTCGCGGTTCTTCTTCCGTGATGACAGGAACATCATCCTGAACTTTGATGACCTGACAGCTGCCGGCGGATGGCGTTCGGGAGTCATAGGCAATTCCGATCCTGCAGGCATTTCCGGTAACTATGTCAGGTTTTCGGGTGCACTTGCTGCCTCAGGATCATGGAATGAGGACGGCTTCAGCTTCAATCTATGGCCCCAGGCCAATGGCAGGCCCGATGTGCCCATATACACAGGTGACCTTAAAGATGCCGAGATCAAGTTTGAGATTAATGTTGTAGAACCATGGGAGTCAAGTGCACTGCAGATGATCTTTACCCCATATTCCACAACCGGAACGAACAGCTATATTGGTGACGGGTCCTATCCGAGGGGTGTATGGAATCCCTGGAAGGAGACTGGCACCTTCAAGACCGACGGCTGGGTCACAGTTTCATACCCGATGTCAGAATTCAACTATAGCGGAGACGGTTCAGTAAGCGCCAATAAGCTTACACCTGACATGATGCGTGGCCTTACGTTCTTTGTCTGGAATGGAGGCGTGACAGGCAAGGACTGCAATCCACACATCTGCATAGACAACATACGCGTTGTCCCGAAGTAACATCAACCGAAAAAAGAATTGCGATGCATAAGATTCAAATAAAATTCCGCAACTGGGCGCTGCTCTTCGCGACAATCTGCGTGGTGGGTGCCGGTCTTCTGGTGACCTCATGCGAGGGGAAGGAAGAGGAAGAGACCAAGGTGGTTCTCCAGAGCTTCGGACCAATGCCGATAGCCAGGGGAGCTGAACTGAAATTCATCGGGCTGAACCTTGACAAGGTGACGGCAGTGATACTGCCTGACAATCTCACCATTTCTTCATTTACAAAGAAGGAAGCCCGCCTGCTGACACTTACTGTTCCACAGGAAGCCGTACCAGGTTATGTGGTGCTGAAAACTCCTGATGGTGATATTACCACAAAGACCCAAATCGGCTTTTCGGAGCCCATCACCATCGCCGGCTTCACCCCCGCAACAGTCAAAGCGGGCGACGAGCTGACAATCACGGGTGATTACCTGAACCTCGTGGAGGAAGTGATTCTCACTGACCGTGTCACTTTGACAGCGGATGACTTCATAACCCATAGCCGCACCGAGATAAAACTGGTTGTTCCAGCTGAAGCACAGACCGGTAAGATCGCCGTCTCAAACGGCGCTGAAGATCCAATAATAGTCTACTCAGCAGCAGCACTTACAGTAACCCTGCCTGCCTTTACATCTGTAACTCCGAATCCCGTCAAGGCCGGTACCAATCTTACTATCGCCGGTACCAATCTTGACCTGGTACTCTCCGTCAAGCTTGGCGGCGGAAAGGTGATTGAAACTGCTGACTTCGGATCACACACCGCCACCCAGATCGTTGTTGAAGTCCCGGAAGATACAAAGGACGGTAAGGTGATCATGGTTCCTGCCTCAGGTGTTGAGGTGAGCACGGCAACCGACCTGGTAATGGTTGTCCCGACTGTCTCCGTCGCCCCCGTAACGCTGAAAAACGGACAGGATATAACAGTAACCGGCACGAACCTTGACCTGGTTGACCATGTCATCTTCGGCGGCAACAAGCAGGGAACCATCAAGGAAGGCGGAACCGCCACCCAGATACTTGTTACCGTTCCCGATGATGCTGTTGACGGTGTTGTGACCTTTGTTACAAAAGCTGACAAGGAGATCACCGGGCCCAACCTGACGATGATAGTCCCGGCATTCTCTTCATTCAGCCCCACATTGTCAAAGGCTAACTCTACAATCACCCTTGCAGGTACTGACCTTGACCTGGTGACAAAGGTTGTTTTCACCGGTGGCCTGGAAGGTACCATCGGAACAAGAACAGAAACCTCTCTGGCCGTTACAGTCCCTGTCGGGGCCAAGACCGGCAAGATTACAATCGTTACCATTAACAGTACGCAGGTTGTTTCTGCTATAGATTTCACTCTTCTTGCCAATCTTCCGACGTTCAGCTCGTTCACCGAGTTACGTGGTGAGCCGGGCAAGATACTGACGATCAATGGCACCAATATGCTTCTCGTCAAGGAACTCATATTCCCGGGAGACAAGAAAGCAACTGCTTACGGATCAAAGACAGATACACGAATCGAAGTGTATGTGCCTGAAGATGTCACCTTTGGTACCGGAACAATAAGGCTGGTGACCTATGAAGGTGAAGAAGGATTCTTCCCTGAGCTTTACTTTGGAGGAACTGATCCGGTACTGGACCAGACATTCTGCTTCTTTGACTTCAACAATACGGGTAAAGACTCCTGGTGGGGCAATGCCATAGGAAGCGGCGTACTTATTGATCCGGCCAGCTCAGCAGACGGCACGCCATACTGGAATATCAACGGAATGGGTGGCACCGGATGGTGGGACGGTCTCTTCTTCCGTAACGCCAGCAATAACTATGTAACTACCGGGGTGGATGTCAACACCTGGGCAGTAAGGTTTGATATCAATGTCCGCGAAACAATCTCGGAGGGTGACCTCAGGATCAGGCTGGGAAGCTACTACTATCACTTCCAGCCATGGAACGGTGTTGCCGGAGGATTTAAGACCACCGGATGGATCACTGTTACATGTCCGTTGACCGGATTCAAGTCAGAAGGAGGAGAAGCTATTCCTGATGCCGCTCTCGGCGGAACTGAATTCGGAATGATATGGAGCCATGGTGTTTCTGTGAAAGTCAACATGGGAATTGATAATGTTCGCTTTGAACCGATGAACTAATTTGATATTCCCGTGAGCCTGAAACAAAGGGTATCTCAGATTTTATCATTAAATTGAGATACCCTTTGTCATTAAAAACAGGGTAACTGATTTACATGATGGCATTTATCCTCAGATTGCCGGCATTCATAGTCTTACTTGGCTTATGCCCGGAGACGGGATTCGCCCAGGGTACGAAGTATGAAGCTGAGGGCGGTACACTGACGGGAACCGTTTCCGTGCAGAATACAGTTGCTGGTTTTTCCGGCTCCGGCTATGTGGGCAGGTTTGAGAATGACGGAGACAAGGTATCTGTTGCCTTCTCACTTGCACAGGAAGGATACTATAACCTGTACTTCGGTTATGCAAGCCCCTATGGTGACAAAAAGAACTTTGTCACAGTCAATGGTAACAGCGCAGAGGCCTCTTTCCCGGCTTCAGCCACCTTCACTGAAACTGGTTTTGGAAGGGTATGGCTGGGTTCCGGGCTCAATACTATTTCGCTTACAAAGAGCTGGGGCTGGTTCCTGCTTGATTATTTCCGAATTGAACCCGATACGGAGCCAGGGGTCACTGTTCAGCTTCCTTATAAGCTCTCAACCCCGTCGCCTAATCGCGAGACACGCATGCTCTGGAGCTACCTTATGGACAGCTTCACTCAAAAGATTCATTCAGGCGCCATGAGTCTCAATGCAAAGGAGGAGACAGAATGGCTCTTTCAGCAGGTCGGTAAATACCCTGCACTCATCGGCCTTGACTTCATGAACCTTACCCGAAACTATGACTGGTATGATAAGTCAGTGGTTGTCACCGAGGCCGGAAACTGGTACAATCGCAATGGCCTTGTTGCCATCTGCTGGCACTGGCGTGATCCGTCAAGGGCCACAGATGAGTTTTATACCTCAGGCACATCTTTTGACATTTCAAAAATCACACAGACCACCTCGGCCGAATACCAGGCGATGCTGAGTGATATCGACATCATTGCCGGCTATCTGAAGAAGCTGAACAATGAAAAGATTCCCGTCCTCTTCAGGCCTCTTCATGAAGCCTCCGGCAGATGGTTCTGGTGGGGCGCCAAAGGCCCGGAACCGTGTAAGGCGCTGTGGCGGCTCATGTTTGACCGCCTGGTTAACTATCACGGACTTAAGAACCTGATATGGATCTGGACAACCGATGCCGCTCCTGACAACCTTGACTGGTATCCCGGTGATGAATATGTAGATATACTCGGTGCTGACATCTATGCCGCCGACGGCGACTTCAGCTCACAACTGCTCACCTATAACGCAATCAAGGAAAAATTTGGTGGCAGGAAACTCATCACGCTTAGTGAGAACGGCCCTGTGCCTGATCCTGACAGGCTGACAGAAGACAGGGCACACTGGTCGTGGTTCATGCCATGGTACGGCTCCTACATCCGTGACGGGATCAAGAATCCATTGACCCACTGGCAGAAGATTATGGCACATGATTATGTAGTGACCCTTGACGAGATGCCGGACCTTAAGAACTACCCTCTGAGTGACGGGAAAGACTACAGCGAGTACCAGCAGGGCTTTTTCATGGCCGGATGGAAGCCCCGGACTGCCGTTGTGCCTGACTACACTGATGTGCCAGCACCTGCAGACCCGGTTACCCTAGCCATTACTGTTGACTGCTCTGATACTGTCACACTGGTATCACCGTATCTCTTCGGTGACAATGCCAATCTCTGGACAGGCCCGATGTCAGACAATGCTATGCTGATGAAGAATATTAAAAACCGCGACCAGGGGGTTATGCGCGGGCCGGGAGGAAGCACCTCCGATGCCTTCTTCTGGAAGCACAGCAGCAATCAGAGGCCGCCCGACGTGCCGGAGACCCTTCTCAATGACCCGTCAAACACCAGCTGGCCGTGGTACGGTCAGAGGGCGGAGAACTGGACCATGCACGTTGATTCTTTCTATAGTATCCTCAGCAAGGCAGGTCTCACAGGGATGCTCACCGTTAATTATGGGTACGCCAGGTACGGCACCAGCGATAACCCGGTGGCACAGGCCGCCCATATGGCAGCTGACTGGGTCCGCTACGACAAGGGCAGGACAAAGTTCTGGGAGATCGGGAACGAGGTGTACGGAAGCTGGGAGGCAGGCTACCGCATTGACCGCTCACTCAATAAGGACGGGCAGCCGGAATACATTACACCACAACTTTACGGACAGCACTGCCGGGTTTTCATTGACTCAATGAGGGCTGCAGCCGCAGAGACCGGCTACGATATCCGGATTGGTGTGGTTATGGTGGAAGCCTCCTCAACCCACTCGTCGTGGAATACCGGTGTGGCGACCCGGGTGGGTGACATTGCCGACTTCTATGTTGTCCACAGTTACTACACCCCGTGGAACACGAACTCTGACGTGGCAACTGTACTGAATTCCTACAAAAATACAGAAGGGTATAAAAACTATGTCTGGAATACCGTTGCTGCCGCAGGAATGCAGCAACTGCCGGTGGCACTGACTGAATACAATATCTTTGCTGTCGGATCAAACCAGGCGGTCTCGCACGTCAACGGTATGCAGGCAGTGCTCGCCACCGGGGAGATGATCAGGACAGGCTATGGTGCTGCTTGCCGCTGGGACCTAGCCAACGGCTGGGATAACGGGAATGATCATGGAATGTACTCATATAATGAGCCTTCTATTCCTGATTACACACCTCACCCGGCATTTTACCATCTCTATTACATGCGCCGGCATACCGGTGATGTACTGCTGAGATCAACTATTACCGGAGCTTCCGGGGTGGTTATAACACCCACTGCTTTCAGCTCTGGGCATATCGGAGCATCTCTTGTTAATACCACGAAGTCACGCAGGGTGGTTCGCCTTAACCTGAAAGATTACGGCGTTGGCGACCGATATTACACCTATACCCTGACAGGGACGGAAGGGCAGGACTTCTCCAGGAAGGTTTTCATTAACGGCATTGGAGGTACACTTGAAGCGGGAGGGCCTGAAAGCTATGAAACAATAAGGGCGGATGCGGTTGTCACTGGCGATGAAATCAGGATAAACCTTCCTCCCCTCTCAGTTGTCTGCCTGCTGGTCGAACCGGGCTCAAGGCAACTGGCCATCAACAACGAAGTAACATCCATCGACCCGGTAAGGTCTGATGATACTGTCACAATCTGGCCTAACCCCTCTGAAGGAAACTTCACCGTCACGGGCATGCCTGATCATGTCAGCAGAATTGAGATTTACAACCTTGGCGGAGATCTGCTGCTGAGTAAGGAAACAGGGCGTGGAAACCTGGAGATTAAATTGAGTACAGGCCTGGCTCCGGGCATTTACCTGGTAACTTTACACGGAGATAATTACACTGTAACAAGGAAATTGGTAATCAAATAATAACCCGATATGAAAATGAGACGATCATTGGCTGCACTGTTTACAGCAACGGCACTCATCGCCGCCCTGGGGAGCCAGTCGTGCTCCACGACACCATGCGAACGGACTGATTACGGTGTGATCATACGGCTGAACGGAAAGTCTGACCATCCCGGTCAGACCGTGAGACTTGTCGTAATAAATGAAAGGATAATAAGGGTTTCTGCAATTCCTTCAGGTGAATTTCCGGAAACAGCCAGCCTCATGGCAATTGAGCAGCCTGATAATGATATGGATTTTACAATTGAGGAGGGAGACGGGCATGTCACCATCAATACCTCATTGCTCAGCGCCAGGGTGTCATTGAAGACCGGAGAGGTCTCCTTTACCGATAATGACGGCACACTCTTCCTCTCGGAACAGGAGGGCGGTGGCAGGAGCTTCATGCCTGTCATGGTTATGGGTGAAAAAGGGTACACGGTCAGGCAGCAGTTTGAGTCTTATCCGGATGAAGCCATTTATGGCCTGGGAGCAAACCAGACATCCTTCATGAATCTGAAAGGGAAAGACGCCGACCTCTTCCAGTACAACACACAGGCGGTGGTTCCATTCATTATCTCGAACCGCAACTACGGGATCCTGTGGGACAATAACTCCAGGACAAAATATGGTGACATCCGTGACTGGAACGAGCTCTCATCCCTGAAATTGTTTGGCAGTCAGGGTGCTGAAGGAGGCCTGACTGCTGTTTACGCCGACAGGAAGACAGGAAAGAAGGTTTTCACTACCCGGAACGAAAGGGAGATAAACTACCAGTTCATACCAGACCTTGTAAAGTTTCCTGAAGGATTTAACCTTGGTGACGGCAAGGTGACCTGGGAGGGGGAGTTTGAGGCTGACACATCAGGTGTATTTAAGTTCATGTTCAACTCGGCAGGCTATGCCAGGCTCTGGATTGACGGCAAGTTGCTTTTTGACCGCTGGCGCCAGTGCTGGAACGCCTCAACGAACTTCTTTACGCTGAACATTGAAAAGGGCAGACATTATCCCCTGAAGATAGAATGGATCCCTGACGGGGGTGAGTCTTACATTGCTCTCAGGTACCTTACCCCTCAGGATGCTGATGAACAGCAACGGATCTCGTTCTGGTCGGAGGTGGCTGACCAGATCGATTACTATTTCATCAGCGGAGCCAGTATGGACGAGGTCATCAGCGGTTACCGCACGGTCACCGGAAAGGCTCCCGTAATGCCTAAATGGGCTATGGGATTCTGGCAGAGCCGCCAGCGCTATACAAACCAGGAGGAGTTGCTTGGCGTTGTCAGGGAGTACAGGAAGCGGGACATACCTTTGGACAACATAGTGCTTGACTGGCAATACTGGCCTATAGACAAATGGGGTGATCACCAGTTTGATACCTCCCGGTTCCCTGATCCTGACGGGATGATCAGGACACTGCATAATGACCTGAACGCCAGAATTATGATCTCGGTATGGCCGAAATACTATGTCGGCACCGAAAACTACGAGGCCATGAAGAGCAAGGGTTATCTCTACATGCATAACGTTGAGAAGGAGCGTAAGGACTGGATCGGATACCTCTCCACCTTTTACGACGCATTCAATGCCGATGCACGGGCAGCATTCTGGGATCAGATCAATACCGCACTCTACAGCAAGGGCATAGATGCATGGTGGCTTGACGCCACTGAGCCCGATATCACATCCAACCTTCCCATGGATGAACGTAAGGCAATGATGAGCCCCACAGCCCTCGGATCGGCAGACAGGTTCTTCAATGCCTACTCCCTCGTGCAGGCCCAGGGGGTCTTTGAGGGCCAGAAGGCCACCGACCCGGAGAACAGGGTGTTCATCCTCACCCGTTCAGCCTTTGCGGGCCTGCAGCGTTATTCTGCAGCTAACTGGAGCGGGGACATTGCTGCCAGGTGGCATGACATGGCTGCACAGATCCCCTGCGGACTGAACTTCTCGATGTCAGGTATCCCCTGGTGGACTATGGATATTGGAGGCTTTTCCGTAGAAAGCCGCTACCACAATCCCTCCCCGGCTGACCTTGAGGAGTGGCGCGAGCTGATGACCAGGTGGCATCAGTACGGGACATTTGTGCCTCTCTTCCGCTCGCACGGCGAATTCCCCTACAGGGAGATGTACCACACTGCCCCTGAAACTCATATAGCCTATAAGACCATGGTTGATTATAACCATCTGAGGTACAGACTTATACCTTACATTTACTCACTCGCGGGACAGGCGTGGCTCAATGACTACACAATAATGAGAGGCCTGACGATGGATTTCAGCCTTGATACAGCCGTGTTTGACATCGCCGACCAGTATATGTTCGGCCCTTCACTTATGGTTAACCCGGTTACGGAGTATAAGGCACGGTTGCGTAAAGTATATCTGCCCTTTGCGTATGACTGGTATGATATGCGCACCGGAGAGCATCACACCGGAGGGACGGTGGTGGAAGCAGAGGCTCCCTATGAATGGATGCCTCTGTTCGCCAGGGAAGGATCGGTCATCCCGACCGGGCCTGACATTCAGTATGCTGACGAGAGGGAGGCCGAACCCCTTACATTATGGGTCTATGCCGGGGCCGACGGAAGCTTCACTCTGTATGAGGATGAGGGTGACAACTATAATTATGAGGAGGGGGCATATACCCTTATCCCCTTCACATGGACCGAGGCTGACCGCACCCTGACCATCGGAAAGAGAGAAGGAGAATACCAGGGTATGCTTCATGAACGGACCATAAATGTCATAATGGTATCAGAAAATAAGGCTGTGAAGCTCGACTTCGGGAGGGTCCCTGACAAATCAATTATATATTCAGGAGAGGAAATAAAAGTTAAGTTTGAGTAATTTATGATGTTGAGTTACAACTGAGATAAACAGTTTAATTGATTATGGGAATAAAGAAAGTCATCATTGTCATGGCAGTAATGTTGCTTCTTTCGGCAACTGCCATGGCACAGAGCATTGTGCCTGCGGAGTGGAAATTTCTTACAGGTGACAAGCCTGAATATATTGACTCTGCGAAGAATGAATATTGGTGGAAGGATATCTCCCCGCTGACCGTGTGGGAGAAACAGGGCTTTCAGGGTTATGATGGTTTCGCCTGGTACAGGGTGAAGGTTGTCGTCCCGGCTTCGATGAAAAAGAATGCGAAGAAGTATAACGGACTGATGCTGAACCTGGGGAAGATTGATGATGCTGATGAGACCTTTTTTAATGGCCATAAGGTAGGGGCAACAGGCAAGATGCCCCCTGACTATGCCGGAGCATATGATGTGTCACGCACATACCTCATACCTCCTGATTATGTAAACTGGGGAGGGAAGAATACAATCGCAATCCGTGTTTATGACGCCGGAGGCGACGGTGGCCTGTATGGCGGTCCGGCCGAGCTGACCAACCGGGGCAATCCTGACCTGCTCACCCTGGGAACTCTGTTCGAACAGGAGGATATGGTCCTTAAGGGATTACCTGACACAGAGATCATTACATCGGTTAAGAATGAGTTCACAAAGAGTTACAGGGGCTCTCTTACACTTAAGATTGTCACTGACTTTGGCGAACAGTTTTATGACGGTTACAGCGAGGTGGCAGTTAAGAGAATGAGCACAGGATACTTTCCGTTCCAGTTGAAAAACCTTAAGCCCGGATTCTACAAGGCTACGCTCGCCCTGCATAGTAAGATGGGCAACAAGACATACAACTTCAATTTCGGGTATGAACCTGAAAAGATTGAGTCACCGGCTGATTCGCAGCCTGATTTTGCAGAGTTCTGGCAGAGGGCTAAGGCGGAGCTTGCTGGTGTTGACCCTCAATATAAGCTGATCCGGATCGACAGTCTCTGCACTGAGAAGCAGAATGTTTTTCTGGTGGAGATGCGCTCGCTTGGCAATGCCCTCATCAGAGGCTGGTACCGCGTGCCTGTCAAGCCCGGCCGCTATCCTGCCATCATGCAGGTACCCGGTTACAGTTCAGCGGAGGTACCATCATATGTAAACTATGGTGATGAAATAATCGGATTAGCCCTGAACATCAGGGGGCATGGCAACAGCATAGACGATGTGAATCCGGGCTTTCCTGGATATATCCTCACAAACCTGGGAGACAAGGAAAAGTATATCTACAGGGGAGCCTACATGGATTGTGTCAGGGGAATAGATTTTCTATGTTCAAGGCCTGAGGTTGATGCCTCGCGCATTGCTGTCGAGGGAGCCAGCCAGGGCGGAGCCCTCACATTCGCCACCGCAGCGCTGGCAAATGACAGGATTGCAGTGTGTGCGCCGCAGGTGCCGTTTCTGTCTGACTTCAGGGATTACTTCAGGGTGGCAAACTGGCCAGGCAATGAGTTTATTGAACTTGTTGAAAACAAAAAAGCCCTGACGTGGGACCAGGCTTATTATACCCTCAGCTACTTCGATATTAAAAACCTCGCGCCGATGATCAAGGCGCCATTGATAATGGGTTCAGGACTGATGGATGAAGTATGTCCGCCGCATTTCAACTTTGCCGCCTACAACCTTGTAACTTCTGAAAAGAAATATATCGTTTACCCGTATGCCGGCCACGGCCTCCCGGATCACTTCTATCAGGCGAAAATGAACTGGATCAGGACAAAGCTTGGTTTGAACTAAAAACATTACTATTATGGAGGGAAGAAAAAAACTTTCAGGACTGCTTGTATCGGTCGCAGTTCTTATTTTGGTGTATGGGTGCTCACAGCCCGTGCCTCGTACCCACACCAGCTTCAACGAGGGCTGGAAGTTTACACTTGGTGATGCTTCTGAAGCCTCACAACCCGGATTTGACGACAGCAGATGGCGAACCCTTGACCTGCCTCACGACTGGAGCATTGAGGGCGAATTCAGCGAGACACATCCTGCATCGCCCGGTGGGGGCGCCCTGCCGGGAGGAGTGGGATGGTACCGTAAGACCTTCAGGGTAAGCCCCGCAGACAAGGAGCGGATGACTTACATCTCTTTCGACGGTGTCTACCGTAACAGCGAGGTCTGGATCAACGGAAACTATCTTGGCAAACGGCCCTACGGCTACAGCTCGTTCAGGTATGACCTTACCCCGTGGCTTAGGTATGGTGAGGAGGACAATGTCATTGCTGTCAGGGTTGACAACTCCGCTCAGCCTAACTCAAGGTGGTACTCAGGGTCCGGTATCTACCGTAACGTATGGCTGACAACCACTGAAAAGATTGCTGTTGACCAGTGGGGCACTTTTATCACCACTCCTGAGGTGAGCAGTGAAGCTGCTCTGCTGAGGGTGACCACACAGATAAGGAACAGCACAGGCTCGAAGGCTGATATAAGGCTGGAAACAACCGTTTATGACTCTGATAACAGGCGTGTGGTCAGGACGGAATCAGACCAGGTGGAAGTTCCCGTTTCGGGTACCGCGGTGACACAGGAACTGACGGTCAGAAATCCTCGACTCTGGTCTGTTGATGATCCGCAGCTTTACAGGGTGGTAACCACCATACGTTCAGGCCAGCTTCTTGCTGACACATATGAGACCATTACAGGTATCAGGTCATTTGAGTTTGACCGGGAAAGAGGATTTATCCTCAACGGTGAACATGTCGTTATTAAAGGGGTGTGCAATCATCATGACCTCGGCTGTCTTGGTGCTGCTGTCAACACCCGCGCTATGGAGAGGCAACTGGATATACTCAGGGAGATGGGGTGTAACGGAATACGTACGTCACACAACCCTCCTGCACCGGAACTCCTTGACCTGTGTGACAGGATGGGGTTCATCGTTATGGATGAAGCCTTTGATATCTGGAAGGTTGCAAAAACTGATTATGACTATCACCTCGATTTTGATGAATGGCACAGAAGGGATATCGAGACCATGGTCCTGCGCGACCGCAATCACCCGTCGGTCTTCGTTTGGAGCATCGGCAACGAAGTGATGGAGCAGTGGGGGAGGGATGGCAGCGGAGAGGCCATTGCCACCGAACTTGCAGGGATTGTGAGGTCACTGGACGACACCAGACCTGTGACAGCGGCATGCAATGACCCTGTCCCTGATAACCCTGTTATCGCATCCGGAGCTCTTGACCTGATAGGGTTCAACTACCGCGACACACTGTGGACACGCTTCCCGATGGCCTTCCCGGAAGGCAAATTCATTGGTACCGAGACAACCTCTGCACTGGCTACACGAGGCAGCTATGACATGCCGTCAGAAATCATAAGACGCTGGCCGGCACGTTGGGATCAGCCGTTCAAAGAAAGCAATCCTGACCAGACCTGCTCGGCTTATGACAACTGCTCGGCACCGTGGGGCACCACCCACCGCGACAGTTGGAGACTGATAAGGGACAATGCTTTCCTCTCCGGTATGTATATCTGGACAGGTTTTGACTATCTGGGTGAGCCTACACCATACTGGTGGCCGGCACGAAGCTCCTACTTCGGCATTATTGATCTTGCCGGTTTCCCTAAGGATGTCTACTGGTTCTACCAGAGCGAGTGGACTGATAAGGATGTGCTGCATATCTTCCCGCACTGGAACTGGAACCCGGGCCAGGCGGTTGATGTGTGGGCATTCACCAATTGTGATGAGGTGGAGCTGTTCCTCAACGGCAATTCACTTGGCCGGCAAAGCAAGAGCCGCGATGACTTCAACCTCGTGTGGAAGGTGCAGTTCGAAGAGGGCACCCTCCTTGGTGTGGGATACAGGAACGGAAGTGAGGTGATGAGAAGCGAGATTCGTACTGCCGGAGAGCCTGCCACCCTTCAGCTTTCGCCCGACAGGGCAGAAATAAAGGCTGACGGATCAGATCTGTCATTCATTACCGTGACAGTGGCTGACAAGGAGAACAATCCCTTGCCGCATGCCGGTAACATGATCAACTTTTCAATTGAGGGTCCGGGCACCATTGCCGGCGTTGACAATGGAAGTCAGACAAGCATGGAGCCCTTTAAGGCAGACTACAGGAAAGCATTTAACGGCAGGTGCCTGGTGGTGGTGAAGGCAGGAAAGGAGAAGGGAACGATAAAGCTCACCGCCTCATCGGAAGGACTGCCAGATGCAACCCTGACACTGAGGGCCAGGTAAAAATTACTTTCCTCCCTGTAAACACAGGCGGGAGGTCAGATAAATACCCTCATCCCCTCATCGTAGCTCTCACGCAGCTCGCGGGGGGTGCAACCTTTCTTCTTACGGAAGATGCGGTTGAAGTTGGAGATGTTGTTGAAGCCACATGAGTAGGCTATTTCTGCTATTGTCTTGGTGGTGGCAATCAGCATTCTTGAGGCGTGACCCAGTCGTACCTCTGTGACACAGTCAATAAAGGTCATACCGGTACGTAGTTTGAAGAAACGGCTGAAGGCTGACTCTGTCATGCTGGCTATCCTGGCAGCCTCGTTAAGGCTTATCTGCTTGTCAAAGGAACAGTGAATGAACTCCATTACTTTCTCTATCCGCCTGCTGCTGTAATTGAACACTTCAGTATCACTGAATCCTGAATCAGAGCATACACGGTAGTCACGTGAGATTGAGAGATCATGAAGAATGCTCATCAGCTCAAGCACTGAATCAAAACCCTGCTTTTTGCCGAGGCTGACAATGCGGGGTTCCAGCCTGGCAGTCGTCTCCGGCGGGAAGATTATGCCACGCAGTGACCTGCGAAGCATGTTACGGATGAAATTAAGCTGGTTTTTCTGGAGAAACTTCTCATCGAAGAAATCCTTATGGAACTGGATAGTGACCTCTTCCACCTGGTTGGGTGCAAAGCCTGTCCCGAACCAGCCGTGCGGCAACCCGGGCCCGATGAGAGCCAGCTCCAGGTTGCCTATCTCCTCCACATGGTCGCCGATGATGCGTCTGGCTCCCTTTGCATTCTTTATAAAATTGAGCTCAATCTCATCATGATAGTGAAGGGGAAAGTCAAATTCCGACTTCGCCCGGTAGAAGTAGGTGAAGCAGTCAGACTGGGTAAGAGGAGTAATCTCTCTCAGTATGTTGTCATGCATGGCCGGATTAATGTAGGATAGTCAGTTCAAAGATATAAAAGAAGTGTTAATATAATATGTTATTATTACCTGACATCAGCTTATTGCAACAATCAGTAAATAAAGGATTAAAAGTCGGTTCCATGCCGTCCGGACATCGTGTTCCGGGAAGTGACGGGTAAAAATGTATCGGAATACTGCATGTTTTATGTTATCACACTGGAGATAATGGCATTAAAGTATCACTATTTACAGGAATGGTATTACCAGTCAGCGGTGGTGATTGCTTAATTTTGATTATGATCGTATGTTAACGCATGACAGGAAAGGTATTTACAGGGCTGCTGCTGATAATTATCCTCGCAGGCTGCGGAAGTAGTCAGAAATATGATTATGTAACAGTTGAGGACGGTATATTCAGGTTAGCCGGAGAACCATATTATTTTATCGGAGCCAATTACTGGTACGGGGCAATACTTGGATCTGAGGGACAGTACGGTGACCGCGGGCGACTGCTCCGGGAACTGGACCATATGAAAAGCATAGGAATAACCAACCTTCGGGTAATGGTCGGGCCTGAAGGTCCTGACAATGAGCCTTTCAGGGTTACACCGGCGCTGCAGGATGCCCCGGGTGAATACAGCGTGGAGATGCTTGACGGGCTCGACTTCCTCCTGGCTGAGATGGGCAAACGGGGGATGCATGCCATCCTCTTCCTCAACAACGCCTGGGACTGGAGCGGGGGCTTTTCTCAGTATCTGAGCTGGAACGGTTATGGCCCCATACCCAACCCCAATCTGCCGCCCAACACCTGGCCTCAGTTCATGGCCTTCTCCGGGCAGTTCAACACCTGCGAGCCCTGTATCAGCCAGTTCGTGGAGTTCATACGTTTTATCACCGGACGGACAAATATCTATACCGGGCTGAAGTACATCGACGACCCTGCAATCATGACATGGGAGATAGCCAATGAACCCAGGGCTTTTTCTGATGAGAACATCCCCGCTTTCGAGGCGATGATTGCCCGCATTGCTGCCTTGTTGCAGGAGCTGGACGGCAATCACCTGGTTACTACCGGCACCGAAGGCCGTCACGGCTGCGAACAGAAGATGGAGGTATTTGAACGGATCCATGCCGACCCGAATATAGATTACCTGGTGATGCATATCTGGCCCAAGAACTGGGGCTGGCTTGACATTGCAGATATTGCCGGCACCCTGGATTCATCGGTGGTGAAAACCAACCGGTATATCAATGACCATCTTGAAGTGGCCGGGCGGTTAAATAAGCCTATAGTACTTGAGGAGTTCGGGCTTCCGCGGGATCTTCATGGATTCTCGCCTGATGAGCCGACTGTTGCCCGTGATACCTATTATGCCAACGCCTTTGGACAGGTGCTTGACCATGCCGGCAAACTGGGTCCTCTGGCAGGATGCAACATCTGGGCATATGCCGGTGAGGGAAGAGCTGCAGAGGGACGTATTCACTGGCTGCCCGGTGATGACTACCTTGGTGATCCGCCACAGGAGGAGCAGGGCCTTAACTCCGTGTTTAACACCGACTCTGCTGTGGACCTGATTTCTGATTTCAGCCGGCGTCTGTCAATACTCATAAAAAAATAATCCCGAAATGAGAAAGTTATTGTCAGTGACCGCTACGATTCTGATAGTGACATCATGCAACACAGGAGAGGGCAGGAGAACTGGCCCTGCTGACAGATCAGCCACACCGGAGACGGCTTCAATGCTCGCAGGGATGCACAGGGCTGCCGGTGAAGGTATAATGTTCGGTCACCAGGATGATCTCTCTTACGGGATCGGTTGGATCTATCCCGCTGGTGAATCAGATGTAAAAAGAGTAACGGGAGATTACCCGGCCGTTTACGGCATGGACCTCGGCGACATAGAACACAGGTCTGCGGTGAACCTCGATTCGGTCCCATTCAGGGATATGAAAACCTTTGTGCAACAGGTATGGGAACGGGGAGGTGTGATCACCTTCAGCTGGCACGTTGATAACCCGCTTACCGGCAGCAATTCCTGGGATATCTCCTCGGACCGGGTGGTGGCTTCGGTGCTGCCCGGAGGTGAAAAGCACGAAGAGTTCAGAGCCTGGCTTGACAACCTGGCTGAGTTTCTTTCATCACTCAGGGATGATCAGGGTGCTGCAATTCCGTTAATCTTCCGCCCCTGGCATGAACATACCGGCAGCTGGTTCTGGTGGGGACAGAATCTCTGCACCACCGAGGAGTTTATCTCTCTGTGGAGATTCACATTCGATTACCTGTGCGGAGAGAAGAACCTTCATAACCTGCTCTTCGCTTATTCCAGCGGGGGTGATATCGATAGCATCGGACAGTATCTTGAGCGATACCCGGGGGATGATTATGTTGACCTCATGGGCTTTGATTATTACCAGATGCCTGATGCCGGCAACAGTTCATTCAGGGAGAATGTGAGCAGGGTGCTGGGCATTGTCACTGAAGCCGCTGTCGCTCATGGGAAGCTGGCTGCACTGACTGAAGCCGGATATGAAGGCATACCCGATTCATCGTGGTGGACCAATGCATTCTGGCCGGCGATAGAGAATCACCGCATATCATACGCCCTGGTATGGCGCAATGCACACAACAGGCCGGGACATTTCTATGCACCCTGGCCGGGACATGCAAGTGAGCAGGATTTTGTTACTTTTTATGATCTTAAGGAAACACTCTTCCAAAGTGAAGTGACGGCCCTCAGCATTTACAAACAGGAATAACTTTTTAACCAGATGGATAATTTTAAGTCGCGTCTTGCAATGCTCAAAGAGGAGCATGAGGCACTCGTAACACGGCGTAATCATAAAGCCGGAACCGGGAACGGCATCTTTGACAGGTATGCATATCCCGTGCTTACAGGCGCCCATGCACCTCTGGAATGGAGGTACGACCTCAATCCTGCCACCAATCCCTACCTGATGGAGCGATTCGGCATAAACGCCGCATTCAATGCAGGGGCAATGAAATTCAACGGTAAATATGTTCTGGCTGTAAGGGTGGAAGGGTACGACAGAAAATCGTTCATCGCCATTGCCGAGAGTCCGAACGGTATTGACAACTTCCGTTTCCGTGACTTTCCTGTCACCATGCCTGAAACGGAAGATCCGGACATAAATGTGTATGATATGAGGCTGATACATCATGAGGATGGCTGGATATACGGTATCTTCTGCAGTGAACGGAAGGATCCGAATGCTGCCCCGGGTGATCTCTCGGCTGCCGTCGCCGCTGCCGGCATCGCCCGCACGCATGACCTGGTGACATGGGAACGACTACCTGACCTGGTCTCCGTAAGCCAGCAACGTAACGTGGTTCTTCACCCTGAGTTTGTGAAAGGCATGTATGCCCTCTACACCCGCCCGCAGGACAGCTTCATCGATGCCGGGAGCGGAGGAGGGATTGGCTGGGCGCTGGTCAGGGATATAACCCGTGCGGAGATAGCGCCGGGCGACGAGAAGATCATCAACTTCAGGCACTATCATACCATAAAGGAAATGAAGAATGGCGAAGGACCTCACCCTGTAAAAACACCTGCCGGGTGGCTTCACCTGGCACACGGGGTGAGAGGATGTGCTGCCGGATTGCGGTATGTGCTCTACCTCTACATGACTGCACTTGATGACCCTGCCAGGGTGATAGCTGAGCCGGGAGGCTATTTCATGGCCCCGGTGGAGGAAGAGCGTATAGGCGACGTCTCAAACGTCCTCTTCTCTAACGGGTGGATAGCCGATGACGACGGAACGGTATATATCTACTATGCATCATCAGACACAAGGATGCATGTAGCGGTATCATCTGTTGACAGGCTTGTTGATTACTGCATGAACACACCTGCTGACAGGTTTCGCTCTGCGGAATCGGTAAAGACGCTGAACTCAATTATTGCCCGGAACAGAGAATACATGGCAGGGAAATAGAGCACACCGCCGCGGAAATTAATCATATCCTGTCAATGAAAAATAAAACTCCAAAGCCCCTGGCGGAGATGAAGGCCGCCGCCCTGGAAGAACTGGTGAACAATATATTGCCTTATTGGATAAGGAAAATGCCTGACCCGGACGCCGGCGGATTTTACGGCCGGATTAACGGAATGGATAACGTCGTTGCCGGCGCACCAAAGGGAGGCATACTGAATGCCCGCATCCTGTGGAGCTTCTCGGCAGCATATCTGAAGCTCCGCGACCCGGTCTGCCTGGAAATGGCCGCACAGGCGCGCGATTATGTCTTCCATTATTTCTTCGATGAGAAACACGGTGGCACATACTGGTGCCTGAAGAGCAACGGTGAGCCGCTGCATACCAAAAAGCAGATTTATTCACAGGCCTTCTTCATCTATGCACTGAGCACATACCACATGGCCACCGGCGACAGGGAGTCGCTTGACAGGGCTATTGCTCTTTACAGGTTGATTGAGGAGCACAGCTTTGACCGTAAGCGTGGCGGTTACTTCGAGGCTTTTAACCGTGAGTGGGGTGAGATGGCTGACCTCCGCCTCAGCGGGAAGGACGCCAATGAGAAGAAGACGATGAATACGCATCTTCATGTTCTTGAGGCATATACAGCTCTTTACGGGGTATGGCCTGACCCGGGACTGAAGCAGCAGCTTGCAGCGCTGGTGAAGATATTTGCAGAGAGGATTGTTGATCCTGTAACCTTCCATCTGAATCTCTTCTTTGACGAGGAGTGGAACTGTCGCTCAACAATCGTCTCATACGGCCATGACATTGAGGCCTCGTGGCTTCTGTGCAAGGCAGCTGAAGCTCTGGGTAAGGCTGACACAATAAAGGGACTGGCGCTGAAGATTGCCTCTGCAGCACATGAGGGACTGGCCGGGGATGGCAGCCTGTTCTATGAGAGGGATGATGCTGCCGGCCACTTCGACCGCGACAGGCACTGGTGGGTGCAGTCGGAGGCAGTGGTAGGATTCCTCAATGCCTGGCAGCTTAGCGGCGACAGCAGCTGGCTGGAACTTGCCTCTGATGCACTTGACTACATCATGGAAAACATTTCTGACCGTGTCAACGGCGAATGGCACTGGAGCGTCCGCGCCGACGGCACTGTCAACTGCGAAGATGACAAAGCCGGCTTCTGGAAATGCCCCTACCATAATAGCAGAATGTGCCTGGAGGTTCTGGCCAGGCAGTAGCCAATTGGCAATAGGCACTAGAGCTGGCAACACTTGCCCGTAAGGCATACAGCATGTACAGTTCTTTATGCGCTCCGCGCAACACTTGCCCGTAGGGCATTAAGAATTGTAGTACAGGGAGCCCCCACCCCCTCGTCCCCCATCTCTTTTGTCCTGCAATTAAATTTCCTGTACTACATCCATCGTTCCCCATTTTTTGCTTAACTTCGTAATAATCTATCTAATGAAAGGGCTTAAAACATGATTTACTGGATTATTGCTTTAGCTGTCATCTTGATTTTCTTATGGGGTGTCAGGATTGTCAGACCTACTCATCGTGCTCTGATTGAGCGCCTTGGAAAGTATCATCATTTTGGCGGACCAGGATTCCACTGGATTATCCCGGTGATTGACAAGTTATACCGTGTCAATGTGACCGAGCAGATGGTTGATGCGGAGCCGCAGGAGATCATCACCAATGATAACCTGAATGCCAGTGTTGATGCGCAGGTTTATTTCAGGGTGAAGGCTGATGAGGAGAGCGTCAAGGGGTCAATTTACAATGTTGCCAACTTCAAGTGGCAGATTGTCAACCTGGCACGTACCACCCTGCGTAACATTATCGGGACCATGACTTTAAAGTCGGCCAACAGTGAGCGTGGCAAGATCAATGCCGAGCTCTACAACACATTGCACACCGAGACGAAGGGGTGGGGTATTGAGATCGTCCGCACTGAGCTGAAGCAGATTGATCCTCCCAAGGATGTTCAGGAAACGATGAACAAGGTTGTCAAAGCTGAGAATGAAAAGATTGCAGCCGTTGATATGGCTTCAGCCACCGAGACCGTTGCTGACGGTGTGAAGAGGGCTAAGATCAAGGAAGCAGAAGGGTTGAAACAGGCCAAGATCCTTCAGGCCGAGGGAGAGGCTGAGGCTATCAGGCTTGTAAATGAGGCAGCAGAAAAGTATTTCATTGGCAATGCACAGATTCTCAGGAAGCTGCAGGCGCTGGAGACATCGTTGCAGGCGAATACCAAGATTGTGGTGCCAACGGGCAGTGACCTGGTGAATGTGATAGGAGAGATGGCGGGCGTTGCACCGTTGCCGGGCAAGAAGTAGTTATTCATAATTTTTTATTATTTTTGCACCCGCGTTAGTCGTTTGTCCGCCAGTTGGCGGATAGGCATCGACTGGAAATCAGGGTCGGTTGGCCGAGTGGCTAGGCATCGGTCTGCAAAACCGGGTACGGCGGTTCGAATCCGCCACCGACCTCTGGAAAATCCCCCCTGAGCGAAGCTAAGGAGGGATTTTTTGTGTGTGCCCGGCATGGGCGATA
>DHUL01000066.1:0-216 GCA_002409145.1 Bacteroidales bacterium UBA5235
TCTGACGTTGCCCGCCTTCCGCTTAAAGAGGGACAGAGTGCCTCTGACCTTACTGCCCTGCTCACCCCGGTGCTGTTTGATCCGGCGCTGTACGCAAAAAGGGTTGACCAGTCAGATGGCATTGACATGATAACTGCATCAGCCAATAATTTCTATGAAGGGGTGACACAGGCGGAGGTGGAGACCTACTATAGCTCTCTGGCAGATCCGGCAGAC
>DHUL01000066.1:388-12550 GCA_002409145.1 Bacteroidales bacterium UBA5235
CAGGCCGGTTTCATGGGGTCTGAACACTAAGGTTGTGAAGGTGGATGGCAAAGTGACTGAAATTCAGTGGAAAAGCGGAGGTATGTACGGTCAGGCCATCGACAAGATTGTTTACTGGCTTGAAAAAGCGCGTGATGTTGCGCTGAGCGAAACGCAGAGGAAGGAGCTTGACCTGCTTATCCAATACTACAGGAGCGCAGATCTGAAGACATGGGATGAATACAATGTCGAATGGGCAGGTAACACCGGATTGTCAGTTGACTATATAAACGGATTCATAGAAACCTATGGTGACCCGATGGGGATGAAGGCCACCTGGGAGGCTGTTGTCGACTATAAGGACACAGAAGCCTCAAAGAGAACGGCTCTGATCACAGAAAACGCCCAGTGGTTCGAGGATCACTCACCCGTAGATCCGCAGTATCGAAAGGAGAAAGTTACAGGTGTTGCTGCCAGTGTCATCAATGTGGCAATGCTCGGTGGTGACTGCTACCCGGCCTCACCGCTGGGAATCAACCTTCCGAACTCCAACTGGATAAGGACTGAAGCAGGATCCAAGTCGGTCACCCTGGCCAATATAACCGATGCCAAAGATATCGTGGCGCGCGGAAGCGGTTTCCTTGAAGAGTTTGCATTTGACCAGGCAGAGATCGACAGGGCTGTTAAATACGGCTCACTCTCCGATGCGTTGCATACTGACATGCATGAATGCATAGGCCATGCCAGCGGCAAACTGGCCCCCGGCACCGATCCCAATGCCCTGAAAAACTATGCCTCCCCACTGGAGGAGATGAGGGCTGACCTGTTTGCCCTTTATTTCATGATGGATCCGAAGATGACGGAGATCGGGCTTATGCCCTCTGATGAACCTGCAAAGGCGCAGTATGACAACTATATCCGTAACGGTTTCCTCACACAGATCGTAAGAATTCAACCCGGGAAAGACATAGAACAGGCACATATGAGGTGCCGCTCGTCAATAGCCCACTGGGTATTTGAGAAGGGAAAGGCTGATAACGTAATTGAGGTGATAAAGCGGGATGGCAGAACCTTCGTCCGTATAAATGACTACGGGAAGCTGCGCGGGCTCTTTGGCGATATGCTGAAGGAGGTGCAGAGGATTAAGTCGGAAGGCGACTTCGAAGCAGGGAAAAACATGATAGAGGGCTTCGGGGTGAAGATTGACCCGGACCTCCACACAGAGATGCTCTCACGGTATGCAAAACTGAACCTTGCGCCATACAGCGGGTTTGTCAACCCGGTAATGACTCCTGTCACCGACAGCAACGGAAAGATCACCGATGTAAAGATTGAGTATTGTTCAGACTATCTTGGTCAGATGATGGAGTATGGGAAGAATTACTCCTTCCTTCCGGCATGGTGATTAAAAGGGCTCAGACAGGCTCCCGGCAGAGGGAGTGACTCAGGATTTCTTCAGGCCCGCCGCCTGTTCATACAGCAATCTGTCATTCTCGTTAAGAGGTTCTGTGACAATGTTGTGGGGCAGGGGGCGGGTCTCTTCGTCAACATGGATGAATGTAACGAAGCCTTCAACCAGAGTCTTGGAACAAGTGGCTTTACAGACCGTTATATGAGCAACCAGGCTTGATCTGCCTGTATAGACAATTTTTGAATTAAACTTAAGGACTTCACCGGGTTTGGCCGGGCTTGTGAAATACATTCCATGGACCTTAAGACAGACCACGCTCCTGGGATCAAGAAGGGCAGTGGCGGCAATGAAGCCTGATTCAATGAACCACTCAGCCGTTCGCCCGGCGAAAAGGGTGCCATGGTGGTTCAGGTCCTCGCTCTTTATGAGGCGCATGGTAATATTACCAACCGGATGATGAACAGTCTTATTCATAGTATTTTTTATTTAGCCGTTCAGTCTTTTTCTTTTCTGACAGTACAAGGTAGACCAGGTATACTGCAGTTATAACCAGCAGGACCGGAATACTGTATCTTATGATAGTTGCCATACTGACCCCTTCACCGGCAGAAACAGGGGGATTGACCGGGTGCCCTACGTCAATGCTGAAGAGGTTTTTAACGATGAAAAGCATTAGGAAAGCAAGCACTCCTGCAGCCACAGGTGTGGTTATCCAACCGGAGGCGATACTTCCAAGTACTTTCAGGTTGATGTTACTGACTCCCTTGTACAGGCCTATTCCAAGTATGGAACCTACTACCACCTGGGTGCTTGAGACCGGTACGAGCGGGATGGGTGGCAGACCTATCCTTACCATGAATCCGGACAGTGAAGCTGATGAAAATATGAAAAGCACCACTGCCTGGGAGAGCACTACCACGAAAGCAGCCTCGGATGAAAGCTCCATCAGGTTGGTACCTACCGTCTGCATTACCTTCTTTGAATATGTCAGTATGCCGGCCGCTATGGCGATGCCGCCCAGGAAGAAGAGCTGCTGTGCTCCGCTTAGCACGAAGATGCCGAAGTCTGCATTCTCAAGGGGAATGCTTGGAACAAACACTCCCATCACGTTGGCTATGTTGTTGGCTCCAAGGCTGTAGGCTCCGAAGGCGCCCACTGTCATGAGTCCGATACGCAGCCAGTTTTCATATTTCAACAGGTGCATTTTTATTCTTCGCCTGGTTATCTTCACCAGGTGATAGAGAAGATAGGCGAAGACCGCACCCAGTACCGGACCCGTGATCCAGGTGGTTACAATCTGTGTCAGCGCCCTGGTATCGACGGCGTTATCGGTGAAGAAGTTCCAGCCTATTATGGCACCCACGATAGCCTGAGTTGTTGATACCGGCAGTCCGGCCCTTGTCATGAAGTATACAGTTAATCCGGCTGCAAGCGCTACCGTGAATGCTCCGCCCATGGCATTTACTGATCCGAGTCTGCCCAGGGTGTCAGCGGCACCACCGCCCTGAACTACAGCGCCGATTATTACAAACACCGAGGCTGTAACTGCAGCGCGGGTGAAGGAGACCATCCTTGAGCCGACGGCAGATCCGAACACATTGGAAGCATCGTTGGCACCGAGTGTCCATCCCAGGAATAGCCCGCTGGTGAGAAACAGGAAGATCATGATCAGAGCATTTGCCTTATTGCCATGGAGGCGAGCAGGTCGGCTGCATCCTGGGCCGAGTCTGAGATATTCTCGATATGGTGTGTGATGTACCTGATGTGAGCCTTCTCAGCCAGAGAGAGATCATTCATCTCATGAAAAACCTTCTTCCTCATCTGGTATGCTGCCTTATCTGTCTCCCGCTCGAAGAAATAGACCTTGATGAGCTTTTCCCTTACCAGGTGTGGCTCCCGGAAGAATGCCCTGGCTGCGGGAATAAGCTCCTCGGCTGAGTTGCCCGAGACCTCTGAGAGAGAGATAAACTCATGCGACAGTGATGAGGGAATGTGAGGCATTTCTATATAAAACTCATTCAGGGATTTCTTTGCTGTGTCAATTATCTCATCGAGCTGCCAGAGGAGTTTAACCATCTCACTCCTCTGCTGAGGAAGGATTGAATGTACAATCATGTCGTTCTCGATACTGCGCTGCAGCTTGTCGGCCTTGCCTTCAAGATCATCGATCTTTGCCAGGTGGTTCTGGAAGGCATTGCGGTCACCGTTGACATAAGCCTTTATGCCCTCCTTGAATATAAGGATGCCGATCTCTATCGTGTCAAAGAATTCGTCAATTCTTACGCTGAGTTCCCTGTTGGTGCGGGTAAATAGCGACATATGGGGGCCTGTGTTGGTTGAGGCAAATATATTAAGAAAAGCCCAGCAGTCCGCGGAGTCAGAAATCAATAATTTTCTCCACCCGGTGTTTCTTCAGGTATCCCTTGATGATGACCTGGATGTCGCGGTTGTCATGAGCGGGTTTTATGCAGTCATGCACTGCCGTCAGCCCGAATCCCACGTCGTTGATGCTGAAGAAGCCGTACCCGGCATATTTGCCGTTGACTATCTTGACGGCTGACCGTTCCTCTTCATCGCGTCCCCGGTCAATGATAAAGAAATTCCTCTCCCTGAAGATGAACTCATCAAGTGCCATGAGTGCTCTTTCGTTGTATGATTTCGGATCCTCCTCTCCGCAGCATGCGCCGCGGCACAGGCTTACCTGGCGGTGGAAACAGGGACCGGATGTCTCGTACAATCCGCAGAGCTTCTGACAGAGGTTGTAGTCAGTGATGATCTGTTCCAGCTTACCCCGGGCCCTGTCACGTGAGGTGAATACCGCAAGCGGTACTTCCTCATCTCTCACATTTCTGTAAGAGAACCGTATGTAACCAGCCTCATCACTATTGCTGTAGATGCCCCAGCGGAATCCTGTCCGACGTTGTGCACGGTTGAACCGGGGTTTATGGCTCTTTATCTCAGCCGATTCCATCAGGAGGGCTATCAGTTCACTTCCAGTTCGTTCCCAGGTGATGTCGGCTATCATTGACCTCATCTCCATCTCCCTTGCTGAGGTGTTGTTTGAGATGTGAGAACTGATTCTCTCATTAAGGTTCCGGCTTTTGCCAACATAGATGACATCTCCGCTTTCATCATGAAAGTAATATACTCCGGATTCTTCAGGGATCTCATCCAGTTTTGCGATATCAAGTGCCGGGTGCAGTTTCGCTGTTTTCCTGTTTTTGATCAGGCTGCCGGATTTCAGTTCACGGTCTTTTTCAAATAGCATCTCCAGGAGCCTTACTGTTGCAAGGGCATCTCCGGAGGCCCTGTGCCGGCCGTTGATCTCTATCCCGAGGTCCTTGCAAAGGTTTCCCAGACTGTAAGACTTGTGTCCGGGAATGAGTTTACGGCTCAGAGCCACAGTATCAAGCATCGGTCGTTTGAAATTGTAACCCAGCATACTGAATTCCTGCCTGATGAATGAGTAATCAAATCTAGCATTATGTGCCACGAATACCTTTCCTTCCGTCAGCTCCACTATCCGCCGTGCTACCTCATAGAATTTAGGAGCCTCCTCAACCATCTCATTGGTGATACCCGTAAGGGAAGTGATGAAATAGGGAATATTACGTTCAGGATTGATCAGGGTTGAATATTCCTCCACAACCCTTTCACCGTCATGTATATAGACGGCTATCTCGGTTATCCTCTCAAGCCTGGCGCTTCCACCTGTTGTCTCTATGTCAACGACGGCATACATCACTTCCGGAAAGCACTAAGATAATTACTTTTAAGGCTGTGACATTATTCCTATTTTTGATAAAAATTGAAATCCCGATATGGATTGCACAGGGAACTACATCTGGCTTGACGGTGCCATAGTACCAGCATCAGGCAATGAGGAGATCCCGTCCGGCGAGGTCTCCTTTTACGAGGTGATCAGAACACGTAACGGATTGCCTCTCTTCTTCAATGATCACATGAACCGCCTGAAGGATGGAATATCCACAAGATATAACCTCGAGGAAGATATTGCAGCAGATGTCAAGGCCGGGTTAAATGCACTTGTGAGCCATGAGCGGCATGATGAAATAAATATCAGGGTGACAGTTACTTTCAGCGGGTACGAGCACTCACTGCATATCTGCTGTGTTCCCTCATTCTATCCCTCAGAAACGATGGTGAAAGAGGGAGTGCCGTTGATCCTGTACCATGCCGAACGGCTTGATCCGGGGGTAAAGATGCTGAACAACCGGCTTCGTATTTCTGTTAACGCGGAGCTGTCAAAAAGGGACGCCTATGAGGCCCTGCTGGTAAACCGCGACGGATTTATCACTGAGGGTAGCAGGTCAAACATATTTTTCATTTCTGAGGAAGGAACCATCCATACAGCTCCTGACCGTCTGGTTCTGTCAGGTATCACCCGGAGATATGTGGCTGAGATCATCCGGAAGGAAGGGATCACCCTGATTCAGGAAGCCATAAAAGAGAGTGACACCGGCAGATTCAGGTCAGCATTCATTACCGGTACCTCCCCGATGGTGCTTGCCGTGAAAAGTATTGAAGAACGGCAGTTTAATGTTGCTGATCCGCTCATAGGAAGGCTTCGTGCAATCTATTCAGTTCTTGCTGACCGGAGCATGAATGATTACAAAAAGGGTGATGTAGCGGATTAATCAATATATTTGCATCAAAATCAACAGCAATGGCCAGTATTAAAAGTCTCAAAAAGGATATTGATTTTCTCTTCTTCGAACTGATCTCCGATTGTTTTATGGCTTCGAGTCTTCATGACGGGCCAAAGAAAGTGGAGGTGCAGAATCTGATCGAGGAGGCAGTAGTTATGCGCAATGAATTCATTGACAGGGCTAATCACCCCGATGGTAAGGATAATCCGGCCCTTGTCAGGGCTTACTATGCGGGATTGCGCAAGGAGCTTTTCGTCAAGGTCAATGAGTTCTTCGAGAAGCTGAGCAGCATTACGAAACAGTAGTTCCGGGCGCAACTCAGATCTCTGTTTCGGAAATGATCTGCCGGCCGCATTTTACACAACGTCCCTCATCTGTAATACCGGTAATCCGGGTATAATATCCTGATCTTTTGATCACTGTGGTATGGCAGGAGGGACACCTCGTGTCACTGCCACCTTCATCGCCCGGCATGTTGCCTGTGTACACGAAATCGAGGTACTCCTGAGCTATTTCCCTGAGCATTAATATTGTTTCAGGCGGCGTTGCAGGTGTGGTCCTCCTGTACGTCGGGAAGTAGCGGCTGAGGTGCAGCGGTACGGACCTGCCGGCATTTTCAGAGATCCACTCTGCCTCCCTCCTCATCTCA
The DNA here is from genome assembly GCA_002409145.1 of Bacteroidales bacterium UBA5235. Classification (GTDB taxonomy): domain Bacteria; phylum Bacteroidota; class Bacteroidia; order Bacteroidales; family VadinHA17; genus SR-FBR-E99. Next base: position 7,098 of record DHUL01000066.1, read on the forward strand.
TCGGGTGAGTCGTTCATTCCCGGAAGTATCAGAGTGGTTATCTCCAGGTGCCTGCCTGATGAAGCCACACTTTTTATTGACTGCATCACCGGTTTAAGGGTAGCTCCTGTATACAGACGGTAAAAGTCGTTGCTGAATGCCTTCAGATCGATATTGAATGCATCAATGACCTGTATAAATTCCTTCAATGGTTCCTGGTTGACATACCCGTTTGTCACCATGACGTTTCGGAGCCCTTTCTCACGGGCAAGCCTGGCGCTTTCAGTGACGTATTCAAACCATATCACCGGTTCATTGTAGGTATAGGCGATGCCAATGTTCCCACGGGCATTTGCAGCGTGGCGGACAAGCTCTTCCGGATGGAGCCTGGCTGATTGATCCCCGGCAAAATGTTGTGAAATGTGATAGTTCTGACAGAAATCGCATGTGAGGTTACATCCGTATGATCCTACTGAAAGTATCACCGACCCGGGAAAGAAGTGGTAAAGAGGTTTCTTTTCGATAGGGTCGAGGGCATATCCGGAAATGATTCCGGCGGTAATCGGGTAAATCTCTCCTTCGCGGTTTTCCCTGGCGCCGCAGATCCCTCTCCCGCCGGGCCTGATGATACAGAGTTTGGGGCACAGGGTACATCTCAGGCTTCCTTCCTTATGTTTCTCCCACAACCTCATTACTATCTGGTTTTGATCTTATAAATTTAATGCTATTTTTGTTTTCCCTTCATTCCTGATTAAATCGGAGAGACAACTTCATTATCTGTTAAACCTTAACCTGACACAATGACTAACAGAAGAGACTTTTTAAGGAAATCAGCCCTTGTCATGGCTGCAGTGCCGTTTATTAACAGCGAGGTGATTGCTTCATCCGGACCTGCAAAAAAGACTGGTCTTGCATTATACACTATTCGTGACGCCATGGGTAAGGATCCTGCAACTGCGCTTACCGGAGCAGCAGAAACAGGATATTACTGGATTGAGGCCGCTGACCATCGTGACGGAAAGTTTTACGGTATGAAGCCGAAGGAATTCAGCAACCTTGTCAGAAAGAACGGAATGGTTGCTGTCAGCTCGCACAGTGGTCTTAACCCTGAAAACTATGAGCGGATGATTGACGACGCTGCAGAGGCCGGAATGAAATATATAATTCTGCCATCCCTTCCCGGTGACTGGAGCAACACCATCGACGGTTACCAGCGTGCAGCCGATTTCTTTAATAAAGCAGGGGAGAGGTGCCGGAAGGCTGGCATCACCTTCGGGTTCCATAACCACCAGGTGGAGTTCAGGGAGATAAATGGCAGGGTGCCATATGATATGCTCCTGGAACAGAGTGACCCAAAGCTCGTGATCTTTGAAATGGACCTGGCATGGATAACAGCTGCAGGAAAGGATCCTGTGGCGTACTTCAGGAAATACCCCGGCCGGTTCGAGGTGTGGCATCTGAAGGACCTCACTCCTGAGAAACAGGATGCAACGCTTGGAGAGGGAATTATCGATTTCAGGCCGATTCTTGCCGAAGCCCGGACAGCAGGCATGAAATACTGGTTCCTGGAGCAGGATAACTGCCGTACACACACACCGATGGAGAGCATCAGGATAAGCAGGGATTATTATCTTGGCCTTCTGAAAAAATAAGAGTCCGGATACCGTTTCCCGCACTGTCAGACAACAGCGCTCCGTGATTGGATGCCGGAAGGCTTGATTTTATTGGTTTTAAATTCTGATGGTGACTGACCCGTTCCGCGATGAAGATACCGCTGCTTCGAGGAACTTCATCCCCCTTACCCCCTCATGTATACCGGGATAATCAGCCGCAAGCTCAGGTTTATGCCCCTCAATTATCGCGATGATATGCATCGCAAAATTCCGGTACAGGTTGGCAAATGCCTCAATGAATCCTTCAGGATGACCTGCCGGCAGTCTTGAATGCATTGATGCCGTCAAACCCATTCCGGCAAATGAGGCTCCGGTCCTGATAATCTGAGTCGGAGCATCATGCCGGAGGAGGGTGAGAGTGTTTGGCTCCATCTGTCGCCAGATCAGTCCTCCTTTTTCACCGTAAATTCTTATTGACAGGTTGTTCTCTTCACCGGTGGCTACCTGGCTGGCCAGAAGCGCTCCGCTCATGCCGTTCCTGAAGGTGAGTGAGACTGTGCCGTCATCATCAAGGATCCTCCCCGGAACTGTTGAATGCAGTTTTGCTGATAATGATACCACCTCTTCTCCCGTGATATATTCTGCGAGGTTGAAAGCATGTGTTCCTATGTCAGCCATTGCCCCGGCAATGCCTGCCCTTGCCGGGTCAGACCTCCAGGCAGCCTGCCTGTTGCCGGTTCTCTCCAGTGGTGATGCGAGCCACCCCTGCAGGTACTCGACAACTACCTTTCTTAATGTTCCGATCTCACCTGAGAGCACCATATCGCGTGCGGCCTTAACCATAGGATAACCGGTATAGTTATGAGTCAGGCAGAACAGTTTCCCGGACCGCTCAACTATGTCCCGGAGCTCCAGGGCTTCAGACAAACTGAGGCAAAGGGGCTTATCGCAGATGACATGAAATCCTGCCTCCAGGGCCATTTTAACCGGGCCGTAATGAAGGTGATTCGGGGTGACCACGGTAATGAAGTGAGGCCTGAACTCTTCGGACAGAGCGCTTTCGGCTGTGATCATCTCCTGCCAGCTGTCGTAGACGCGGGAAGCTGGAAGACCCTCCTTTGATCCTGTTGACCGTGAAATTTCCGGGTTACTGCTGAAAGCCCCGGAAACAAGTTCACAGAGGCCGTCAAGGCGTGCTGCCATACGGTGCACAGGCCCGATGAGAGAGCCTTCGCCTCCGCCTATCATTCCTATCCTAATTTTCATGACCGGCACCCTCCCCGTCAGGCGCTAATCCTTCAGCCAGGACGCTGTTGGAGGCACAGAACTTCTCAATCGCCTCCATAATCCTCACAGAACTCTCACTGTAAAAGGTCCCCAGACGCAATGATATCACCTCTTCTGACTTTAGCATAAATGTTATTTTAAGCTGGCTGAACATAACTTTCCGGAGATCTGAGGCGCTTATTGTTCTGGCAGGGGCATAAGCCCTGTCTCTCAGAACTATTTTGTCAACTTGCAAGACCAGATATCTTTCGGTAAGACCAAGTCCTGATATCAGAAGCCATATCCCTACAAGGCCTATGAAAGCTATGGCTATGAAACTGTTGGTTGTCATCTTGTCAGAACCGGTCATCATTATTCCGGTTGTGACTGCAGCAGCCATACATACTACGCCGAACAGAGCCTTCAGAATTCTGCTTGTTCGGTCATTCTCTCCGGGATCGAGATTAAACCTCAGACTTTCCATCTGTTTTTTTTGCAAAGTAATACTTTTTGATGACAAGGATCATTCACTATCCTGTCCTGACAGCATTCTTCCATGCTTTTGAATATAAACGAGTCCTCACTGCTGTCAGACACACGATCATTGATATTGTCAATTCAGATGATGGCCATGGTATCGACAGTTGGCTATTAATATGGTTGCCAGACCTCTTCCGGGTTTCATATTTTTAAAGTGGCAATAGAATTATTCTGGAGAATTTTCTATTTTTATCCATCCATTGAAGAACTCAGCCTGGAATGATATGAAAGAAGAGACAAGAAAAATCACCAGACGGTCATTTGTAGGCACTACAGGTGCAGCAATTGCCGGACTTACTATTCTTCCCAGCAATGTCGTCAGCGGACTGGGTCATCGTGTCCCGAGCGAAAAGCTTAACATAGCCGGCATCGGTATCGGTGGGGTTGGAGCCACCAACATCAGGAATGTTGCTTCGACAGAAAACATCGTTGCACTTTGTGATGTTGACTGGGGTTATTCCAAGAGGGTATTTGATGCCTACCCCTCAGCAAAGAAATTCTGGGATTTCAGGAAGATGTACGATGAGATGGATAAGTCAATTGATGCTGTCATCATTGCCACGGCAGACCACACCCATGCCCTTGCAGCTGCCCAGGCGATGACTCTCGGGAAGCATGTTTACCTGCAAAAACCACTGACGCACAGTGTATATGAATCAAGGCTTCTTACCAGGCTTGCCGCGAACCATAAGGTAGCCACCTCGATGGGCAACCAGGGTTCTTCAGGCGAGGGTGTCAACCTGATAATGGAATGGATCCAGAACGGCGAGATAGGTGAGGTAAAGAAGGTGGAGACCTTTACCAACAGGCCGATATGGCCTCAGGGGCTGAACCGTCCTGCCAAAGGCGAATGGGTACCTGAAACCCTGAACTGGGATCTCTTCATCGGCCCGGCACCGATGCGTCCGTACCACAGCATATACACACCCTGGAACTGGAGGGGATGGTGGGACTTCGGTACAGGCGCCCTGGGTGATATGGCGTGCCATATACTTCATCCGGTGTTCAAGGGATTGAAACTCAAGTATCCTGTAAGAGCCGAAGGCAACTCAACCCTGCTGCTTACTGACTGTGCCCCGAATGCTCAGTCGGTCAAGCTTGTATTCCCTGAAAGACCCACTCCCAAAGGGTCGAAGGTCAGGTATCCCGAGGTTGAGGTTACATGGACTGACGGAGGCATCCTTCCGATGAAACCAAAAGATTGGCCTGAAGGTAAAGCATATGACGGTGATGGCGGATGTATATTCCACGGTTCAAAGGACACCCTGATCTGCGGATGCTACGGTCGTGACCCGTGGCTTCTCACAGGCCGTGTACCAGCTTCACCGAAGACAGAGCGCCGTGTGACCACCAGCCACGAGATGGACTGGGTCCGCGCTTCCAAGGAATCACCCGAGTCAAGAGTCATGACCAAATCAGACTTCTCCGAAGCAGGACCGTTCAACGAAATGGTTGTCATGGGAGTTCTCGCAGTAAGGCTTCAAGGACTGAACAAAACACTTGAGTGGGACGGCGAGAAAATGGAATTCACCAATATCGGGGATGATGAAACCATTGAGATATGCACAGAAAATCACTTCAACATCACTGACGGTCACCCGACATTCGACAGCAAGTACACCGACCCGATAAACGCCAGGCAGTTCGCTGCTGAAATGATCAGGCACAACTACCGCTCAGGATGGTCACTTCCCGAAATGCCTGCATGATAATGAAACCTAAATAAATACTAAAAATCAATAACTTATGAAACTGGTAAAAACATTGTTCGTTCTTCTCCTGGCTGTCTCATTTATTTCCTGCGGATCAGGAAAGGAGAAAAAGAATGCTGAAAAGAAATCGACTGAAGCTGAGGTCTGGACCTTCCTTTTTGACGGGTCAGGCACACAGGGCTGGCGCAACTACAACAAGGCCACATTCCCCGAACAGGGGTGGGAAGTTGTTGACGGCACCCTGCATTGTATCGGCTCCGGCAGGGGTGAAGCCGGCGGTGGCGGCGGTGACATCATCTATGACAAAAAGTATTCGAATTTCCATCTCAAGCTGGAATGGAAG
>DHUL01000066.1:12676-12844 GCA_002409145.1 Bacteroidales bacterium UBA5235
TTCCATCTCAAGCTGGAATGGAAGATCTCGGAAGGTGGCAACAGTGGCATCTTCTACCTGGCACAGGAGGGTCCGGAGTGGGATTTTATTTACAAGACTGCTCCTGAGATGCAGATCCTTGACAATGCCAAACACCCCGATGCTGAGGCAGGGAAAGACGGCAACCGC
>DHUL01000043.1:0-1590 GCA_002409145.1 Bacteroidales bacterium UBA5235
GGTCGTCAACTGGCCAACAGACAGGGTAATGGTCTTATCATCTTCTTTGATGGCCTCGGTGACGCGATCGAATGCCTTCTCATTTTCGTCATCGTCATCCAGCTTGCCGTCACCGGCAGCGAGGATAATCTTATAATCCTTGAACACCGGATGCAGTTCAAGCTTCTTTGCCAGAGCCTTTGCGCTCGCCACACGGTTCAATAGCCAGAACGTGTGCTTCAGTTCATTTCGCAGTTCCGATGTAGAGAACGGGAACTTCTCCTGACATGTCAGTGCATCGAGAAACCTGTCCACATCCGTGTCATGTATAAACTTGCCGGATTCGTTCGTCTTGAAGAATTCGTTCAGGTCAAACGCGTATTCCTCAACATCATTGTCTGCAAGCTCAATGCCTTGCTTCACCTTATTGCGGACAATATCCGACATCTGGTATGTAAACAGACTGAGCCGTGGAAGGTTTTCATACGGATTCTCTATCTCGCTGGAATCATCCCAATCACGCTTTTTCTTCTGCTCGTCCGCATATGTCCAGTTGAAAATCGCATCATCCGCAAATTTGTCGCTTGCCAATGCCTTAAACGGTGTTCCAGAAAGATGAAGCGTCCACTTGCGATGAATATGACTGAAGGCTGTATCCGTCTTGTAGGTATCCACGCCTTCATGAGCCTCATCAACAATGAGAATGTCCCAGTTTAGGCCTTTTTCTGCGCTTACTTCTGATAACTTGTCATACTGCCCGCCGAAATAGATGGAACCTTTCAGATCCTGCAAGCTCACAAACTCAATGCATCCTTTGATTTGGTGGTGTTCATCCATCAGCCTATCAAGATACTCCTGACGGCTCATCACATATTTTTTATCCTTGATGCCGTCCACATTGCTGACAAACAGATAGCCGGACTGCGGGCCGAAAAACGTCTCATAGTCCGAATACCATGAGTTCGCAATCACCGGGCGGTTCGTAACGATGAGAATGTTCGTTGCATCAAGTCTCTTGCACAGATCATAAGCTGAAAGTGTTTTCCCAAAACGCGGCTTCGCATTCCATAAAAATTCACCATTGCTGTGAGACTTGAAATAATCAAGTGTCATCTCAGCAGCTTTGTTCTGCTCGTCGCGGAGCTGATACGGAATGACAGCGTCCGCGTCATCATCGGAAACAACGCCGTGATTCTGGGTAAAATCGAAAAAATTACCCTTTGCGGTGTTTGGCTCAATGCGGAACCACTCCGTACCTTCTTCTCTGGAAACGCTAAGCTTCTTAAGATAGGCATGAAAGTCCTTATCTGTAAATGTTCCGAACGGTTCCGTCATGTATGCAGCGCGCAGGTGCCACCACGTTTTATGCAGCACACCAACTGTATGTGTCTGCTCTTTAATGCGAGTCTCAACCTCCCGCTCTGTAAATCCGATCTTTGTCCAGCCGTCATGCGCTGGCACTCCCGGCGTCGTGTACGCATAGCATTGAGGAGTGACTTTTGTGGCTGCTTTAATCTTGATTGCTGCCATCACGCCATCTCCTTTACATGTGATTCTATGAAATTGATCTCCTTTTCATCAAGCCCGTACTTTCGGTAAAGCTGAAGATCG
>DHUL01000043.1:1681-3747 GCA_002409145.1 Bacteroidales bacterium UBA5235
CCATCACGCCATCTCCTTTACATGTGATTCTATGAAATTGATCTCCTTTTCATCAAGCCCGTACTTGCGGTAAAGCTGCAAGTCAACCTCGTGAACGGATTTCAACCAATCGATGTCGGAGGATGAGGTAAAGTCTTGAAGCGGGACATATGACCATTTATCTTTTGTATTATCTTGTGTAATTTTCAAAATACCAAGCATTACTCTGGCAAATTTACTCTGCACATACTTAAGGCAATGCTCCGCTTCTCCTGAAGTATCAAAAGATCCTATGGATAAAAATGTTTCAGTAGCCCCGATTATGGGCTCCCCGATTATGGGTGTAGAAAGTACTTCACCGAGTGCACCACTTCCATTGGCTTTTGGTATAAACACTTTATATTTGTAAAAACTCTCTGGAACATCCTGATAGTCTTTTCTTCCCCAACAATAAATTCTTTTTCCTGATACAAGGCCTAAGAATTTCACGTATTCATAATCATCCGAGGGCTTATCCTCAAAAAAGACAATATTTATAAGTTTCTTAAAAGCTCCAGCGCCTACGTCCTTTTTGTGTCCCTTAGACTGAATTTCAATTATTTCTGGGTGTTCTTCCAGAGCCTTATCTGAAAGTTTGTATACACCTCTGCCAGAAATGATGGTACTTAAAAAAGCATCGGACAATGGCTTTACCTTTTTTAGAATGGAATTAAGCTCAGGAAATGATGTAAAGATTTCAATTGGAGCATATTTCACATCACAGTCATGATATGTTATCGCAACTCCTCCTTTAATATCCGTATTAGGAAACACAGCAGTACTGTTTGCTTCATATTCAAGAACTTTAAAATGCTCATCATTAAGCATTTTCTCGTTCCATGCTTTAGGTGTACTGCCAGCATTAAAAAGGAAACGTGCTGGATGAATAAGTTCTACTTTATCAGCGACTTCATATGCCGCATTCATAAACTGGTTATATACAGGTTTTGCAAAATTCTTGTTGCTGCCGGAATTTTCAAAGTCCTCGTTATACGGTGGATTGCCAATAACGAAATTAAAAAGTTTTTTGCCCATGACTTTCATCTCCTTAAGCTTTTTGAAGAGAATGGAGTTGTTCTTTCTCCAGTTGTATATCTTACAGGGTATGGCCTCGGGTTCTTCATCTGCCATATCCGTCATTTCAGAGTACATATCGAAAAACGTCATCTGCCGGAATTCCTCGTACAGCTTTCCAAGGGGTACTGTGTCCTTAAGGCCATCCATCTGCCAGATATTCCATACAATTTTGTTCACGATCGTTTGCAGAAGCTTTTCGTCCGGTTCTTTATCCCAACGCTCCCTGTAATAATCGATGAACGTCAGCAGCAGGTTGATTCGCGCTATCAGAAGATTGTCCCCTTGGTACTCATACCCATAGGATGCTTCGAATGCCCGGATCGTCCACTTCACCCATTCATCATAGTCCCTGGCATTTTCATTCACGATTCGGAGTTTCCGATCCATCTGTCCGATTCTCCGTTTCGGTGGAACGATGAGTTCTCCGGTCGAGACATCATACCGGGAAACAAGGTAAGGTGCTTCACCGCAAGTAATTTCCAGCCGTCTGGAGTCCACGTAGTGTTTCCATGTTTTGCGCTTCGGAAACTCAATCGGTTCTTCGATAACCGTCCATGTATGGTCATCGTTCTCTACATTGAATACGTCTTTCCTGCCGAACCATTCTTCATCACAATAATTGTTCATCAGGTTGCACAGCCATGCCGGGGTGAAAACCTCGGCCTTTTTTCGTGTGCGCTCCTGCTGCGCTTCCTGTGACTTCTGGATTCTCGGCTTGATGATGTCCGCGTGCTGCAAGAGAAAGCTGCGGCTTATCTGTTCCTTATCTGTGAAGTCGTCTCCCAGCTTATCATAGGTTTCGGTCGCCCAGATGATGTTTTTCTTTGTCGATTTATTCTTAAGAAGCAAGTCCAAAAGAGGGGCTACCGGACTGCTCTGAATATCTATCAGCTTTTTCACAAACGGAGCTTCCCTCCTTTAAGCCTGTTCTTTATCTTCCGTGTCGTTCTCGTCTGATGCGCCGCCGGATC
>DHUL01000030.1:0-211 GCA_002409145.1 Bacteroidales bacterium UBA5235
CTATGACCTGATCCCTGCTGTTCCGCAGAATGCCAAACCGGCAGGGGAGTGGAACACTGCCGAGATCAAGGTCTACAAAGGAACCGTATGGCACATCCAGAACGGTGAGACCGTACTCGAATACCATCTCTGGACACCCGAGTGGAACACTCTCGTTGCCGGCAGCAAGTTCCCCGCCCTCAATCCTAACTGGGCCAATGTGGCCGCCGAA